>DAIQBB010000003.1:0-37634 GCA_036781365.1 Steroidobacteraceae bacterium | reverse complement strand
AGAAAAAGAAGCAGCAGCAGGAAAAGCAGCAGCAGGAAAAGCAGCAGCAGGAAAAGCAGCAGCAGGAAAACCAGCGGCAGAAGCAGTTGCAGGAGCAGCAGGAGCGGGAGCTCCAGCAAAAACGACAGCAGGAGCAACGACAGCTTAAGCAGAAACGCGTTTCACAGCAGGAGCAGCAGGAGCGGATCCGCAAGCAGGAGGCGGAACTCGCGCAATATCGAAATAACCTTGAGCTCAAGCACCGGCAGGACATCGCGGAGCGCGATGCGAGGATTCTCGAGCAGCAGAAGCGCATCGCACAGTTGCGCGCCCAGCGCGAATACCAGGAGCGGATGCGCAGCCAGGAGGCGGAGCTCAGGCGGGCGAGGTACGACTACAACAACGACCCGTACTACTACACGGCGCCCAACTACCGGTATCGCCGTGATGGCCGCTATTACCAGACCAACCAGTACGGCATCAAGAAGCTGGAAAGAGCCTTGCAGGCCGGCTACAACGAGGGCTTCAGGGCCGGCCGTGCGGACCGCGAGGACCGTTGGCGCTACGACTACCGCTCAGCGTTCGCGTACCAGGATGCCAACTTTGGCTACGACGGCCGCTATGTCCGCCAGGACGAATACAACCACTACTTCCGCGAGGGGTTCCAGCGCGGATATGAGGACGGTTACTACGGCCGCCAGAACTACGGCCGGAGAAACGATAACGATAGCGGCGGCATCAATGACGAATGGCTCATCGCCGGTGCAGTGATTGCCGCGATCATAGGCTACGAATTGCTGACCGATTGACCGCCCGACTCTAGTCGTCGACGGCCGGCAGGATGAACTCGGGAACATATTCCCGGGTCGCCTTTCGGCCGCCGACGTCGTTGTAGTTCCCGGCGTGGAATGCCATCGCGAGCTGCAATTCCGGAATGGCCATCGAGATCTGGCCGCCATTGCCGCTCGCGAAATACGCGCGGATCGTGCTTCCCCGGTACGGATAGTCCACTCCCCACCAGAGATAGCCGTAGTGAAATTTGTAGGCTTCCGAGTAGTAATGAGATTTGGTGGCCAGGTCGGACCATTCTTTTGCATAGACACGACGGCCCTGCCACGTGCCGCCGTTCAGGTGCACCTGCGCGAGCTTCAGGAAGGTCCCGTGGCAGAAAGCGGGTGCCACCGGTCATCGTGAAGTCACCCTGGGGTGAGATCGGCAGGTAGTACCGCCTGATTTCGAGCGGACGGGCAATGAGTTCGTCGAACAGCGCAGGCAGGTACCATCCCGTCGCCTTCGCAATGTCAACTGGGTCGCTTCGATTCGATATTATCGAGCCAGGCGCCTTTTCAGCGCATGAGGCAGAGATCGTGGCGGCTTTCGATCGTGCGACTGAAATCTTCCGGGAGGCGACCGCCCTGCTCAACGCCGGCCGTTAGAAGTCGGGCTCGCTCTGCACGAACCGGGCCGGCCGCACGCGCAAATGTTCGAGCTGGTGCTCAACCGCCGAAGCTGGGCTTGTTAACCGCCACGATCGCGTCGCGCCGGCGCCGCGCCCGCACCGGGCGACCGCGCGCGTCGGCTACCGCCCGGCCGCAATCCCGCCGCGCCACCCGCGCGATAGCGCCGAACCTACTCCACCACCGTTGTGTACGGCACCCCGAACTGCTTCGTCACCGCGTGCGCGCTGGCGCTGCCATCCGTTGCCGTACGTACTACCGCCAACATCAGGTCCGGCGGCCAGCGCCGCCCATGGCCCCGTACCGCTCCGTCTCCACGGCGCGGTCGTTCCACCTCTCGATGACTTGCCACTTGTCTTCTCCTCAATTGCCTGCGGGCCAGGCAAACTGGAGAGCAAGTGCCAGGACATTAATCCACTCGCTAAACGCTCACTAAGTGGTTCGCACAGCATTGATCTGGGTTGCGGACGTCGCCACCGCGGCGAGATTTGTTGGCACCGTGGGCGGGGTGCCGTCGGACGTCTATAATGTCTTCCGGTTGCCGGCCGGGTCTAGGGAATACGTAGTCGATTTGTTGTCGCCGTGTTCAACGACCACGAGTCGGCCGAGATCGTCGTACGTGAAAGTCTCCGTCTGCGCGAAGAGGTTCGCGCTCGCCAGTGAGCCGAGCGCTAGCACTTCGTATTTCGTCCCAATCGCGTCGTGATTCCGATCAAATTCAAAGTGATCGCGGCCGGTTGCACGAGGGATTCAACTGCGCGATCAGGTCCGAGGCTTCAGCGTGCCGCTGCTCCTCGCCAGCTTCGTTGAATCGCACGTGTATATGCGTTACGCGGCTCAGCTTGATGCATTGCATGACCAGGTAATCGGCAAACGGCTCGGAAAGATCCGCGGTATGCCCGACATAGATCGGGAAGTACTGCCCTGCCTTGATCTCCCTGGCGTAAATGATATTCGCCGCACCCGGGCCGAATCCGGTCCCGAACATGAAGGCGCTATACCGATATTTCTTCCCTGAAATGCCTGTCCAGACGTGCAGTCCCTGCCCGATCATGGTTTGTTCAGGTCGCATCTGCTGTCCCTCGCGGTGCCACTGCTTCGGCGAAGCATTCCTTCAATAAAGCTTCTGTCCTGAGAGGCGGGAGCGTCTCAGGCATTCCCAAAAGAAATTCGCGTGTTGCTCAATTCGCGGCTGCCGTGCTAACAAGTCGCGGTTAAGTCAGGGCCGCAAGATGAGCCAAGTCCCATGGATCCGGTAATTTGGGCAGAGGGGCGATCCAGGCCGCTGCAGGGGCGATTCTGCCGCCTGTGCGTGCTCCCGATACTTGCCTTGGCTAGTGCGTGCTCAGTCGATCTCTCGCCTGAAAATGTGCTGGTCTCGAACCGGATTCCGATTACCGACTCCGTTCCACACGAGCTAACCGTCGAAACGCAATCGGACGTACCTGTTCTGATTCGGATCGTCGGCCACAGGGTGGACGTCAAGGCAACAGTTGAAGCCCTCGATATTTCCGGCGCGACCTTTTCGGATGCTCCGAATCGACGCATGGGTATTGAAACACTGTTAATTGACGCTCCCCATCCGCAGGTCATCAAGCTCCGGCTGGTGCACAACGATCATGCAGGTACCAATGGCCAGGCCGACATTGAAGTTGTGGAGTTGCCCGTCGAGACAAGGGCTGACCACCGCCGGCTTGACGCTGTGCGCCGCGAGGCAGCCGGATGCCGGTCATTTCCGGAAGTCAGTCGGGGACGGGAAAGCGCGGATGCCTTCGACGCTGCCGCGAGGCTACATGGAAGAAATCGCGATCGGCATCACGAGGGGCTCGCGCGCCTGAATGCAGCCGGTACGCGATACGCACGACTCTCGGACTGGAACGGTACATCCGAACGTGCCCAACTTGCGTCGCGCCAAATTGATCGCGCCGCGATGCCTGAACACGCGGCATTCGCCATTCGCTTGCAGGGAGCGGCGCTGGACCAACTCGCCAATGCAGCGGACACCGAGCCGGCCGCGCGGCGCCGCCACTTGGAACTGGCACAGGAGCGCCTGACTGAGGCCTACGATCGCCTGCTTGAGCTTGGCAATGCTTACGAAGCCGGCTATGCCTTGAATTACCGAGGCGTCTCACATGACGTAGCCGGCGAAGCGGCGCAAGGGCGCGAGGACTTCAGAAGTGCCCTCGCCCTCTTTCGGTCTGCCGGTGATCGGCCCGCGCAAGCCTTGTCGCTTCAGAGCCTTGCCACGCAGAGTTACACGCAGGGCCGGCTTGCAGATGCCATGCGCGAATTCGACGAAGCGTTGTCACTCATTGCACGGGATGACGATCCAGAAAACTATGCCCACACACTGCACAACAGCGCATGGCCGCTTCGGGCGGTCGGGCAGTTTGACGAAGCGATCGACCGCTTTCACCAAGCAGGCCAGATACTTCATGCACGCGGCGACAAGAACGGTGAAGCGCGCGCAATGCAGGGGCTCGCGACAACTCTCATGCACTCCGGAGAGCCGCAACGCGCCGCACAGCTGCTAACCGCTGCGATTCAGCTGCGTGGGGAGACCGGAGCGCGCCGGGAGCAAGCCGTTGCACTCCTGACCCTCGGTGAACTTGAACGTGGCTTCGGTCAGATCGAGCAGGCGATCAATCACCTCGAAATGGCCCAATCACTCGTTATCACGCCGCACGACCTTGCCCAGGCAAAGCTTTATCTTGCTCGCGCCTATCTAACGGACGATCGACTGCCGCAAGCCAGGCGGGAACTGGAGCAGGTTCTCGAGCTGGAACTGTCTCCCACACATCATTATCTCGGCCTCGCTCTCGCCGAGCTTGGCAACCTCGAGTCCCGTAGTAGGAGGAACGAAGTCTCCCTGGAGTACTTTGACAAGGCGCTCAAGGTCCTTGACGAGAGCGGCTCTGATCTCGAACACGCTCGGACCCTTGTTCGTCGAGCCGAGTCATCATTCCGCTTGGGCGATGAGAGCAGTGCCCTAGCGGATAGTACGGCCGCCCTCAGCGAGCTTGAAAGTATCGGACTGCGATCGCTGCAGGCGGAAAGCCGTGCCGCGTTTCGGGCCAGCTATCGCGATGCGATCGAACTGCAGATTGCGATCCTGGTGACTCAGGCAGCCAAGTTCGGCCAGAGCCAGGACCCGAGAGCTCAGCGGATTCTGCGATCCGCCATTGCGCTCAGCGATCGCAGCCGCGCACGGATGCTCCAGGAAACTGAACCAGTTCATGCAAGTCCCGAATTGGATGAATTACGGAGTCGCCGCGATCAGCTTTACGAGCTCCTGGCAGGCAAGCGCCAGCTGCGGGACCGCTTGCAGGGTGCTGCGACACCTGATGTGGATCGAGTCGCGGAACTGACACGCAAGATCGAGCAGTTGCGCGCGGAAGCTTCGATTCTTGAAAGGCAGGTTGCGAGCACGGCGGGTGTGGCCCACGGTTGGACACAGTCCATTCGCGCAAGTATTCCAGTTGAGTTAGTGCCTGAGAATGTTGTTGTCGCCGAGTACTTCGTTGGCCGCGCTCAAAGCTGGCTGTTCGAAGTTCGTAGGAACCAGGTCGCGGTCCATGTGCTAGGCAGTGGAACCGACGTCGAAAACCTGGCGCGCACTCTACATGTCGCTTGGCGCACCTATAGCAAGACGCCGGCCAATCGGCTGGATGCCCTCGACGGTCTCGTGGCGGTTTTGTTTGGGCCGCTATCCAAGCTCGCTGACGACGAGCGGCTTTTCGTCGTCCCCGACGGTCCGCTTCACCTGGTGCCCATCGCAGTGCTTGCACGCGATGCCATGCCCCAGCTGGGCAATGGCGCCATACGTGTCGTCACCGCGCTTTCGGGTGTGGAACCTCGCGCGAGTGGTGAAAGGAGCGCCAAGACCAGTATTGCCATGATCGCCGACCCGATCTATACGGCCGACGATCCGCGGATACATGGCGCAACGGCCCATTTGACGCCAATAGGCAGCGTTTTGCCGACGCGCACCGCACAAAACCTTGCGCGAATGAAGCGCTTGCCCTCCACGTCCATCGAAGCGAACGCCATCGTCTCCATGGCAAGCGACGGTACCGATACGCTCGTACTCCTGGGTACCGACGCCAATCGCCAAAAGGTCACAAGCGCTCATCTGGAGCGCTTTCAGATCGTTCACTTCGCAACGCATGCGCTCGCCGACAGCGAGGACCCTTCGCTGGCGATGCTGGCTTTGTCACGCTTCGACGGGACCGGCCATCCCGTGGACGGCGCGCTGCGCTCCTTCGATATTGCCGGCCTCGCGCTGAATGCGGACCTGGTTGTCTTGAGTGCATGTGATACGGCGCTTGGCCGTGAGATCGCCGGTGAAGGTCCGATTGGACTGGCTCACGCTTTCCTGCGGAGTGGCGCCCGCTCGGTGCTCGCAACGCTGTGGCAGGTGCCTGATCGGTCAACTGCCGTGTTGATGGAGGAGTTCTACCGCCAAATGCTCATAAACAAGCAGCCGGCACCCGCTGCACTTGAACTCGCACAACGGTACATTCGGCAACAGCCACGCTGGTCGGATCCGTACTATTGGGCAGGTTTTCAACTGGTCTCGAATGTTCCACTCGAAGCTGGCAACAACAACGTCGAAAGACGTAGGGAGCAATGATGGATGCCGATCAATTTGTGGCCCAATGGGTCATGATCATTTACGACGAGGCGCCGAAACCCCAGCCGTGGAAGGATGGCTTGCCGCTGGGCGGCTCATTCCAGATATCCAAGGACGTCTACGGAAGCTACTGGTACCTGCCGAGTCCACTACTTAAAGCGCCGATGAATCAGCCGTGCAAGCTTTCGAAGAGTAACGAGAAGCACGGCGAGTTCGACGTCGGCGTATTGCTGCCGGGTACGCTCTACGGAGATTTCGGTGGCAAGGTTGGAAAGCTGTTCTTTGCGATCAACTTGATCGAAGGCAAGAGACGGATCATTTCGCTCTCCCAATCGCACGGGGGATCGCACGCCCTTGATGTCTGAGGCAAACCGCCTGTGACCGAGACTGATTCAGCGTCGCTCAGCTTGCGTTCGCCGACGGAGTTGCAGCGGCTGCGCGAGGGCGTCATGGTCATCTTGCGGCGAGAGCTGCGAAACAACACGCTCGCGGATGACATTTGCAACGAGGTGTTCCGGATCGTCCTCGAGCGGCTGCGCCAGCAGCCGCTCGAGGACCCGGAAAAGCTCGCGCCATATCTCGCCCAAACGGCCCGCTTTCTGGCCAGGTCGCATCACAGGACCGTGCGGCGCCGACGTACTTTTACGGGCCAGCAGGATGCCATCGAAGATTACGGCGATCCCGATGCGGACCCCGCGAGCGCCACGCAGGCGGAAGCCCGCGCCAAGGCGGTGCGCCAGGTGCTGAGCGAAATTCCAAACGTTCGTGACCGCGAAATCCTGGTTCGCATTTACCTGCACGACCAGGACAAGGCACAGGTCTGCCGGGAGCTTGGCATCGACGAGTCTCATTTCCGAAGGGTCATTTTCCGTGCCCGCGAGCGATTCCGCCTTCTGCTCGAAAAACGGTATCGCGTCTCAGATCTCTATAGTTTGGTGCTTGCATAACATCGCACTGGGACACCGAGCTGCCTCACGACAGATATGACAACGGAAGACCAGGACCTGATCAATCAGTACCTCGCGAGGCGTCTCTCGGAGGCGGAGGAACTCATGCTCGAGACAAGGATTGTCGAAGACCCCGCATTTCGGACGGAGGTCGAGCTAACGGCCGCATTCAGGGACGGCATGCGCGAACTGGAAGACCGGGGGGAAGTTGCTCCGCTTCTGGCCATTTCAGGATGGCAACAGCACCGGATCCAGTACGCCATCGCCGCTTCACTCGGCGTCATCGCGCTCGGGCTCGGCTCGTACCTGCTCTATCCATGGCATGACTCCGGGTCCCACGCAACGACGGAGACCCTTCGATTCGAGACTACGCGCGGGGCGGTCACGGAAGCCGATGCGGCCTGGACGCGAAGCGGCGATCCCACGCAGCTGGAATTACGATTCGACCCGGGGCCGAATCCGGCAGCCGATTATCAAGTGACGATACTTCGCGCCGACAGTCCGTCGGCTCCCGCGTTGGTGAACCGGCGTGTTGCGACAACCAGCGATGGTGCGGTCCTGCTGCGGATCGACGGCGCACTCCTCGAGCCAGGAGCGTACACGATCCTCCTTGATCCGAGGCCTGCCACGGGCTCCGGCGGACCATTGACCTACACGCTCGCGGTCAATTGACGCGTATCAGCTCAATCGGACTGACGCCAATGTGGACGCCGTCATGTGCGATCACGCGTACGGCATAGGTGCCACGCGGTAGCTGCCGCAAGTCGAATTCTTGCGATGATTTGTCCAAGTCGACACCAAGCGGCCACCAGTGCTGGCCACGATCGGGACTGACGGCGACGGTGTACCGCAGCGCATCGCTATCCGCATCGTAACCCTGCCAAGTGGCTGCCAGTGCGCGGCCTTTCCCGGATTTCTGAACTCGCACTCCGGCGAGTTTTACCTCTGGCACTGAGAGGCTGACCTTGCGCGACCCGAGCCGCACATATCCACCGTCCTCTCCGTGAGCGTCCACGGCGATTTCCTGAGTCCCAGGTGGCATTGGAATCGTCAAGCCGAAGGCCGATACGGGCGCTGCGCGCGCGGCGGCGCCGTTCTCTTCATTGACTATTAGAAATCGCACTGGAATGTCGGCAGTCGCAAGCACTTTTTGTCCGGCACCGATGAAGCGGATCTTACCTATGGTTTCTTTGCCCACAGGAACAGGGTCCGCCTCCATGCGATATGTCGCCGGCGTGTGGATGACGTCGATGAAACCAAACTCGTTCTGTTTGACTTCGTATCGTGCATCATCCAATTCATAGTCGCCCTTCAGCGCAATGAGTCCCGACACGTATACCAGGCCTCCGTTGACCGAGGCAGGAGCAGGCAAGGAAGCAGCGGTACCGCCAACGATCAGTTGGTCAAGCAGGCGATCGTAGTCAGAAGGATCGATCCAGCTCTTGTGGCTGGACCAATGATCGTGTGCGTTGATGTTCGTGGATCCCATGAAGCAATGCGAGTCGCACTGTTCTCCGAATAGCGTGCTGAACGCAGCTGACTCTCCGCCCTGGGTGATCCAGTAACCATTGCCTGGATTTCCCTGGTCGAACGGCGGCGTTTCATTCGTGTATTCGTCGAAGCCCTTGTTCATTCCGCAGATCAGGGTCGTGAGCGGGCCGAGATCGGTACCGCACGCCCATTTCGGCTTGATCGCGGAATCGACGCTAAGCCCATATGTGTGTCCGAGCTCATGTGCGGGAAGCGCGAGTGCCGGGCCGACGTCCGCATCGTTTTCCTTACGCGGCAGGAAAATGACGCCACGCGGAAGCGCGTCCCCCAGCGAAAGTCCAGTGACGGAACTCCAGCCTTCGAAGCGCTCAAACCAGTCTTTGTTCGGCAGTACGCCGAGGATGCGGTCGTAGCCAAGAATCGCCGCCATGCCACCCAGTTCTGCGACCATCAGGAACGGATCGGCGGAATCGGTCCCGGGAATGATTGCGCGCAGCCAGTCGAAGCCTGGAGTGATCATCACGGGCAGATCTATCGGGCTCGTAGACTGATCAAGGCTTGCAATCGGGTAGGTACCGCGGATGTAGCCCTCGCCGAGCTCGATGATTTCGTTGAAATGCGAATCCGGCGCGAAATTCAACAGGTCAAGATCCATTCCGACCTTGGCCCACAGCACGCTCGGCCCGCGCGTCTCGACAATGCGCCAGGCGAACCGATTGTTGCGTCCGTTGTTCTGGGCGCGACAATCCTGAGGCACTGAATGGCCGGTGTCCGCCAATTGGCCATCGGGATCCAGAATCCCCGTCAAATGCGCCGTGTACGGCTGGCCAGACTCCGGAAATACCAGCGGGTCATTCTCGTACAGGTAGAACGTCTTGACTTCACCGCCGCCCATCGAGCCGAGCTGAAATTCGTCCACGATGTTGCCGCTGGGCAAGCCGGCGATTCGGACCTCGATCTTGGTGTTTATGGGTGTCGGGTAGTTGTTGACGACGCGCGCCATGAGTACCGTGGGCTTGCCGGCGACTAACCGGCCAACGCGGGGGGTTACCTGAACGAAGTCAAGATCTGTCAGGGCAGCATCATTCAGGGATACGGGCCTGCCGTCGGCAAGACCCACGGTAAACCGGATGCTTGCGGCATCGTCGCCGTTTCCGCCGGATACTTCGAACGCGGCCTGCGTGCCGTTTGCGTTGATGTCGCCGTCAATGCGAAACGAACACATGTCGAAGTTGAAGTCGAGTGAGGATTTGGCGGCCAACGGGTTGATGTCGACGGTGTCATCGTCACCGGTGAGCCCGCCATCCGATTCGGAAATTTGGATCGAGATCGGCACGGGCAGTGGCGTCAGACCCATTGGGTCTGGCGTCGCGGGGACGACCACGGTGAACACACCGCCGTTCGGGTGTGTGGCATCCGGCGGATGTCCGTCCCAGTGCGGGTGGTCGTCCTCGTTGATCTTGGGAAGGTCGCGGCTCTCGCCGTTGATTACGACCTTGCCGTAGATGTCCGCGTGGTTGTCGTAGAAGGGAATCGCGTCGTCGTCGCCCTCGAGGTCCGTGTTCGGCTCGATCGAGAGGATCCGGACGACGACGTTGCCTGAAGGCGGATTGGCAGTCGGGTCGTTGTTGGCAAGGCAGGGCGCGAAGCCGGGGTGGTGGGCGGCCGCCGTCGTGGCCAGCAGAAAGGCTGCTAGCCCAGACTGCGACTGCCAGATCGATCTGATAGCCTTCATGGAATCCCACCTGCAATCAATACTTTCTGTAACGAGCGGCCGCGGAGTCTCACAATTCTGGGATTTGAGAAGAAATATTTCTTGAGCTCGTTGGCGAGCGTAGAGTCTGCGCATCGACGTTTCAGGTGCGTTGTTCGAGTTCGCATGCGCAGCTCGAGCCAAGCATTCGCGAGCGCGCAGGAGGATTCAAATGCTTCGCGACATCAAGAAAGCGGGCGCTATTGAAAGGGTCTCCTCAAAGTTCCAGACGGAATTCACGCTGGCCCAGGAACGCATGGCGCAGGTTCGCAGCCAGGTTGCCAGCGGAAACTGGAAAGACGCAGAAATCGATCCAGACCGACGGCGCCGATACTTTGCTCGCCGCACGCTCAAGGCAACTCCTCGCGGCGCAGAAGCCATCCAGGGTCCAAGCGTTGACTTCCAGGAGTGTGCATTTCTGACGGAAGGTGTCGACGTACGTCGAGCTGTGGGATTCGTCGAGGTCCGCGACAGCCGTTACAGCACGCAAGGATCGGGATTCCTGATCAGCCCTCGCCTATTCATGACGAATCAGCACGTCATCCGCGACGCAGATGCGGCAAGAGGAACTTCCGTGACGTTTGACCGCGAATTTGACCGTTTCCGCAGGCCACTCGTCACGACGACATTCGCCCTCGAACCGAATGCATTTGCGGAGTTCTCGGAAGAGGAGGAGCTCGATTTTGCGTTGATCGCCATCGGGGCAAAGGTTTCTGGATCAGCGGCCGACGCAGAGCTTGGCTTTTGCCCGCTTTCGGATCGCAGCGACAAGCATGTGCTCGGAATGTCGGTAAACATCATTCAACACCCGAACGGTTGGCCCAAGATGCTGACCGTCCGCAACAACACCCTTTTGTTCCGGACTGACGAGGTCCTGCTTTATGACACCGACACAGAGGTCGGATCCTCCGGATCGCCGGTGTTCAATGACGAATGGGACGTCGTTGCATTGCATCACTACGGAGAGCCGTTTCGTGCCGTGCGCGGTGCGCCTCTGCCTCCTGAAATTCCGCAGGAGGTAAACGAGGGGATACGCATCAGTGCGATATACAAGGAACTGCGCAAGCGCCTGCCTAGACTTCGGGGGGATCGAAAGCAACTTCTCGAGGATGCATTGGCGCTTGCCGAGCGACTGGAGTCCGCACCCACTTCCACCAGTCGAGTGATATCGCCTCCCCGTACTACCAGAAGATTGCCCGAATCCCTGCAATCAGCATCCGAGGACAGCAACATGAACTCGACGGGACCTGTCGGTGAATTGCGCATCACGCTCCCCATCGAAAGCTGGGCTCGGGCGCTTGCCGAAATCACCCGGACCGCCGGGTCAGCCTCGACGCTCGCACTTGCCAGGCCATCGGGAGCACCCGCCGTACGCACCGCCGCAGAGGCCAAGCGACTTGATCGTGACTACACCAGCAGGAAGGGCTTCGACGAGTCGTTCATTCCCGGCCTGAAGGTCCCGCTGCCTACGATCACGCCCTCGCTGCGCGCGGATCTGGCGCCGCTTCGCGCAACAGAGCCGAACGCCAATGACGGGTTGCTCAAGTACCAAAACTTCAGCGTCAAGCTCAGTCGCTCGAAGCGATTGGCGATCTTCACCGCGACGAACATCAAGGGCGATGAGTATCTTGCGGTTGACCGGAAGACAGGACGCGTCGTCGAAGGCTCAGAAGGCGAAACCTGGTACAAAGATCCGCGCACCAGCGAGACGTTTTACCTTGGTCAAGACTTCTATTCCGCCTGGTCCCACTACTTCGATCGCGGTCATCTCACGCGCCGTACCGATCCGACTTGGGGTAGCAAGGAAGAAGCGGAACGCGCGAATGCCGATACATTCCACTTTTCCAATTGCTCGCCCCAGCACTTTCGATTCAACCAGACGGCCAAGTACTGGCAGGGACTCGAGCGCTATGTCCTTGAAAACGGCTTATTGGCAGCCGAATCAGGGAAACCCATTTGCGTATTGCAGGGTCCGATTTTCGATGATCAGGTCGATTACTGGTGCGACGACGTCCAGGTTCCATCTTCCTATTGGAAAATAGTCGCATGGAAGAGCGCCAATGGTCTAAAGGCAGTCGGCCTGATCGCGGATCAAGGACCCTTGATGAACGAAACGCGCAGCTACGTAGGCCAACCGCAGGACCTGCCGGCAATTGACGTTCAACATTGGCGTGTACCGATCACCCGCATCGAGCAGCGAGCGGGACTCGATTTCGGCTCCAAAGTGCGCGGTGCCGACACAATTCAGCAAGGACAGCAACCTCAGCCGGGCGCGGAAGCCGGGGCGGCCATTCGGGTCAATGATTGGAAAGACCTGCTGGCTGAAGCGTAGTCACTCAACAGTCCGGGAGTCGACATGCCAAAGCCATCAAAACGAACCAGACGCCACAGCGCGCCTGCCCGGCGCGCGCGCGATCGAATTCCCGCAATGGGCCAGGAATTTGAATCGCAACGTATTCGCGCCTTTGAGCGGCGAGGGCCCGAAGCGGGCATCCAGCGGACGGTCAAGGTCGCAGCCGAGGGCGATTCCTGGTTCAGTTACTTTCCTGCGTACGACATCCTGGCTTGCCTGCGTCACAAGACGTGGAATGGGTGGGAATACAAGATTAAGGACCGCGCGAGAGCCGGCGCACTCCTAAATGACATGGTCTATGGACGCGACATGATCGAGACGTACCAGTTGCTGGAAGAAAACCGGCCGGATGTGTTCCTGTTTTCAGGCGGTGGCAATGACATCGCAGGCCAAGAACTATTCGTCATGCTTTACAACAAGCGCGCGGTCGACATGCACAGTGGGCTGCCGGAGATCAACAAGAGCATCCTCAAGGGCCTGGTCGCGGAAGTGTTCGGTCAGGCCTACCAGGATCTCATTGGCCTTCTGAGATTCAAGCTTACGCAGATCGGCAAGCCGAATATTCCGATTCTTTTCCACGGGTACGACTACGCGATTCCGGATGGCCGCGGTTGGGGCGGCGGCCTTGGACCATTGCCGGGCCCGTGGCTCGATCCGAGCCTCTCACGCAAGGGCTATGACCGCCAGACCGACAAGGCGCTTCGCCGCACGATCGTCCGCGAATTGATCGATGCCTTCAATGACATGTTGGCGGGAATCGCCAGAACACATCACGACACGCATTACGTCAATTTTCGTGGCGTACTTCTGGACAAGGACTGGGGCAATGAACTTCATCCGACCGAGGGTGGATTCATGAAGGTCGCAACTGAAATGGAAGAGACGATCCACGCAGTTGTCTGATCGGCATACGCCCACACCAACTCAAGCCAAATGCGATGGGTAGCGTGAACAATCAGACCAAGAGTACGGAGCGATTCTTTCGCGCAGTCGACTACCTGAGTTACCTATTGGCAGCAACTACGTTGGTGGCGGCGATATGGCGAATGCTGACAGGCGATTCGATTGACGACGCATTCGGATGGATCACTCTTGGCTATCTTGGAGCCGCCGCAGGTTTCCTCGCTATTCCAAGAATTCGGGAATTTACGGTTGGCGACGTGAGCGTCAAGATGGATTCGTTGCGACACGAGGTTGAGGAAGTACGTGGAATCGCATTGTCGGCCGAATCGGGAATGCAGCGCTCGGCAGACGCGAAGTCCGAACGCGGCGCGTCAGTTCTCGAAGAGGTACCTGGACTTGCGGCCGAAGTTAAACCTGGAACTGATGAAGATGATCCCTGGAAGGGTGCATTCGGGGGTAGACCGGAAAAGGACGGCCTGCGCCTTTCAGCGACCGTGACGGCAATGAGCGAAGCGAACTGGTTCCTGGTGACAATTACAGTTGGCCCAGCTCGGCGGCTCGGAAAAGAGGTAAGAGATCCGGTGCGCCTTTACTTGCACCCTATGTTTCCACGCCACAAGCCACTTTGCTTTCCTGATCAGAGCGGCACGGTAACGATATCAATGCGAGCATGGGGCGCTTTCACTGTCGGTTGTGTCGCCAATGCCGGCCAGACCCACTTGGAACTGGATCTTGCTGAAGATCCGACATTCCCAAAAGTCTTTCGATCCCGCTAGATTGCACTGACGAAGCTCAGGAGCATACGCACGCCGCGGCGAACGTGCGGTCGGCACACATGAAGTTAGGCGGGTCGTGGCCGTCTTCAGCCGCCGAAGCTGGGCTTGTTAACCGCCACGACGCGGTCGTCGCGGAGGTTGACGAGCCCGTTCAGCGAGCCGGAGCGGTAAAAGAGAGTCGTGTAGGTATTCATCGACTCTGCGGCCGTGGGCGGGCCGAGGATCTCCGTGACCTCCGCCTTCGTCATGCCCTTGGTCACTCGCGCCCAGGCCTCTGGCGCATGCCATGGCTCTTTGCCGGTCGCGGCTTTCGGCGCATAGTCGTCGCGTTTGGCGGGCGTCGGCTTGATCAGCGGCGCGTTGGTCCGGCTGTTCAGTTCGGCCTCCAGTCGTTCGATGCGGCGGTTCTGCTCGTCGATTCGAATCCTGAGCTGCTGGACCGTCGATTCGAGCGTGCTGATGCGCGAAGCGTCATCGGCGAGGGCGGTGCCTGGGCAGAATCCAAGCATCGGCGCGCTGAGAAGCGCCGCGACCGAGAGCGCCCGAAAAACAGTGGGTGTCATCCGTAAGACTCCTTGCTTTTTCCTACAGCGCCACAAGTGTAGCTCTCTATAATCGACATCGAGCTCCCGTGAACGCGACAACTGCACAACTCGCCCTGCCCCCGCATGCTCGCGCCGAGCAGATGTTCCCCAGGCTGATGCCGGCACAGGTTGAGCGCATTGCGACCCACGGCCGCCGTCGCTCGACGGATCGCGGCGAAGTTCTTTATGACGTCGGCGCCCTTCCCCTGCCCTTCATCGTCGTCGTACAGGGCCAGATCGAGTTGGTCCATCCTTCCGACAAGGGCGAAACCTTGATCCAGGCGCTGGGACCGGGCCAGTTCACGGGCGAGCTCAACCTTCTGTCGGGACGCCGGGCGCTCGCGCGGGCGCGCGTACGCGAGCCCGGTGAAGTGATCGAGATCAGCCGCGAACAGCTGCTGCTGCTGGTACAGACCGATTTCGAACTGAGCGAGATCCTGATGCGCGCCTTCATCCTTCGGCGAGTCGCGCTGCTGGACCAAGGACTCGGCGACGTCGTTCTGATCGGCTCGCATTTCTGCTCCGGGACGCTTGGAGTCAAGCAGTTCCTGGCGCGCAATGCGCATCCGTATTCGTACATCGATCTCGAGAACGATGCGGAGGCACAGCATTTCCTGGACCGGTTCAAGGTCGGAGTGAATGACATCCCGATCCTGATTTGCCGGGGCGAGTTGGTGCTGCGGAATCCCAGCAACAAGCAGATTGCCGATTGCCTCGGATTCAATGAATCCATCGACCAGGCGCAAGTTCGGGACGTGTTGGTCGTCGGCGCCGGGCCTTCGGGGCTTGCGGCAGCCGTGTTTGCCGCGTCCGAGGGTCTCGATGTACTCGTGATGGAGTCCAACGTTCCGGGCGGACAGGCAGGCGCCAGCTCGAAGATCGAGAATTTCTTTGGATTCCCAACCGGAATCACCGGCCAGGCCCTGACCGGCCGGGCCTATGCGCAGGCGCAAAAGTTCGGGGCGCAGGTGATGATCGCAAGCTGCGCCAACAAGATCGCCAGCAGTCGCAAGCCTTACAGCGTCGAGAGCAGCGGCGGCCAGAGCGTCCAGGCACGCACGATCGTCATCGCATCGGGCGCGGAGTATCGAAAGCCGCCGATCTCGAACCTCACGCAATTCGAAGGCTCCGGGGTCTACTACGCTGCGACCTTCATGGAATCGCAGCTCTGCCGTGGCGAGGAAGTCATCGTCATCGGCGGCGGAAACTCGGCGGGCCAGGCGGCGGTGTTCCTGGCGCAGACTGCCAAGCGCGTCCACCTGCTGGTGCGCGGCGATGGCCTGGCCGACACGATGTCGCGTTACCTCATCATGCGCATCGAGCAGAATCCGGCCATTGAATTGCACGTGAATACGGAACTCTGTGCGCTAGAAGGCAATAGCCACGTCGAGCGGGCGCAGTGGAAAAACAAGAAAACCGGGGACGTCCAGAAACGCGAAATGCGGCATGTGTTCATCATGGCCGGCGCCGACCCGGCAACGAGTTGGCTCAATGGCTGTGTCGCACTCGACCCGAAGGGCTTTGTCAAGACTGGAGCCGCCCTGACCGACGAGGACCTGCGCGACGCTGGGTGGCCGCTTACCCGCCGGCCCCACTTGCTGGAAACGAGCCTGCCGGGCGTGTTCGCCGTGGGCGACGTGCGCGGCGGCAACGTCAAGCGCGTTGCCTCCGCGGTTGGAGAGGGATCCATTTCGATCGCATTCGTGCACCAGGTACTCGGCGAGTAGCTAAGATCGCTCCATGTCCCAAGAACCCGCAAGCCATCTGCAGTCACTTCAGGATTTGAGCCAGAAACTGCTGGAGATCCACACACAGATCCTCGACGTGAAGCGCCGGTCCGATCCCGGGCTCCGTGGGGTGTCGGCCATGAACCGCCTGATCCATGATCCGGAATGGGCCTGGTTGCGCTTGCTTTCGTCACTGATCGCCGATGTCGATCACAGAGCTGCTTCGAAGGAGCCATTGACCGAAGCCGATGTCATGGCCTTCGCGTCCCGGGCTCGCGGCGTCCTGCTCGGCCAGGGTGATCGAAGCGACGCGGCCTTCCTGGCGCAGTACCGGCCGTTGTTCCAGGACAATGCGGCCCTCGCGAGCGCTCACGGCGAACTCAAGCGCCTGCTCGACCGCATGCCCGAGGAATCCGCAAAAGAACTGGAGCGCTCGACATGAGCCGGCATGAACCCTTCACCTTGACGGTCCCCGCTGGTGCCTCCGATCACATGCTCGGGGCTCCTCATGCGCCGGTGACCGTCGTCGAGTACGGTGACGTGGAGTGCCCCAACTGCAGGCAGGCGGTGGCGGGCGTCAACATGCTGCTGACTCGCTATGAAAACCAGGTGCGATTCATCTATCGGCACTTCCCGCTCGAGGAAGTCCATCCGCATGCCGAGCTCGCCGCCGAGGCTGCCGAATGCGCCGGCGGCCAGGGGAAGTTCTGGCAGATGCTCGACCGGCTGTTCGAGAACCAGAGTCATCTCAAGCCGAATCAATTACGCGGCTATGCGGAAAAATTACGGCTCGACCTCGCGCGCTTCGACGCGGAAATGCAGGACCACGTTTACCTGCAGCGCGTACGCGAGCACCAGCAGAGCGGACGGGAAAGCGGCGTGCGCTCGACGCCCGGTTTCTTCGTCAACGGAAAGATCCAGGACGTCTCGTTCGGAATGCATCTTCTCTTCGAGGCGGTCGAGGCGGCGCTTCACCGCAAGTCCTGATCATTCCTTGATCCGGGCTTCCAAAGCCGGATCGGCGTTTCCGCCGCAAATCACGATCGCCACGGTCTTGCCCGCATAATCGTCGGCCGACTTCAGAAACGCGGCGACCGCGACGGCGGCCGCGCCTTCCAGGAGCTGGCCGTCCTCGCGGTAGACGCGACGCGCCGCGTCCAGGATCTCTGCTTCGGTTACCAGGACGCTGCGATCGATTACCTGTCGGGCAATTTCCAGGGTGACCGCACCCGGTTCAATTCCGCCGGCGGTGCTGACGGAAAGCGTAGGTTTCTCCGGAACTTCGATGATCCTGCCCACGCGCATGCACTCGTACAGCGCGGGAGAATTTTCCGGCCAGCAGGCGACTACCTCCGTATCAGGCGAATAAGACTGCAAGTGCAGACCGATGCCTCCGATCAGCCCGCCGCCGCCGACGGCCACGAAAACCGCATCGAGTCTCTTCGTATCGGACTGGGACAGTTGCCGCAGGATCTCTACGGCAACGGTTCCTTGTCCTTCCACGATCTCCAGGTCGTTGTAGGGCGATACATAGGTGCGGCCCGATCGTTCCGCTTCCCGGCGCGCTGCCTGTTCGGCAAGGAGTGGATCTCCTCTGACCGTATGCACGCCTGCCCCCAGCGACTCGATCCGGGCTCGCCTGAACGGGTCAATGTGTTCAGAAACGAAGACTTCAGCGGGAATTCCCAGCCTTCGGCCGACCGTCGCCACCGCCAGGGCGTGATTGCCGTTTGAGGCCGCAACGACGCCGAGCTCGGCCTGTTCCCGTGGCAGGGAAAGCAGCTTATTGGCTGCTCCACGAATCTTGAATGCGCCGATTTCCTGGAGATTCTCCAGTTTCAGGAAAACGTTTGCGCGGGTGGACTCGCTGAGTCCGCGTGACCGTTGCAGCGGCGTCTCGCGCACGTGTGCCTGGATTCTCGTCTCAGCTGCGGTCGAATCCATTGGGTATCAGATTCCAACCCGTTCAAACGCACCGTCGACTGGCACGTGTGCGCCACTCACGTGCCTTGCGGCGGGCATTACGAGAAATGCCACCACGCGCGCCACATCTTCAGGCTCGCCGATGCGCCTGAGCGGCGTCGCTTCGAGAATGCGCAAGCGTCTCGATTCGTCGGAGAGCACGGCCTCGGTGAGCCGCGTGCGGATGTACCAGGGATGAACGGAATTGACGCGAATGCCATCCGCGCCCCACTCCACTGCCAGGAAGTCGGTCATCGAATCGAGCGCACCTTTCGACATCGAGTACGCGGCCGTCGACATGCGGATGACGGTGCGGCTTGCGATAGACGAGACATTCACGATCGCGCCGCGCGAGGCGCGCAGCAGCGGATGCATGAGCTGGCAAAGTCCGAATGCGGACTCAACATTTGCTGCCATCAGTTGCCGGAGGCTTTCCACGGGGTAGTCGAGCGTTGGCGCGCGGATGTTCATGCCGACGTTGTTGACCAGGATATGGAGCTCACCCCAGAGTTCGTCCACGCGCGCGCGAACGGCGCGGCGGCCCTCCATATCAGCCATGTCTGCGGCGCAGCTGTGGGCCTTGCGGCCCTCGTCCCGAAGCGCTTTTACAGTCGCTTCGATGTCGGCCGGTTTTCGGGCGACCAGAAGTACTTCGGCGCCGAGCGCGGACAACTCGCGTGCCGTTGCGAGCCCGATGCCGCTGGTCGCGCCGGTGACGACGGCTCGGCGCCCATCTAGAGACCAATGAGCAAGGTCAGATCGGGTCATCGATGGACTTGGCGAGAGGCGTGAAGAGCTTGGGTCCCTGCTCCGTCATGACCCAGCAATCCTCCATGCGGACGCCGAACTCGCCGGGGATGTAGATCCCGGGCTCGTCGGAGAAGCACATGCCGGCCTGGAGTGGCGTGCGGTCGGCGCGCATGAGATTGGGCGGCTCGTGGCCGTCCATGCCGATCCCGTGGCCCGTGCGATGCGAGGTGCCGGGCAGGCCGTAATTCTTGGCCCAGCCCTTGCCTTCGTAGTAGTTGCGCACGGCGAAGTCGATGTCGCCAACGGGGAGTCCGACCTTCGCCGTCTCCAGGCAGATTTCCTGGCCGCGCTTGACCGTGTCCCAGACTTCGCGCTGGCGGGCAGTGGGCTTGCCGTGAACCCACGTGCGGGAGATGTCGGAGGCGTAACCGTGGTATGAGCAACCGGTATCGATGAGGACGACGGAGCCGTCGCGGACGGATTGCGGCTTTTCCGTGCCGTGAGGGAAAGCGCTCGCCTCGTTGATGAGCACCAGTGCGAAAGGATTCCGGCCGCCCTTCGATTCCATCGCTTCGTAGAGGATCTCGGTGATCTCGGGGCCGGTCATGCCCGACTTCATTTGTTGGCGCGCGAGCCGGATGGCGCCAATGGTGACGTCGTTGGAGGCCTGCATGAGCGCGAGCTCCGCGGGCGACTTGATCGTGCGGCAGGTGTTGACGAGCGCCTCGCCTGAGACAACGCCGCGATTCATGCCGGCGTTGACCGTGCCATCGACGATGAAGTGCCGCGTCGTCCCTTCGACCGCGAGCGGTCCCGACGCCGCGTTGGCTTTCATCGCATCGGCAAGCAGCGCAAATGGACTCTGGTCCTCGTGCCAGGAACGCACGTCTCCGGAAATCTTGAGGGATTCCTCGACCGAGGGCACTTCGAAGAACGGTGTGACGACGACGGTCTGCCCTACCGCCGGGATCAGGGCGGCCGTGGTGCGCTCGGAGCGCCACCAGCGAATGCCGGTGAAGTATTCGAGGGAGGAGCCCGCCTCGACCAGGCAGGCCGCGACTTTTTCGCGCTGCAAGAGCGACTGCAGCTTTCCGATGCGCGCCGCATGTTCCTCGGGAGAAATCGGTGGCACCGTGCCTGGCACCGCCGACAGGCTTTTTTCCGGCGCCGCGCTGGCGGTGCCTCTTATGCCAGCCGCCAGCGCCAGACCGGCCGCCGTCATCCCCACGAATCCGCGACGAGTGAGTGTATTCATTCGCCGAGTCTAATGAGCTTGCCGAGCGAGTGAAACTCCACGCGCTCGGATTGAAGCAGTTGGCGCTCTACCCGGCGGCCGGAGTTCACACCGCGTCGTAGGCGAACAGCACTGCCACAATCCTCCAGCCATCCTTTCCCTCTGCCAGGTGCAGCCCCAGTGTGCCCGGGCGCTCCTCCTCCTCGTCCACGAAAACGAAGTCGGCGCTCACCCGCGCGATCCGCCTCCCCATGTCAATGCGGACGTTCTCCAGACGCTCGGAGATCCGGCGCCCGGTGGCAAAGTAGTTTTTCTGCCGAGTGACAAATTCGTCGAGTGTGCGCGTCCGGATCGACCCGTCGTCATCTGGAAACGCGACGACGACCGCGGGATGAAACAACGTCCGCCATTGTTCGATCGTCGGCCCGGAGTAGAGCCCGATGTAGTCGGCCACGAGCTGCTCGACGGCCGCCCGCGCGG
The DNA here is from genome assembly GCA_036781365.1 of Steroidobacteraceae bacterium. Taxonomy (GTDB): domain Bacteria; phylum Pseudomonadota; class Gammaproteobacteria; order Steroidobacterales; family Steroidobacteraceae; genus SCUD01. Next base: position 16,605 of record DAIQBB010000003.1, on the reverse strand, counting down.
GCTCAGTGGGGGAATTCTCGGCGTGGATCGCGTAACCAAAGGCCATGCCGATCAAAGCGAACAGTAATGAGATCCGGAAGCGGGCACTCTTCACGGCTGTCCGCCACGCGCCGGGAATTCGCGAAACACTTCAGCGACCGCACTTTGCACGACTGCTGGCTCGACGTTGCCTTTGCCCAGCTCGCGCGACAGGCGGCCTTGCCACACCTCGGCCTTGCGCTTCAAGTCGATGGCCCGGATGACCAGTGTGCCTTCTGAAACATTCTTGACACTCGAGCTGCCGACGCCGACGGAACCGCCGGTGTTGCTGCCATAACTGCCGACACCGACACCGATTCGGATCGGGTTATTCTTGACTTTTTCGGCGCGGGCAGCCTCGTAGCCAACGAGCAAGTCCGGTGTTGAGCCGGCGGCCGCTTCCTCGTAGCCCTTGCGCTTCATCTCCGTCGCGATCGCGGCACGGATGTTGCTTTCGAGCAGGGACAGAGGCTGCATCTGACCGGATGCGTCGGTGCGCGCCGCTTCATCCCAGCCGAAGGACTTGTAGGCACTGAAATCGGCCTGCGGGTCGCGCATGGTCGAGGGTTGCGGCGCCTGAGAGGCGCAACCGGCGAGCACGATCGCAGTGCCCAAGGCGAAGCCAATGAAGGTGTTTCTGAGGACCTGTTTGGGCTGGTTCATGCGGGCAACTCCTTGTGCCGGATGCGCGACTAGCGCCGCGGAGTTCCGAGCATAAACCTCTTCGCCCGGCGTGTGATGCAGGACAGTGCACGTTGACCGACATCACACGCGCTGGCAACCAGGCGCCTTGCGCCTGTTTCACATTCTCGCTTCATTCACGTTCGATGACTGGCACACCAGTCGAAAATTCTCAAGCGGCGTACTCTGCTAACCCGTTGAGATACATGGCGCGCCCGGAGATACTGTTCACGGCTTTGGGCCGCGAACCCCTCGCTCCTCGCGGGACCGTCGCCGCTCCCCGCTCGCGCATGCTCCGCAGCTGTGCGCTTAACTCGCACCAGGAAAGGCCGTTTGAATTTCCTTTCCTTTGCCGTCTCCAGCTACGATTGCCCTGACGGACCATCGGCCGGCCGGTGGAACCGGTTAGCAAGCCGCTCTTAGAAGGAAGAAAACTGATGCAACCGATGCGCCGGCTGATGGGCCTCTTCGCCGCAGCGCTCCTGATGGCACTGGTCGCCAGAGCGGCAGCACAGGACGCAAACGTCAGTCAACCGGTCGCGGATCTCGAGCAGCTGCTCGCCGCCGAACCGCTGGTGATCACGCAGGCAGAGATCAGCCGGCCCAATGCCAAGGGCGACATCACCTTGCGGGCCGAAGTCTCTTTCGGCGGGGCAGCGCCACTGCGCGTGAAGTTGCGCAAGGCTGAACCAGGCGCAAACTCCTTCAACAACGTCCCGCGCTACGACATAGCAGCGTATGAGCTGCAGAAGCTTTTCCTCGATCCTGCCGAGTACTTGGTGCCGCCCACTGCGCTGCGCATGGTGCCGCTGGCGGACTTCGCGAAATATTCACCGGGCGTCGCGCGCACTTTTCCCGGCGCCGACCAGGTGCTGGCCGTGGTGCAGTATTGGCTGAGCGACATCAAGGTGGTCGCGGATGTCTACAGCCCCGAGCGTTTTGCAGTCGACCCGGTCTATGCGCGCCACATCGGCCAGCTGAATGTGCTCACGTATCTGATCAGGCATCGCGACTCAAACCTCGGTAACTTCTTGCTCGGCAAGGCGGAGATCGGCGCGCGCGTGTTTTCGATCGATCACGGTGTCGCCTTCGCGTCGGAGGACAGTGATCGCGGCGAGGTATGGAAGGATATGCGCGTGAATCAATTACCGGCCGACACCGTCGAACGGCTGCGCCAAATCACACCGCAGCTGCTGACGGATCGACTGGGCGTGCTCGCGCAATGGCAACTGGTAGCTGGCAGCTACGTTCCCGTGGCGAGCGGCAAGAACCTGTCGGAAGGCCGTGGCGTCCGCCGCGAAGGCAACGAACTGCAAATGGGCCTGAACAAGTCGGAGATTCGCGACGTGGATCGACTTTTGAGAAATCTGCTCAAGCGCGTCGATGACGGCAAAATCACCCTTGTGCCCGCGCCGTCGGCAACGACAACACCACCCTGATCCAGGGCGGCGCCGGCGCGCGCGTCAGCGCGTCACGCGTCTTGCCACGAAAGTGCTGCGTGCCTCGAGCCCGTCGAGGTTGGATGCGATGACGGTGATGCGCAGCTCAGGTATGTCGACATTCTTTGGCACCTTGCCCATAAAGGCCTGCAGCCGGACATTGAACCGCATCCAGTGCGGCAATCGATGCCCATCGTCACGGTGGGCCCGCATGACCAGCACATCGCCCGGTTCCGCGTCGTAGAACGCTGTCGGTGAGACCGGGTGCAAGAACGACTCGCCGGGCGCATAGAGCAGGTCGGGGATCGGCTCGACCGCCTTGGGCGCCACGTGCACTTCGGTTTCCTGCGCCTTGCGGTTGTAATCGCGCCCCATCACGATCGCGAGTGCAATCCACCCCAGCGCCAGCACGAAGTTCAGCAATGCAAAATCATGCGCCACCCAGCTTAGCAAGTGGATACCGATGAACACGCCGATCGCCTGGATGAGATCGCCGAAGCGCCAATAAAACGTGTCAATCGCGGTCTTGCCGTCGTATTTCGAGTCGCGGTCGACCGGCAGGAACAGCGCCTGTCGCGTGGTGTTCATCAGCGAATAATCGACGCCGTTCTCCGCAAACTTGATCCGGCGCACCAGGTAGAAGAACGGAATGGCGCCTAGCATCGGCCCGAGCACCAGCACGCCATACCCCAGCGCGACGATCACCGGCTGGAACAGGAGCGCGCCGCGCACGCCGACTAGGTGATAAATGCGTGAAACCAGAAACATCTGGATGACGAGGCTGATCAACGTCACCCAGAAATTGAAATTGCCGTAGAACTCGGTGATGAGCGTGCCCAGGTCGAGCTTCCCGCCGCTCGCCGTGACCTGCGCCACGGCATCGGCTTTTACGAAGTCGGCGAGAATGAATTCTCCGGTGGTGTTGATCCAGTTGAGCAGCACCACGAACAGCGCCATGTGCAGCAAGTAGCGATCGCGAAGTACAAGACTGATGCCGCCGAGCAGATTGGGCGGCGCCGCAGGGCGGACGATTTCGATTGCCCGCGAACCCTCCGGGATCGCGGCGCGCTCGGGCCTGGGAAGGAACAGCGTGGCGCCGAGTGTGCCGGTCGCCAGGATCATGAGTCCCATCGGCGAGAGGGCCTCCACCACCAGCTGGGTGAACTTGGACCCGGCGAGCGCGCCCAGGTTGGCGCCCAGCATGATGACGACAAACAGGCGCTGGCCGCTCCTGATGTTGAACGAGTCAGCCGCGAAGGCCCACATTTGCGAAACGACCATGAGTCCGTAGATGCCGACCCAGATGAAGAACGGAAACGCGATGGGAACCTGGTAATGGGCGAGCAGGGCGAACAGCGGCAGCGTCACCAGGAAGAAGATCGTGACGGCGCGCAACAGGTGCGCACCGTCGAGGTGGTGACGCAACCGGCCGTACAGCGGCACGACGATCATCAGCACGAGCGCCATGGCTGCCACCGCGTACGCGCGCGTCTCGGCCGAAAACTTGGCGAGCATGAAGGCTTCGCGCAGCGCCTTCACGACCTGATACGACGCGAGAAGCAGGAACCCGTGCAAAAAGAACAGGAACGCGGTGCGGCCCTCGCCGGGCGCCACGCGCGTGACGAGAGACAGCAGCCGCTCGAAGCGGGTCAGGCTGGCATGATAGGAGCTCAAGCGGTCAGCGCTTCAACAACGGACGTAACCATGGGCGCTGCGACCTTGCCATCCAGGCGACTTCGCGGTCGCGGTCATTCTCAGTCATGAACCCCCCCTGTCGGCCGCCTATCGTGCCATAGCTCGGTCAGACTATACATCATAATTTTCAACGACTTGAAGCGCTTGCCACCTCTGAAAACAGCAGGCCCAAGTCAGACTGGATTCACAATCAATCAGGGAACGGCGCAATATCCGCTGCGAAAGCTGGTTTCCGGGAAATGGAATCGGGCTTTTTCGCTGGCGCAGTGCTGAACGAGTAAGGAATGCGATGCTGCGTTGCCCGCCACAGGTCACCGGACGAATGCTGGCGCGGGTCTTTTTCCTCATCTGCGCGTTGTCGCTGATCGCGGCCTCTCACGAGGCGACATATGCCGTCGAGCGCAAGGCGCTCCTGGCCGAAATACAGCGCGACGCCGCGGCAACGGCCGCAAGCACCGGACGATCGCGCTTCAGCGAGCGCGTGATCGGCGCGATGGATGCCGTGCCACGCCATCGATTCGTGCCGGCGCGCGACGCCGGCAACGCCTATGCAAACCGGCCGCTGTCCATCGGCCACGGTCAGACCATTTCACAACCCTACATCGTGGCGCTAATGACCGAGCTGTTGGAGCCGAAGTCCGATGACGTAATACTCGAAGTGGGCACGGGCTCCGGCTACCAGGCGGCAGTGCTCGCCCAACTTGTTGCGCGCGTATATACGCTTGAAATTATCGCGCCGCTCGCCGAGAGCGCCAGTAGGCGCCTGGATCAACTCGGCTACCGCAACATCGAGGTGAAATTGGGCGACGGCTATTACGGCTGGCCCCAGCACGCACCTTACGACGGCATCGTCGTCACCGCGGCAGCGAATTCGATCCCGCCCCCACTCATCCAGCAGCTGAGACCCGGCGGCCGCATGGTCATACCAGTCGGCGCGCCTTTTCATACACAGGACTTGATCCTGCTGCGCAAGGACACGAAAGGAGAGGTCTCGACGACGTCCGTGCTGCCGGTCGCCTTCGTGCCGCTGACCGGCAAACGTTGATGGCGCGGCGCGAGCAGGCGCTGCTCGCCCTGTCGATCGCGCTGCTTGCCGGGGCGGCGCTTGCTTATCAGGTTCTGCTGTTTCGCCTGCTTGCAATCGTCCAATGGCATCCCTTCGCCGCGACGATCATCAGCCTCGCTCTTCTGGGCCATGGCGCCGCTGGCACGGCGCTCGCACTTGCCGGCCGGCGGCTATTGCCGCGGTTTCCCACAGCCTTTGCGACCTGCGCATCGCTCTTCGCCATCGCCGTCCCGATCTGCTGGGCAGTCGCACAACGGTTGCCATTCAATGGGCTCGAGCTGGTCTGGAATCCTGCGCAGCTTGGCTGGCTCGCGGGCCTCTTCTTGCTGCTATCGCTGCCATTCTTCTTTGCGGCCTGCTGTTTCGGACTGGCCTTCATGCACGCTCGCGAGCGCATCGCCGCGCTGTACGCCGCAGATTTGTTCGGTGCCGGCCTCGGCGCCGCTCTTGCGACTGGCTTGCTGTTCCTGCTGCCGGCGGATGCAGCGCTGCGCGCCGTTGCCGTTGCGGGCGCCGCTGCGGCCGCCTTGCAGATGAGCCCGAAGTTTACCCGCCTGGCGCTGCCGGCACTCGCGGTGATCACTGCCTTGCTACTGCCGCATTCGTGGCTCGCTCCGCGCATCACCGAGTTCAAGGGCTTGCCGCGCACCGTCGGAATCATGGGAGCGGTAGTCGAGGCCGAATACTCGAGTCCCTACGGCCTGCTGACCATCATTCGCAATGAGACTATTCCGTTCCGTCATGCCCCTGGCCGTAGCCTCGCCGCGACTTCCGAGCCTCCCGTGCAACTCGCCGTGTTCACGGACGGCGATTCAATGACCGCAATGAGCGTCTACGACGGGCGCCTCGAATCACTCGCCTGGCTCGATCAAGCAACTTCGGCCCTGCCCTACCATCTGATCAACCGCCCACGCGTGCTGGTACTGGGAGCGGGCGGCGGCGCCGAAGTCCAGCTGGCGCTCTATCACGAAGCTCGGGAAATACACGCGGTCGAACTCAACCCGACCATGCTCGAACTGCTGCGGGAGTGGCTGGACGAGCCTCGCGTACAACTGCACCCGGGCGAGGCCCGCGGATTTGCTCGCATCGATCGCCGCCAGTACGACCTGATCCAGGTTCCGCCGCTTGATTCCTACGGGGGCTCCGGAGCCGGTGCGCAAGCGATGGCTGCGAGCTTTCCTTTGACCGTGGAGGCGATTACCGACTACTACGCGCGGCTCGCTCCCGGCGGATTACTCGCGCTGACAAGCTGGGAAAGGCAACCGCCGCGGGAAAGTCTCAAGCTCTTCGCCACGGCGATCGAGGCACTGCGCGTGCTGGGGGTGGAGCCGCGCCACCATCTCGCGCTGATTCGCGGCTGGCAGACGAGTACGCTTCTGGTAAAGAGTGGCGCGCTTACCGCCGCCGATATCGGCCGCCTGCGGGCCTTTTGCGATTCGCGCGGCTTCGACCCGACCTGGTTTCCCGGCATCGAGCCGGGTGAAGTGAACCGGCGCCATCGCCTGCCGCGACCTTGGCTGTACGAGGGTGCGGTCGCCTTGCTCGGTGACGATGCAGCGAGTTTCGTTGCCGATTACAAGTTTCATATCGTGCCTGCGACCGACGATCGCCCGTACTTTTTTCATTTCTTCCGCTGGCCGTTGTTGCCGGAACTGATCAAGTTGCGCGGCCAGGGTGGACTCACGCTGTTGGATACGGGCTATCTGGTGCTCGTCGGCACGCTGGCAGTTGCCGTGCCGCTGTCCCTGTTGTTGATTCTGACGCCACTCGCGGTGCTCGGTCGGCCACAACCCGACGTGGCGCGACTGGGCCCGGGTATCTACTTTCTCTGTCTGGGCCTTGCCTTCCTTTTTGTCGAGATCGCCTGCATGCAGCGCTACGGCCTATTCGTCGGGCATCCGTTGTTCGCCGCGGTCGCGGTGTTGGCAGGTTTCCTGGCTTTTGCCGGGGCAGGTAGCTTCGTGGCATCTCGTGTGCGCAATCGCACCCGGACATTGCGGTGGGCGGTCGCAGGAATTGTCGTTTTGCTATTGCTACAGGTGGTGGCGTTACCACCGCCGCCGGGCATCTTCGAATCGACAATCACGCGTGTGATTGTCACGCTCGCACTGATCGCACCGCTGGCGTTCCTCATGGGCATGCCGTTTCCGCTCGGATTGTCGCGTCTCGCGCGCGAGGCGCCGGCGTTCATTCCCTGGGCCTGGGGCATCAACGGCTGCGCTTCGGTGTTATCGGCGCTGCTGGCCGCACTACTGGCAGTGCATCTCGGATTTGACGCCGTGCTGTCGATGGCTGCAGGTTTGTATGCGCTTGCGGTGGTCAATTGGCCGGAGTGACCGATCCTAAAATGGCGACGTCGCCGCTTAGCGGAACCAGCCGAGCCCCATGCGAATGCCCAGGGTGATGAGATCGAATTCCTTAAGAACACCAGTCAACAAAAAAGAGGGACAGACTCTAGTCTGTCCCCTTTCTTGTTGACTGGCGCGCCCGGAGCGAGGTTGTGCGCGGAGACAGCTGGGTCAGAGTGGTTTGTATTTGAACTTGGCGCCGCCGAGCGCGGCCTCGTACATCAGCCCACCCTTGATGATCGAGAAGGAGGCCACGCCCTTCTCATAGCCGGTGTGAGTCTGGGTCGTCGCGTCATTCTTTCCGGCGCTTGCGCCTGAGGACGTACCGCTCGTACCTGCGCCGGCGGACGCTCCCGCCGTGATGGCGACGGCACTGGCTTTGGCCCCAAACTCGAAGTTGCCCGACGTAAACTCCGTGAATGCCCGCTCATCCTCGAGAAAGACGAGCAGGCTGTAACCCTGCGCGCCCGCCTGCCAACCAAAGCTCACTTGATTCATCTTGGCCGTGCCGACCTGCTTGCCTTGCTTGTATACACACCCCGAGCCGTGGGCTCCGCCGATGCCGAGTCCGGCCTTGCCGATTGTCGGGAAGACCGTATAACCGTAGCTGTTCTTGAAGTAGCCGGCGCTTTCGCCGGCGTCCTGGAACAACTTGATCGTTTCCGCACACTTGGCCGCATCGTCATCGGCGCGCGCCAAAGAGCCGAACATCGAGCTCACTGCTACGCTCATCAATATCGCGAATAGCCGCTTCATTTCATTCACCTCGGTTGTCGAAAAAGCGCAACGGAAGGCTGGTTCGCCAGCCAAGTCCGCACCTCGATTGCGGCCCAATCAAATGCGGCCGCGCAAACAAGCGACACATTTTCAAGTCTACTGCGACGCAGCCTGAAAGGTCACATGTACTTGTGGAAATCGGGCCGGCGCCAGGTCCGGTTCGGCACGTGATCGAAGCGCACCTCGATCGGCAGACCTCGAGCGCAACGCAGTTCAGTCCTTAACACGAGCGAGCTGAGCTAACCCTTTGAGAGTGTTGGGGCGCCCGGAGAGATTTGAACTTCCGACCCCCTGGTTCGTAGGGCGCCTGAAATTCTAAAGACTTATCCAAATCAATAAGTTAGATGGCCCGTCCTGACTTAAGATCCACGCGACCGGCCGCATGTCTGCCTTCACAGGCTACTAACGCGGGTACTGGCCGATCCCCGACCCCTCTGTGAACTGCGTCAACGTTACTTGTGTTGGCCCGTTCTACGGTCATCGCTAGACGCCCCATCGCGAATGCAAGGAAGCTCAATATGTCAATCCTCGCAAGAGGCAGCCCATCATTGGCTGCGCTGGCAGTGGCAGCGCTGGTAAGTGCATGTGGTGGTGGCAGCACTCCGACCTCCGGTCGAGTCTCGGTCAGCCTGACTGACATGCCAGTTGACCACGCCGAGCAGGTTGTCATTGCAGTCAGCGGCGTCGCATTCAAGCCGGAAGGCTCGGCTCCAGAACAAGTCGTGGATTTTTCGCCACGCTCCATCGACCTATTGCAGTACCAAAACGGCCAGACGGCAGTGCTGCTGCAAAACACCCCGATGGAAGCTGGTCGCTACCAGTGGCTGCGCCTGATCCTCGACACCGAGCCCAACGTTCACGACTCATACATCCTTATCGACGGGCAGGAGTGCGAACTGAACGTGCCGAGCGGCGCGGAAACCGGCCTCAAGATGCATCGTTCGATCGACGTGCCCGCCGCCGGCAGCCTGGCGCTGACCGTCGACTTTGACCTGCACATGTCAATTCATACGCCCCCTGGTCAGGCGAGCGGCGCCTGCGCGACAGGCTATGTGTTGCGCCCTACGCTCAGACTCGTCAACGATGCAGACGTGGGAGCGATCGACGGCACCGTGAGCTTCGCATCTGGAACAGTGCCGCTCGATTGCAAGCCCAACGTGTATCTCTATGAGGGGGCAGTGGGACCGGACGATAGCGAAGACGAGACGGCGACCTCGCCCGATGTCGATCCATTTGCGGTTGTCAGCGTGGAGATTCCTGACGGTGCGGTCACTGGGACATACCAAGCGGCATTCATTCCTGCGGGCAGCTACACAGCAGCCTTTACCTGTGACGAGGACACGGAGGCGGACCAGATATTGACGTTCGTACCGCCGGACGGAGTACCGGTCACGGTCGACAACAATGTCATTTCAACTGTCGATTTCGAAGTGCCGGACCCAGGCTAAGCAACTCGAAGCTTTCTAGCCTTCACCAGTATTAGTGATTAGACGGCATCGGACGCCGAAAGCGTGGAATCCTCATGCGCGGCCAACCATAGGGCACCAGACCATGCGCGAATTCATTCGGAACGCGCTCAAGCGCCAGAAGCTGCAGCAGCTATGCGTCAACACCGCGCTCAGCAATTTTGTCGCCTACGCGGTCGGTTCGTTCGTGATGGTATTGACAACCTACCATTCGGTCGAACGCAGGGCGCTCAAGAACTTATTTGGAATTCTGCCGCGAAAAGAGGTGGTCGTACATCGACTGCCCGAGTGGCTCGAATGGGCTCTGGCCGTTTTCCTCGGATATCTCGTCATGGAGTTTGTGCGGTACATCATCAGGAACAATAAATACCTGCTTCTGGGCGATGGCGCAGAGCGAGATAAGTCCCGTGACAATGGTGAAGAGCCAACCATTACCAGATGAGTGGGATTCCTCCGCGTAAATGCAGCGGCTCATGACGGCACGACAAATACGCCCTCCGGTGGGGCGCTTGTGTGCTGAATCCCTGGGCTAGAAAAACAAAAAGGCTCACGCACTGCGTAAGCCTTTGATGATTCTGGCGCGCCCGGAGAGATTGCTCGCGGCTGGCGGCGATTGCTATTCGACGCGCAACGCGGGCACGATCTCGCCGGTGTCGAGGATGTCGATCCGCACGACCCGTTCGCCCTTGCGCACGAAGGTCATCGTCCACGGCCGGATCTTCAGGAATAACTGCGTGGGCGATTCGGCGAAGAGCTCGGCGCGGGCGCCCCGGGGGAAGTCGATGAACAGGCGGCTACCTTCATGGGTGATGGTGGCGATTCGGCCGGGGAACTGGTAGCGGCCGGCGTACGCCGCGGCGAGCGTCGGCTCGAGTGGAACGATCCGGCGCGCCTTGGCGCGGCGGTCGGCAATCCACTTCTCGAGGGCGATGCGCGAGGTGCGCTCGCAGTCGGTCGACGGAGCGGTCGGTGACGCCGGCGGCGATGAATCGGACACACTGCGTTCGTTCGCTACCTCCGGCACGAACGTATTGATGAAGCTGCAGGCGAAGACATTGTGCGTGATGTCCTCGCCGACCTGGTAATGGTGGTCCGCGAGTGCTTCGCTGTTGGCGAGCATGACGAGCGTGAGCCGCCGCGCCGGTATCTTCAGGTACATCGCGGAGAAGCCGGTGCCCCAGTGACCGAAGTGCCATATCAGGCGCGTGCCGCGGTAGTCGGTGACGAACCAGCCGAGGCCCTGCGCGAGCGGCTGGCCGGCGCTCGACAGGAAGGGTGTCCACGCGCGCGCCTGCATCGCCTCGCCGAGCAGCACGTGGCGATCGACCGCGCCATCGTATTTCGCCAAGTCGCGCATGGTGGACAGCAGTCCGGCCGACGCCCAGAAATCCGCGGGGGGATAGGACGTGCGCACGACCTCGCCTTCTCCATAGTAGGTGTAAGGCTGAGCGACCTTCGCCAGGGCCTGGCGATAACGTTCGAGGTTGGCCTCGCCGAGCACGGCCCATGTCTGGCCGTCGTCGGCGACGTCGGGGCCCGGCACGCTGTCGCGCATTGCCAGCGGCTCGAGGAACGTCTCGACGAACTGCACGCGCAGCGGCTTCCCCGTCGTCTGCTCGAGGATGGCCTTCAGGTACTCGAAGTACTCGGGGTTGTACCGGAACTGTTCGCCGGGCGTGCCTTCGGAAGTGTGGCTCAGCAGGTGCTTGATCTGGATGCGGTCGTCCTGGATTTCCGGCACGTAGCGCGACACCGGCGCGTCGAGGTCGAGCTTGCCCTGTTCGACGAGCTGCAGCACGAGGATCGCCGTAAACGTCTTGGTGACCGAGGCGATGTGGTAAAGCGTGTCCGGCGTGGCGGGCACGCGGCGCTCGACGTCCGCGTAGCCGAACCCCTGAGTCCAGAGCAACTCGCCGTCCTCGAGAATCACCGCGGAGAGTCCAGGGATCTTCAACCGCTCGCGATTGGCTTCGAGGTGTTGGCGGAAACGATCAACGCGGAAGTCGTTCGGTTCTGCAGGTGTCGGCTCCTGCGCATGCGCCCGCACGGCCCCGGCACCGATCAGCATCAGCCCGGCGAGCAGCGCCGTCGCGACGGTCTGGGATGCGTGAGGCAGCATGGCGTCCTCCTTCGGCGACAGGTGGAATCGGCGCGGCGGTGCCCGGGCCGGGTCCCGGAGCGTACTCGCTCGAGTTGAGATACCCGATTGGACAAAATGGTTGCTATGGGTGACTCGCGATGGATCTCCATCGCCAAGTTACTTGCAAGCGACTGAAAGTATGGCGCTCCCGGAGAGATTCGAACTTCCGACCCCCTGGTTCGTAAGGCGCCGTAGAATTTACAGACTTTTCTGAATCAACAAGTTAGATGGCCCGCCCTCGCCTAACTTCCCGCCGAGACTCGCCAAGTCACTCCGAGAGCGGATTCGGCCCTACGCGACCGCCCTCCGCACATGTCTGCTTTCCACCCGAAGCCGACGTTTGGCCAGTCGCGAGTGCGCTCCTATGGGCAACAAGGCGGCTTGCAAACCAGCGAGACCTTGCTTGTCGAGTTCCTTCCGAGCAGTCTTGGCGGGCCATCAACAAAGCGATCAACTAGAACGTCACTAGGAGATCCCCGATGCCAACTCTCACATGGTCTGTTCTCATCGTGCTCCTGCTGACCGGCTGCGCGGCTTCCGACGTGCGTCTGGGACAGCGATTGTTCGCTGGCTGCGTAAAAGAAGTCGATGACGCGGCAACGCTCACAAAAGGTGAATTCGTCTGCAAAGGAGCAGTGGACCCGGCGCCTTTTAGCGGCAACGGGCGCTCCTGCGGAAGCTGTCACATGCCGGGCGACAACTTCAGCATATCCGCGACACGCATCGCCGCACTCGATCCCAATCATCCCCTCTTTTTCAGCGGGCTGGATGAGGACCATGAGCTGTTGCGGAAATTCGCCTTATTCCACGTCGTGGTGCCCACCATTGACGAGTTCCGGCAGACGCCGAAGCTCACGCACCTGCGTGACTTATGTACGGAAGAAGGTCGCTGCGACGGGCTTGGGCTGCGTGGCGATCGCGTCGAGGATCTCGGCGCCTTCACGCTGCAGGCGATAGCGAATCACCTCTCAAAGACCACCGCGCGCGTGCCGGGGAAGGACTTTCGCGTCCCCACCGACAAGGAACTCAAAGCCATCACTGCCTACCAGATCTCGAGTTTGGTCGCCGACCACGATGAACGCTGACGGCCTAAGCTAACGGTCCTCACCCGACGGGGACGATCGGCACCGGCGGCTCCTGCAGGAATCGGGTGACTGCTTCTGGCCGCTAGCGGACCCGGTTATGATTCGTACAAGTGCGGCCCTACGGTTTCTCGACGCTAGAAAAACAAAAGGCCGACGCGCTGCGTAAGCCTTTGATGATTCTGGCGCGCCCGGAGAGATTGTTCGCGGCCTTCGGCCGCGAATCCCTCGCTACGCTCGGGACCGTCGCCGCTGTGCGGCGACGTCCTTCGGCGCGCTTCGCGCGCCTCGTCGAACTCCCGATTCCCTGGTTCGAAGGACGCCGTAGAACATTCAGGGTTTTATTAATCAACAAGTTAGATGGCCCGCCCTCGCCTAACTTCTCGCCGAGACTCGCCGAGTCACGCTGAGAGCGGATTCAGCTCTACGCAACCGCCCACTGCACCCCTCTGCTTTCGCCCCAAAGGCTCATTCAAAGAATCAAATCCTGCCCCAGCAATCACATGTGACGCGGCCGGTGGCGTTCGCCGCAACTTCGAGCAAGACAGCACGATCAAGGCCCAGGCGGGCGACCAGGTAGGGACGCTCGCCGTGCTTTGTTTTTGCTCGGTGCAATGGAGCGAGGCAAACGTGCGGTCTCAAGTGCGGATCTTGCGCAATGCGCGGGGTGGGAGCAGGGCGAGGAGCGTCGCCCCCCCGAATCTAATGCCGTGCTCGAAGCGCAGGATGGCCACGCCGCCCTTCTTGATCTCAATCACGGCCCGTGCGCCGGCGCCTGCGATGCAGGCACCCACAAATCGGCTGAGATGCGGCTCGTGGCCGACGATGACGATGCGCGCACGCCGCTCCGCGCGCAGCCGCTTCAGCGTTTGCGCCGGGGCGCTCTGCGGTGCGAGCTCCGGGCAGCGAGTCGCGGCCGGCCAACCAGCTGACTTCTCCAGGATCTCGGCAGTTTCGACCGCGCGGACCAGCCGGCTGGTGAACACACGGTAGGGCCTCTTGACGAAGCGACTGAGCCCTGCGGCGGCTCTGCAGAAGCGCTTTCGTCCCTCGGCGGTCAGGGGGCGCGTGCGATCGTCCTTCCAGCGCACGGGATCGTGCGCGCAGGCGATCGCGTGGCGGACGACGATGAGCTCTATCACTCGGCGTCGCTTGTCCGGGTCAGCGCGCGTCGCAGCGCTTTCCATCGCTTTCCACGCACGCGCCGCCATGCCTTGGGGAAACGCCGCCGCATCCGACCGCAGGAGCGCTCGTGACGCTCGGTGAGGCGGCCCATCAGGAATAACGTGTCCGCCGGCAGCGACACGGGCGGAGCCGCGGCGAGCTCGCGCAGCCGCTCGCTCGCGACGTGCGAGTCCTGGAGTGTCCCGAGCACATCCTGCAGCCGCTGCAACGCGCGCCGAAACTCCTTGACCGATCCGTCGAACAGCGGGCGCGCGCACTCCACGACGTGGCGCAGCCGCTTGACGCGGGTGCGTGTCGCGTGAAATTCCTCGCTCGGAGAGTCGGGAGAGAGCCGTGCGGCTCGCTTGCGGACCCTGCGGAAGGCCTCTGGCACCAGCGCCGCGAGGAGCTGGGTGGCGCTTATCGCCCGCATCGCACTCGTGTCGGGCGCCACCGGAGACTCGGGCGCACGCTCGGCGACGCCGGTCTCGAGCCGCCAGAGCAGGTCTTGCGTATCGTCCGCGTCGAGCGTCTCCAGCATGGCGGCGCGCGCCTCGCGCCTCACGAGTTCGAGGTGCTGGCGCAAGGGATCGAGACTCGGCCGTTCAGCCTCCGGCAGCTCACCTGCAAATTCCTCGAGTTCGGCGAGTTGCACTTCGACGTCGCGTGCGCGACCCAGAATCTGTCGCATGTCGCGCAGTGGCTTACGGCACTCGACGACGGCGGCCGGCAGGTGCGCGCGGAACGCACTGAGGTACGTCTCGAGGCGCCTCACCGCGACGCGCAGATCATGCAGCGCCTCGGGATCCTCACCAAGCCGCGTCGCAGGCTCCTGCGCAAGCATCGCAAGTACCTCCCGTCGCACCATCGTGAGCGCAAAACGCGTTGCATCCATCGACGCATCGGGAACGGTCGGGCCGAGATCTGGAAGCTCGCGGGGCTCGAGGCCGGCGCATTCGAGACCCAGCTTGAACTTGGAGGTGCGGCTCGGCACAAGTGCGCAAGCCGCTTGAAATTCGCGCACCCACGGCATGAGTGCGGCAACGCTCCCGGCGACGAGTTCTATTTCAACGCGCCGCAGCTCGCGCTGCGCGCCGGCATCGGTGCGAAAGATGCTGCTGTCGAGGGCAATTTCAGCCTTGCTCCCCGTGCCCGTCAGCGCGATGCGCTCGCGTTGCGTCTCGACGGTAAAGAGGGCCTGCAGTCCGCGGCGCCCGGCCAGCGCGCGCACACGCTCGGTGACCGGACCGGGATCGTCGAGCGTCTCGTGCAGGTTCGCATCCGCCAGGAACTGCACGATCTCACGGCGAACCGCGAGCCCCTCGGTGGATCGCTCGAGCGACTTGAGCGTGGCCTCGGGCCAGGCTTCACTTTCACGCACGCGAAGCGCGAATCCGGCGCGAAGAACGGACCAGCGGTCGGTGTCAAAATACGTGTCGCGCAGGCGCATTGCAGCCAGGGGCTCGAGCTGCAAGCCCGTCTCCAGGTCTCCCGCTAAGAGCCAGGCGCGCACGGCGTCGAGATCCGCGGCATCGAACTGCCATTCGGTCTCGCGACGGTTTCCGGCTGGGGCACCCGTCGTCAGCAGGATCGTCGGCGAATCCATCTTCATCTCATCCGGCGTGGATTCTCAGGATAGTCTAATTTGATCGGGCACAGGTAAAGTTGCTACTTAACGTCTGCGCTGATTTTCGTCTATTCGACATTCGCTTTCCTATTCGCCTCGGCAACGAACTGTACGCACCCAATCGTGCAACGGAGGCGCAAGCGCTTGGCGCAAACCTGAAAGTAGATTCGCTTTGGAATCCCGGCCTCGCTCCGGGGTTTTTCTTGTTGGGCTGGCTAAAGGAGGGTGATCTACGCAATTCAATATCGGCAAATTCAAGGCTGTGCGATATCCAACTCACGCTCCGCTACCATTAGTTCGGACGGCCCTCCGGCGACTGCCATGAGGGCCGTTATCTATGCGTCTATTTCTCGCTTTGACAGATCAGGGCGAGCCGATAAAGGAAGTGAGCTCAGCGTGGGAACGTTTGCTGCGGCGGGCCGGAATCGAAAATTTTCGGTTTCACGATTTGTGGCACACGTGGGCGAGTTGGCACGTGATGAGTGGCACGAGACTGCAGGAGCTCATGGAGCTGGGAGGCTGGAAGTCTTTCGAGATGGTGCTTCGCAACGCGCACTTGGCGCCCGAACATCTCTCGCAAGCCGCCGGTCGAATCGAACGGAGTTGGGAGATCGTAGAGAAGGACCCTACGATTTCCCTACGCTGGAAAAACAAAAGGCCGACGCACTGCGTAAGCCTTTGATGATTCTGGCGCGCCCGGAGAGATTGTTCGCAGCCTTCGGCCGCGAATCCCTCGCTGCGCTCGGGACCGTCGCCGCTGTGCGGCGACGTCCTTCGCGGCGCCTGCAGCGCCGCTCGTCGAACTCCCGACCCCTGGTTCGTAGGACCCATGACCGGAATCGAGACGTTTACAAATCAGCAGCTTGCAGCGCTTGCTACCCGCCTGCTCAGCATGATCCAGTCACAGTTGCGGTACACGCAACCTGACTTGGTCTCAACTTCGTCACACTGGCTTCGCCGCGCCCCGCCCGAGCAGCGCTACGCTAGTCGCCATGTGCTTGATCGCCCTCGCCTAGCGCACCCATCACCGCTATCCGCTGGCTCTAGTCGCCAACCGCGACGAATTCCATCTACGCCCATCCGCCGCCGCCGGCTTCGATCC
>DAIQBB010000002.1:0-417134 GCA_036781365.1 Steroidobacteraceae bacterium | reverse complement strand
TGATCTTCCAGACCAGCAAACCTTACCGCGCCGGTCGGCACATAAGATACAAGCGGGTGAAGCTGGCGAGCGCAAGGCTCACGGCCAGGAGAATCGAGCCGGCGAGAACGACGATGCGGGTTCCCACGCGGTCGGACAGGCTGCCCCACCCAATGCTGCCGAGAGCCATGGTCACGAACGCGATGGTCATAGCGGTCGAAACGTCGGTAATCGACCATCCCGTGTCCTGCGCGATGGGCCGCAGGAAAACCGGCAGCGAGAACATCGCGCCAAACGCGACGCAGCCCAGGAGACCGCCTGCCGCGACGATGACCCAGCGATAACGAGATTGGCTCATCAATTCGTCCGCCTCGACACCTGCCACCGTAGCGCGCCTGCGCTCCAAAGTGACGCCATTCCCCGACGTCAGACGTCATGCAGCGGCAATCATCCAGCGCTATTCTGTGACGGCAGCAGTCTTGGAGGGTCGCCCATGCAAGTGAATGAGATCGTAGGGCAAGTCCAGAACGGCACACGGCGTCCCGACATGAATCGGAAGTTCGGCAAGCCGCGCCGCACCGGCGCCAAACTGCCGGAAGGCATCGGGCAGAACCCGGACGGCCGGGAGGCTGAAGCCGAGACGACGCGGATGCCGCGTCGCTATGGCGCCGGATTCTGACGGGGCGCCCGACCCTGGGCTCGCGGCCTACTCCGGCGTCGCCTCCAGCAGGAGTGATCGGCTAAAGCGCGCGGACAGCCGGGCGACGGGTCCTTCGACTTTCCCGAGTTCGACGTCGTTCTGGTAGTCGCGCACGGCGTAAGTCCTGCCCGCAGCGAGGCCGCGCAGCTCGATGAATCCAGCGTGCCGGGGCGCGAAGAACGCATAGTAAAGGGAATTGCCCTTCCGGATGGCGTGGGCTTCCGGCCGGTCGAAGCCGATGTCATAGAGGCTGCCGAGGTATTCACCCTCGGAGAGCCGCATCGCCTCGTAGAGCGCCACCCACCGTGCCCAAGTCTTCTCGCGCTCGGGAGTCAGGAGCAGCGCGCGATCCTTCTCGCCCGGCGCGCCGGGCCAGGCAAAGTTAGTGCCAATCACGCCGCCGATGCCAAAAGTCGAGGCGAAGTCCTCGCCGCCGTCGCTCATCTCGACGTGGTCGCCGAAGTACGCGATGTGATCACCGGCGAGCGCCTTGAGTGTCTTGCCCTTACTGCGGATCTGCCAGGAGCTCTCAGGATCCGAGGCGACGGTCATGTTGAGGTAGGGCAGCGTGAAGTAGGAGTAGCCGGTGCCGCAGGGGCAGATCTCGATAACGGCGCCCGGCTTCACGGCCTGCGCCGAGTCCCAGATGGCCTTGAAGAATCCGGGCACGCCTTCGGGCGCCGCAGCGGGCGTGGCGTGCACGTGCGCCGGATTGAAGCACTCGGGCGCGGCGTTGAGGTGCTGGCCGTCGACCTTGAGGCCGTCGAATCCCCATTCGCCGAGCGCCTTGCGCGCAAACGCCGCGGCGTCGGCGCGTACGCCGTCGATGGCCGGGCAGAGGTATTGCGAGTCCCACCAGGTGATCTTGCGCGTCGACCCGTCGGCATTACGCAGCAACCAGTCGGGATGGTCCCGCTCGGTGCGTGAGCCGGCGTCGGCGCCCATCGGCGCCCACCACAGTTGCGCCTTGAGGCCGGCTGCGTGGATGCGGTCCACGAGGGCCTTCATGTCGGCATCGCCAGCCGGGAACTTGTCGCTGCGCGGCCGCCAGTCGCCGAGTGCAACTTGCCAGCCGTCGTCCAGCACCGCCCAGCCGAAGCCGAGCCGCTTGACGACCGGCAGAGTCTCGAACACTTGCGTGGGCGTGAATGTGCGGCCGTAGCCCCAGGCGCACCAGATCGGGTCGAAGGCGTCCTTCGGCGCCTCCGGCAAGCGGATGCCCTGGGCCTGCATCGCCGCACCGTAGTCGCGCAGCGTGATGAAATAGTCCCCGCGATGTACCGACACGAAGCTCCGGATCGTTTCCATCGACTGTCCGGGCGCAAGCGTTAGTCCCCGCTTCATGACGAGCGCAAGCGTCACGTTGCCGCGTTTCTCGCGACGGATCGGCAACGCGACCAGTTTCGGCAACAGCTCGACATGTCCGATCGCGAGCCCGATGTCACGGCGCCAGACGTCGACGACCGGCGTGCCGCCGCCGTAGTCCGAGTCGTTCATGCCGAGGTCGTTGCCGCGCAAGTAGCCCGGCTCGATCGGCAGCACCCAATCAGGCCGCGACTCGTAGGACGCGCTCTGGTAAGACCAGAACGCGGGCTCGCGCCGACCTGCGCCGGGTTCGAACGCATAACGGTGACTGGTGAAGCCGCGAACCTGCAGCGGCTCCGTACCTTCGTTCCGATATCGCGCGCGCATGAAGAGCCAGCCAGGCCGGCCGGCATAGGCAGTGACCTCGACCTCCTTCACGAGCGAGCCGGCCCGGCCCGCCAGCGTCGTTCGCCGACCCTCGCCGAGCGCGTCCGTTACGGTGTCGCTGCGCTCCGATTGCAGCGCGAAGTTGCCGGTTTCGCCCGCTTGCGTCAGCAGCGTTTCGGAATCCGTGAAGGGACCGAGAATTGTCTCCTGGCCCGTCGTCGCGATGACGCGGGTCCTCATCTCGCCGTCGAACTCGAGCCGAATCCCGTCGCCCTGAACTGCGCGCCACGCGGCCGGAAAGACGCGCCGCGCATTCTCACGATAAACCTTGTCGATCACCTCGCGCGGCAGGGCGAGCCCGCGAAATGGCGCGTTGAATTCGCCCGAACGCAGCTCGGCACCGCCGGCAAGGAAGCGCCAGTCGGCGAGCCAGCCTTCGTGCGCCTCGGCCGCGAACTCGACGTCGGACTGGCCGTCGGCGCGTCCGAAGTCGGAGCCATACAGGATGCGGTCCTGGAATTCGATGAAGAAGCGGCGAACCTTGTCGTGATTGCGGCTCGCCTGCAACTGCAGGTGGGACAGCCGTGCGGCGAGGTCGACGCTCGCGTTCGGATAGCGCCGCAGGAAGGCCGTGATGCGATCGACGTCATATTCGAGCGAGGCAAGGTGCACGCCGACGAATTTGAGGCCGGGGTGCTTGTCGAGCATGCGGTCCCGAGCGGCGATCTGCTCTTCGTAGCTCGGCCACTCCTTACGGCCAAACATGTGGTACTGCGGATGCTCGGCGAAGTACTCGCGGTCGCCGCGAATCGTCATCTCCTCGAGCGACAGCCAGGCGTTCCTGGGCTCGCCCTGGTGGCCGAGCACCGGTACGCCGCGCTTCTCGAGCCAGTCGAAGAGCGCGTCGAATCGTGCATCGTCGATCATGACGGCGCGGCCATCGGGATCGCGCTGCTGCATGCCGATGTCCTTCCAGAGCTTGACGGCGACGGCTCCCTCTGCAAAGGCCGCATCGAGACCCCGTTCGATCTCCGCGAGCCAGCCGGGCCTGCCGCTGCCGGCGGCATCGAAGGTCGCGGCGAAGGCGATGCGCTCCGGATACGCGCGCGCGAGCGCTGCGGCATCGCGTTGTTGCACGGCGATTGGCGGGAAATCGCGGTAATTGACGTTGATGGTCAGCACCCGGAACCCGTCGGCCTGCGCGCGCGCGGCAAATTCCGGCATGTCGCCGTAAAGGTGCATGTGCACGTCCACCTTCTCGACGGACGCGAAGTCGACTTCTGCATACCCGGCTGAATCGGCTTGGCAAGCGGCCGCGGCCAGGAACAGTGCCCAGGCGGGCGCGAGGGCGCGGATCATCGGGAAGCTCCGGACGGGCCGAGTCTTCGATGCAGTCTTTCCAGCGCGGGGTCGGACAGCGGCGATCCGGCAAGCCGGGCCGCGTGCAGGGCGGCGCCGACGTCAGGCGGGAACCGCGGGGCCCGGTACTCGAGTCTCGCGGGCGCCGCGGCGAGGCCCGCGCGGAATGCATCCACCATCGCCGCGGCGTTGTCGAATACGCCGCCGCTGTGCGACACCGGAAGGGCTTCGTCCGCCGGCACTCCGAGCGCGCGGTGCGTCGCGACGACGCAGGCGACGAGCTCGCGCGCGCCGCGCGCGAAGATCGCGGCAGCTTCGGGATCGCCTGATTGCGCGGCTTCGTGCACGAGCTGCGCAAACTGCGCGAACGCGTCTCGCCGGTCCGCGCGGATGTCATAGATGTGCGCGCAAAGGTGGAGGTCGTCGACAAGGCCGAGCCGCTCGCGCACCAGCCCGTGAAGGGGCCCGCGCGCCGCGCGGCCGTCGCTCATTCGCGAGAAGAGATTCATGCCCTCGCGCGCGATCCAGTAGGCAGAGCCTTCGTCCCCGATCAGCTCGCCCCAGCCGCCGCACCGCGCCTGGCGCCCCGCATACACGCCGTAGGCCATCGAGCCGGTGCCCGCGATGACGCTGATCCCATCGGCACAGGCGAGCGAGCCTGCCCAACTGCAAACCATGTCGTTGCCGCAACGGTAGCGGCCGGGCGCGAGGATGGCGGCGGGCATGGAGTCGAGCGCTGCGACAATTCCGCCATCCTCGCCATAGGCAGGCAGCCCGAAGAATGCGTAGCCGATCTCGTGCGCGCTGGCACCGGCCTTCGCCAGCGCCGTCTCGATGCCTTCCTTCAGCCGCGAGCGCGCGGCGTCGAGCCCGCCGGCAAGGTGGTCAATCGTCGAGCCAACGTGGCTCGCGCGTAGCAGTCCCTCCGCATCGACGAGCGCGTAAGCGGTCTTGGTGCCGCCGCCGTCAACGCCGAGGAACATATCCGCCCGAGCCGTTCCAGGGATGAATCGTCACGCCCTGAACGACGCGGTTGACGGTGCCGGCCGGATCGGGCCGGTCGGGCGACAGCCCGAGCTCGAGCGACTGCAATAGCGCGAAGCTCTGGGCGAACAGGACCAGCAGGGGCGCGAGCTCGAGATCGGGCGCGTCACTCATGCCGGCGATGATGAGCTTTTCGACGCCGCCGACGCCATCCGGCCGCGCGCCGAGCGCAAGGAGGCCGCCCGCGCGGCCCTCCCGCTCCAGTTCCCGCAGCAGGTCGACGTCATACGCCCGGGAGTAAGGCCCGTTCGAGAGCAGGACGACGACGAGCGTGCGGTCGTTGATGATGGTCTTCGGTCCGTGCCGGAATCCGAGTGTCGAGTCGGAGACAGCCACGACGCGGCCATCGGTCAGCTCGAGGAGCTTCAGCGCAGCTTCCGAAGCGAGTCCGCGTAGCACATTGCTGCCGAGATACACGACGCGCTCGAATCCGCGCGCGACCAGGCGGCCGGCGAGTGCCGTCGCCTGCGGCAGCAGCCCCTCCGCGGCGAGGGCAACGCGGCGCGGCGCGCCGTCGCCCACGAGCCTGAAAGTCAGCGCGCCCGCAAGCAGCATCGCGCTGAAGCTCGAGGTCATTGCGAAGCCGCGATCGTGCGCGGCCTCGGGCATCAGCAGCACGTGAGCATTTGCAAGGCCTGCGGCGGATGCAGCGAGCGCGCCTTCCGGGTTGCAGGTGATGACGAGATGGAACACTCGTCCGTCCAGGAATCGCTCGGCGAGCTCGACCGCGGCGACACTTTCGGGACTATTGCCGGAGCGCGCGAACGAGACGAGAAGCGTCGGTCCGTCCGAAGGAAGCCGCAGGTCCGGGCCGCTGAGCAAGTCCGTCGTCGCAATCGCCTCGACGCGGCGGCGCATCCGCGCAGCGAGCGCGGGCGCGAGGCAGTCGCCGATATATGCCGAGGTGCCGGCGCCCGTCAACACGACGCGCAGATGGGCATTTGCGACGAGCGGCTGCAGGAACGCCTCGAGCCCCGCGCGCTCACCGGCAACGACGTCGCCGACTTTGATCCACACCTCCGGCTGCTGCGCGATCTCGCCCGCGGTCCAGGCTGCGCCGCGAGCTTCAAGCTCGACAGTCGCCAGGCCCGGGAAGCCGTTCGCGCTCATGCCGCCGCCCTCGACGGAGCCGCGCAGGCAGCGAAGTACGGACGCAGGGCCGCCGCAACGCCCTCGCGCAGGATCTCGGCCGTCGTCCCCGCGATGCGTCCGTCGCGCATGGCTTCGTGCTGGCGCGGCAGGAACTGGCTGAGGAGCGTGAGTGGTATCGGCCGCCGGTCGAGCCGCTCGCGCATCGCAGCGACGGCGCGCTGCACCTCCGGGTACGGCCAGTAGTAACGGATTCGATCGCTCAGGCTGTACTGCAGGTCGAAATCGAGACTCTCGCCCTCGCCGTGGTAGTGGCCGCGCCAGTGTTGCGGGTCCGCGCGCATCGCTGCGACGACGACCTTGCGCAGATCCGGCACGCGCCCGTCACCGTGCATTACCTGCTCGATGGCGGCGAGTCCCCAGAGTGTTTCGCGCAATGCGAATGTGGCGCCGGGCCCGACCTTCAGGATCGCAAAGTGATCGCGCACGAGCGCCTTGAGGCCTGTCGCCGACTGGTAGTCGGTCGAATGTGCCTCGAAGACGAATTGCGACTGCCGGCCGATGACGTCGCTGAGCGATTTCGCCTCCCGCGGCCGGTAGTCGATGACCTTGTGATGGTCGAATTCCACGCCGGGCTGGACGACCAGCGCGATCACGCGCGGCCACGCCGCCTCGAGGCCGGCGCGGTCGAAGGCCTCGCGATGCGCATCGATCGTCGCCGTGGCGGCCTGCGGCGTCGTGACCGTCAGCGTCGAGAGTTCCTCCGTTGCGCCTCCGGGCGTCGGCACTTCCGTGCCGATCACATACACGGGCGCCTCGCCTCCGGCCTCGCGCCACGCAGCTTCCGCGGCCGCGGCGAGGCTCGCGGCACGCGAGGCGACGATTTCTTCGGACAAGGGCGAGGAATCGCCCCCGCAAGCCATCGAGCAGTCGAGGTGAATCTTGCGAAAGCCCGCCGCCACGTACTCGCGTACGAGGTCGGCAGCCTTCGCCATCGCCGCATCCGCGGCTTCGCTTCGCCAGGCGTTCGGCCCCAAGTGATCGCCGCCGATCCAGGTACGGTCCGCGGGAAGACCGGCGCGCGCCGAAATGTCGCGTAGGAAATGCGCGAAGTCCGCCGGTCGCATTCCCGTATAGCCGCCGAACTGGTTCACCTGGTTCGAAGTCGCTTCGACCAGCAGCGCAGTGCCAGCCGTGTTGGCCTCGCGCATGGCGCTTTCGATCACCGCCGGATGCGCCGAGCACAGCGACCACACGCCGGTCCGCTCGCCGCCCGTGTGCCGCGTGACGATGTCTTGCAGGGCCTTCATGGTCGCGCGACCTGCGCAGAGGGTTCCGGTTGCAACGCAAGCAGGACCGCCGCCGACAGCGCCAGCATGATTCCCGCAATTTTCGCGGGTCCCGGAACGAGTCCGAGCAGAACCATGGAGAGAACCGCCGTCAGCAAGGGCGCGCCCGCGTTGATGAGCGGCGCGACGATGATGGCCTTGCCGTAGCGGAACGCGAACACCAGGGTCAACGCACCGATGGCGTTCAGGACCTGGATCGCCGCCGCAAGCCCGGCGCCGTCGAGCCCGGTGTTGATCGGTTGCGAAAAGTCCGTCATCGCGAGCGCCACCGGGACTAGCAGAAGGCCGCTCAGCATCATGTAGAAGAAGATGCTGGCCGCGTCCATGGAATAGTTCGCGAGCTTGATGACGTAAGCCTGCACGCCCCAGGCGGCGAGGATCCCAAGCGAGAGCAGGAACCATGCGCCGTAATCCGCGGCACCGTCGGGGCGGTAGTCGAAGAGCGGTAGCGCCAGCAGTGCGAGGGCAATGCCGAGCGCTCCCATCAGCCCGGTGCGTTCTTTCAGGAGCCCAAG
The DNA here is from genome assembly GCA_036781365.1 of Steroidobacteraceae bacterium. Lineage (GTDB taxonomy): Bacteria > Pseudomonadota > Gammaproteobacteria > Steroidobacterales > Steroidobacteraceae > SCUD01. The sequence continues at coordinate 409,407 of DAIQBB010000002.1, read as the reverse complement.
AGACAGCGCGATCGTGAGGGCGGGCGACAGCGAGATGATCGGGAAGATGAGGTACGGCGGGCCGATCCGCACGGCGTGAAAAAGGATCAGCTGGCCGCCCGCGCCGAGCAGGCCAATCGCGAGGCCCAGCATCAGCGAGCGCCGGTCACGCTGGAGCCGCTGGCCGCCGCGGGACAGCACGAACACCGCCGGCGGAATCATCGTCAGCGCCCAGACGACGTAATTGATCGTCTCCGGGACGCCATGCTCGCCCGGCATGCCGGCCAATGCGCCCCACACGCCCCACAGCAGCGTCGTGACGAGCGCATGGACCAGCCAGGCGCTCATCAGAACTTGGCGGTGACGCCGAGCAGCAGCGAACGGCCCCAGGTCTCGAACCCGGCCAGCATGTCCGGCCGTCCCATCGTCGACCTGTAGAACTCATCCGTGAGGTTCCGGCCCTCGAGCGACACCGCGAACTTCTCGGTCAGCCGGTAGGCGACGGCCGCCGTGACCCAGGTGATCGGGTCACCGTACTGTGACAATCCGCCGACCGCGTCCGTGACCTCCACGTATTCGCCGCTATAGTCCGCGGCGAGCTGCGCGTCCCAGCGGTCGTTCTCGAACATGAAAGCGACCGAATAGGCGGACTCCGAGACGCCCTCGAGTGGCCCGACCTTTTCGCCGTCGATATAGGCTTCGGTATCGGTATAGGTGTAGTTGGCACGGAGGCCAAACCCGCTCTCGAAGAAGTGCTGGAAGCCAACCTCGAAGCCGAGCACCTCGGCCTTGTCGCCGTTGATCGGGCGGAACACGTCGTAGAGGAGCGGCGCATCGCCGGCGCCGCCGATGTCCGCGACCACGCCGATATCCACATTCTCCTCGAGCTCGTAGGTGATGAAGCCGTCGAGGTCCTTCCAGAACACGGCGCCGCTGATGACGGACTTCTCGTCGAAGTACCACTCGACCGACAGGTCCGCCTGGTCTGCTTCGACCGGCTCGAGGTCGGCGTTGCCGTCGTAGAACACCTCGAACGTCCGATCGAGCGTGCCGTCGGTACGCGTCGGCGCGAGCTGGTTGAGCGACGGCCGCGAGATGACCTGTGCGGCCGCAACGCGGACGAGAAGGTCCTTGCGCGGCCACCAGCCGACGTTGAGCGACGGCAGGACCTTGCTGTAATTGCCTTTTTCCGTCAGCGGCTCGGCCGGGCTGTATGTGACATCCGGGCTCGAGGTCGGGATCTCGGGCGTGGGATCGTCGACGCGCACGATCGCGTCGATCGCTGTGCGCGCCGTCGTATCCGTGTCGATCCAGCGAAGACCCGCATTCAGAAACCAGTTCTCCCCGCCGAAGTTCGCGTTGACGTAGGCCGCGAGCGTGTCCTCGTCCACGTCATAGGACTGCACCGGGTTGAACTCCGCCGCCACCAGCGAGGAGTCGTACACGTCGCCGGTCGGGTCGCCGTTCTCGTCGAGGATCGGCTGTCCGTCGAGGGCAGCGAGCGCCGCGAGGTACTGTTGCACGTCGAAGAAGACGAAGCGCGTGGGGTAGCTGCCGCCGGCGTTGCGCATGAAGTTCGAAAGGCGCAGGTCGTGCACGACCTGCGCTCCGAGGTCCGCGAACGTCACGTCGTAGAGATTGCAGTAGATGCAGGACCCGCCATTGGTGTCGTTCTCGACGGTGTCGCGGGTCTTCGAGCGCCCGGTGCTCGCCGCGCCGAACTGCAGCGAAGTGAACTTGCCCGAGTCGAAGGTCAGCTCGCCGTCAACCGTCAGGCCGTCGACGGTGTCGATGACGTCCGTGCCCGACAGGCCGATGTAGTGCAGCCCGAAGTCGGCGTCGCCGAGCTCGCCATTGCTGAGCGCCGTCGCGAGGTCGCGGCCATCGTCCAGCGCCACGCTGATGTCGGGCAGGCCGTTGTTGTTCATGTCGACGCGCCCGACGTGGCTTCCGCCAATGCCGGAGACGACCCAGGTGTCCTTGCCGCCGGAATCGCGGTCCGCTTTCGAGCGGTAGGCATCAAAGTCGAAGTGCAGCCTGTCGGTCGCCTGCCAGCCGCCGTTCCAGCCGAATTGCGTCGTGTCGACGACACGGTGCTCGGTGATCGTCGAGATCTCCGGCACCATCTCGGCGATGGTCATCCCGTCGACCCAGTGGTCCGCGATGCTTACGTCACTCCAGCGGTGCAGCCCGGTGTCCTCGTCGAGGATCGAGTCCTCGACGTAGAACGACTGGTGGTAGCCCACGGTCGGCGCGTTGAGGCGGGTGAAGAGTCCGTCGACCGTCATGCTGAAACTGTCCGAAACGTCCCACTGCCAGACGGCCGTCGCGCCGCTGCGCTCCTTCTGTTGCACGCGCGCGCCGAAGCTGACGCAGCAGAGTCCGAGCAGCGAACTCTCAGCCTCCGAGATATTGCCGTCGCCGTCCGCGTCGAACTCGCCGGGCGAGTCCGGGTTGATAAAGAACTCGTGCACGGCGTCCGACCGAACCTCGGTGTCCTGGTAGACACCCGTAACCATCAAGCCCATGCGGTCGTCGGCGAACGTGGTGCTCAGCACGCCGCTGACCTTGTAGCCCTCGTTCTCCGAAAGGTCGTTGTAATCACCCTCGACCGAGAACGAGACGCGCTTCCCGACGCCCTCGAGCGGGCGCGCCGAACGGAGGTTGATCGAGCCGCCGATGCTGCCCTCGAGATTGGGCGCCTCGGCGGACTTCAGCACGTCCGCGCCGGATATCACCTCGGACGGCAGTACGTCGAACGCGAACTCGCGGCCGTCGCCGTCCGTCGCGAGGATGCGGCCGTTCAGGGTGACGATGCTGAATTCGGGCCCGAGCCCGCGCACGTTCACGAACTGACCTTCGCCGCCGCGCGTGCGCCGCACGGTGATGCCGGTGATGTGCGAGAGCGAGTCGGCGACGTTGTCGTCGGGAAAGCTGCCGAGGTCCTCCGCGACGATCGAGTCTTGCACGATCTTCGCGGCGCGCTTGCGATCGAGCGACTCCACGAGCGCCGCACGCGTTCCGGTGACGACAACCTCGCTGAGCTCCGTTGCCGGGGTGTTGCCCGCGGCCTGCCCCGCAGCGAGCTGCGGTACGAGTGCGATTGTGAAAGCGATGCCGACGAGACGAATATCGAGGCGCATGGTCGTTCCCCCTATGTCTGCGGGCAATGGCATCCTATGTGAAGGTTATATGAAAGGACAAGAAACTTACGAATGCTTACGAATAGTCGTAAACTCAGTCGGAAGACCCTTTTGATTTTCGCTTATGTTTGAAAACCGAAAGCCATGAGTACGCGCATCCAGGACGAAAAAGGAAGCGGCCGTGAGCTGGCGAAGGAGCAGCGCCGGCGCGCCATCCGTGCGCTGGTCGAGTCGAATTCCGAGGGCAACGTCGCCGAGCTTGCGCGACGCTTCAGCGTATCGGAAGTCACGATCCGCTCGGATCTCGCCGCGCTCGCTGACATCGGCGCCCTCGTTCGAGTCCACGGCGGAGCGCTTCCACCGGGAGACAGCGAAGACCTTCCGATCACCGTCAAGCAGACGCTCTATCACGCGGAAAAGGTGCGAATTGCCACGGAGGCGGCCGGGTTGATCCAGGAAGGCGAGACCGTCATCCTCGACTCCGGAACCACCACCGCGGAGATCGCGCGCCAGATCCGCGGGCTCAAGCTCCGCTCGCTCAACGTCATCACGAACGCGCTCAACATCGCCGTCCTGCTGGCGAATGCGCATCACGTCAACCTCATCATTCCAGGCGGCGTCCTCCGCCGGAAGTCGTGGTCACTGGCGGGGCCGCAGGCCGAGCAGGCGCTGCGCGATTTGCAGGCCGACCGGTTGTTCCTCGGCGTCGACAGCCTCGACCCGGAGATCGGCCTCATGACGCCTCACGTGCTCGAGGCGAAACTCAATGCGCTAATGATCCGCATTGCACGGCAGACCGTGGCGGTCACGGATTCCTCCAAGCTGCTGAGACGCAACCTGTCGGTGATCGCCCCGGTCGAGCAAGTGCATCTCTTGATCACGGATCGCGCGGCGGCACCCAATGCGGTGGCAGCGATTCGGGCGCGCGGGGTCGAGGTCAGGTTGGTCTGACAGGAGGGAATGCTCCTATGACTTCGATCGACCTCTTTGGCGTCCACGCCGCGGTCGGTGTGATGCCGGTCGATCAAGTTTTGCGGCTTGCCACGTGGAACGCAGCTGGGCAATAAAGGCGGCCTTGTCGCTACGCATCGCCTTGACGACTGCCAGCGGCGCGTCAGTATCCTCGTAAGACGTTGCCCACAGGACGATCTCGACCAGAACGGGGGCCAGATCAACACCCTTTCGGGTGAGCCGATAGATCTGGCGGCGTGCGTCCGCCGGGTCGCGCCGCTTTTCGATGATGTCGTTCGCTTCCAGCCGGCTCAGCCGGTCGGTCAGAATATTGGTGGCGATGCCCTCGTCCGCCGACAGGAAGTCGCCGAAGGTCTTGCCACCCTTGAAAATGAGGTCGCGGACGACCAGCAGGGTCCATGGGTCGCCCAACATGTCGAGCGTGATGCCGATCGGGCATCCCGACCGGTGCGACGGCTGACGGGTTCTTCGCACCAGCGCAGGCTAGCACATCACTTGCATTATGCAATCGAATTGCACTAGCATCCGCAGCCATGAGCAAGCGCTTCGCTCATGGCCCTGGCCTGGCGGAGTGCGAAAGCATAGGAGGGATTTCCGTGCCCAAGCTCGTACTGACCTATTTCGATTTCGACGGCAGCCGCGGCGAGGCCGCGCGCCTTGCCATGCACCTCGCCGGCATCGCATTCGAGGACAAACGCATTGCGAGAAGCGACTGGCCCAAGCTGCGCGACACGGCGCCGTACCAGTCCTTGCCGATCCTGGAAGTGGACGGCCAGGTGATCGCGCAGTCAAACACCATTAACCGCTATGTCGGCAAGCTCGCCGGCTTGTACCCGACGGACGACTGGCTGGCGGCGCTGGTGGATGAGCTGATGGATGCCATCGAGGACATCACGTACAAGATCGGCAATACGTTTGCGCTCGAAGGCGAGGCGAAGAAGAAGGCGCGCGAGGCACTGGCGGCCGGCTCAATCCCGCGCTTCCTGCAGCAGTTCGAGGCCCGGCTGAAGGCGGGCGGCGGCGAGTGGTTTGTCGAAAAGCGCCTGACCGTCGCTGACCTCAAGTGCTTCCTGTTCGTGCGCTGGCTCAAGTCCGGGGCACTGGACCACATCCCCGCCGACATCGTGGACAAGCAGGCGCCGCTCCTGGTGAAGCACCTCGAGCGGGTCAGGAACCAGCCCAAGATCGCGGCCTACTACGCGGCACGCGGGAAGTGATCCGGAGAGGGCCACGCATTCCGCGTCGCTATGGCGCGGTTTCTGACGGGGCGCACGACGAGCTAGCTCTTTTGTGTCGCCCGACCCATCAAGGACGCCAAGCGGGGCTGGAACCATCCGCGAGGATCCGTCCGCGCTCGCTGCCATCTGCGCGGATCCACTCGATCGCGTTCGCCGATTCAAACGCGATCATCTGCCCGTCGGGCGACCAAGTGGGCCTCGCGAATCCACTTGCCGCGGCCAGCCATTCCAGGCTAGTACCGTCGGCGCGCATGACCGACACCACGCTCGAGCTGCAGTATTCAAACGCCCACGGGCAGGTCACCAAGGCGATGCGTTGTCCGTCCGGCGACCAGGCCGACTGATAGAACTCGTTCACAAGCACTCTGTAGTTCCCTGACGTCAGGTCGGTAAGACCGGATCCGTCCGGCGCTACGACGAAGATGTCAAAGAAAGAATCGAATAAGTTGTAGTCGGAAGTGAATGAGATGCGGCTCCCATCGGGGGACCACGCCGGGTAACTGACCCGCGGCGCGAGGGTCGGTGGCCAAATGACAACCGGGTCCGCCATGCCGTCCACGTTGATGGTACACAACTCGTTCTCGCGCTCGGTGCAGACGAACGCCAGCGATTGGCCGTCGGGAGACCAAGCTGGGGACCGGCCCGACGTCGTGCGCCGGACGGGGTTTGAGCCGTCGGCGTCCATCACGTAGATACCCGGCGTGGCTCCGCCGAAGCGGGTGAAGGCGATCCGGCGACCATCGGGCGACCACGCGGGTTCGGCGTCGCTCGGCCCCTCGGACACCTGGACTACGCCGGTCCCATCGGTGTTCACGAGATGGATGTGCCCATCCCGCACGAAAGCAAGCTGACCGGCCTGAGACGGTGGCGGGCCAGGGTCCCCAGGGTCTGCTGCGCTGGTATAAAAACCTTCCTCGAGGAAGTCACCGTCCTGCCGGTCATCCAGGTACCAAAAACCGCAGTACGAGATCGACAAGTGGGTCACGCCGGAAATTTCGAATAACACCCCAATTCCTTCCCAAAGGAACGGGAGCCCCGGGGGAACACATTCGCCACCGACAAATGCATCGAAGTCCAGGTCAATCCAGGGCGTATCGGGGTCATACAGGGCCCAGCGCCCCGTGTAGACCACGGTTTTCGCGCCAGTCGTGTCGTGCAGCTCGAACCGCCCATCCTCGTGCAGAACGTAGCGGGAATCTCGGTCGTGGCTGGTGTGGAGAGTCTCCCGCTCATAGGTGCCGGCAAAACTCGGCACTGGCTGAGTCAGTGCCAACGGCCGCGCGACTGTCCCGGCACCCCCGCCGTCGTCGGTCACCGTCAGGCGCACGGTGAACGTGCCGAAGTCGGCATAGATATGAGTCGGGTTCGGCTCCGTGCTAGTCCCGCCGTCGCCGAACTCCCAGGCATGAGCCTGGATGGTGCCGTCGGTGTCGGTGCTCTGGTCGGTCAGGGTGCAGGTGAGGCCGTCGCAGGTGGACGTGAACGCCGCGGACGGGGGACTGTTAGTGGGCGGGTTGTCGTTCGTCCCGGGCCGATCTTCACTAGCGCAGGCCGCGAGCCCCACGATTCCGAGGAACAGAAGTCCACGCAGAATCCGCATCTCTCTGCCTCTGCACAAGTCCGTGTGCGCCAACGCTTCCCGCACAGGCAATCGCGCGCATCCTATACGTCCTGTGCGCGCGCGTCGCGTCGACGGTGAATAGGGCTTGTCTCCGTAAGCGCCTGTTCCGCCACGTATTCACACCGGTGCCGACTCTGCGTCCTACACGGCTGCCGTAGAGATGGCCAGCCGGTCGTCGGTACGGGCTAAGGTTCGCCTGCAGTCGTCGCGGCCGCGGATTTCGCGCCGTGGTGCGCACAGCTCACTGCTGGATTAAATGGCTCGAATACGCCGTTCGGATTATCGCGGTACAGCCACACGTGGCGGTCGTAGTGCGGCTCGAAGTTGTGCGCCTCGTCGGTGGCTGTCGCGGGATCGTCCTTCATGTTGTCGTAAGCGACGCCGTGGAAGGTCGGCGGCGACGCGTGACCGGCGGCCGCCCACGACATCTGGAACACGAGATTTTCGACCGCGACCAATTGCATCGAGCCGTCCGCCTGCGGCTCATAGATGAGGATCGAAGGTGCACGGAAGTCCGTGTAGGTGCCATTGCCGTTCACTCGCGGATTGGGCGGAGCGGTAATGCCCAACAGGTCCGGACGGAAATAATGCACGCCCATCGCGCCCGCTGACACCGGCCTGCCCATCATGTCGGCGGTTTCGCACATGTCGGAGGGATCGCGGATATAGCCTTCGGCCAGCGCGACCTTGACGTCCTGGAATTTCTCGGTCGCCGTGCGCACTTCCGCAAGCGACGGCTCGCCCGGATCCGGCGTATCTGCGGCGGCGGGAGCGCCAGCCGCAACCATGGTGGCGGCGGTCATGATGACTGCCGCCCAAAGCACATTTTTCATTGGTGTACCCCCCTGTGGGAAATATTGAAGCAAAAGCCCACAGGATTGAAAAGTGCCAGATACCTGGGCCGGCGCGCTGGGGCCCTCCGGCTCATTCCGTGAGCCACCCTGCGTGACACAATGGCGCAATGTCCCCGGACTCCCTCTCCGGCTTCCACCCGGCCGTCGCCGGGTGGTTTCGCAACCGCTTTTCCGCGCCCACGGAGGTGCAAACCCGCGCCTGGGCGGTCACTTCCCAGCACCGTAACGCCCTGATCGCAGCGCCGACCGGCTCCGGCAAGACGCTGGCCGCCTTCCTCTTCGCCATCAATGACCTGGTGGTCGAGGGACTCAGCAAGGGTCTGTCGGACGAAGTGCACGTCTTATATGTGTCGCCGCTCAAGGCGCTCTCGAACGACATCCAGAAGAACCTCCAGGAACCGCTCGCCGGCATCCGCGACCAGCTCCTCGAGCAGGGCGTCGACGACGTGCCGATCCGGGACGCCGTCCGCACCGGCGACACCTCGGCCTTCGAGCGCAACCGCATGCGGAAGTCCCCGCCGCACATCCTGGTCACGACCCCCGAGTCACTCTTCATCCTGCTGACTTCGGAGTCCGGCCGCGCGATGCTGAAGAGCGTCAAGAGCGTGATCGTGGATGAGCTGCACTCCGTCGCCGGCAGCAAGCGCGGTTCGCACCTGATGCTGTCGCTCGAGCGGCTCGACGCGCTCTGCGGCCGGCCGCCCGTGCGCGTCGGACTCTCCGCGACGGTTAAGCCGCTCGATGCGATGGCGCGCTTCCTGGTCGGTAATCGCGATGCCGACGTCGAGATCGTCGACACCGGCCACGTGCGCGAGCGCGACCTCGCGCTGGAGTTGCCGCGCTCGCCGCTCGAAGCCATCATGGCGAACGAGGTCTGGGACGAGCTGTACGAGAAGCTCGCTGAGCTGATCTTGGCGCACCGGACGACACTTATCTTCGTCAACAACCGGCGCCTCGCCGAGCGCGCGACGCGCTTCCTCGCCGAGCGCATTGGCGCCGAGCACGTCGCCTGCCATCACGGCAGCCTCTCGAAGGAGCACCGCCTCAGCGCGGAAACGCGGCTGAAGGCCGGCGGGCTGAAGGCCCTGATCGCCACATCGTCGCTGGAACTCGGCATCGACATCGGCGACATTGACCTCGTCTGCCAGATGGGCTCGCCGCGGCTGATCTCGGCGTTCCTCCAGCGCGTCGGCCGCGCGGGGCATGCCATCGGCGCGATCCCGAAGGGGCGGCTGTTCCCGCTCTCGCTCGACGACCTCGTCGAGTGCACCGCCCTCCTCGACGGCGTGCGGCGCGGCGAGCTCGACAAGATCCGCGTGCCGCGTAAGCCCCTGGATGTGCTCTCGCAGCAGATCGTCGCGGAAGTCGCCTGCCGCGAATGGGGCGTGGACGAGCTGCTCGCGGCCTTCCGCTGCGCGCAGCCGTACGCGGACCTGACCGCGGAGGAGTTCGAGCAGGTCCTGCAAATGCTTGCCGAGGGCTACTCCACCCGGCGCGGCCGGCGCTCGGCCTATCTGCACTACGACACGGTCAACCGGCGGCTGCGCCCTAGGCGCGGCGCGCGGCTCACGGCCGTGACCAACGCCGGCGTGATCCCCGATCAGTTCGACTATGACGTCGTGCTGAACCCCGAGGGCTTCCGCATCGGCTCGGTCGGCGAGGATTTCGCGTTCGAGAGCATGCCCGGCGACATCTTCCAGCTCGGCAACACCTCGTACCGCGTGCAGAAGGTCGAGGTGAACAAGATCTTCGTCGAGGACGCCCGCGGCATGGCGCCGACGCTGCCGTTCTGGGTCGGCGAGGCGCCGGCGCGGAGTGCCGAACTATCAGCGTCAGTATCACGGTTGCGCGCGGACGCGCTCGGGCAGCTCGCGGATGGTGGGCAAGAAGGGCTCGAAGCCTGGCTGCGCGACGAAAAGCAGCTCGACGCCGTTGCGGCCTCGCAGCTCGCCCAGTACCTCGCCGCCGGCCAAGCCGCGCTCGGGACGCTCCCGACGCTCGACACCATCGTGTTCGAGCGGTTCTTCGACGACGTGGGCGACACCCACCTCGTCATCCACTCGACCTTCGGCTCGCGTATCAACCGTGCCTGGGGACTCGCGCTCCGCAAGCGCTTCTGCCGCCAGTTCAATTTCGAGCTTCAAGCCTCCGCACTCGAGGACAGCATCGTGCTCTCGCTCGGGCCGACGCACAGCTTCCCGCTCGAGGACGTGAAGGCCTTCCTCAAGTCCGACTCGGCCGAGGACGTGCTGGTTCAGGCGCTGCTCGACGCGCCGGTGTTCGGCACGCGCTGGCGCTGGGACGCCGCGATCGCGCTCGCCCTCGTCCGAAATCGGAACGGCAAGCGCATGCCCGCACCGTTCCAGCGCGCGGACTCCGAGGACCTGCTGGCCGTCGTGTTCCCCGACCAGCTCGCCTGCGCGGAGAATTTGACCGGCAAGCGGGAAATTCCCGACCACCCGCTTGTGAAGCAATCGATCGACGATTGCCTGCGCGAGTTCATGGACGTGGATGGCCTCCTCGCGCTGCTAAAGCGGATTGAGGACGGCTCGCTGAATGTGGAGTGCCGCGACCTTTCGGCGCCCTCGCCCCTCTCGCACGCCGTGCTCGGCGCGCGGCCTTACGCCTTCCTTGACGACGGCGATGCCGAAGGACGGCGCACGCGCTCCGTCTCGACCGACCGCTTGCTCGAGCCGAAGGACGCCGCCGACCTCGGCCGACTCGATCCCGCCGCGATCGAGAAAGTGAAGGCCGAGGCCTGGCCGGAGATCGGCAGCCACGACGAGCTGCACGACGCACTCGTGGTTTACGGATTCCTGACTGGTCCCGAGATCGAGCCGTGGAAGCCGCAGCTCGCGCGGCTGCGCGACGAGCGACGCGTGATGTACCACGATGGACTCTGGCTCGCCGTCGAGCGCTCCGCCGAGTTCGAGCACGCGAAGGAAGGCGATACGCTTGCGCTCGCAGAGATCATGCGCAGCCGCCTCGAGCTGGTCGGTCCGGTGACGGAAACGGCGCTTCGCGTCGGGCTCGACCTGCCCGCGGGTGATATCCGCGCTGCCCTTCTCGCCCTCGAATCCCAGGGCTCGATCATGCGCGGCCGGTTCAGCGGCGGGCGCGAGGAAGAGTGGTGCGAGCGGCGGCTTCTGATCCGCATCCACCGCTACACCCGAGACCGCAAGCGCAACGAGATCCAGGCCGTGCCGCCCGCGCAGTTCATGCGCTTCCTGTTCCGTTGGCAGCGGGTGGCGATGGAAGGCCGCGACGACCGACAGGAAGGCGAGGCTGGGTTGCTCGCCGTGCTGCAGCAGTTAGAAGGATTCGCGATTCAGGCCGGCGCCTGGGAGCGCGACATCTTGCCGCTGCGGGTCAAGAATTACGTGCCGCGGGATCTCGACAAGCTATGCGCGGCGGGGCGGATCGCATGGGTTCGGCCCGTTGAGGCGAGCGGTAGCGAGATTGCGACGGCGGCCGGGCCGGTGCGTTCGACGCCGATCATGCTTGTCGGGCGGGAAGCGCTGGTGCACTGGCAGAGAAGCGGCGATACGTCGGATTCAGTCGAGGGCTTGTCGGCGCGCGGGCAGAAGATCCTGGAGAGTCTCCGGCAGCGCGGAGCCTCTTTTTTCGATGATCTCGTGCACGACACCGGACTTCTGCGGAGCAACGTCGAGACCGGCCTCGGCGAACTCGTCAGCCGTGGGCGCGTCACATCGGATTCGTTCGCGGGAGTGCGCGCCCTGATCACGTCGAAGAAGCGGCGCGAACGGCTGCGCCAGTACCGCCGCCCGTTCGTGAGCCTAGAGGATGCGGGTCGGTGGAGCCTACCGCGGCGAGTGCCGGTGGCTGCTGATGCCGATTCGCTCGGCGCACCCGCGGTGGACCACATCGCGCGCGTGCTGCTGCGGCGCTACGGTGTCGTGTTCCGGAAGCTCTTGGAACGCGAGAACGGCTTACCGCCGTGGCGGGAACTTTTCTATGTATACCGGCGCATGGAAGCGCGCGGGGAGATTCGCGGCGGGCGGTTCGTCAGTGGGTTTGCCGGCGAGCAGTTTGCACTGCCAGAGGCCGCGGATCTGCTTCGGAGCGTTTCGCCGGACCCCGCGATGGACCGAGTGTCGATCTCGGGAGTGGATCCATTGAACCTAATTGGCATCTTGACACCTGGTGAAAGACTGCCGGCATTGTCGAGCAATCGGGTGCTCCTAGAACAGGGCTTGGCCGCAGCTATTCAGACCGGTCGCGACGTGCAATTTCTAAGGGTAGTACCCGGAGACGTGCAGTGGGAAATGCGAAGTCTGTTGGTGCGAAGACGCGGGCCAGAAGTCGTTTTGCCCGCACCGACGTTGTCTCATTGACCAGGGATTCGGCGGTACATTACCGTCAAGACGGCTCAGCACTTACAGTAGGCTCATGTCGCTATTTTCGTGATGCGGCGTAGACCTACATTTAGCCAAAGAAAGCCTCTTTCGCACATTTGACTAGGAAGCACTTCGATGGCAACTGGCAAGATACTTAGACAACTGATTAAGACCGGCATTGAAGGCAATACAGAAGCCTTCCGCGCCGCCTCTGAAGAAGTCATTCGCGAGGAGCGCGCTAAGCAACATCATCTGCTCGCCAACGATCTTGAGAGGCTGCTTTACGGCCGCACGCGAGACTTCATGCATTCGCCTAATCAGCCCCTCGAAAAGCCTCCGGTAGATCGGGAACGCAATCTCTCCTTATTGAACTTACGAGAGCCGGTACGCCGGCTAGATGACGCCGTACTCTCCGACGAAACTCGATCGGCAGTCGAAAAAGTGCTGCAAGAGCATCACCATCAGGAGCGGCTTATTACATATGGCCTTCGCGCCGCTGACAAGTTACTTTTCTTCGGACCGCCTGGTTGCGGAAAGACATTGACCGCTGAGGTTATCGCGTCGGAGCTCGGCCTGCCGCTCGCAATTGTGCGCGTGGACGCCGTCGTGTCTTCTTACTTAGGTGAAACAGCAGCCAATCTGCGCAAGGTCTTCGATTTCGCCGACGCCAACGCTGCAGTCGTGCTATTCGACGAGTTTGATGCGCTTGCCAAAGAGCGCGCTGACGAGGCCGATCATGGAGAGTTGAGACGAGTAGTTAATGCCGTGCTGCAGATGATGGACGCGTATGTGGGCCGCAGCGTCCTGATCGCCGCAACTAATCACGAAACAATGCTCGACTCGGCTGTGTGGCGTCGCTTCGAGGAAGTACTGATATTTGAACCGCCGAATCTTGAGCAATTGCAGCGCTTGCTAACGCTCAAATTGCGCGGTGTTCGCCGCGAATTCGAGGTTGAAGATGCGACGGTTACGGTACTTTTTAAGAAAATGACCCACGCCGACGTGGAACGAGTTTTGCGTCGCGCTATCAAGGACATGGTGCTTGCAGGTCAGGAGTTCTTGACGATTAGGCATATTAGGCTAGCCGCCGGACACGAACGTCCTCGACAAATGTCCCAGCGCAACAAATAAGTCGTGCCTGAGTCTTACCCGCACCTTCCACTTGTTCGCGAGCAGCCCGTCAACGCGCGCAGGGCGCGGCCGGCGCCACTTCGGGTTCCGGAGCCCGCAGACTGGCGCACATTCGGTGCGGGTCTTAAGCGAAATCTTCAGTTCGCACGCGAGCGCACGACGTTAGACGTGGGTGGGTTCGACGAGCGAAGGTTGATCAAATTGGAACTAAGCACCCCACTCGATCCAGCGGAGCTGCAACGACTTTCACGTGAGATTGAAATCGTCAGCCAGGAAGACAAGACCGTAATCCTCGCATTTGCGACTGAAGGCGCGCTCGCGGCATTCGAAGAGCGAATGACAACCCTTGCGGAGGGTCGACAGCCCACGTATCGCCATGTTCTTTTTGCCTTGAAAGGCTTCGATCGCTGGACAGAAGAAGATCGCCAAGGTTGGGCTCTAAGACAGGAAGGGTGGCCCGCTGCAAGTCCATTTATTCTCGACGTCGAACTTTGGCCCATTTCCAATCCCGGGGAACGGGATCGAAGTTGGCAAACCTTCGAGGCTTGGCTGCAAGAACAGGGGATCGAGAAACTCGATGCCGTGAAGCAGGCGCATTTGTTGCTCTACCGAATTCGTGTCAATCGTTTACAGGCTGATTTGTTGCTACACCACCGTGATATTCGCCTGGTGGATCTTCCGGCGCGTTACGGCCTTGAAGTAAATGTGCTTCAAACAGACATTCAGGATCTCGCACGAGTACCCGCTCCCCCAGCCAATGCTCCAGGAATCGCGGTGCTCGATAGCGGTCTCGCGACTGGCCATCCTTTACTTGGGCCCGCTGTAGGTGATGCGCAAAGCTATATTCCTGAGCTAGGGCCGGAAGACCAACATGGTCACGGTACCCATGTTGCAGGCATTGCGCTTTATGGCGACGCAGAGGAAGCACTCCGCTCAGGGCGGTTCGTACCAATATTGCGACTGTTTAGCGGCCGCATCCTAGACGCTAATAATGCCAATGACTCAAAACTAATAGAAAATCAGGTGGAAGAAGCTGTCCGCTACTTCCACGAAACTTACGCTTGTCGTGTGTTCAACTTGTCGTATGGTGATCGCCGCAAGCCGTATCTTGGGCGCCACGTCCGCGGTCTTGCTGTAACACTCGATACCATCACACGAACACTCGGTGTGCTCTTTGTAGTGCCTGTCGGGAACCTAGATCGGGCGGCGGCAGTCCCATTTGACTGGAGGACGCAGTACCCTCGTCATCTACTGCATCAAGATGCTGCGCTATTGGATCCTGCGACAGCACTCAATGCGCTAACAGTCGGAAGCCTGGCTCGTTGGGATGCAACCTTCAATGCTCAGCGCTACCGCGACGATCCTGCCGAGCAACCAATTGCGCGCAGGGATCAGCCCTCGCCATTTACACGCTCCGGTCCGTCCGTAGGGGGAGCCATCAAGCCGGAGCTTGTAGCCTATGGTGGCAACTATGCAGTGAATGCGCGTGCGGTGAACCAGCCAATAGTGCGACAGGGGCTCGGCGAGCTATCAACTTGCAAAGACTTCGCGGCTGGACGATTGCTTGCCGAGGAGTCAGGAACTAGTTTTGCGGCGCCGCATGTTGCCCATCTCGCCGCAAGGATTCTCATCGAGCATCCTCAAACCGATAACAACATGCTCCGTGCGCTTCTCATTGCCCATGCTCGCTGGCCCGGTCCTTGTGAGACGCTACTTGCGGACAGGTCCGACCGGTTGCGGCTTTGTGGCTATGGCAAGGTCGAAGAAGCCGCTCTCGATAGATCCACGGAACAGGAGGTGACACTTATAGCCAGTGACGCAATTCCTGATCGTCATCATCACTTTTATGAAGTGCCGCTGCCAGAGTCGTTCATCGCCGGCCGTCAGCGCACACGCGAGATCTCTGTAGCCCTGGCTCATAGCCCAGTCGTTCGCACGACCCGGATCACATACAAGAGTTGTGAGTTGGAGTTTCGGCTTGTCTGGTCAGATAGCCTAGCGCGTGTGAGCCAGATGTTTAACGCAGCAACTTCCCGCGAACAGTATCAGCGGCTGTCAGAGGCTAATGGCGCGCGTGTGGGGGCCCGCAATCGCGGAGCTGGGACGGCTCAAGCGGACTGTTGGACGATCAGTCGCATTACGGCACAGCGACGCGCACAAAAGCTCTTTGTAGTTGTTACTCGCACCGATGAAAATTGGGGCCGCGAGCTTACTCAGACTCAGGAAGCCTACTCGCTCGTCGTAACGATGCGAGATCGCGAAAATGCCGAAGCTCGCCTCTACGCCCAGCTACAAGCGCGACTCCGGGCGAGGGTACAAGCCCGCGCACGCTAATCTTCTAGGGGACCTTTTCCCCTTCGATGCACGCCCAGCCGCTCACGCCTTGGCCAGCGCAAGATCCAGTCCTTCGAGCAGCATCCGCGCGTTGTCCGGCGTGAACACGAGCGGCGGCCGGACCTTGATGACGTTGTCGAACGCGCCCGTGCGCCCGAGCAGGAAACCGTCCTCGCGCAGCAAGTTCATGATCCGGTCGGCCTCTTCGACGGCAGGCTTCCGCGTCGCGTGGTCGCGCACGATCTCGAGCCCCCAGAAGAGTCCCTTGCCGCGCACGTCTGCGACCAGCGGATGTTTGGTCGCGATCTGCGCGAGTCCGGCCTCCAGGATCTTCCCCGCCGCAATCACGTTCTGCTGGATGCCCTCGCGCTCCAGCACGTCGAGCACCGCCATGCCGACGGCGGCGGAGACCGGGTTACCGCCGAAGGTGTTGAAGTAGGAGAACTTCGCCGCGAACTTCGCTGCGATCGCGGGCGTCGTGATCACCGCTCCGATCGGATGGCCGTCGCCGATCGGCTTGCCCAGCGCGACGATGTCGGGCACCACGTCCGAGTAATTGAACGCCCACATCTCATCGCCCGTGCGGTAGAACCCGGACTGCACCTCGTCGGCGATGAAGAGCCCGCCGGCGGCCCGGATCGCCCCAGCGGTGTACTCGAGATAGCCAGGCGGCGACAGGATCGTGCCGTTGGAGTCAAAAATAATGTCGCACACCCACGCCGCGGCGCCTTGCTTGCGCTCCCGCAGCTTCGCGATTGCCGGGTCGATGTGCGCCGCGTACTTCCGCCCGAGATCCGGCGTCCCGTACCGATACTCGCCGCGGTAGCCGTTGGGCGGCGGCACCGTCGCGAGCCACGCCGGCTGCTCCGACTTCGGGTACATGCAGGTCGACGCCGTGCCGACCACGTTCGAGTTGCCGTGGTAGGAGTCATCGGAAACGATCACGCCCTCGTTCCTGCTGACGACCCGCGCGATGCGGATGGCGAGGTCGATGGCCTCGGTGCCGGTGCACACGAAGTAGCAGACCCGCAGCGGGTCCGGCATCGTCGCGGTGAGCCGCTCGGCGTAGCGAACGACGTTGTCGTGCAGGTAGCGCGTATGCGTGTTCAGCGTCGCCGCCTGGCGCGACAGCGCGGCGACCACGTGCGGATGGCAATGCCCGACCGAGGCCACGTTGTTGTAGCAGTCGAGGTAGCGCCGGCCGTCCGCGTCGAAGAGCCAGGTGCCCTCGCCGCGCACGAGGTGCACGGGGCGGTCGTAGAACAGCCGGTAGCTCGGCCCGAGTGCACGGGCGCGCCGCTCGCGGAGTGCATCGATATCGACGTTCGCCGGCGCGCGGTCGACACGCCCGCACGCGGCGCGGTAGCGCTCATGGACTTCCATGCGGTCGAGCGCCAGGAACCTTGTCAGTGCTCGCACGATGTCGGGCCGCTCTTGCGTGAGCCATGCCGGCGGCTTTTCGGTCGCGTGGATGCGGAAGTCGTACATGCAGAGCGAGGTCGCGAGCCGGAGCAGGGTCAGGTCGTGCAGGACCTCCAGCTCCTCGTCCGCGAGCGGCAGCACGGCATTCCAGGCCTCTACCTGCGCCACGGCATTCTCGAGCGACATCTCGCCGTGGCGGGCGAAGCTCGCGAGTGTGACGGCGAGATCCTGGATGAGCGGCGCGTGCACCATGTCGCCGAAGTCGATGATGCCGACGATCTCGTCGCTGCCGGATCCCGAGCGCAGCAGGTTATCCGCGTGGCAGTCGCTGTGCACGACCTGCGCGCGCAAGGAAGGCAGGCGCTGCAGGACTTCGCGCTGGAAGCGTGCATTGAATTCCCCGCAGAGCGCCTTGGCGTCGTCGGCCACCCAGGCCTGGATGCCGGGCTCCAAGAGCAGCGCCCGCTGGATGTCCCAAGCCACGAAGTGGCGCGCGTGCGGGTGGAAGAATCCCTGCAATCCGCGCGCGAGCTTTGCCTGGAAGGCGGCGGCATGGCGGAGCGCATTGATCCCGAGCGGCTTGCTCTGCGACAGCGGCGTCCCCGGCAGCCAGCTGAGCACCCGCACCATGTGGCGCTTGCCGTCCGCGGCGGCGATCCACTCGCGGTCGTTGCCTTTCGTCGACGCGATGACGCGCGGCACCGGCAAGTCCGGGGCGTGACGCTCCAGGTGACGCAGCGCCGCGACCTGGAAATCGACGGCACCCTCGCTCTCGCCGGCGGCAGAGACCTTCAGCACGTAGCTCACGCCGTCCGCGGTCGTGAGGCGATGGTTCTGGTCGCGCTCGCCGTCGAGCGGCGCGAGCTTGCCTTCCAGGCCCCAGTGTTCGCGGGCACAGTCCCGCAGCTGTCCGAGCGCAATCGAGGGCGGATTGAAGTTCAGGTCAACGGCGCTGAGGGTGCGCTTGCGGGCGACATTCATTCGTGAGGGCTCCAACGCGAACGTCGAAGTATAGAGGGTAAGTACGGAAGAGCAGACTTCGGGGGTGCTGCAACCCCCATCCATCCGGCGTATTCCTACGCGCTAATGCTCTTTTGGCTGGCTCCTTGCGTTCTCGCCCTAGGGTCTTATCAGCGCGCGCCATGACCGAATCAGTCTTCAACAAGGTCGTCCGCCTGGTTGTCGCCACGACGAGCGAAGAATTGCAGACTGTTCTCGGATATCTCCCCCACGGTGTTCGATTCGGTGTGGCGCACCAACTTGACGAGGTCGGTGAGGCATTTCGCTACGAGTTCTGCCGCCACTGCGCGTACTACCTTCGTCGCCAGGAACACGGCATCCTGGTCTGGCGCTGGAGCTACATCGCTTCCCCCTTGGAGGCGAACCGACTGCAGATCCTGATTGCGTCACTCGATAGACCACTCGACGCCGACAGCGCAGGCAAGGCCTTTGAGCACGCGACTCGCCGCCCCCTAAGCAATCCCCGCCCGCTGGGTTTGGCTTTTCAGGCGCTCGACTCCGGCGACGATCCCGCCCTGCAAATCAACGACGCTCAGCGTCCCGCGGCCTGCTGAACTAGTAGCGCGCGCCGCGTCTAGAGGCTTCAGAACAAATCGAATAGAGTGCCGTGTCGACAGGGGGCAGGCACATGTTGAACCGGCGTCGTTTCTTCCAGTCCTCGCTGGCCGCCGCAGTCGCGTATGCACTGCCGGCTCCACGGTTGTATGCAGTCGACCAGGCGGCCTCACAGGCCGCGGGCGGCCTCGCCGCGGTCAAGCTCGATGGCTCGGCTACGTTCATCGAGCAGGCGGCGGTCGCCGAGCTCAAGTCGAGCCTGCGCGGGCCGCTCCTGCTCGCAGGAGATCAGGGCTACGACGCGGCGCGCCGAATTCTGCACCCTCAATTCGACAAGCACCCTGCGCTCGTCGTGCAGCCGACCGGCGCCGCAGATGTCCGGAGCGCGGTCACTTTTGCGCGCGAGCGCGAGCTGCTCGTCGCCGTGAAGTGCGGTGGCCACAGCTTCTCGGGCAAGTCCACCTGTGATGGCGGCATCCAGATCGACCTCTCTCGGCTGCGCGGCGTGCGGGTCGACTCCGCCGCCCGTCGGGCTTATGTCGAAGGCGGCAGCCTGTTGGGAGACCTGGATCATGAGGCCATGGCGCACGGCCTCGTGACGACGGCCGGCACCGTGTCTCACACCGGGGTCGGCGGCCTCACGCTCGGCGGTGGCTTCGGGCGCGTCGCGCGACGCTTCGGTCTCGCGCTCGACAACGTGAAAGCCGTGGATATCGTGACCGCGGACGGCCAGCTCCGTCATGCGAGCGCGGAGGAGAATCCCGATCTGTACTGGGCGGTGCGTGGCGGCGGCGGCAACTTCGGCATCGTGACGAGCTTCGAGTTCGGCCTGCACCCGATGCAGCGACAGATCATCGGCGGCGACGTCGTCTTTCCGATCGCGCGGGCCCGCGAGCTGCTCGAGTTCTACGGCGAGTATGCCAACAGCGCGCCCGACGAACTGTATGTCGACGCCTACATGGACTCGCCCATGGGCGGCAAACCCGGCACATTCGCGATCCAGACGACCTATTCCGGACCGGCCGCCGATGCCGAGCGCGTGCTGGCGCCGTTGCGGAAGCTGGGCAAGCCGATCGAAGACACGATCAAGGCGCAGGATTACGTCGCGATCCAGCGCAGCTGGGACCAGACCGACCCGCGGAACAACGGCGAGTACCTCAAGGCCGGCTTCCTCGTCGGCTACCCCGGCGGCCTGGTCGACGCCATCCTCGACGGATTCCAGCCGGACCCCGCACGCGGCACTTCGTTTTTCACCCAGCATGCCGGCGGCGCGATCGGCCGCGTCGCGCCGGATGCGACGGCATTCCCGCATCGGCGTTCGACCCTCGAGATATTCGCCATGGTGTCCTGGGATCTCGGCACGGACGGCAAGCGGCACACGGATTACGTCAAGGACTACTGGTCGAAGCTGCTGCCGTTCACCGACGGCTACTACACGAACGAGGTAGCCGACGAGCACCAGCCGAAGATCGACGAAAACTATCGTGGAAACATCGGGCGGCTGCGGCAGCTCAAGCGCCAGTACGACCCGCAGAACCTGTTCCGGCTGAACGCCAACATCCTGCCGGCGTGAATCACGGGCGCTCTCAGTTATTATCGCCCTGCAGTAAGCGCACTCCGCCCAGGAGATTGCAGACATGAGTTTTGTCTTCGATCTTCCGTTGTGGATCGTCGGTCTCGTGCTGGTCGTGGTCATGACCGGTCTCGCCGCCGTTGGCCTGCTCGTCGTGCGACGCCGAGTCCTTCCGCGGCTCCAGATTACGGAGGAGGACGGTCATTTCACCAGTACCGTGGTGCACTCCGTCATGGTGTTCTATGCGCTGACGGTCGCGATGATCGCGATCACCGTATGGGAAACCTATGACGCGGCCGGGAAGATCGTCTCGCAAGAAGCGACGGCGCTTGCGACACTGTATCGCGACGTCAGCAGCTATCCGCCGTCAACGCAGACGCAATTGCAGGGCGCGCTGCGGGAGTACACGGAGTCCGTGATCCAAGAGGCATGGCCCGAGCAGCACAAGGGGCGCATCCCTCGAGGAGGAGTCGAACGAATCAATCGATTCCAGAAAATACTGACCGGCTTTGAGCCGGAATCCGAGGGACAGAAGATTCTGCACGCCGAGACCCTGCGCGCCTACAACCAGATGATTGAGGCGCGCAGGATGCGGCTCGACGCTGTCCAGACCGCCCTGCCGGGACTGATGTGGACGCTGATTTTCCTTGGCGCCGGGCTCGCCATGGCAGCTTCCTACTTTTTTCGGGTCAAAGATCCTCGCCTTCACATGTCCTTGGTGGTGCTGCTGACTGTGTTCTTCGCGATGGTGATTTTCGTTGTCTTTGCGTTTGATCGGCCTTTCCGCGGAGACATGGGTATCGAATCCGAGCCGTATCAGCTTGTGTACGATCAATTAATGAAGCGCTGACTACTTGCGCACGGGCGGCAGCCCGGCACTGAGCGCCGACACGCCATCCACGCCGGCGATCTTGCAGATCGGATGTGAAAAGTCGCTCTGCAGACTCGGCTCCGCGACGATGCCTTGATAGTTGATGTTGTCGTCGCCGTTCGCGCCGACGCCCGCGGGCACCCAGTCGAGCAGGAGTCGCCGGCGCGTGCGCCAGGCGATGTTGTGATCGGCGCACGACGTGTCGCCGCTCACGCCGATCGCTCCGACGAGCTCCTTGCGAGCGTTGTAGAGGGGCAACCCGCCGCCAAACACGTTGATGCCACCGACACGCCGACCCATGAGCGGGTCGTCCGGCCGGCCGAACGCCGTCGCCAGCCCCGCGTATGCGGCGTCGGCATCGACCGGATTGCTCTGCTGAAGGCCGTACAACGAGCCCCCCGGCTGCACCGCCGCCCAAAGATTCGCAGTCGATAGCGCGAGGCCAGGCAGGCTGAACGCGTTGGCGGTATTGGCTTTCTGCGCCGCGATCACGCGGCTGCCCGGCCATTGCTGCCCGCGGTCGGTGCCGGTGTATGCGACGGCGCAGACGACGCCGTCGCGATTGACGATGGCGCCCCACATATCGAGATCGAAGCCGCCGTTCTGCTGACTGCGCGCAGACGTCAGGGCGTTACGCAGGCCGGCGTGATTCGGCAGCCCCGCACAGGCTCTCTCGATCGCGCCGCCTGCAACAAGTCCAACGGGCCGATCGGCGTCGAGGTCACTGGCCCAGGCGCTCGCGCAACATAGCGCCGCGGCGAGGCTGGCCAGCAGTATTGGAACGGCCCTGCTGGGGGCTTTCGTGGTCATCTCGGGTGGCAAATCCCGGCGCCCGCTTCTATCTCGGTGCGGAGCCGGACTAACGAAAGACGCGGTCGGTTCGACGCCGATCGCCCGCGTCAGGGCAAAGCAGCGAATCAGTCCAAGGGTCATCGGCGGGTACTCCAAATGGTGGGTGACATGTACTAGAACGTAGTCCCGCCGTGAAACCCGACACTGGCGATCGCCCCGGCCTTTCCCGGTGCCCTCTGCTGGGGCACACTGCGCTGCTACGCGGTGGGATGGACTGCGGGTAACTCACGTGACGGCTGACCCCGGAAGTGCTGATCCCGGAGCGGGCGTTCCCGGCGCGCAAGTCGACCTGTTTACTACGCTGTACGCACAGCTGCGCCAGATCGCGCAGAGCGCGCTGCGCCGCGCCGGGCCGCAGCTCACGGTCAGTCCGACCACGCTGCTGCACGAGGCCTACCTCAGGATCTCCGCGCGCGATGCGCTGCACTTTCCCGACCGCGTGCGTTTCATGGCGTATGCGTCGCGCGCAATGCGCAGGCTCGTCATCGACTTCGTCCGCGAGCGGCGCGCCCTGAAGCGAGGCGCGGCCTTCGAGATCACCTCGATGCCGACCGAAGCCGAAGAGTTCGGCGTGGACGGCAATGAGCTGCAACGGATCAGCGACGGGCTGGACGAGCTCGCCGGGGTGGATCCCGCGCTCGCCGAGCTGGTTGATCTGAAGTTCTTCTGCGGTCTCTCGTTCGCCGAGATCGGGGCGTTGCGAGAGGTTTCCGAGCGCACCGTTCAGCGCGACTGGAACAAGGCGCGGCTGTTCCTGCACGATGCATTGCTCGAGCCGTGAGGGGGCGCTTCGACAAGTCGCGCTGGGACGCGCTCAGCCCGCTGCTCGATGAGCTGCTCGCACTCGATGGGACAGCGCGCGCCGCGCGCCTGGACGAGTTGCGTCGCGACCATTCCGCAATGGGCGACGACCTGGCCGATCTTCTCGCGCAGCACGCCGACATCGAACGCGAGGGATTTCTCGAGGGCGGACTGCTGCGCCCGGTCCCCGAGCCCACGCTCGAAGGCCAGGTCATCGGCAGCTACACGCTGGACCGGCTGCTCGGCGAAGGCGGCATGGGATCGGTGTGGTTGGCCCACCGCAGCGACGGCCTTTACGAGTCGCGCGTCGCCATCAAGCTGCTGAACCCGGCGCTGCTGGGCCCGGGTGGCACCGAGCGCTTCCGGCGTGAAGGCCGTGCCCTCGGCCGCCTCGCTCACCCGAATATCGCGCAGCTGATCGATGCTGGCGTCACTGGCGCGGGCCAGCCTTATCTCGTGCTGGAATTCGTCGAGGGCGGGACGATCAACGCCTGGTGCGACGCGCGCGCACTCGACGCGCAAGCGCGCGTGCAACTGTTCCTTGCCGTGCTCGCGGCCGTGACGCACGCGCACGCGAAGCTGATCCTGCACCGCGACCTCAAGCCCTCGAACATCCTCGTCACGACGGAAGGCCGGGTAAAGCTCGTCGATTTCGGCATCGCCAAGCTGCTCGACGACGGCGTCGGGGCTGCGGCGCCTCCCGGCCTTACGCAGGTCGTGGGCCACGCGTTCACGCCGGACTACGCCGCACCGGAGCAGGTGCAGGGCAGCGAGGTGACCGTCGCCACCGACGTATATGCGCTCGGCGTGCTGCTCTACGTCCTGCTGACCGGGAGTCATCCGACCGCCGGCGGGGAAACATCGCCGCTCGATCGCCTGCGCGCCATCGTAGACACCGATCCCGCGCGCCCGAGCGATGCCGGCAGGTCGAAGGACGCCGGGGACGGCGACACCGGCCATGCCAGCCTGCAGAGTTCGCGCACATTGCGGGGCGACCTCGACAACATCGTCCTCAAGGCGCTCAAGAAGTCGCCTGGCGAGCGCTACCAGTCAGCCGAAGCGTTCGCCGAAGACCTGCGACGGTACCTGGCGCACGAGCCCATCAGCGCGCGACCTGATTCCTTCGCATACCGAGCTTCGAAGTTCGTAGCCCGCAACCGGCTCGCGGTGAGCGCGGCGGCGATCGTAATTGCGACCATCGTGGCCGCCACCGTGGTTGCGGTGCGGCAGGCCGTCGAGGCGACGCGGCAGCGCGACCGCGCGCTGTCGCTCGCCATGCGCAACGACGCCGTCATCGACTTCTTCACCGACACGCTGACGGAAGTGGCACCGACGGACCAGCCCGTACGCGTCGCTGATCTCCTGGAGCGCAGTCAGGAAGTGCTGCTCGGGGAGGAATCCATTCCCGAGCACCGCGCCGCGATCCTGAGCGTCCTGGGCGGCTATTACCTGAGCTCGGGCAAGCCGACGCAGGCCGACGAGCTTCTCAAGCGCTCGCGCGAGTTGACGGAGGCGACGACGGACCTCGAGCTACGGTCCAAGATTCTCTGCGAGAGTGGCTATGCCGCCTCACTCCTCGGCCAACTGGATGACGCGAACGCAATGATCGAGAAAGGCCTTGCGTTGAGCGCCGACAGTCCCTCGGCCGCAGTCCGCTGCCTGCGGAATCGCGGCTTCATTTCGCAGAACTCCAACGATCCCAAGGGCGCGCTCGAATACGCGCTCAAGGCGCAGGCACGCCTCAAGGACTATCCGGTACCGAAGCCGGACATGGAGGCACAGATCCTCGCGGACATCGCTGCCGCGCATTACCTCGCGGGCCGGAACGGCGACGCGGAGCGCTACTACGCACAGGCCATGGACACGCTCACCCGGATGGGCCGCGGCGAGAGCCCCGGCGCGTTCTTCCTCCGCAACAACTGGGGCGCTGCGAGCAACTCGTCCGGCGACGTGCGCCGCGCCCTCGAGCAGTACGACGAGGCGATCCGGATCGCGTCCACACGCTCGATCGGCGGCGAGCCGCCGCCTTACCTCCTGCTCAATCGCGCGTCCGCGCTGTCGGCGCTGGCGCGTTACGACGAGGCGCTCGCTGCCTATCAGGCCGCCCTCGAGGCGGCAGAGAAGTCCGGCAACGCGGCCGTGCGCATCGGCAGCCTTGCGTACCGCGCCAATACCTACGTGCTCATGGGCGACATACGGCGCGCCGAGCAGGATCTCGCCGTGATCGCCCCGGAAATCGGCAAGGCCGTCCCGGGCGACAGCGTTCCAGCAATGGTGTTCCTGCAAGCCCAGGCACGCCTCGACGTTGCGCGCGGCAAGCTGCCCCAGGCGATCGCGAGCTTCTCGAAGATCGTCGAGTTCTTCGACGGCAGGCAGATGACCGTCGCGCCGCTTGCGCGCGTATTGATCGCGCGCGGCGACGCGCATCTCGAGGCCGGCGATACCGGCGCCGCGATGGCGGATGGGCGCCGCGCGCTGGAAGTCTCCCGCAGCTTGCAGGGTGACAAGCCGCACTCGAGCCTCACGGGACTGTCGCTCCTGCTGATCGCGCGTGTCCACGAAAGCCGCGGCGAGCGCTCTGACGCGCAGACCGTGGCGGTCGAAGCGGTGCCGCAACTGGTCGAGACGATCGGCGCGGAGCATCCGGACAGTCGCCGCGCGCGTGAATTCGCGCTCACAGCCGCGGCACTGCCTCAGTGAGGTTTGCGCCGCCTGCCGGTTGACCGGCTGGAGGATTGCCTGAAATGATTCGAGACCTAGTAGTCTGCAAACATTGCCGCTTGTTCCCCACTGCCGGAGCGCACATCGTGCTAAACCTGAAATCCCCGAGGCGCTTGGCGCCAGCGCTGCTCGCTTGTCTTCTGACGCTCCCTTCAGCGTCAATTCAAGCAGAAGAGATCACGGCCATTCGGTGTGGACAGTTGCTCAACCCGGTGGACGGTTCCCTGACCCGAAACGCCGTCATCATCGTCAAGAACGACCGCATCGAGCAGGTCGGTGCGAACACGGCGATTCCCGCCAACGCACGGGTGATCGACCTGTCCGCGTACACGGTATTGCCCGGCCTGATCGACAGCCACACGCACATCCTGCTTCAGCCCGAAGACGAGCATGGCCCGCCGCCGGTCATCACGAAATCGCAGGCATTTCGCACCGTTCAGGGCGTCGCTGCCGCCAGGAAGGATCTCGAAGCGGGATTCACGACCTTGCGCGACGTTGACAGCGAAGGCGCAGGCTTCGCCGACGTCGCCATACGCGATGCCATCAACAAGGGAATCATTCCTGGTCCGCGCCTCTTCGTTTCCACGCTGTCGATTACGATCACCGGCGGCCACATGAACAACGCGGGCCTAAATCCCGACATCGCCATTCCCGAGCCGGCGTCGCTGGCCGACTCGCGCGACGCGATGATTGCCGAGGTGCGCCGCCAGGTGAAGTATGGAGCCGACTGGATCAAGCTCTACGCGACCGGGACGCTGCGTCACGTCGATGCCGCCAGCCTCGAGCCGCTCGGCCAGGTCTCGCTCGAGGACGTGCAGGCCGTCGTCGGCGAGGCGAAGCGATGGCATCGCGACGTGGCCGCGCATGCCTATGGAGGCAGTGGCGCGAAGAACGCTATTCGCGGGGGCGTGCGCTCGATCGAGCACGGCATGATGCTGGATGACGAGGCGCTCGGACTGATGGTCGAGCACGGGACGTATTGGTGCCCGACGCTTTCGACCTACATACCCGGAACGGTAGCGGACGATACCGAAATGCAGCGCAGGATCGTCGCCAGCCACAAGGAAGTGTTCAAGAAGGCGATGCGCATGGGCGTGAAGATCGCATTCGGCACGGACGTCGGCGCCTACGAGCACGGAACCTCGGCGCGGGAATTCGTCCGCATGGTCGACTACGGAATGAAGCCGATCGATGCCATTCGCTCGGCGACCGTCCGTGGCGCCGAGTTGCTGCGGATGGAGAGCCAGATCGGCACGATCGAACCGGGCAAGTTCGCCGACGTGATCGCCGTCGAGGGCAATCCGCTGGAGGACATCGGCGCCCTGGGGCGGGTCACCTTCGTGATGAAGGCAGGAGAGGTGTACAAGTCGCCCCGCTAGGCGTATTTGTCGGACGGCGCCTCTACCATTTCCTTTCGCCTCGTAATAGCGTCCTTCCATTCCACTCGCGAGATTCCCCCAATGATCCGACTAACCCTGACTTGCGCCCTGCTGGCATGTTCCATCACCTCGGCCTTCGCCGGCAGCTTCGCGGGCACCTCGGCCGGCACCTCCGCCGCCGGTTCGTCGGCCTCGTCCGGCAGCACATCGCCCGACGACGACAAAGTCGTGCTGCAAGCCCGCGATGACGCCGCCAGCTTCGTCGCCAGCGACGGACGCATCCGCGGCGCCCAACTGGAGGCGGCGCTGCGGCATTTGCGCGAGCGCGATGCGGACGCACAGCGCGCCAGCGACATGCAGCTCGCGCAGGCAATCCTCGCGTTGTGAGCCTGAGGCGCCGGCCGCGCACAGCGTGGCCATGGCTCGCGCTGTGCCTGCTGGCTTGCACTGGATCGGCACAGGCTGCAACGCAACTGCAGCCAGTCGACGGTTCACTGACACCGGCCCAGGCTGCGGCCACGCGGCAACTCCTGGCTGAGGCCGTCCAGCGCCTGCCCGCCGCCTGGGTGGACGCGCTGGAGCAACGCATTGAAGTGGAGTGGCGCGACGACCTGCCCGCGCAGGTTCACGGCCGTGCACAGGCACGGCGGCTGCTGCTTGACCGCGCGCTGCTCGACGGCTGGATGGCACGTCCGCGCGATGCCGGCATCGAGGATCCGGCCACGCGCGCAGCGCTTTCGGCCGTAATCCACGAACTGGCGCATTTCTACGACCGCACGCAGCAAGGCCAGCTCTCACGCGATTCGCGCCTGCTCGATCTTGCCGGCTGGCAGGTCAGCCCGATGCGGTTGGGTTTGCGCAGCTCGCACAACGCCTTCCGCGACCGCAGCCCGGACCGCTACGAGCTGGAGAGCCCGGTCGAGTTCGTCGCAGTGAATCTCGAATATTTCCTGCTGGATCCAGCCTACGCCTGCCGCCGGCCGGCCCTGTACCGCCATTTCGCGGCGCATTTCGGCAGCGTGCCACCGGCAGTCGAATGCGCGCCCGGCCTCGTGTACCTGCAGGCCGGCGCCGATGCAGACCTGTCGCCGCTGCTTGAGCTCGACCCCGACCGCATCTACGCGGTCGAATACCTGCTCGCCGAAGGCAACGAGCGGGCGATGAGCCGTTGGGGTCACAGCATGCTGCGGCTCGTAGTCTGCGCGCCGGGCCGCGCGCGCGGGCCCGATTGCCGGTTCGACCTGCAGTACCACCTGGTGCTGTCGTTTCGCGCGTTCGTTGGTGACGTTCAGATTTCGAGCTGGCGCGGTCTGACGGGCTCCTACCCTTCGCGCTTGTTCCTGCTGCCGCTCCCGCAGGTGATCGAGGAGTACACCAAGGTCGAGCTGCGCGGCCTGCAGTCGATCCCCTTGCAGTTGGACCCTGCCGAGATCGCCGCCCTGCTGGAACGCACTGCGCGGCTGCACTGGAGTTACGACGGCCGCTACTACTTCCTCAGCAACAACTGCGCCGTGGAGACTTTCAAGCTGCTGCACGACGGCGTGCCGCGGCTGGCCGGCAAGCATCTGGCCAGCATCACGCCCACCGGCCTGCTGCGTCGGCTTGAGCGCGCCGGCATCGCCGATGTCACGGTGCTGGAAAATCGCGACGAAGCCCTGCGCTTGGGCTACCGCTTCGAAGCCTTGAGCGCGCGTTACCAGGCAATGTTCGAAGTGGCCCGGCAGGCGTTACAGCTGCCGCAAGCGAAGGCGCAGGACTGGCTGGACCTGCCCGCGGGCGAACGCACGCCCTGGCTGGAGCGCGCCGACCTGCGTGCGAGCGCCGCGCTATTGCTGCTCGAACAGGCCGCGCTGCGCCGCCAGGAACTGCTGGCGCGCGATGAACTCAAGCGGCGTTTCCTTGGCCGCGATGCGGACCGGAACGCGGGCGACATAGATGCGCTCGCTGCCGTGCAGGAGGTCCTGCGCCTGGAGGGCTTAATCAGCCGTCCGGCGGCGCTGCTGCCGGACACCGGCTACGGCCTGCCGCAACACAAAGAACGCGAGGCGCTGACGCAGGAAAGCAATCGGCATGCAGCAGAGTGGCGACAGCAGAGCGGCTGGCTGCGCAGCGAAGCTCGCCGATGGCTGCCGCCGCAACAGCAAGCCGCGCTGGAGGCGACCGAGGCCAATGTCGATGCGCTGGGCCGGCAGCTGCGTCGCTTGCATCGGGAACAAGGCGGTTTGCAGCTGCAAGAAGGCCGTTCCTGAATCGGCGCTTTTTAGCTGCCCTTTCCAGGTTACCTCAGCTTTTCGATCACCCTAAACCCCTCCGCGCGGTCTGGACCCTGGGGAAGTAGCGGATCACGAAGAGCAGGTACACCAGCCAGAGTGCGAACCACACGGACCCGCTGGCAAGAAGCCCGATCGAGAAGAGGATCAGGCTCGGAGCGAGGAACAGTAGGGTGTAGCCGAGCAGCCAGAAGCGATCGCCTCGCCGGGAGAAAATGGCCCGCTCGGCATCGTCGATCCGGCTGCCAAGCGATGAGCAGTAGTAATAGAAGGAAGCGAACACGAACGAGAACGTCGCGACACCCATCACCACCACCGTGGCTTGAAACAGCAGGGCGTTGGCCTCGCCGCTCACGAACTTGGGGTAGAGAAAGAACAGTGTGAACGTGAAGATCGCGATGCTCGACGCGGCGAGCGAATAGGAGCGATTGACGTTGGTTGTGGCTAGATCGTCTCCCATGGAATGCCTCCTCGTCTTAGCCGCTCTTCCTGAGCCGCCTCAGCTTCTCAATCGCGCGCGGTGGCCGGCGACGGCAAGGAGGCTCGACCTTTCTCTGAACATGATAAGTTTCGCTGCATGGCAACAGGCGGGTCAATGATGAATAGGACGACGCCATGGATCTCAATGTTGCTTGGGGTCGGCCTGCTGGTTTCGGGACTACCCGCATCGGCGCAGCTCGCATCGGGCTCGCTGGACGTGAAATGGAGCGAGGGCGCGGAGGATTGCGCGGCCGGCCCAGCACAAGCGCCCATCCAGGTACACCAGTACAACGCCCAGACATTTATCCTGCGTGAGGGCCTGTGCGCGACTTTCGAGGCGCCTTTCATCTATCTCCTGCTGGGCTCATCAAAGGCGCTGCTCATCGATACCGGCGCTGTCGAGAACCCGAAAGAGATGCCGCTGGCGGACACGGTGCTGGGCCTGCTGCCGATGGTGGGGGACTCGAGGATGCCGCTGCTGGTTCTACACACCCATCGTCATCTCGATCATCGCGCCGGAGACCCACAGTTTGCGAGTCTGCCTGGTGTTCAAGTAGTGCCGGCGTTCCTGGAAGACGTGCGGAAGCACTTCGGCTTCAAGAGTTGGCCCGAAGGATTGCCGCAAGTTGAGCTTGGTGATCGAACCATCGACGTGATTCCCACGCCGGGTCACGAACCTGCGCACGTCGCGTTCTACGACCGCAATACGGGCCTCTTCTTCTCCGGGGATTTTCTATTGCCAGGTCGCCTGCTCGTCGACGACAGCGATGAGTACCTGGCCAGCGCGCAGCGAGTCACGGAATTCATCCGAAGTCTTCCGATCACTCACGTTCTCGGCGCTCACATCGAGATGAATCGCGAGGAGGAGCTGTTCCCCTGGCAGTCCACCTACCATCCGCACGAGCGTGCGCTGCCCTTGACGAAAGAGGACCTGCTCGCATTACCCGACACGCTGCGGAGCTTCAACGGTTTCTACACGCAACATGGCAAGTGGTTGATCATGAATCCGAACCGCCAATTGATGGCCGTGGGCGCCGGCGCTGTGTTAGTGCTGGTTGCGTTGGCCTGGTTGGTGTGGTGGTATTTCCGACGTCGCAGAGCCGCGCGTGCCGCGGTCATATAGCGATGCGGCCACGCCTGAAGGATCGCTTCGCATGACCGAACAGTCAGAGTTGCGCGAGTACCTGGTGCTGTCCCGCGGTCAGTGGGATGCGGCGGCTTCGAAGGAGGCAGTTCAGGCGGCGATCGACGCCTTCTACACCTGGTACGAGCAAAGTCTCGAATCGGGTCTGATGAAGCCAGGTCATCGGCTCACCAAGAACGGAAAAGTAGTCTCCAAGCACGCAGTGACTGACGGTCCCTTTGCTGAAACCAAAGAGCTCGTCGGAGGCTACTGGTTCATCGTTGCACGGACCCTCGAGGAAGCGGCGGCGTTAGCCGCGCAAAACCCCGCTCTGGCCTATGGCCTCACACTCGAGGTCCGGCCGTTGGAGCATGCCCGGGCAAATGTAATGGTGCCAGCCAACGAGACGCCTGCGGAGTGGAGTGCAAGGCGTTAGACGTCGCTACGATAGGCCACGCGGATGAGCACAGCACCGAAGTGCATCGACGAATACATCGCGGGATTCCCGCCAAAGGTCCAGGCAATCCTGGAGAAGATCAGGGCAACGGTTCGTCGCGCCGCACCGGACGCGGAGGAGCGAATCAGTTACCGGATGCCGAGCTTCAGTCTCAACGGCGTCCTGATCTACTTCGCCGCGTTTCAGAAACACATTGGAGTCTATCCGCCTGCGCCAGCGGAACTGAGAAAGGAAGCGTCACGGTATGCTGGCGAAAAAGGTAACTTGAGGTTCCCGCTGGACAGGCCCATCCCATATTCACTGATCAGTAGAATCATTAAGGTTCGCGTCAAAGAGCATCAACGCAAGGGTCAGAAGCGGGGAAAACGAAAGTGATAGCGACGCCCAATAACGAGCTCTCATGGAAGTAATCGATAACCTCTTTTGGATTCCCTTTGCTGCTGTTGCCGGGTTCTTCCTTTACCGTTTTCTCAAGCATGGCAGCCTCCGCGGAATGCTTTATGGCTCCCCAGTCGCAAGAACCATTGGTGAGGTGGAATTGGGACGAAAACTGGGTGCAACCACGACTCTCCGCGTACACATCTTGGATAATGGCCAGATCGTCCTTGAGCAGTCCTCCCGCGCTACGCTCGGCGCGTCCCTGAGCGGCCTGCCGCTCAGTTCCGACGAAACGGACCGGCTGATTGCTCTGCTCCAACAAGCCAGGTCGTGATGCCTAACGATGCGTTGGAGCGGACCTCCTACCGCTTAGCGCGCTCGCCTCAAACGCCAGGCGTCACCGGCGATGTCGAAATTGAGTCCGCCTGCTCGACTACATAGGGCCACGCCCCGGCGCCAGCCATCGACAGGAGCGAATCATGCCGAGCACCATCCGCCTTCACCGGGTTCTTCGGGCCACGCCCGAGCGGGTCTATCGGGCGTTCCTGGATCCGGACGCAAAAGTTAAGTGGCTTCCCCCCAACGGATTCACGGGCAAGGTCCACCACATGGACGCTCGGGTTGGCGGCTCCTACAAGATGTCGTTCACTAACTTCACGACTGGCAAGAGCCACTCTTTCGGCGGCGATTACCTCGAACTGTCGCCACACGAGCGAATTCGCCACACCGACAAGTTCGACGATCCGAATCTGCCCGGCACGATCCAGGTGACCATCAACCTGAAGAAAGTGTCTTGCGGGACTGAGCTGAGCATCACGCAGGAAGGAGTCCCCGACGTCATTCCAGCCGACGCTTGCTACCTTGGGTGGCAAGAGTCGCTTGCCCTTCTGGCGAAACTGGTCGAGGCGGAGATTCCAGGCTGAATCATGAGAGCCGCCTAAGTTAGGCCGCAGGAGGATCCGTGTGCGGCGCGGGCACGATAGTGCTCTCGACACCACGAAGACGGGGGAGCATTCTCGGCGCCGTGGGGCAACGAGTGACGGGGCACGAATCTTCCTGGCGCCGGCTCCAGGTGTGGGTGTTTGTGCTCCTCGCATGGGTGCCGGCTGCATTGCCTGACGCGGCGACGCCGCCGCCACTCGCCGCTCCGAACGACAACTGCACGCCCGCAGGGCAACCTGATTCCGGGATCCTCACGCTGCATCTCGAAGCGCGCGCGGTCGACTGGCAACCAGAACGCGATCCAGACCGTGCGCTCCAGGTGCTCGCGTTCGCCGAGGCCGGAAAAGAGTCGCAGATACCGGGTCCGCTCCTACGCGTGCCGCAGGGCACCGAGGTTCGCATCTCGGTCCGCAATGCGATCGATCCGGCGACGCATCTCGGATTGCCGCCGGCCCGCCAGCGGATCGATGGCACTTCGTCCATCGCAGGTTCGGAGCTCACCGTGCATGGCCTTCGCGCCGGCACGGCAATGGACGACGTACTGCACGTACCTGCCGGCGAGACGCGCGAGCTGCGCTTTCGTGCGGACCTGCC
Source organism: Steroidobacteraceae bacterium (assembly GCA_036781365.1). Taxonomy (GTDB): domain Bacteria; phylum Pseudomonadota; class Gammaproteobacteria; order Steroidobacterales; family Steroidobacteraceae; genus SCUD01. The sequence continues at coordinate 376,339 of DAIQBB010000002.1, read as the reverse complement.
GGGAACTTTTCTCTACTGGGGCGCCATGTCGCGGCGCGGGCTCGAATGGCGAACAACCAGCGACTCGCAATTGACCGGCGCTATCATCGTTGACCCGGCCGGGACGCGTCCGGATCCAGACGAGCGGATTTTCGTCATCACAATGCTCGACAGCTTCCCGGACCCGTCGACGACGACGCCGGGACAGGATCGCTTCAAGCCCGCGATTAACGGCCTGTCCTGGCCGCACACGGAGCGCTTCCGCTACGCGCGTGGCGAGACCGTGCGCTGGCGTTGGATCAATGGATCGTTTTCGGAACACCCGATGCACCTGCACGGCTTCCACTTCCGGACCTTGGCGCGTGGCGACGGGCGATCCGAGACTATTTACCCTCAAGACGAAGTCCAGCACGCAGTGACGGAGTTAATCGAGCCGGGTGCAACGATGCGCATGGCATGGATACCGACGCGGCCCGGTAACTGGCTCATGCATTGTCACCTGCGCGATCACGTCACGCCGTCTCCGGAACGCAAGCCCGAGGATCGCGCCCACGATCTGCACGACGTGGAACGGCATCCGCTGACCGCGATGGCAGGACTCATACTTGGCATCACGGTTTCCGACGGCGAGTCGGCTGTGGCGGAAACGGATCGCCAAGACCGCATTCGACTCGTGGCGCGGGAAGAAAGGATCTCAGGGGGCGATCGCGTACGGCGCGGATTCCTGGTGACGAATGACATTCCATCGTTGGGCGATCGCATCTCGGTGCCGGGTCCGTCGATCATCCTGAGCCGTGGGCGCACCGCATCCATCGAGGTCGTGAACGAGATGTCCGAGCCGACCACCGTGCACTGGCACGGCATGGAACTCCAGAGCGTGTACGACGGCGTCGCCGGCTGGAGCCGCACGGGCTCGCGCGTCGCGCCCCTCGTGGCACCCGGCGCTTCGTTCCGCGTGCTGATGACGCCGCCGCGGGCCGGGACATTTATCTATCACACGCACATGGACGAAACTCACCAACTGGTTGCCGGCCTCTACGGACCGCTTATCGTGCTCGAGCCGGGAGTGGCGTTCGATCCCGCGCTCGACCGTGTGTACGTGATCGGAGGCGCCATCGACGCTAGCGGTAGCCATTCTGTGACGATCAATGGCGCGCTCGATCCGCCACTGCAGACAGTTCACGCCGGCGTGTCCTACCGGGTGCGCTTCATCAACATCACGCCGGACGCGACAGTCGAGATGCGGCTCATGCAGGATGGCGGGCTGCTGCGCTGGACGGCAATTGCGAACGATGGCGCCGATCTGCCGGCTGCACTGCGCGTCGAGCGGCCGGCCGAGCTGCGCTTCGGCCCCGGCCAGACCTACGACTTCGAGTGGACGCCGGCTGCACCCGGTAATGCCGCGCTCTTGCTCGACTGGCAGTTTCCTACCGAACACGGCAGTCTGTCGCTGCGCCAGGCGATTTCCGTTCGCGGCGATTGATCAGGCCGCCTTCCTCTCCGCCATCAACATCAGAGCGGTCTTCGCGATCATTTGTATCGGAAGTTAGCAACGGCGGTCACCCGGTGTCGTATCGCTCCAGGACTCGGGTTATCCTGCGCCGCAGGACTTGGCAATTATTGGCGGGGCAGAACCATGAAGCGCAAGAAAAATCGATCCGACGGCGACGACGACGACAAGAAGACCGGGAAGCTCAAGGGCAAGGTTTACGACAAAGAGCTCGAGCGGCTGCACGTCGAGTTGGTCAAGCTGCAGCGGTGGGTCGTCCACAAAGGGCTGAAGGTCTGCGTCGTGTTCGAAGGCCGCGATGGCGCCGGCAAGGGCGGCACGATCAAGGCGATTGCCGAGCGCGTGAGTCCACGCGTATTCCGCGTGGTCGCCCTGCCGGCGCCGACCGAGCGCGAAAAAAGCCAGATTTACATCCAACGCTACATGCGGCATTTTCCCGCGGCGGGCGAAATAGTGATCTTCGACCGCAGTTGGTACAACCGTGCGGGTGTCGAGCGCGTGATGGGATTTACCGACAAAGAGCAGGTGCGACGATTTCTGAAAATTGCGCCCCTGGTCGAGAAGACGATGGTCGATTCAGGAATCCTGCTCATCAAGTACTGGCTCGAAGTAAGCGAGGAAGAGCAGACGCGGCGGCTTGAGGCGAGGATCGACGACGGCCGGAAGACCTGGAAACTCTCGCCGATGGATCTCAAGTCCTACAGCCGCTGGTACGACTATTCCCGGGCACGCGACGAGATGTTTGCCGCGACCGATACCGGCTTCGCCCCGTGGTACGTGGCGCGTACCGACGACAAGCGTCGCGGTCGCCTCAACATCATCTCGCATCTGCTCAAGCAGATTCCCTACAAGAAATTGCCGCAGGAAAAAGTGAAGTTGCCGAAGCGGCAGAAGCGCAGTGGCTACCGGGACCCGGACTATCCGTACAAGTACATCAAGGAGCAGTTCTAAAGGACAAGGCATGAACGCCTTGAAGCGTTGGCTGCCCGGACTCCAGATCCTCAGCCGCTACGAAGCCGCCTGGCTGCCGCAGGATCTGATGGCCGGCCTGGTGCTGACTACGATGCTGGTGCCGGTCGGAATCGCGTACGCAGTGGCTTCGGGCGTCCCGGGAATCTACGGTCTGTACGCCACGATCGTCCCGCTGCTCGCCTACGCCCTGTTCGGCCCGAGCCGCATCCTGGTGCTGGGGCCGGATTCCTCGCTCGCAGCGGTAATTCTTGCAGTCGTGCTGCCTCTTTCTGCCGGCGACCCGATGCGCGCCGTGATCGTGGCCAGCCTGATGGCGGTGGTGTCGGGGCTGGTATGCATCCTGGTAGGACTGATGCGCCTGGGGTTCGTCACCGAGCTGCTGTCAAAGCCGATCCGCTACGGTTACATGAACGGCATCGCGCTCACGGTGCTGATCAGCCAGCTGCCCAAGCTGTTCGGCTTTTCGATCGACAGCGAAGGTCCGATCCGCGACCTCCTGCGGATCGCCGAGTCGATCCTGGCCGGCGAGGCCAACTGGACGGCGTTCGCGGTCGGCGTCGGCACGCTGGCTGTGATCCTGCTGCTCAAGCCCTGGAAGCGAATCCCCGGCCTGCTGATCGCGGTCGTGGGTGCCACGATCGCGGTCAGCGTGCTCGGCCTGGACGTTATCGCCGGAGTGAAGGTGCTCGGTCCGCTGCCGCAAGGCTTGCCGTCGTTCGTGCTGCCGTGGATCGGTCTCGCCGACCTCAGCCAGGTGGTGATCGGCGGCTGCGCCGTCGCCATGGTGTCGTTTGCCGATACCAGCGTGCTGTCGCGCACGTATGCGGCCAGGACCCGCTCCCACGTCGATCCGAACCAGGAAATGATCGGTCTGGGCGCAGCCAACCTCGCCGCCGGACTGTTCCAGGGATTTCCGGTCAGCAGCAGCTCCTCGCGCACGCCGGTCGCCGAAGCCGCGGGTTCGAAGACCCAGCTCACCGGCGTGGTCGGCGCCGTCGCCGTCGCCCTGCTGGTGTTGCTGGCCCCCAATCTGCTGACAGACCTGCCCAACAGCGCGCTGGCAGCCATCGTCATTTCAGCGGCCATCGGCCTGTTCGAATTCGCCGACCTGCGCCGCATCTTCCGCATCCAGCGCTGGGAATTCTGGCTGTCCATCGTCTGCTTCGTTGGCGTCGCCGTATTCGGAGCGATTCCAGGCATTGGACTCGCGATCGTCATCGCGGTCATGGAATTTCTATGGGACGGCTGGCGGCCTCACTTTGCCGTGCTGGGTCGTGTCGACGGCATCCGGGGCTACCACGACATCAAGCGCTATCCTGATGCGCGGCGCATACCTGGACTGCTGCTGTTCCGTTGGGATGCACCGCTGTTCTTCGCCAATGCCGAGCTGTTTCACCAGCGCCTGCTCGAAGCCGTGGCGAGTTCGCCGACGCCGGTGCGGCGTATCATCGTGTCTGCCGAGCCGGTCACCAGCATCGACGTCACTTCGGCGGACATGCTTACTGAGCTCGTGCGGGCCCTGCACGCATCGGACATCGAGCTGCGGTTCGCCGAATTGAAGGATCCGGTCAAGGACAAGCTGAAGCGCTTCGAACTGTTCGAGCGTTTCGGTGCCGAGCACTTCTATCCCACCTTGGGCGCCGCCATCGACGCCTATCTCGAAGAGCACTCGGTGGATTGGAAACCCTGAAGCGTTAACCGCCTTTTCTTAGGTGCCTCAGCTTCTCAATCGCCCTCAACTGCGCAGCCGCATTGGCCAGTGCCGCCTGCGCCTCGGCCACTTCGATCGCCCCGACGCGATCGCGCAGCGCTTCTTCGGCTTTCTGCTTCGCCGCGAGTGCGGAAGCCTCATCCAGGTCCTTTGCCCGCGCCGCGGTGTCGGCCAGGATCGTGACCTTGTGCGGCTGCACTTCGATGCCGCCGCCGCCAACCCAGAACAGCAGCTCTTCGCCGCCCGCCGTCTGGACCCGCACTTCGCCGGGCTTCATCGCCGTCAGGAGCGGCGCATGTCGCGGCGCGATGCCGATCTCGCCGCCTATTGCGGGCGCGAAGACCATCGTGGCCTCGCCGGTGTAGACCTCGCCTTCGGCGCTGACGATATCGATGTGGATCGTGTTCGCCATGATCAGGTAAGCGTCTTCGCCTTCTCGACCGCTTCTTCGATGCCGCCGACCATGTAGAAGGCCTGCTCGGGCAGGCTGTCGTGCTCGCCGGCGATGATGGCCTTGAAGCCGCGGATCGTGTCCTTGAGCGCGACGTACTTGCCCGGGCTGTTGGTGAACACTTCCGCGACGTGGAAGGGCTGCGACAGGAAGCGCTGGATCTTGCGCGCACGGAACACGATCAGCTTGTCTTCTTCCGACAGCTCATCCATGCCGAGGATCGCGATGATGTCCTGCAGCTCCTTGTAGCGCTGCAGGATCACCTGCACGCCGCGCGCTGTATCGTAGTGCTCCTCGCCGATGACGAGCGGGTCGAGCTGGCGGCTCGTCGAATCGAGCGGGTCCACCGCCGGGTAGATGCCGAGCGACGCGATCTGGCGCGACAGCACGATGGTGGCATCGAGATGCGCGAAGGTCGTGGCCGGCGACGGGTCGGTCAGGTCGTCCGCGGGCACGTAGATCGCCTGCACGGAAGTGATGGAACCCGTCTTGGTCGAGGTGATGCGCTCCTGGAGCACGCCCATCTCTTCCGCGAGCGTCGGCTGGTAGCCCACCGCCGACGGCATACGGCCGAGCAATGCCGACACTTCCGTGCCGGCGAGCGTGTAGCGGTAGATGTTGTCGATGAAGAGCAGCACGTCGCGGCCCTTGCCGCCTGCCTGCTTCTCGTCGCGGAAATACTCCGCCATGGTGAGGCCCGAGAGGCCGACGCGCAGGCGGTTGCCCGGCGGCTCGTTCATCTGGCCGTACACCATCGCGACCTTGGAGTTCGTCAGGTCCTTCTTGTCGATGACGCCCGATTCCATCATCTCGTGATAGAAGTCGTTCCCCTCGCGCGTGCGCTCGCCGACGCCGGCGAATACGGACAGGCCCGCGTGCGCCTTTGCGATGTTGTTGATGAGCTCGAGCATGGCGACGGTCTTGCCGACGCCGGCGCCGCCGAACAGGCCGATCTTGCCGCCCTTCGCGAACGGCGCGAGCAGGTCGATGACCTTGATGCCGGTCTCGAGCAGGTCCTGGCCGCCGGTCTGCTCGTCGTAGGCCGGGGCCGGACGGTGGATCGGCAGGAAATCCTTGGAGTTGATCGGCCCGCCCTCATCCTGCGGGTTGCCGAGAACGTCCATGATGCGGCCGAGCGTGCCGATGCCGACCGGTACCTTGATCGGAGCGCCGGTGGACTTCACGGCGAGCCCGCGCTTCAGCCCCTCGGCGGCGCCCATCGCGATCGTGCGCACGATGCCGTCGCCGAGCTGCTGCTGCACCTCGAGCGTCAGGTCGTGGTCCACGAGCTTGAGCGCCTCGTAGACCGCCGGAATCCCCTCACGCGGAAACTCCACGTCGACCACCGAGCCGATAACCTGGACGATCTTGCCGTTAGCCGTTGCCGTGTTCTGTATATCCATATTCAAAAAAACCTCGGAATTAAACCGCTGCCGCTCCGCCGACAATCTCCGAAATCTCTTTCGTGATCGCGGCCTGGCGGGCCTTGTTGTAGATGAGCTGCAGCTCGTCGATGATCTTGCCCGCGTTGTCCGTCGCGCTCTTCATGGCGACCATGCGTGCGGCCATTTCGCAGGCGAGGTTCTCGATCACCACGCGATAAACCTGGGCCTCGATGTACCGGATCATGAATCCCGCGATGAGCTGGTCCGCCGCGGGCTCGTAGATGTAGTCCCAGCGTTCCTGCAACTCGCTCGCGTCGAGCGTCTCGGCCGGCAGCATCTGCTTCACCCCAGGCTCCTGGGTCATCCTGTTGACGAAACGGTTGCCGGCGACGAACAGGCGATCGATCTTCCCGTCCCGGTAGAGTTCCAGCATCGCATCCACCCCGCCGATCAGGTCCCTCATGCGCGGCTTGTCGCCGATGTTCACGATGGACGCGACGATCGGCAGCTTGAGCCGGCGGAAGTACTGCAGCGCCTTGCTTCCGATCAGGCCGAGGTGCACCTCGACGCCTTGGTCCTGCCACTCGCGCGTCGCGTTCAGCGCCTGCTTGAACACGTTGACGTTCAGCGAGCCGCAGAGTCCGCGGTCGGTGCTCACGACGATGATGCCGACCGCCTTGACCTCGCGTTCGACCAGATAGGGGTGCCGGGAGTTTGGATTTGCAAGGCGCAGGTGCCCGATCACGTTCCGGATCCGGTCCGCGTAGGGCTGAGCCGCGCGCATGCGCTCCTGCGCGCGCCGCATCTTGCTGACAGCGACCATTTCCATGGCCCTGGTGATCTTCTGCGTGCTCTTGATGCTCGCGATCTTGACCCGGATTTCTTTCGTGCCGGCCATGGGATCAATAGGCTCCGGTCGCAGCGAAGTCGTCGCAGACTTTCTTGAACCCAGCCTCGACTTCCTTGCTGAGCTCGGGCTTGTCGTTGACCTGCTTCAGGAAGGCCGCGTGCCGGGTCTTCGCGTAGGCCTGGAGCGCCTCCTCGAATGCCACGATCCTCTTCTTGTCCACCTTGTCCATGTAGCCGTTGTTGACGGCATAGATGGAGAGCGCCTGCTCCGCGACCGACATCGGTGCGTACTGCTTCTGCTTCATCAGCTCCGTCACGCGCTCGCCGCGCTCGAGCTGCTTGCGGGTGGCTTCGTCGAGGTCGGAGGCGAACTGCGAGAACGCCGCGAGTTCGCGGAACTGCGCGAGCGCGAGGCGGATGCCGCCGCCCAGCTTCTTGATGACGCCGGTCTGGGCCGCGCCGCCGACTCGGGACACCGAGATGCCCGCGTTCATCGCCGGCCGGATGCCGGCGTTGAAGAGGTTGGTTTCGAGAAAGATCTGGCCGTCGGTGATCGAGATGACGTTCGTCGGCACGAACGCGGTCACGTCGCCCGCCTGCGTCTCGATGATCGGGAGCCCCGTCAGAGAGCCCGTCTTGCCCTTGATCTTGCCGCCGCTGATCTTCTCGACGTACTCGGTCGAGACGCGCGCCGAGCGCTCGAGCAGGCGCGAGTGCAGGTAGAATACGTCGCCCGGATAGGCTTCGCGGCCCGGCGGACGGCGGAGCAGCAACGAGATCTGGCGATACGCCCAGGCCTGCTTGGTCAGGTCGTCATAAACGATCAGCGCGTCCTCACCCTTGTCCATGAAGTATTCGCCCATGGCACAGCCCGAATACGGCGCGATGTACTGCATCGAGGCGGGCGACGAGGCCGAGGCCGACACGATGATCGTGTGCGCCATCGCGCCGTGCTCCTCGAGCTTGCGGACCACGTTCGCGATCGAGCTCTGCTTCTGGCCGATCGCGACGTAGATGCATTTAACGCCCGTGGCCTTCTGGTTGATGATCGTGTCGATCGCAAGCGCGGTCTTGCCGGTCTGGCGGTCGCCGATGATCAGCTCGCGCTGGCCGCGGCCGATCGGCACCATCGAGTCGATGGCCTTGAGGCCGGTCTGCACCGGCTGGCCGACGCTCTTTCTCCAGATCACGCCCGGCGCGACGCGCTCGATCGGCGAGCGCTTGGCGGCCTTGATCGGGCCCTTGCCGTCGAGCGGGTTGCCGAGCGCGTCCACCACGCGGCCGAGCATCTCGGAGCCGACCGGTACTTCGAGGATGCGGCCGGTCGTCTTGACCGTCGCGCCCTCGCCGATGTGGCGGTACTCGCCGAGCACCACGCAGCCAACGGAATCCTGTTCCAGGTTGAGCGCGAGGCCGAAGGTGTTGTCCGGGAACTCGACCATTTCGCCGTAGGCGACGTCCGCGAGGCCGTGCACGCGGCAGATGCCGTCGGTCACGGAGACCACGGTGCCGACGTTTCGCGCTTCGGTCGCCGCGTCGAAGTTCTTGATCCGTGCCTGGATCAGGTCGCTGATTTCAGATGCCTTGATGGACATATCCGCTTTCCTTACTGATTCTGTAGCGCCGAGCCGAGCCGTTCGAGGCGGCCCTTCAGCGATCCGTCGATCACGAGATCCCCGGCGCGCACGATGGCGCCGCCGAGAAGCGTCCCGTCGATCCGGGTGTGCATGCGCACCTCGCGGCCGAGACGCTTCTTCAATGCTGCGGCCAGTTTCTTTTCCTGCGGCGCCGCGATTTTCTGGGCCGCGATGACTTCGACGTCCACGACGTTCTCGACCTCGGCGCGCAGTGTCTCGAACTGCGCCGCGATATACGGCAGGAGCGCGAGACGGCGATTAGCCGCCAGCGCCCTCAGGAAGTTGCGGCCACCGTCGCCGCCTGCCTTGCCGGACAACCCGCCCAGGAGATCCACGAGCTCCTCGCCCGTGACATGCGGATTGCCGATCAGACGTGCGACGCGGGAATCCGCGGCGCCTTCGGCCGCCGCGCCCAGCAGCTTCGACCAGCCGGCCAGGTCCTTCGACGCCTGCGCATGGGCAAACGCCGCCCGCGCGTAGGGCCTTGCAATGGTCGCGCGATCAGCCATGCTGCGGCGCCTGCTTCTCGAGTTCCGCGGCCAGCTCGTCGAGGAGTGCCGCGTGGGACTTCGCGTCCACTTCGCGGCCGAGCACTTTCGTCGCGCCGGCGAGGGCCAGCGCCGCGACTTCCTTGCGGAGTGCATCGCGCGCGCGCGTCTTCTCGTTCGCGGCCTCGCCGCGGGCGGCCGACACGATGCGCTCGCTCTCGGTGACCGCCAGGTTCTTGGCCTCGCCCACCAGCTCGTTCGAGCGCTTGTGGGCGATATCCACGACCTGCACGGCCTTCTGCCGCGCTTCGGTCAGGATCGCATCCGAGCCATGCCGCGCGTCGGCCAGTTCCTTCTGGCCCTTCTCGCCCGCGGCGATGCCGTCGGCGATTTCCTTGCGGCGCTGGTCCAGGGCAGCCATGACGGGCGGCCAGATCTTCGCCATGACAAACCACACGAAGACGATCATGGCGATCGTCTGCCCGATCAGGGTCAGATTGAAATCCATCGAACTTCTCCCGTGATCAGCCGCCGGCGCCGGTCGCCTGCTGCAGCTGCCCGACGAACGGGTTGGCGAATGCGAAGAAGAGCGCGACGCCCACGCCGATCATCGCGACCGCGTCGAGCAGCGCCACGACGATGAACATCTTCACCTGCAGCATCGGGGCGAGCTCCGGCTGGCGCGCCGCGCCTTCGAGGAAGCGGCCACCGAGCAGGCCCATGCCGATGCCGACGCCGAGTGCGCCCATGCCGATGAGGATTGCGACAGCAATCGCGGTAAATCCAATCACAGTTTCCATCTAACTTCTCCTGGTCGAAAAACCTTAGTGATGCTCATGCGCCATGCTGAGGTACACGATCGTCAACATCATGAAGATGAACGCCTGCAGCACGATGATCAGAATGTGGAACACGGCCCATGCGAAGTGCAGCGGCAGCTGGTAGATGCCGAGCAGCGCGATCAGCATGAAGATCAGTTCGCCGGCGTAAAGGTTGCCGAAGAGCCGCAATGAGAGCGAAAGCGGCTTCGCGACCAGCGAAACGCTCTCGAGCACGAAGTTGAAGGGGATCGCCGCCCAGTGATTGAAGGGCGTGAGCGTCAGCTCCCTGGTGAAGCCGCCGACGCCCTTGATCTTGATGCTGTAGTAGATGGTCAGGATGAAGACGCCGATCGCCATCGCGAAAGTGACGTTGACGTCCGTCGTGGGGACGACGCGCAGGTACGGGATGCCGGCCTGCTTCGCGGCCCACGGCAGCCAGTCGACGGGGATCAGGTCCATCAGGTTCATGAGGAAGATCCACATGAACAAGGTGAGGGCGAGCGGCGCGATTACGCGGTTGGTGCCGTGGAAGGTCTCGCGGACGCTCTGGTCCACGAAGCCGACGATCATCTCGACCGCGGCCTGGGTGCGGTTCGGGGCGCCGGTCGTCGCCTTCTTCGCAACGCGGCCGAAGAACCAGATGAGGAGGACCCCGAGGGCGATCGCGAAGAACATCGAGTCGACGTTCAGCGCGAAGAAATTACCGTGGCATTCGTTCCAGATCCACTCGCCGCCCTTCTTGCAGACGGTCAGGTTCTGGAGGTGGTGACTGATGTACTCGCCAGCCGAATGACCCGTTTCCGCCATGATCTAAGAGCGTCTCCCGTCGAACAGCAATCCCACCGGCAGGGCCAGGATCGTCGCGATGTACCCGGCGAAAAGGAACTCCGGGTGCAGCGGCTTCAAGGTCATGAACACTGCGGCAAACAGGACCGCCGCGATCACGAGCTTGCCAATCTCGCCCAGCCATCCGGCCGCCAGCAGGCTTCTCGCGCTGCTCCCGGCCCGCGGCGACATCACTCTCGCCGCCAGAAATGCGTTCGGCACGACGCCGATCAATCCACCCAACAGGGTGGGGACGGCCCGGCCGGAACCAAGCCCGATCCAGACGATCGCGGCGAGCACCACGGCGGCCCCGAGCTGCGTGAGCAGGATGTTGCGGACGGTTTTCATTTACCAGTCTCGGGCAACAAAAACGCCACGTGGCCCTGCGGGCGGTCCGTGGCGTATTCACGCGCAGCAAGCAAGCCGCAGGGCGGCCAAAACCGGCGGCATTATAGAGGGGCGGAGGCTACGGGCACAACCGCGGGGAGGCGGGAAAACCCCAGTTTATATGCGGGTTTACGCGTGCCCGCGGGTGTCCGCGGGACGGATCAGGCGATAGACGAAACAGCTGTCTTCTCCGAACTGACGCTCCACGACATATTCGAATCCCAGGCGCTCGTAGAAGCGATGGGCCCGGGTGTTGCGGTCGCGGGGATCGACCAGGATGGCGTCAACTGTCGGGTCGGCGAAGGCCCGCGCGATGGCGAATTCCATCATCTGCTCGCCGTAACCCTTGCCGATGTAGTCCTCGTCCCCGATCCAGATGTCGATGGCCCGGTGGCCCTCGGAGATGCAGCCCCAGTACCGCGAGTCCTCGCGGGAAGGGTCGATGATCTGCAGGAATCCGATGGGGTGGCCGCCGACTTCGGCGATGAACTGCTCGCGCCAGTCCGGATCGCGGGAAAGCTCCTTTTTCCAGCCCCAGTCCTCGCCGGCCGCCGCAATGACATGGGGTTGTCGATGCCAGTGTTGGAGAAGCTCGAGTTCGCCGGGCGTCGCGGGCCTGAGCGTTACGGCCCGCGGCGGTCCCCGGCGGCCGAGTGGGTCAATTTTGGGGTTCAAGCTCACTGCGGGCCGCACGACGTTTCGTGGATTCCGCGGCGAGCCCGGCGGCGCCGTGGCCGATGTGCAGTTGGTACTCGAAGCGCTCCGAAGGCCACAGCTCCCGGGGCGTGGTGTCGAAACCGTGCTGATCGGAGTCCAGGTACCGCGCGAGGATTTCGTGAAAGATGTTGCGCATGGTCAGATCCTCTCCGGCCGGTCGGCCATCGCCAGGCGGGGGGCGCTGACGATGACCGCCGGCATGGACGCCATCTCCGGCAATACGTCCACAGGGCTCAACTCACCGACTTCGACGACCCCGGCCGGGGCCGCCGCAATATGTCCCTTGTCGATCGCGAGGCCGCTGACGCCGACGATCATGGCTGCGAGGACTGCACTGAATGCGCCCTGGAGCCTGAATATGTTGCTGCTGTTCATGACCCTGTCCTTTGTTTCCATTTCGCCACCTGATTTCTGTGTGGCTACTTTGAAGAGGCCGGGTCAAAGGAACAAACCGACTATCTGAATCCCACTTAAGGGAATCTATTCAAAGGGGACGGTCACCTTTAAAGGTGCGCGTCCCCTTTAGAGGGGACGGTCACCTTTAAAGGTGCGCGTCCCCTTTAACAGGCGGCTATTCGGGGTTATCGCAGGTCCCGATCTTCTTGCCGGACAGGTTGATCCGCATGTTCATCTGCTCGGCGTGCATGTTCACGAAGCCCGAATAGGCATCCGCGCCGTTGAAGGTGATCTCGCCATCGCCCGTCATCGGCGGGTTGTCGCAAGTCATCGTCCAGGTCACCTTCGTCGGCGTCTGTTCGAAGCTCGTGTGACGGCAATTCTGCGAGGAGTCCTGGCTCGTCGCCGGTGGCTGGGTCCACTCCTCCTTCGAGCAATACTTGGCGGTGTAGGCCGGCATCTGGACCGGCATGCCGGGGACCGACGCCTGCGCCGTCGTCTCCCAGAGCACGCCCGTCGCGGGATCCTCGGCCTGCGCCGGCGCGAACATGAAAAGAGCGAGCGACGCGATCGCCATCGCGCGGCCGCACCGGTTCCAATGCGTTTCCATGTATCGAGTCCTCCCCTGAATCAGCTGATGTGCGCGAGTATTCCGTCGAGTTCGTCGAGGCTGTGATAGCTGATGATCAGCCGGCCCTTGCCCGTGGTCGCGTGCTGAAGCTCGACCGTCGCGCCGAGCTTGTCGGCGAGATCGTTTTCCAGCCGCTGGATGTCCGGGTCCTTCGAGCGCGAACGGCCAGGCTGGCCGCCCTTGGCTTGGTTGGCGTGCGCAACGAGACGGCGCACGAGCGCTTCGGTCTCGCGGACGGACAAACCCTTCTTGGCGACGAGCGCACCGACCTCGGCCATCTGTCGCGGGTTGCTGAGCCCGAGCAACGCGCGCGCGTGGCCCATTTCCAGCTCGCGCTTCTCGATGTATGGGCGGATGGCCTGCGGGAGCTCGAGCAGGCGCAGCAGGTTCGACACGGCCGCGCGCGAACGGCCGACGGCTTCGGCCGTCTGCTGGTGCGTCAGCTTGAATTCCGTGATAAGCCGCGAGAGCGCGAGCGCTTCTTCGAGCGGGTTCAGGTCCTCGCGTTGGATGTTCTCGATGAGGGCGAGCGCGACGGCGTGCTCGTCGTCGATGCGGCGCAACACGGCCGGTATCTCGTGCAGGCCCGCCATCTGCGCGGCGCGCCAGCGGCGCTCGCCGGCGACGATCTCATAGCGCTGCGGCTCGCCGACAGCCTGAGTGCCCGCAGGCCGCACGACGATCGGCTGGATGACGCCCTGTGCCTTGATGGAGTCCGCCAGGTCCGCGAGCGATTCCTCGCGCATGTCCACGCGCGGCTGGTATTTGCCGCGGGACAGGAGGTCCACGGGGATCTGCATGAGCTGTTCGCGGGCCGGCGGCATACCCGGCTCCGGCCGCGGCCTGGCCTCGCCGAGCAGGGCTTCGAGACCGCGCCCCAGGCCGCGCTTCTTGTCGCTCATTAGGTTCATTCCCGGCTCCGTATGGCACGAGTGTACGTTCATAAAAGGGGACGTTCACCTATTCCCGAAGGACCGAAGGAATAGGTGAACGTCCCCTTTTATGAAGGGGCGCGTCCCCTTCAAGTGGGGATGACGAGGCGGGCGATGCAGCCGGAGACGCCGTCGCGGTTTCGCAGCGACAGCGTGCCGCCGTGGCCCTCGGCAACCTGGCGCGCGAGCACGAGGCCGATGCCGCTACCGCCGGGCTTGGTCGTGAAGAAGGGCACGAACAGGTTGTCGGGATTGGCAACTCCGGGGCCGCTGTCCTCCACCTCGAACACGACGCTGTCCTTTCCGCGGATCGCCCGGAGCTCAACCGGCGCGGCTCCCTCTTGCGTCGCCTCGACGGCGTTTCGCACGAGGTTGATCAGGGCTTGCTGCAACTGGTCCGGGTCACCGCGGAGGTTGAGGCCATCGCCGGCGGAGAAGCGCACCCGCCCAGACGGCTGGACCGCGGCGACTTGCCGGAGCAGCGTGCCGACATCGCAATCCACGATCGTCGGCTCGGGCAGGCGAGCGAGCTCGCTGTAACGAGACAGGAAACGCCGCAGCGACTCGGCCCGCTCCGCAACCAGGGCGAGGTTATGGGCCAGTTCCTCGCGCTCCACCTTGTCCGGCGAGCCCGCGGCCAGCGCATCGCGGCTCGTCTCGATCACGGACTTGATCGGGGCGAGGGAGTTGTTGAGCTCATGCCAAATGACGCGGATCAATCGCCGCCAGGCGCGCCGCTCCTCGTCCCGGAGCGCCTGGCTGAGATCGGTCACCACCAGCAGGCGGAATTGCCGACCGCCTTCGTGGAATACCTCCCGCATGATCTGCCAGCGGCCGGCGCGGCCCGGGAAGGTGTGCGATTCGTTCGAGACCGTCGGTCCTTCGAGCAGGTCGTGCAGGCCGATCTCAGAAGCGGACAGTCCCATCAGCGCATCCGGATGGCGGCGCAGCAACTCGCCCGCCGCGCGGTTCGTCAGCCGGATCCGGTCCTCACCGTCAAAGGCGAGCACGGCCACGTCGATCTCGGCCAGCACCTTGTTGAGAAGCGCGGAAGCCTCCAAGGCCTCGAATCGCTGCGAGCGCAGCGTCGCGCCGAGCCGGTTCGATTCGAGCACGATGTCACCGAGCGCATCGCCCTTCTTGCCGTGCCTTCCGCGGATCGCGTAGTCGCCCCCGCGCAGCGCCTCGAGCAGGTTCGCGATCGAGCGCATCGGCTCGACGGTCGCATGGTGGACGGCGACCGCGAACCCGACCCACACGCCGATCAACACGACGACGATCAGCCGAAACACCGAATCCGCGATCGGCGCGTCGCGCAGCAGGATGAAGGCCGTGATGAGCGCCGGCAGGCCGCCCGCGAGCGCGAGCACGACGACTCGCGACTGGAACGGCAGGCCGCGGCGGCGCGTTACCCGGCGGGTTCGCAGGGGCTGTCGAACTTCTGTTTCTTCGGCCACGCCGCGGAAGTTTGCGCGTTCAGCTGACAGGGCGCCAGCTTGCGGCCTGCCGGACCGTACGGCGCAGCACAGGGCTGTGCTGCGCCGTGAGGCTTCACTTCACCAGGGGAATGGCGTTGGCCAGCTCGTACTTGATGGCCGCACGCATCTTGCTCTCGATCTGGTAGTAACGCGCCACCTTCGCAGTGGGCAGAACCTTCTCGAACTTCGAAACGTACGACCGCTTCAACTCGAGCTCCGATGCCTCGATCGCGTGCACTTCCTTGATCAGCGTCTTTGCCATCTCGTCGGAGACCGCGCCCTGGTTGTACGAAGCCGCGTAGCTGTCGATCGTCTTCTTGATCCGGACGTTGATCGCTGCCAGTTCCTTCTGGTAGGCGTCGTAAACCGGCCAGAAGCCCGTGGCTTCCTGTTCGGACATGTCCATGTTGGAAGCGACCAGGAGTTTCTTGTCTGCCCGGAGCTTCTCCAGGACGATTTCCATGTTGTTTGCGGACTTGTCCTGTGCGAGAGCTGCCTGGCCGACCAGCATGGCGGCGGCGACCATGGCGGCGCAAAGAATATTCATGTCATTCCTCTCCTGCTTATGAAATGCGTGCCTGTGCACCCGGTGCGTCGAGTGCAGCATCATCCCACATCACGATCGATTCCGGCGCAGCCTACTGAAGCTCGTCCGGCTTAAGCCCCAGCTTTTCGAGCCGGCGATACATCGCGCTCCGCGACAGCCCGAGCGCGTCGGCGGCTGCCGGCACGCTGCCGCCGTTCCGCCTGATCGCAGAACGGATCAGCGCGCGCTCTGCGTCTTCGAGGCTCATTTCTTCGAGCGAGGGTGGTCCGGCCTTGCCGGCCGAAAGCCGCAGGTCCGCGACTCCGACTTCCGGGCCGTTTGCGAGCAGCAGGCTCCGCTCGACCACGCTGTTTAGTTCGCGCACGTTGCCGGGCCAGGCGTATTGCTGGAGCGCCGCGAGCGCGGCAGCATCGAAGCCCCTGACGTCGCGGCCGTACTGCGCGGTCTTGCGCTCCAGTTGGGCGGTCGCGAGTTCCAGAATCTCCTCGCGCCGCTCGCGGAGCGGCGGAATCCGGATCTCGACCGTGTTGATGCGAAACAGCAGGTCCTCGCGGAAGCGGCCGTCGCGGATCATCGCGGCGAGGTCGGCGTTCGTCGCGGAGACGACGCGCACGTCCGCGCGCTGCGTGCGCGAGGAGCCGACCCTCTCGAACTCGCCGGTCTCGAGCGCGCGCAAGAGCCGCGCCTGCTGCGCCGGCGGGACGTTGCCGATCTCGTCGAGAAAGAGCGTGCCGCCGTCCGCGAGCTCGAACCGGCCGCCGCGATCGGATTTCGCATCGGTGAAGGCGCCCTTCACATGCCCGAACATCTCGCTCTCGAACACGCTTTCGGGCAGGCCGCCGGCATTGACCGAGATGAAGGATCGCTCCGCCCGGTCCGACCAGTCGTGGATCAGCTTCGCGAGCAGGCTCTTGCCGGTGCCGGGCTCGCCGGTGATCAGCACGCTCGCTTTCGACGAGGCGACCTGACGCGCGAGGCGAACGACATCCTGCATCGGCCGCGAGGTCGCAACCAGATTGGTGCCGTCGCTGGCGCGGAGGATCGCGTTCTCGTCCGCGAGCCGCCGCCCGCGCTGGCGCGCCTCGGCGAGCTGCACCTGGTTGCGCAGCACGCTGAGAAGCCGCTGGTTGTTCCAGGGCTTCTCGAGAAAGTCGTTGGCGCCCTGGCGCATTGCCTTCACCGCGACTTCGACGGTCGCCCAGGCGGTCATGACGACGACCGGCAATTCGGGATGGAGCCGGTGAAGCTGGTCGACCAGGGCGACGCCCTCGTCGCCGGACGTCGTGTCGCGCGAGTAGTTGAGGTCGACGAGCGCGACATCGACGTGCTCGCGCGCAGTGATGTCGAGCACGCCGGCGGGCGAGGTCGCCGTCGCGACCTCGAATCCCTCCCGCTTCAGCAGGAGCTTCAGCGCAGAGAGGATGTCCGCCTGGTCATCCGCAACGAGTATGCGCGGTTGCATCAGGCCGGATCGTGCATGGCCCTCACTCGTAGCGCAATGCCGCCGCTGGATCCACGCGCAGCGCGCGCCGCGTCGGCGTCAGGGTTGCAGCGATCGCGACCAAGATCATCATGCCGACGACCATGGCGTAGATGGCCGGGTCGTAGGGGCTCACATCGCCCAGCACGTCCCCGAGGCCGCGGCCCATGAGCGGCAGCAGTGCCATGCCGATGGCGACGCCGAGCAGGATCTGCACGCCGCTCGCGCGCAAGATCATGAGCAGGATGCGGCGGTTGTCGGCGCCGAGTGCGCGACGCACGCCGATCTCGCGCGTGCGCTGGCCGACGTGGAAGGCAAGCACTCCGAAGAGCCCAGCCGCCGCGAGCACCAGTGCGACGCCCGCGAACACCGCGAACATCGTGCCGATGATCCGGAATCCTGCCGTGCTGACCATGCGCGACTCGTCGAAGGTCCGGAGCCAGTACAGTGCGAGGTCGGGATCCGTCTGCGCAAGCGCCGTGCGCACGCCGCCGATGAGGCTGCGCGGGTCGCCCTCGCCGCGGACCGTGATGCTCATGAAGCGCTCCGGCCCCTGGACCAGCGTCCTGTAGATCCCCTCGTCGATCACGCCGTCCTCGTCCATGACGACGTTCGGCACCACGCCGATGATCGTGTTCCACTCCTGGTCTTTCGAGATGTCGAACTTGATGCGCTTGCCGAGCGGCGACTCGTCGGGGAACAGGCTCTTCGCCATGAACTCGTTGATCACGACGACCGGGACCGAGCCCTCGATGTCGCGGCTGTCAAAGACCCGTCCCTGCGTCGGGGCGATGCGGTAGGTCTCGAAGTAGGACGGGCTCACCAGCGTGCCGTTGACGAAAGGCTTGGTCGAGTCGTCGCCGTAGTCGCGGCCCTCGATGGACACCGGGCCGTCGCCGGTGCCGTGGCCGGGCAGCGAGGTCGACACGGCCACCGCCTGGATGCCGGGCTGTGCCTGGATGCGGCTCAGCAGCGTCTCCCAGAAGCGGATCTGGTCCGCCTCCTCCATGTACGTGCCGTTCGTCAGGCCGACGCGCGCCGTCATGAGGTCGTCCGTCTCGACACCGACCTCGGAAGACGTCGCCGACAGCACGCTCTTGGTCATGAGCGCCGAGACGCCGAGCAGCAGGCAGGCGAGGGCGACCTCGAACACGACGAGTCCCCAGGCGATGCGCCCGATGGCGAGCCCCGTGCCCGTCCGCCCGCCGTCGCGCAGCAACGAGTCGAGCGAGGGCCGCGACGCGCGGATGGCCGCGGGCAGGCCCGCGAGCAGCGTCGAGAGGAAGGCGGCGCCGACGGCGACCGCAGCCGCGCGCGCGTCCACCTCGAAGCGCCACCAGGTTGGGCTGTCGTCCATGAGCTTGAACACCGCGAGCTGCATGCCGTCGAGCGCAATGGACGCGAGCAGGAGACCGAGCGCGGTCGCGATCGCGCTGATCACGAAGCCCTCCGCGAGCATGTGCAGGACCAGCCGGCTGCGCGAGGCGCCGAGCGCCGAGCGCACCGTCGTCTCGCGGACGCGGTAGGCCGAGCGCGCGAGCAGAAGGTTAGAGACGTTCGCGCAGGCGATCAGCAGCACGAGGCCGACCGCAACCAGGAGCGTCATGATGAGCGTCCCGCCCTCGTGGCCAATGAACCCGGCCGCCACCGACACGACCTCGAAGTGGCCGTTGAAGGCCTGCTGGCCGACTTCGGCCTTGATGGCGCCGGCGACCGGGGCGAGTTCCTCCTGCGCCATGTCGGGCGTCGCGCCGTCGCGCAGGCGGCCGAAAACCTGTACGTCGATGCCCTTGAGGCGCTCCACGCGCGTCGGGTCCTGCTGATTCGCGACCCACAGGGAGGCCTTGCTGGGGAAGGAATAGCCCTTGGGCATGACGCCAATCACTTCCGAGGACTTGCCGTTCACGCGCACCATGTCGCCGATGACGCCGGGGTCCGCGCCGAAGCGCTCCTTCCACAGCTCGTGGGCAAGGACGACCACCGGCGCCGCGCCTTCGATCGTGTCGCGCGGGAGGATGGTGCGCCCGAGCTCGGGCGCGACGCCGGTTACGTCGAACACGTGGCCGTCGGCGAAGCCGCCGTCATAGCGCTCCGCCTCGCCGTGGCCGGTGAGATACGTGGTGCCAACATAGACGCCGCCGATGGCGTCGAACTGCGTCACTGCCTCCCGCACCTTCAGGTAGTCGGCCGGCAGCATGCTCTGGTCGTAGTCGTCGGGCGCCTGGCCGCCGATCGTGATGATCGTGTAGATCCGGTCCGCGTTGGGGTACGGCGGCGGCTTCATCATGAGCGTGTCCGCGACGCCGTACATGAAGATCACGGCGCCGAGGCCGAGCCCCAGCACGCCCGCGGCGAGCGCTGTGAAACCCGGCGCGCGGGCGAGGCCCGTGACGGCCGCTTTCAATTCCTCGATGAATGCGCGCATGGTTAAACCTCAGGCCTTGGCCGCGCGACGCGACGACAGGTCGATCAGCGTGCTCTCGTCGACGACGCGGCCGTCGAAGAGCTGGACCTTGCGGTCGGCGTAATCCGCATAGCGCGGATCGTGCGTAACCATGCAGATCGTCGCGCCTTCGCGGTGCAGCTCGCGCAACAGGTTCATGACGGCCTCGCCGTTCCGAGAGTCGAGGTTCCCGGTCGGCTCGTCGGCGAGGAGAATGGAGGGCCGCCCTGCCAAAGCGCGGGCGACGGCGACGCGCTGCTGCTGGCCGCCCGAGAGCTGCGCCGGGTGATGGTTCACGCGGTGCGACATGCCGACGCGTTCGAGCGCGTGCAGCGCCGCCTTATGGCGCTCGTCGGTGCTCATGCCCACGCGATAGGTCAACGGCAGCTCGACGTTTTGCAGCACCGTCAGGTCGCCGATCAGGTTGAAGGCCTGAAAGATGAATCCGATACGCTCGTTCCTGACTTTGGCGCGAGCTGCGGGCACGAGCGTGGTGACGTCCTGGCCGTTCAGCAGGTACTTGCCCTCGGTCGCCGAGTCGAGGAGACCAAGCAGCGCAAGCAGCGTCGACTTGCCGCAGCCTGAGGGCCCGGAGATAGAAAGGAACTCGCCCTTCGCGACATCGAGGTGGATGCCGTCGAGCGCGTGCGTCTCGAGGTCGTCGGTGTAAAACACCTTGGTGACGCCCGCGAGGCTGATCATGGCTTGTTCCTGCATCTTGTTGCTCCGTTATTGAATCAGTCGATGACCAGTCGGTCCTTGCCCGACCACTGCGTCGTATCCGCGAGCGCCACGATGTCGCCGGCCTCGAGGCCCTCGAGGACGACGATCTGGTTCACGGACGCCTTCCCGAACTTGACCTGCACGCGCTCGGCGACGTTGTCACCGGCCTTCGCGCGGAACACCGTGGTTTCCGACTCCGACTGCGCGCCGACCGGGCGGCCGACGTAGCGCACGTTATGCAGGGTCTCGATCGCGATCGTGCCGTCGACGGAGAGGTCGGCGCGCGCCTGCGAGGGCAATGCCTCGTCGAATTCGATCTCGACCTTGACCGCGCCCGCCGTCACGGCCGGGTCCACGCGGATGACGCGGCCGCGGACCAAGCGGTCGCGCATGTCGATCACCGCCGGCTGGCCGGCCGCGAGGTCGCGGGCGTCGAGCTCCGGGATGCGAAGCTCGGCATAGAGCGTGCCGGGCTTGGCAACTCGGGCCACGTTTGCGCCTGGCGCGAGCTGCTGGCCTTCCTGGACCGGAACGCTCTGGACTACGCCGGCGAGCCCTGCGCGGACCTGGAGGGAGTCGGAAGCAAGGCGCCGTTCCTCGGCTGCGCGCTCGAGCTGGCGCAGGCGCGCAAGCCGCGCTTCGAGCTGGGCGCCGACGGCGGCATCGAGGGCGGCGAGGCGCTGCTCCTCGATCTTGGCGCGCTCGCCGAGCTGTGTGGCGAGGATCTTCGAGCGCAAGTACTGGAGTTCGGAAACGGCCTGCATCTCGTATGCGCGCTGTTCAGCCACCGCCTGGAGGCGCGCCGACTCCGCGGTCGCGCGCGCCTCGGCGAGGGAGGATCGCCGATCCAGGCGCTGGCTTTCCAACTCGAGCCGCGCGGCTGCGAACTCGGCGCGGGCGGCGGCGATTTCTAGCGTCGCGGCATCGGCCGCACGCTCGACTTCGGGATTCGACAACTGGACGATGACGGTCTCGGGCTCGACGGTCTCGCCTGCGCGCACGAGTACGCGGTCGACGCGTGCATCCACGCGCGTCGAGAGCCAGCGCGCTTCGCGCGGCTGCAGGACGCCTGGGCCGCGGACCTTCCGCTCGAGCGTGCCTTCCTTCACTTCATCGAGGTAGAGCTGCTCGCGCGCAACCGAGGGCGCGCCGGGCTCGAGCCTCGCGATGCCGAACGCGACGCCGGTGACCGCAAGGAATATGCCCGCCGCCCAGGCGAACTTGCGGTGCTTGAACGCTTCCTTGATGCGCGGACGGTCCATCAGGTCACCAGGAACGAAATGTCGGCGAGCAAGCGAAGCTCGGGGGGCAACGCGCGGACACCCGGATCGACGCAGGCAGGGCGGAGCACCCAGAAGGCCAGCATCAATCCGAGCGCCACGGCAATGAACGCGCGCGTGATCTGGGCGTCCGCGGGTGAGTCGTCACGGCCCATGGCCGTGGCGGCCTCAGCCCTGCGGTTCGGCATGGACGGCGACGTCAGCGAGCTGCACGTCGCGCGCCCCGATCACGTTGACGGCCGGCAGCGACGCGATCGCCAGGTCGCCGACCATCTGGGTTTCGAGCGTGCCGATTTCGATCACGCCCTGCGGCAGCGCGGCATTGTGGGCGCGGTCCAGCGTCAGGCCGGTGAGCCCGACAATCACGACCGCCGCGAACGCTGCGATCCCGGTGTTGCGATTGGACAAGGTCTTCATGGCTCTCTCCTCATCTTGGTTTCAATGCGGCATTCGCCGCTTCCTGATGTAGATAGAGCAAGGACCGTGCCAACTTGGTTTGATTAAACGTAACCTATTGATGTTGCGGATTTTATAGTCATTCCGTGGATTGGCGCGTCCTCGACCGTTGGTGTCCGCCGGACGCGAACATCCCGGTCATGGGACACCTGGAACGGACGCCGTCCCGGAACCGGGACGCTCAAAGGGGACGCGCACCTTTAAAGGGGACGCGCACCTCTAGAGGGGCGCGTCCCCTTTAGAGGGGACGGTCACTTTCAGAAGTGGGTGTCCCCTTTGATGTAGGGGACGTTGGCGGGCGGTACCGAAGATTCCTCGGCCAGCTCCTCGGGTTCTTGCTCTAGCTCTGGTTCCGGCTCGGCCACTTCATCCGGCGCCTCCGTGGCCGCTTCGACCACGGGCGACTCTTCGATCACTTCGGCCGCGGGCTCCACGACATCCAGCAGGCCTTCGGGGTCTTCCGCCCGGCGGATCATCTCGCCCGCGAGCGCGAGGTAAGCGAGCGCGCCGCGCGAATCCTTGTCGTGGAACATCGCGGGCACGCCGAAGGACGGCGCCTCGGCCAGGCGCACGTTCCGCGGGATGATCGTGCGGAACACGCGGTCGCCGAAATGTTCGATGAGCTGGGCCGCGACGTCGTTCGAGAGGTTGTTCCTCGGATCGAACATCGTGCGGAGAATTCCCTCGATTTCGAGCTTCGGATTCACGGAATCGCGGATCTGTTCGATCGTGCTGACGAGCCCGGAAAGCCCCTCGAGCGCGTAGTACTCGCACTGCATTGGAATCAGCACGGAATCCGCGGCGGTCATTGCATTCACGGTCAGGATGTTGAGCGCCGGCGGGCAGTCGATGATCATGATGTCGTAGCGGTCGCGCACGGGCTGCAAGGCCCGCTCGAGGCGATGCTCGCGGCCCGCCAACATCGTGAGAAGCCGCACTTCCGCAGCCGTCAGGTCCTGGTTCGAGGGCAGGAGGTCGAAACCTGCGCCCTCGATCGTCACGATCGCGTCCACGATGTTGCAGTCGCCGAGCAGCACGTCGGTCGCCGAGCGTTCGAGCTCCCGCTTGTCGACGCCGCAGCCCATGGTGGCATTGCCCTGGGGATCGAGGTCGATGAGGAGCACCCGCCGCTTGACCGCCGCGAGCGAGGCGGAGAGGTTCACGGCCGTGGTCGTCTTGCCGACTCCGCCTTTCTGGTTCGCGACCGCGATGATCCGCTTCATCAAATCAAACCCTACCAAGTTCGACGAGACAACGCTCGGCGTCCAGCCCTGGCACCCGGATCGGGTGGACTACAAGGGCCTTCCACCCGGACGGGAGGGTCTTCAGCTCATCTTCGGGCACGCGCCCCTTCATCGCCAGGAGCCTCCCGCCCCGCGCCGCCAGGTGCCCGGCCACGCGCACGAAGTCTGCAAGCGAGCCGAGGGCCCTTGAAATCACGCTGTCGAAAAGTTGCGACGGTTTGAGGGCCTCGGCCCGCCCCCGAACCACTTCCACGTTCGGCAGGCGGAGCATGGCGACTGCATGGCGCAGGAATTCGACCTTCTTTCCGGTCGATTCCACGAGCGTGTAGCGCCGGTCGAGGTCCGCGATTGCGAGCGGCAGGCCCGGAAACCCCGCGCCCGTGCCGATGTCGGCCACCGAAAGGCCCTTCACGTGCGGCAGCACCGCGAGCGAATCGAGCAGGTGCTTGTCCACGACCTCGGCGGGATCCTTGATGGCGGTCAGGTTCATGCGTGTGTTCCAGTCGGCGAGTTCCTCGACGAGCGCGAGCATCGCCTCGACCTGGGCCGGCTCGAGCGCGAGGCCGAGTCTCCTCACTCCGGCGGCGAGCCGCGCTTCGATTCCGCCTTCCACCTAGGCGATCTTGACGACCGTGCGTCCCTGGACCCGGTTCTTGATGTAACCGTCGAACGCGGACGGCAATTCGTCGAACCCGATCGTGCGCGTCACGAGCTTGTCGAGATGCCGCGGCTTGAGGTCGGTCGCGAGACGTTTCCAGATGGCGACGCGCACCTCGCGCGGCATGGCGGAAGAATTGACGCCGAGCAGGCTCACGCCGCGCAGGATGAACGGCATCACCGTCGTCTCGAGCTTGTGACTCGCGGCCAGGCCGATGCTCACGATGTTGCCCCAGTTGTCCACGGTCCGCGTCAGCCAGGTCAGGATCTCCCCGCCGAGGTTGTCGATCGCGCCGCCCCACAGTGCCGTCTCGAGCGGCCGCTTGCCGAGGTCGATCTCCTGGCGGCGCAGGATCCTCGCAGCGCCGAGCGACTTCAGGTGCGCATCGGCCTCGGGCTTGCCGCTCACCGCGACGACTTCGTAGCCGAGCTTCGACATCAGGTCGACCGCGACCGAGCCGACGCCGCCGGAGGCGCCCGTCACCACGATCGGCCCCATCGACGGCTTCTGCCCGTTCTGCTCCATGCGGTGGATCGCGAGCCCGGTGGTGAAGCCCGCCGTGCCGAGCGCCATCGCATCAAATGCGCTCAAGCCTTCGGGCAGCGGAATCACGGACTCGGCTGCGGCGCGCGCGTACTCCGCGTAGCCGCCGTCGAGCGTTTCGGAATGCCCGCAGCCGGTGACGAGAACCTGCTGGCCGGACTTGAACCGCGCATCGGTCGAGCTCACGACCTCGCCCGAAAGATCGATGCCGCCATTCAGCGGATATTTGCGGAGGATCTTGCCGGTACCGGTCGCCGCAAGCGCGTCCTTGTAATTGATGCTCGAGTATTTCACGCGGATGAGGACATCGCCCGGCGTCAGCGCGTCGGCCGACATCTGCTCGAAGCCCGCGGTGATCTTTCCCTCGCGCTCTTGAATCCGGAATGCCTTGAATGCGTTCATGTCACTTCCTGTCGAGCCAGAACTCGATGCCCTGGCAATTGAGATCTATGTCGTCGTCGAGCAGACGGTGCCGTTCGCCATCCTCGCGTGGATAATTGTGCGCGTCGAGCCACGTCCCCATCATGGCGAACATGCCGTTCCGGAGCTTGCCCGCGCGGGCCGGCGCATCGCGATAGCGGAGGCCAAGGTCGGCATAGGCCACGACCCGTTCCTTCATCTCCCGCGCGAGTCGCCGGAGGTCCCGCACCTCGGCGTAATGCGTCAGGAAGATCGACCGCGGATGGTACGACATCAGGCGGTCCACGGAACTGACGAGCGCTTCCGGATCGAAGTGCACGGGCGTCGTCGTCGGAAAGATGAACTCGCGGCCGTCGACGTCGAAGTCGCGGTACGAGATGCCGAAGGTATCGCCCGAGAAGATAAGCTCATGCGCGCGGTCAATGACGCAGTAATGGTGAAGGGCGTGGCCTGGCGTGTGGATCAGCTCGAATTCGCGCTTTCCGAGCGTGACTTTCGCTCCGTCCTCGGGAACGAAGATCCGCGATTCGTCGATCGGTACGATCTCACCGTAGAGTTCGTGATAACGCTCCTCGCCGTACACCGCGATCGAGCCCGCGATCAGCTTCGAGGGCTCGGCGAGATGGCGCGCGCCGCGCGGGTGCACAGCGCAGCGCGCGTTCGGCAGCGCCCGCATGAGCGCGCCGGCGCCGCCCGCATGATCGAGGTGCACGTGGGTCGCGAGCACCCAGTCGACGTCCGCCGGGTCGATGTCCTTCTCGGCGAGCGCCCCAAGGAGATTCGGCAACGAATGCGTCGTGCCCGTGTCCACGAAGGCGGCGCGGCCATTGTCCACGACGAGGTGTGAAGCCGCGAGGCGCGGGCGGACGTAATCCGCGTCGATCGCGGTGATGCCCGCCCGGAAATCGGTCAGCTTGGACGTGAGTTCAGGCATGGGACAACCATTGCGAGGAATTCGTCGAACGCCTGCATGTATTTCCTCAGGAACTCCTTCGTTGGCTCGTCGCCGACTTCGCCCTCGTCGTCGATCATGTCCTTCGTGAACTGGATATAGGCTTCCGGCGCGTTCATCTGCGGCGAGTTGCAGAAACTGAGTACGCTCCGCAGTTGCTGCTGCGCAATGGCAGTGCCGACCCTTCCCGGCGACGTGCCGATCACCGCCGACGGTTTTCGCGTCAACGAATTCCTGCCATGCGGCCGGCTCGCCCAGTCGATTGCGTTCTTGAGCCCGCCCGGAATCGATCGGTTGTATTCCGGCGTCACGAACAGGACGGCGTCGACATTTTCCAGGGCGCTCTTGAACGCCTTGGCGACCTCCGGAAAGCTCTTGTCGTAGTCATAACTGTAGAGCGGCAGCTCCGCGAAAGAGATCTCCTGAAACTCGAGCCCGGGCGGCGACAGCCGGATCAACGCCTTGGCGAGCTTGCGGTTGATGGAAGCCTTTGCAAGGCTGCCAACGAAATAGCCGACTTTGTAGGTGGCCATGAGTCCTCCGATGACATGATCGCATGTCAGGCGGTTAGAATCCGCGCATGCGAAACCTCATCATTCTCCTAGTCCTCGTCTCCTTCAATTCCGGCGCGGCCGAAGTCGAGCGCGTCACCCGCGGCAACCTCGCGATCGAGGGAATTCCCGAGATCCCGAAAGAGCTCGTGCAGCGGATGCGCCGTTACCAGTTTTCGCGGAGCGCCTTTTTCGCGGGCTGGACGCCGGACGGGCGGCTTACGATCAGCACTCGATTTGGCAACACCAACCAGCTGCACATCGTCGACAAGCCGATGGGCGCGCGCCGCCAGATCACGTTCTTCGACGAACCGGTCAACGGTGGCGGCTGGTCGCCGACCGGCGCGCGCAAGGGCATGGCCTACACGCGCGATACCGGCGGCGACGAGAATTTCCAGCTGGAATATCTCGACCCCGCGAGCGCGGATCCGATCCGCCTGACCGACGGACGCGGCCGCGCGGGCACCGGCGTGTGGTCGCCTGACGGTACGAGGTACGCGTTCCCATGGACCGTCAAGACTGGCGTCAACACGGACATCTACGTCGAGGACCCGCTCGACCGCATGACGCCCGCGATGGTCTACGAGGCGGCGGAAACCGGATGGGACGTCTCCGACTGGTCGCCGGACGGCAAGTCGCTCGCGCTCGTGCGCTTCGTTTCGGTCAACGAGAGCTACCTGCATGTCTACGATCCCGCCACGCGCGAAAAGCGCGAGATCGAGCCATCAAAGACGAAAGCCGCGCGCGGGGGCGGCCTCTTCTCGAAGGACGGCAAGGGGTTCTATTTCACGTCGGACCTCGGCAGCGAGTTCCTCACCCTTCGCTATGTCGACCTCGCGACCGGCAAGGTCACGCCGCTCACGGACCACGTGAGATGGGACATCGACGAGTTCGCGATCTCGCGCGACGGACGCTATCTCGCCTACGTGGTGAACGAGGACGGCGCGAGCCGGCTCGGTGTCTTGGACCTCGTGCAGCACGCCGACCTGATCCCGCCGAAGCTGCCCTTTGGCGTGATCGGATCGATCGGCTTCGATCCCGCTAGCCGCCGGCTTGCCTTCAGCATGCAGACGCCGCGGCAACCGTACGACGTCTGGGTGTGGACCCTCGCGGACGGCGGCTTCGAGCGCTGGACGGAAAGCGAGATCGGCCCGCTCGACGCGACGAAACTGCTCGCGCCGACCCTCGTGCATTACCCGACTTTTGATCAGTTTCAAGGCAAGCCGCGGCAGATTCCTGCCTGGGTATACAAGCCCGCCGGCGCGGGACCGTATCCGGTGCTGATCAGCATCCACGGCGGGCCGGAGAGCCAGACGCAGCCGACGTTCAGCATCTCGACGCAGCAGTGGGCCGTCGAACTCGGCTACGCCGTGATCCATCCGAACGTGCGTGGCTCGACTGGCTATGGCAAGACCTACGTTGCGCTCGACAACGGAATGAAGCGCGAGGATTCGGTCAAGGACATCGGCGCGCTGCTCGACTGGATCGCGACACAGCCGGACCTCGATTCGAAGCGCGTGGTCGTGATCGGCGGCTCCTACGGCGGCTACATGACGCTCGCGTCGATGACGCATTACAACGATCGTCTCCGCGGCGGCATCGACATCGTCGGCGTCAGCAACTTCGTCACTTTCCTCGAGAGCACGGCGGAGTACCGGCGCGACCTGCGCCGGCCGGAGTACGGTGACGAGCGCGACCCGAAGATGCGCGAGTTCCTCCAGAAGATCTCGCCGCTCAACAGCGCGGGAAAGATCACGAAGCCGATGCTGGTCGTGCAGGGCCAGAACGACCCGCGCGTGCCGGTGACGGAGTCCGAGCAGTTGGTCGCGAAGATTCGCGCGAACGGCGGCGAGGTCTGGTACCTCGTCGGTCTCAACGAAGGTCACGGCTTCGCCAAGCGAGACAACATCGACTACTACCAGTGGGCGGTAGCGATGTTCCTGGAGAAGCTGAAGCAGTAAAAGGGGACGCGCACCTTTAAAGGTGCGCGTCCCCTTTTGTCTATCCGACGACCTTGCTGACCGTGGTCGAACGCCGGCTTTCACGGCCGCCGGCATTCACGGATGTCATCGCGAAATACCATCGCGCGGGCGTGAGGTCCTCGACCACGTACCGGGTGAGCCCCGAATTGTTCAGCACGATAACCCGACTCAGCGCGGTGGCGCTTTGGCCGACGTAAATCCTGTAGCCCACGAGGTCGCGAAGTGCGGATCCGTCGTCATTCGATGTCGGTGGCAGCCATGACAACGTCACGGAACCTGGCGCTGACTGCGTGACCGAGATTGCGAAGGTTGGCAGCGACACGGTCGTGTGCCCATCGGATACCGAAATCTTGATGTTCGTGTAAACGCCCACGTTCGCCGCACGAGGCGTGCCATACAGGCGACCAGTCCTCGGGTCGAAGGCAGCCCAGCCAGGCTTCCGCGCGATCGAAAACGTCAGCCTGTCGCGCTCGGCATCCGTGGCAACCGGCTTGAACTCGTATGGCGTGTTCTGCAGGACCGTCAGCGCGGGAGAACCGGAGATCTGCGGCGGTCTTCCCGCGGCACTTGCGTCGTTGCTTCCCCCGACAATCAATGCGACAAACACCATCCATACCAGCACGACGCGCTGCATCCTGCGCTCCATCTTGTCTCGAGAAAAAGAGCGCGCAATCTACCGATCCCACGCCTACAACTCAGTTCGCGTTGTCTGTCAGACGCGACTTCGTGTCGGCAATCTACGACGTCGGACGCTCGACTAAACGGCGTCTATCTAGTCTCAACAAATGATTTTTCGATTACCGAAACGCGCGAACGTGAGCGAAGGTGAACGTCCCGTCTAAGAAGCGCGGAGGTCGGCCCATTCGGGATGCAGGTCGAACTGCGCTTTCACGAACGGGCAGAGCGGGACGATCCTGAATCCTTCGCTGCGCGCATCGGCGATGAGACGCTCGACGAGCGCGGTCGCGACACCATGGCCCCGCATCGATTCCGGAGTACCGGTGTGGTCGGCGATCACGATCGCGGGATTAGCGCGCGAGTAGGTGAGTTCGGCCTCGCCGGTGAAGCCCTCGAGCTTTCCAACGTAACGGCCCCCGCCCGGCTCTTCCTCGCGCGTCACCGTCACGCTTGCCATGACTGCGCGAGTCGCCGCCGTTCACTCGTGACTTGGCGTCTCGAGGCCAGGCTGCGCCGAAAAGAATTTCGAGAGCGCCGCGATGTCCTCGCGCGTCAGCTGCTGTGCGAAGGGCGCCATGATCGCGTTCTTGCGCTTGCCGAGGCGGTAGTCGTTCAGGGCCTGCGCGAGATAGTCCGCGTGCTGGCCGCCGAGGTTCGGATATTCATCCGTCGTGCCCTGGCCATTCTTCCCGTGGCAGGCGACGCAGGCTTCCGCCTGTTTGGGCGGCGTGCCGATCAATTCTGTGCCCGACTTGGCCGGTTCGACGGAACTGAAATAGGCGGCGAGATCCGCGCGGTCGTGGTCGGTGAGCGAACTCGCGAGTCCCTTCATCGTCGGGTGCCAGCGGTCGCCAGTCTTGTATTCGCCGAGCGCGGCGACGATGTACGCCGTGTTCTGGCCGCCGAGCTTCGGGACCGAGTACTTCGGATAGGCGTTCTTGTATTGCTCGATACCGTGGCAACCGAGGCAGGTGTAGGCGAGTTTCTGCCCGTGCTTCGCATCGCCGTCAGCCTGGGCTGACAGGGCGGTACATGCGAGCGAGGCGGCAACGATCAGGGTTCTTGCGCGGCGATTCATCGGTGTCGAACTCATCAATGAGCGCCCGGCATGTTAAGCGGCGCGGGCCGGAATTGCCACCGGACCGCCCGGCCGCGCGGGCGGTCACGGCGTGGGCGGCACTTTAGTTGACACCGGACGACGTATTGGCGTCATGCGGTTGGCAGCGCCACGCGAGATTGTGGGAGCAAGAAACAGCACGTGATCTCTGTGCTGCCATTGCTGGACCGAGACCGCCGCATTTTCCAGCGAACGCAAGGCCGACGAGAGCCGCAGATTGGCCTCGCGGGCTTCTTGCCTTGCGGCACGCCCATCTCGAGCTTCGGCCTCTGCCGCAAGCCGCATGGTTTCGCGCATGAAGCTGCCGCGTTCCGGTCGCATCACGATCACTCCATGCTCACGCCGGCTCAGGATGGGCGTCTGACTGCCCCGAATCACGGCCACCTGTGGAGCGATGGCACTGTCTTCGGCGGGCATTGCAGGCTCCGCCATTGCCGCCAGCGGAATCAGTGCGACAACGAATGATTCAAAGCGCATTGGCAATGTCGTTCATCAAGCCGTTGTCGCGCGGCTTCACGGTCGGCGCGTAGCGATTCAGAAGCTCACCGTCGCGGCCGATCAGGAATTTCTCGAAGTTCCACTGGATGTCGCCGGCGTGCCCGTTCGCGGGGTCCGTGAGCCATGCGTAGAGCGGATGGCGCTCCTCGCCGTTGACGTCGAGCTTGGCGCTCATCGGGAACGTCACGCCATAGCTCGTCGAGCAGAACGCCTGGATCTCCTGCTCGCTGCCGGGTTCCTGCGCGCCAAACTGGTTGCAGGGGAAGCCGACAACTGCGAAGTTCTCGCCTGACAGTTCTTCATGCAGCTCTTCGAGGCTCGTGTATTGCGGCGTCAGGCCGCACTGACTCGCGACATTCACCGCGAGCACGACCTTGCCCTTGAGAGGCGAGAGCAGGTCGGCCTTGCCGTCGATGCCTGGAACCTTGAACTCGTAGAAGTTTTTCATGACTGCATTATCGCCGACACGCCCACAAGAGGGGACAGTCCGCCTTTGAAGCGCGCTGCGCGCGCTTCAAAGGGGACAGTCCCCTAGGGCGTCTCAGGGCCCTGGGGGAGCCAGACCGTCACCATCGCGCCGCCGCCGTCGCGGTTCGCGATCGAGAGCCGCCCGCCGTGGGCGTCCACGATCTCGCGGCAAAGCGTGAGACCAAGGCCGGTTCCCTTTGGCTTGGTCGAATAGAACGGCAGCAGCGCATCCCGGAGCACTTCCTCCGTGAGCCCGTTCCCGCGGTCGCGAACTTCAATGGCGACGCCGCCAACGCGTTCCGCCACGCCGAGCGTCACCTCGTCTTCCGGCGAGCCCGACTCGATCGCGTTCTTGATGAGGTTGATGAGCACCTGCTCGATCTGCGCCGCGTCGAGCCAGCCGTCGCGCCTCGGCAGAGGCTCCAGCACGCGAAACGACAGGCTGTCCTTGAGCCCCGCGAGCAGCGGCTTCCAGGCCACGGCCGCCGGCCTTGGCCGCGGCAGCTTCGCAAAGCGCGCGTAGCCATCGATGAACGTCGCCAGATGCGAGGCCCGCTCCTCGATCGTCGAGAACACGCGAGCGAGCCGCTCGGCGTTCGGCGCACCCGCGAGTTGCTGGCCCGAATGCGCGAGCGAGCTGATAGGCGCAAGCGAATTGTTCAGCTCGTGGGCGATCACGCGGATCACTTTCTTCCAGATTGCGACTTCCTGCGCCGCCAGCTCGCGCGTCAGCTGCTTGAAGAGGAGCAGCCGATGCGGCTGACTGTTCAGCGTGAACGGACGGTTGCTCACGTGAAAGATCTCCGCCTCCGCTCCCTCGGAAACGGTGAAGAGCGTGTCCACGCCGCTGCCGACCGCATCGCGCAGCGGCTGCGGCGCATTCTCCATCAGCGTGCCGAACTTGAGCCCCTCGATCTTCCGCCCGGCGCGGAAGAGCTGCCGCGCCGCGATGTTGCCGAAGACGATCGTGTCGTTCGCGTTCGTCAGCACGAGCGCGAGCGGCGTCGTCTGCACGACGGTGTCGAGCAGGAGCTCGCGCTGGTAGAGGTTCAACCGTTCGCGCCGGAGACTGTCGCCGAGCGAGTTGTACTCGTCGGTCAGGTCGCCGATCTCGTCGGGTCCCGTTGCCGTCACGCTCACGCTGAAATCGCGGTCGCGCAGGCTTCCGATCCCGTCCGCCACCGCGCGGATACTTTGGCCCCAGCGCTCGAGCAGACGGTTGGTCAGCCAGATTGCCGGCGGCAGGGTGACGAGAAGAGCCGCGGCACCCGCGAGTACTGGCGAATCCAGCCATCCGTCGAAAAGCAGGGTGACTGCGGCGGCAGCCGTTACCGCCGCGACGACGACTACGGCGACGCGTCCGGCAAGCGACCAGCTGGCGCGCGGCTTCGCGGCCATAAGGCTCCTTATCGCGGTAGTGTCGACACGGCTTGCAGCCAAGCCTAGCTGGAAGGCGGATACCCGGCCAGTTCAGCGCGCGTGTTCGCCCTGGCCGTTGATCCAGTCAACCAGCAGTTGCGCCGAGCGTTGCACGCTGCCCGGCAGCCGGGGGTAGTCGGTGGCCGCCAGCGCGTGATCCGCTTGCGGCAGCACAGTGATGAGCGGCCTCGGCTCGAGCTCAAGCGACATTAGCCGCGCGACGCTGTCGGCCGCCGGAATCGTCTTGTCGTCGGTGCCGTAGATCCAGAGGCTCGGAACGCCGATCTTCTTCAGATCCGGCGCCGGATCGTAGCCGAGCGTTGCGAGGCGAAAAGGCATGGACGGCCCGTCCTCCGCCTCTTCCCAATTGAGGACGGAAAACCACTTCTGCCCGCGCCTCAGCGCCAGCGCCGACTCGAGTGACGCGGGATCAGCCTGCCCGAGCAGGATGCGATGCCGGAGACGAATCAGGTCGAGCGCTTCGGTCATCTCCGTTTCGGACACGCCGGCTTCGCGCAACGCAATTCGATAGTGATCGATGTCTTCGTCCGCTACCGAGACCACGGGGCCCGAGACGGAAGCCAGGAACGCCGCATCGCCCAGGCGGACCGCCAACGGGCCGACCCATCCACCCTCGCTGCGCGCCACATAGCCAACCCGACCCGGATCGACGTCGGCGCGCGTCCGAAGGAACTCGAGTCCCGCATGGGCGTCGCGCGCCAGGTTCTCATAGCCGCCCTCGCGCCACTGTCCGCCGGATTCGCCAACTCCGCGCTTGTCGTATACGAGCGTAACGATGCCAGCGCGCGCGAATTGATCGGCGTAGAACGCCCCGTCCGACCGGTCGGAGTCGCCCGAACCATGAATGAAAACGACCGCCGGCCGGCGCCCAGGCAAAGCGGGCAAAAAAACGGCGCCGGCCAGCGTGACATCCCGGTCCCTGAAGCGCACTGGCTCTACGCGGTAGGGGCGCTTCGGCGGCGCTTCGCGCCGCAATACAAAACGCCCCTCCTCAGGCAGCGTCACCCACTCGTTCGCGCGCCGTACGATTTCCTGAAGAGGGCCCTCGAGGCGCGACGGTTCCGGCGCCGCGGAGAGGCGCAGCGCGCCGAGCGGCAGCGGCAATGAAATCCAGATCTGGCCATCGCGCAACCCCGCGCCCAGGATGTCTGCGCCGAGATAGCCGAGGTCCGGCCAGTCGAACGTACCCGTTAGCTCGCCCTTGTCGACGTGCAGGTCGAGCGCAAGCGCAGCCTCGTCGCCGCCGCGGAGCAGGCGTCCTGACCAATGGCCGCTCACGCTCTCGAGGATCGCGAGATCCGCGGCGACTGGCGCATCCTGCGCCGGCGAAGCCGCGGCAAAAGTCAGCGCAAGCGCGAGTAGAAGCGTGGCGCGCACGCTAGCTATTGGCAGTGCTGCGGCCCGCGTCGACCGGCGTCTTGAGGCCGAGCTTCTCCATGCGGCGATAGAGTGCCTGACGCGACAGGCCGAGGTCACGCGCGGCGTGCGCGACGACCCCGTCGGCCAAGAGGAGGGCCTGCTCGATCGCCCCGCGGTCAATGTGCGAGCCGTCCGCCGGCTCGGGCGCGATCGGCAGTGCGAGCGACTTGGCCGTCACGATGTTGTCGACGGACAGGAGGCAGGCGCGATGGATTGCATTGCGAAGCTCCCGCACATTGCCCGGCCAGTGGTAGCGCGAAAGCGCGCGCAGCGCATCCTGGGAGAGGGTGAATCCCGGCTCGAGGAAATGATGTGCGAGCGGGACGATGTCTTCCTGGCGCGCCGCGAGCGGCGGCACCTCGAGCTCGATCACGTTCAGGCGGTAAAAGAGGTCCTCGCGAAACCTTCCTTCCTTGATGAGCTGCGGAAGCTGCGCGTTGGTCGCGGCGATCACGCGGGCGCGCGTGCGGCGGGTCGTGTTCGATCCGAGCCTCTCGTACTCACCCGTCTGGAGGACACGCAGCAATTTCGCCTGGCCTTGCGCGGAAAGGTTTCCCAGCTCGTCGAGGAAGATCGTGCCGCCATCCGCGGCCTCGAATCGCCCGGTGCGCGCCTTCGCGCCCGTGAAAGCGCCGGCCTCCGTACCGAAGAGCTCCGCTTCCATCAGCGTGTCCGGCAGTGCGCCGATATTCACCTTGACGTAGGGTCCCTTCTTCACCGTCGAGTTCGCCTGCACGATGTCTGCGATCACTTCCTTGCCGGCTCCATTCGGCCCGCTGATCAGGACTGGAACGTCGGCGTGCGCGACCCGCACAGCGGTCGAGGCGAGCGCGTGCATCGCCTCGCTCTCGTAGATGAGGCCGTTCAGCTCGAATCGCGTTGCAAGCCCGGCGCGCGCGGCGGCACGGCGCCGGCGAATCGTGCGGTTCTCGGTGCGCGCGGCGTGCAGGTCGAGGAGGTTCCGGACAGTCGTCAGCAGGCGCGCGTTGTCCCAGGGCTTGGCCACGTAATCGGACGCGCCCGCCTTCACCAGCTCGACCGCGGTCTCCAGCTGGGTCCAGGCCGTGAGCAGGATCACCGGCAGATCCGGATGTTGCGAGCGGATCTGATGGAAGAGCGCGACGCCCTCTTCTCCGGAGGTCGCCTCGCGGCGGAAATTCATGTCCTGCACGACGAGGTCCACGGGCTCGCGCGCGAGCAACTCGATGCCAGAGGCGGCGCTATCCGCGCCGAGCACCCGCGCGCCATGCATGGACAACAGCACGTCAAGGGCCGTGCGCACGGCCTCGCTGTCGTCGATGACGAGTACGGTGCGCTCTCCCAAACTGTCCTGAAGTCCCTGGTCCTGTTTGTCCTTCATCAGTTTGGATGCCGGGTTTGACGCAACGGTTGAAACTCCAAGCGAGTCTAAACCGTCCGGCTCGCGACGGCGGGCGATATCGCCGATGCCCGTCTGGCCGGCTGCAGGGCTGCGGCGAGGCCGATCAGCCAGATCACTAGCACGCCGCCGACGAGGTAATAGAGGTCGAGGCGCGGCAGCTCGTACTTGACCGAGATCCAATAGCCGATGCCGAGCGCAGCGCCGCAGCCGGCGATGACTCCCGCGGTCGTGACCATCCAGTTCTCGACGAGGAAGTGACGCACGATGTCGAGCTTGCGCGCGCCGACCGCGCGGCGCGTGCCGATCTGGCGGATGCGCGTGCTGACGTTGAAGGTCGCAAGGCCGAAGATGCCGAGCGCGGTGATCGCGAGCAGCGCGCTCGTGACGCTCACGAGGAAGATTGCCATGTTGCGGTCGTCGAGGTAGGACTGGTGGATGAAGTAGTCGAACGGCCGGACCCAGCGCAGCAGGCGGCCGGGGTTCGAGTCGCCGAGCTTGGCCTCGATCTCGCGCATCACGGCATCACGCCGGCCCGGCTCGGTCCGGACCAGGTAGATCGCGGCCGGCCCGTTCTTGATGCGCGGGAACAGTACGATGTGGTCGAGTTTGTCCCAGCCGACCCACGCGCCCTGCATGTGGTCGATGACGCCGACGATCGTGATCGGCTTGCTGAGCCCGTCGAAGAAGGTCTTGCCGAGCGGGTTCGGTTCCTTCGGGAACAATTCCTTGGCGAAAGCCTGCGTGACGATCGCCTGGGACGAAAGCTCGTAGGTCTCCGAGGGCGGCTGGATCTCGCTCGCCTCGAACGGCCGGCCGGCGATGAGCTTGACGCCGAGCGCCGCGACGGCCTGCTCGTCGACGTCATAGTTATTGGCCCCCACCGTCTCCTTGGGCGGCACCTCGCCGGGCCTGTTCTGGAAGCCGTTCGAGCTGCCGCTGCCGGACAGCGGGATGTTGCTCATGAGGCTCGCCGCCTTCACGCCCGGCAATCCGCGCAGGACGGCCAGGTCCTCGCGCCAGCTCGCCTTGTAGTCGAAATTCTTCGCGAAGCCAGCGCTCGACACCCAGATCATGTTCGCCGTATCCATGCCGGTCGGGCGGCCGATCTTCTCCACCCGCTGCTTGACGACGTAGACCGCATTCACGAGCACGGCGAGGCCGATCGCGATCTGGAAGGCGACCAGGAGCGCGCCGGTGCGGTTGCGCCAGAGGGCCGAGGCGATGGGGCGGATGTTCCAGGCTGTCATGTCATTGCGCCTTCAGGTATGTGGCCGGCGGGATGCGGCCGATGCGCCAGGCGGGATACAGGCCCGCGGCGATGGTGGCGAAGAATGCGAGCGCGAGCGCGGTCACGACGCTCGTCATGTCCACGTGCGCGAGCGCCTGGGTGCCGCCGGCGTCCGTCGGATCGACGGTGTAGAGCGCGCGCAGGCCCATGAGCAGCAGGCCGCCGAGCGCGAGGCCGAGCAGCGCGCCGATCGAGGAGATCACGCCGACTTCGACGAGGTGCTGGAAGAACACCTGCTTGCGGCTCGCGCCCAGCGCGCGGCGCACGCCGGTCATCGGGGCGTTGTTCAGGAACTTCGCGAGCAGCAGGCCCACAGTGTTCAGCAGGCAGACCGCGAGAAAAGCGAACGCGAGGCCGACCAGCACGCGGTCGTCGTTGCCGACGACGTTGTTGTCGACGAGCCACTGGTCGACCTTCGTCAGGCGATTGTTGAGCGGGCGCTGGTAGCGGCCGACTTGTTTCTGTCTCAAAGCGTAGTTGTCCAGGAACGCCTTGAACTTGTCGTGCGCCGCCTGGTCGGGGAGCTCGACCCACATCTGGATCCAGACCATCTCCGAGTTCAGGAAGTCCTGGTAGTTGTTGACCTCCTCGGGCTTCCAGCCATTCGTGTTGCCCGCGCTCTGCAGCTCGAGCGTCACGTTCCATCCGAAGGGAATGTGCACGTCTTCCGGCTCCTCGAGGTTGCCGTTGTTGACGTCGTAGAAAGTCGGCAACGGCATCCAGTAATCGCGCACGCCGATGATGCGGAATTCGTGGTCATTCCAGCGCACGCGCTTGCCGACGCTGTTGGCGCCGCCGAAGAACTGCTCATTCATCTTGCGCGAAATGACCATCACCGGCTCCGGCCCGGTGTCGGCCGAGTCGGTCCAGCTACCGCCGTACTGGAAGGGCACGTCGAAGCTTGTGAAGAAGTCCTTCGTCGTTACGCGCGTCAAGACGCGCTCCGGCTTCACCTGCTGGCCGTCGACCGAAAGAATTCCGATGGCCTTGTGCATGATCACCTTGTGCTTCGGGATGTCCGAGGCATACACGGCCATCGCGTCGCGATACGTGAGCTGTTCCGGCGGCAGCTCCGGCTTCTTGTCCCAGTTCGGCTGCTGCGGGTCCCAGAAATCCATGGTCACGGCGTAGAGCACGTCGTTCTTCCACCAGATCGGGTTGCCCGACATCGCCCGGTACATCGTGAGCGTCATGACGCAGACCGCGATGCCGAGCGCGACCGCGCCGATCATCAGCGCGGTCAAGCCGGGATTGCGGCGGAGGTTGCGGAGCGCGAGCTGAAGGTAGTAACCGAACATGCGCGTTCTCTCCTCAGGCCGGCGACATCGCGGCGACGGACGCCGGCTTGACCAGCGGTTCCTCGCGCGGCTCGAAGTGCTGGAAGTCCGAAATCTGCCCGTCGACGATGTGGACGTTCCGGTGCGCGCGGCGGGCGAGCTCCGGATCGTGCGTCACCATGATGATGGTCGTTCCCATCTCGTTGATCTGCTCGAGCAGGTCCATCACCTGCCGCGCCATCAGCGAGTCCACGTTGCCGGTCGGCTCGTCCGCCAGCAGGAAGCGCGGGTCGCCCGCAAGAGCGCGCGCGATCGCGGCGCGTTGCTGCTGCCCGCCCGAGAGCTGCGAGGGCATGTGGTGCATCCGCGAGGACAGCCCGACGACCTCGAGCGCACTCTTGATGCGCTGCTCGCGGTCCTTCTTCGCGAGGCCGCGGTAGCGCAGCGGCACGTCCACGTTGTCGAAGATGTCGAGGTCAGGGATCAGGTTGAAGCTCTGGAAGATGAAGCCGATCTTCTCGTTGCGGAGCTTCGAGCGCGCCTCGTCCGAGAGCCGGTTGACGTCCTGCCCGTCCAGCTTGTAGTTGCCGGTGTCGAAGGTCTCGAGGAGACCCGCGACGTTCATGAACGTCGTCTTGCCGGAGCCCGATGGTCCGGTCACCGCGACGAACTCGCCGTCGCCGACTTTCAGCGAGAAGTCGCGCAGCGCGTGCGTCTCGATGAGATCCGTGCGGTAGATCTTGCTGATTCCGTGCATTTCGAGCATTGGCTTCTCGCTCCAGTCGTGGATGGGTTCCGGCGGCTCAGCCGCCGATGTGGAATTCGGGAACGTCCTTGAGGTCGCCCCAACCGGAGATCACGACCTCCTGGCCGGGTTGCAGGCCCTTCAGGACCTCGATCTCGCCGACGGAGGCGGCGCCGAGCTCGACCGGCGTCAGGATCGCCTGGTCGCCTTCGACGACATACACGGCGCGGGTGCCGCTCACGATGTCAGAGCTGCGCTCGAACTTCATCGCTTTCGCACGCTGCTCGATCACGATGCGCACGGATCCGCGCTGGCTCTGCCGAAGACCCGGCGGCTGCTCGCCCGCGAACTTCACGCGGCCGGTCACCTGGCCCGAGCGCACTTCCGGCGAGATCGCGGTGACGAGGCCCTTGTATTCGCGGCCGTCAAGCGAGATTTCGGATTCCATGCCCGCCTTGATGTCACGCGCGTAGACGTCGGCGACCTGGAATTCGACTTCGAAGGCCGTCAGGTCAACGACGGTCAGGAGCGGCGCGTTCTCCGCGACGCTCGCCTTCTCCGCGGCCGCGAGGTTCGCGACCATGCCGTCCACCGGCGAGCGGACGCTCAGCTCGTCCACGCGGCGCTTGAGGTTTGCAACGACATAACCCTGGCGCTCACGATCTTGCCGGCGCGCGCGCAGGTCGAGGTCGAGGCTGTCCCGCTCGAGGCCCGATGTTTCCTTCGCGTGTTCGTACGAGAGGCGCGCGGATTCGCGCTCGTCCTCGGCGCGGCGGAGGTCTCGCTCGGCGATGGCGCCCTTGTCCCAGGCGGACTGCGCGCGCTGGAACTCGCGCTCGGCGGCGCGGATCTGCACGTTCGCGAGATCCTCTTCTTCCTTCGTGCGGAGCTTCTGGCGGCGGATCTCGATCGACTGGCGCTGGAGCGCCGTGTCGAGGCTCTCGAGCGTCGCACGCTCGCGCTGGAATTCGTTTTCGAGCGTGGGGCTCACGAGCGTCGCGAGCACCTGGCCCGCCTTGACGGTGTCGCCCGCGCGCACCTGGTAGCTGATATTGCCGGGCGCGACCGCGAAAAGTGTCGGGCTCACGGCTGCGACCACCGTGCCCTGGGCCGAGACGTCGCGGACGAACGGGCCTTCAGTCACCGTCGAGATGCGAAGGCGCTCGCGCGAGACCGTGTGCTCGGTCGAGCTCCAGCCGCGGATGAGGAGGCCAAACACGAGGACGAGCAGGAGCGCACCGCCCGCGATGCCAATCATTTTCTGGCGCGTACGGTCGGGCTTCGCCGCGACGGCCACGTCCGTCGCATCCGTGCCCCGGATCGAAACGTCCCCGGCGGGCGCCGCATCCCGCCCGCCGGCAGACATCAGTGGTCTCAGGTTCGTGATTTTCATGGCAAACGTAAGCTCACGTTCCTGGATGTTGCACGCGCCGTGCCAAGTTTAAGTAGCGCTTAACACGCTGTTTTATCTAGTGTTTTTTGTTGTGCGAAATCCGGCGGTGTGTCCGCGGACAAGGACCGGACACCTGCGCGGACGCCGACGGCGCGCGAGGTCGGCCGGGACCGCCGAGTGAGCGACTAAAGTTCCGGCGGAGCGAACGAGGCGCGTCCCGGCCGACCTCGCGCGCCGTCGGCTACGGCCCGAGTGACAGGTCCTTGGAGTAGGTGACGTTCATGACGTTGTCGTACCAGCCGGACACGCGGGGTGCGACAAGGTGCTTGGAGACGTAGAAGTAGAGCGGGATGAGCGGGACATCCTGGAGGAGTTGGCGCTCAGCGGCGGCGAGGAAGGTGGTTCGCTTGTCTTTCGTCGAGATTGCGGCCATTGCGAGCGCGACGTCGTAGGGATCGCTCGCGTAGCGCGGCAGGTTGATGCCGAAGCCGCCCTTCAGCACCTGGAGGAAGGAGTAGGCGTCGTTATAGTCGCCGATCCAGCTGCCGCGAAAGAGCGGCGCCTCGCGCGCATCGATCGCGGATTTCAGGACGCGGAAGTCTTCGGAGCGCAGGCTCACCTCGGCGCCAAGATGCTCCTTCCACATCGCGGTAACGGCGAGCGCAATGCGATTGTGCACAGGACTCTTGCTGGTGCGCAGCTCGACCTGGAGCGGACGCCTGGCTGAGTAGCCAGCTTCCTTGTACAACCGCTTCGCTTCCGCGATGCGCGCCGGCGCGGCGAGCTGCGCCCAGTCGAATCGCTGCGGCGTGTAGCCGGAAACGCCCGGCGGCACCCAGCCGTAGGCGGGCCGCTCGCCGTCGCCGAGGACTTGCTGCGTGAGGACGTCGCGGTCCACCGCCATGGCGAGTGCCTGCCGCAGTTTCGGAGCATCCCTGAACGGTGGCAGGTCGAGTGCGAATCCGTAGTAGTACACGCCGACATGCGGCGCGATCCGAAGCTGCCCCGGCAGCTCCTTCTCGAGACGCGCAACCTCGCCGGGCGGCACGGTGTAGGTCACGTCGAGGTCGCCCGCGCGAAAACGCGTTAGCTCGGTGACGGGGTCCGCGACATGCACGTAGCGCACGACGTCGATGCGGTTCGCCTTGTCGTTCCAGTAATTCGAGTTCCGGATGGCGAGGATGTGCGAGCCGATCTCCCAGGACGACGGAATGAAGGCGCCATTCGTCACCGCATAGCCCGGGCGCGCGAACTCCTTCGGCTTCGCGGCAAGCGTCCCGCGATGTACCGGGAAAGCGCTCGGATGCGAGAGCATCGCGATGAAGTACGGGCTCGGCTGCGCGAGATCGACGACGAGTGTCGCATCGTCCGTCGCCGCGACGCCCAAGGACTCCGGCGGCATTCGTCCGGCGACGATATCCGCCGCGTTGACGACCGGCTCCAGCATCAAAGCGTACTGCGAGGCGGTCGCGGGATTGACGAGGCGGCGGAAGGCCGCGACAAAATCCTCGGCGACCAGCCGGTCGCCATTCGACCAGCGCGCGGCGGCACGCAATCTAAATGTATAGCGGCGGCCGTCCTCCGAAACCGACCAGCTCTCCGCGGCGCCCGCAATGGGGCTTCCGTCCGGCGCCATCGAGACGAGTCCCTCGTAGCAGTCGCGGAGGATCGTCATCGCGGCTTCCATGCGCGCGAGATGCGGGTCGATGGAATCGGGTTCGCTGCCGTTGCCGCGGTGGAGTTCCAATGCCGAGTCTTGTCCGCCTCCTCCCCCGCAGGCGACGAGCGAGATTCCCGCCGCGAGCGTCACGGCGAGCGCGAGGGCGAAACCGCGCTTCATGCGGCCCGCGCGCGCTTCTTTAGGTGCACGAGCAGGATGGAGATCGTCGCCGCCGTGATGCCGGGCAGGCGCGAAGCCTGGCCAAGCGTTCCCGGCCGCGATTCGATCAGGCGCTGGCGCGCCTCGTTCGAAAGCCCCGCGACGGTCGCGTAGTCGATCTCGGCTGGCAAGCGCGTCTCTTCGTTGCGGCGCTGGCGCTCGACCTCGGCCTGCTGGCGTCCGATGTAGCCCGCGTATTTCTCGCGTGCCTCGAGGCTACGGGCGACCTGCTCCGCGAGCCGCGGGTCGGAGCCGGACGCAGCACCTCCCGCCGCGATTGCATCCTGCTTCGCACGGAAGAAATCCCATCTCGCGCCGTCCACCAGACCCAATTCGTGCGCAACGGGCGTCAGGCGCTCGTCGGCATTGTCCTCGCGGAGCAGCAACCGGTGCTCGGCGCGGCTCGTGAACATCCGGTAAGGCTCCATCGCGCCGCGCGTGATCAGGTCGTCCACCATCACGCCGAGATAAGCCTCATCGCGGCGTGGCGACCATGCAGCGCGCCCAGTCACCTGGCACGCCGCGTTGATTCCGGCGAGAAGTCCCTGAGATGCGGCTTCCTCGTACCCGGTCGTGCCGTTGATTTGTCCCGCGAAGAAAAGCGCTGCGAGCGGCTTCGTCTCGAGCGTGTCCCAGAGGCCGCGTGGATCGAAGTAGTCGTACTCAATCGCGTAGCCCGGACGCGTCAATTCGGCTCGCTCGAAGCCCGCGATGGTGTGGACGAATTCGAGCTGCACTTCGGCGGGCAGGCTCGTCGAGATGCCATTCGGATAGACCACGTGCGTATCGAGTCCTTCCGGCTCGACGAAGATCTGGTGCGAAATCTTCGTCGCAAAGCGGGCCACCTTGTCCTCGACCGAGGGACAGTAACGCGGTCCAACCCCCACTATGACGCCGGTGAACATCGGCGAACGATCGGTCGCGCCGCGGATGATCTCGTGCGTGCGCTCGTTCGTCGCGGTGATGTGGCAGTGGACCTGCGGCGGATGCTCCTCGCGCCGTCCGAGGAAGGAGAACACGGGCCGCGGCTCATCGCCGGGCTGGGGCCGCATGACGGAATAGTCGAGCGTGCGCCCGTCGAGACGGGGCGGCGTGCCGGTCTTGAGGCGTCCGACGCGGAACGGCAACTCGCGCAGGCGCGCGGCTAGACGGTTTGAGGCGGGATCGCCGACGCGTCCGCCCTCGCGGCTTTCGAGGCCGACATGAATGCGCCCGCCGAGGAAGGTACCGACTGTCAGCACGACGGCGCCCGCGGCGATCGTCTCGCCATTCATCGTGACGACACCCGTGACGCGCCCGCCGCTGACAGCGAGGTCGGCGACCTCCGCCTCAAGCAGCGCGAGCGACGGCTGCTCTTCGAGCATTGCCCGGATGGCGTTCCGGTATAGCGTGCGGTCCGCCTGGGCGCGGGTTGCGCGCACCGCGGGGCCCTTGCTCGCGTTCAGCGTGCGGAACTGGATGCCGGCGCGATCCGCAGCGCGCGCCATCGCGCCGCCCATGGCGTCGATCTCGCGCACGAGGTGGCCCTTGCCGATGCCGCCGATCGCCGGGTTGCAGCTCATCTGGCCGATGGTCGCAAGGCTCTGGGTCACGAGCAGCGTGCGCGCGCCCATCCGGGCCGCCGCGAGGGCCGCCTCGGTGCCGGCGTGCCCGCCGCCAATCACGATGACGTCGTACTGATCCAT
Organism: Steroidobacteraceae bacterium; assembly: GCA_036781365.1. Taxonomy (GTDB): domain Bacteria; phylum Pseudomonadota; class Gammaproteobacteria; order Steroidobacterales; family Steroidobacteraceae; genus SCUD01. The sequence goes on along the minus strand of DAIQBB010000002.1, from coordinate 332,623 downwards.
ACCCATCCCGTTTTCGGGCCGCCATGATACCCAAAAGGGGACGCGCACCTTTAAAGGGGACGCGCACCTCTAGAGGTGCGCGTCCCCTTTAAAGGTGCGCGTCCCCTTTGGCGTGTAATGGATGGCCGTGCCGGGAGACTATTGGAAGCATGGGTGATCGGAATCGGGGTCGGGAGCTGGAACGGGTGCTCGCGACCCACACCGCCGCGCTTGCCCGGCTCGCCGCGAGCTACGAACCGCGGCCGGCGCTGCGAGAGGAACTCCTGCAGGACATCGCCTTCGCCTTGTGGCGGGCCCTGCCGTCCTTCAGGCACGAGGCATCGGAGAAGACATTCGTGATGCGGATTGCCACCAACCGGGCACTTTCACATCTCGCCGCGCGGCCGCCTGCGGCGGACGGCCTGGATGCGGCCGACGAAGTCGTCGACGCGATGCCACGCCCCGACGAGATTGCCGCGCGCATGCAGTCGGCCGGCCGCCTCCAGAACGCGGTGAGACAACTTCCGCTTCCGCTCAGGCAGCCGATTGTCCTCGCCTTCGAAGGACTCGCGAATGACGAAATCGCCGCGGTCCTCGGACTCACCGCGGGCAATGTCGGCGTGCGCCTGCACCGCGGCAAGGCGCTGCTCAAGGCGACGCTTGGAGAAAGACCATGAGCGACCAGGACATCGAACGGTGGACCGAGGAGTGGCGCGCAGGCGCGCCGCCTGTTGCCGACCTCGCCCGCATGGCAAAGCGAGAACGCAGGCTGCTCACGATGTGGATCGCCTTCGACTGGCTGGTCGGCGCCGGCCTTCTCGCATTCGCCGGGTGGCTCTGGCTCGAACTTCGCACGCCCGCCATGGGCATTGCGGCAATCGGCATCGCGGCACTCACCGTCGTCGTGCTCGCTTTCACGATCTTCAACTGGCGCGGAGTCCTTCAGGGCGATCGCGCGTCCGCTGCCGATTTCCTCGCCCTCGCGCTCAAGCGCAGCCAGGCGCGGCTGCGCTATATCCGCTTCGGATGGCAGATACTTGCAGCCGATCTCGTCGTCATCGCAGGAGCGATGGCCCTGGAGGTCCGTGACGAAGGCCTGGACCGCCTTCCGGGCATGCTGATTTCGACGATCGTTGCGACCGCCGGTGCGGCGGCCATCCTTTTCTGGTGGGGCCGCCGCGAGCGCCGGCGAGCGGTGCGCTTAACCGCCATGCAACGCGCGATGCAACTGGAAACGGAGAACCAGCATGAGTGACCGATCGCATTCGCGCGCCGAGCTGATCGCCGCCTTCTTCCTTGGCGCGCTCCTCTGCCCCGAGACACTGCATGCAAAGTCACTGATCACGCTAGATCCCTGCCGCATCGCCGACATCGACGGGCTCGTCTCGGTCGAAGCGCGCTGTGGCAAGTATGCGGTGCCGGAGAATCCGGACGACCCCGATGGCAAGCGCATCGAGCTCGCCGTTGCCGTCGTCCCCGCCGTCGCGACGAAGTCGAAGCCTGATCCGCTCTTCCTGATCGCGGGCGGACCGGGCCAGGGGACGATCGAGGGCTTTGCGCCTCTGCTTGGCGCTTTCGCGGGCATCCGCCGCGAGCGCGATCTCGTGCTCGTCGACCAGCGCGGCACCGGCGGATCGAATCGCCTCGACTGCGCGATTCCGGAAGACGCGCTCGAGGCGGGCGAAATCCCGCCAGCGGAACTGCGGGAGCTCGCGCGCGCCTGCCTCCCGGCACTGCCCGGCAGGCCTCAGTACTACACGACGAGCATCGCCGTGCGCGACCTCGACGCGGTGCGCGCGGCGCTTGGCTACGCAAGCGTCAATGTCCTCGGAGGTTCTTACGGCACCCGTGTCGCGCAACACTACGCGCGGCGCTACCCGGAACACACGCGCACGGTCGTGCTCGACGGAGTTGTCCCTCCAACGCTCGCGCTCGTTCCAGCGATCGCCATCGAGTCGCAACGCGCCCTGGAAGGCGTCTTTGCACGCTGCGCGGCGGATGCGGCCTGCAACGAGCGCTTCCCTGACCTGCCGGAACAGTTTGCGCGCCTCGACGCACGGCTACGAAAGGCCCACGTTGACGTCACACTCGCCGATCCGGTAACGGCCGCGAGCCGCAAGGTCAATGTCACGCGCGGGCACCTCGTCACGATGGCGCGCATGCTCACTTACTCACCGTGGACGGCCTCGCTGCTGCCGCTCCTCGTGCACGAGGCCGCGACGAACGGCAACTACGCACCGCTCGCCGCGCAGGCCGAGATGCAGAGCAAGGACCTCGTGCGCATGATCGCCATGGGCATGCACAACTCGGTCGTCTGTGCCGAGGACGCGCCGCGCTTCGATGGTGCTGTCCCGCGCGAGGCGCTCGAGGCGACCGCCATCGGGCCGTTGATGCTCGACGGCGTGCGTGCGATCTGCGAAGCCTGGCCGCGCGGCCCGGTCGACGCGGATTTCGCGAAGCCGCTCGACTCCGCGGTCCCGGCGCTGCTCCTGTCCGGTGAATTCGACCCGGCGACGCCTGCGAGTTACGGCGCAACCGCTGCGAAAGGTTTCCGGAACGGCCTGCACCTCATCATCCCGGGCCAGGGCCATGGGCAGTCACGGCTGCCCTGCATCCAGCGGTTGCTGCGTGATTTCATCGAGGCGGGCAGCGTCCAGGGCCTTGACTCGAAATGCGTCGGGCAGATCCAGCCAGCACCCTTCTTCCTATCGTTCAGCGGGAGCGCGCCATGATCCGCGTCGAAGGGCTCACGCGGAGCTTCGGCGCCGTGCGCGCGGTCGACGGCGTCGGTTTCGAAGCGCAGGACGGCCGCATCACGGGCCTGCTTGGGCCGAACGGCGCGGGCAAGTCGACGACGCTGCGCATCCTCTACACCGTGCTGCGGCCGCAGGGCGGCAGCGCCTCCATCGACGGCATCGACGTCGTCGCCGATCCGCTCGCGACGCGCCGCCGCATCGGCGTGTTGCCGCATGGCGCCGGAATCTACCCGCAGCTCACGGCCCGCGAGAACATTGCCTACTTCGGCCGGCTGCATGGCCTCGACGGCGCGGCGCTCGAGCAGCGAGTCGGGGAACTGATGTCGGAGCTCGACATCGCCGGTTATGCCGACCGCCGCGCCAAGGGTTTCTCGCAGGGCGAGCGCATCAAGGTCGCGCTCGCCCGCGCGCTGGTGCACGCGCCGCGCAACCTGCTGCTCGACGAGCCCACGAACGGCCTCGACGTGATGGCGACGCGGGCCTTGCGCTCGCTCATCCTTCGGCTCCGCGCCGCGGGCCACTGCATCCTGTTCTCGAGCCATGTCATGCAGGAAGTCGCTGCGCTCTGCGACGACATCGTGATCATCGACCACGGGCGCGTCGTTGCCGCAGGCACGCCCGAGGTGCTTCGCGCCCAGTTCGGGTCGGCGACCCTCGAGGACGCATTCGTCGCGGCCATCGGCGACTCGCGGGGGCTGGAATGATCTCCACCATCAGGACCGTGATGCTGAAGGAACTCCGCGAGACCCTGCGCGACCGCCGGACGCTCGTGAACAGCCTGCTGATCGGGCCGATCCTTGCTCCGCTCTTTTTCATCCTGATCCTGAAGCTCGCGCTCTCGCGATCGATCTCGACCCAGGACGAGCTCGTCCCCGTGACTGTCGTGAACGCGGCAGCGGCGCCGAATCTCGTGCAGCGGCTGCGGGAAAACGGCCTCGACGTGACGCTCCGCGAGGGAGCGGAGTCCGACATCCGCCGCTGGATCACCGACAGCGGCGAACTCGTGGTGCTCCGCATTCCGGAAAACTTCGGCACACGATTCTCCGAAGCCAAGCCCGCCGCCATCCAGCTCTACTCCGACGGCTCGGACTCGAAAGCCGGCAAGAACTCTGCCCGCGTGCGCGACGCGGTCGCCGCTTACGCATCACTCATCGGGGCCCTGCGGCTGCAGGCGCGTGGCGTCTCGCCGACGGTCGTGCAGCCGGTCGTCGTCGACGAAATCGACGTGTCGACGCCTTCCGCGCGCGCGACGCTGCTCCTCGGCATGCTGAGCTACGTGATCCTGCTCGCGACACTGATGGGCGGCCTGTACCTTGCGATCGACGCGACGGCAGGAGAGCGGGAGCGCGGCTCGCTGGAGTCGCTCCTGACCGTGCCTGCCGTTCGCGAACACCTGATCTACGGCAAGATCGCGGCGACGGTCATCATGATGCTGGTGTCGCTCGCCTTCGTGTCCGCGTCCATCGCGGTCTCGGTCAAGGCCGTGCCGCTCGAAACCTTCGGCATGTCGGCGAACTTCGGCCCGGACGTCGTGTGGCGCGTGTTCCTGACGGTCGCGCCATTCGCGCTCGTTGCGGCTGCGATCCTGACCGTCGTCGCCTCATTCACGCGTACCTACAAGGAAGCGCAGTCCTGGCTCGGCATCGTGCTGCTCGTGCCCACCGTGCCGATCGCCATTGCGGGCGTTCTCTCGGTACAGCCGCAGGCGAGCCTGATGCTCGTACCCTCGCTGTCGCAGCACCTGCTGATTCAGGGATTGATCCGAGGCGATCCGCTGCCCGCGGGCTGGGCGCTCCTTGCCGCGGCGAGTTGCCTGGCGCTGGGGCTGGCCCTGACGTGGCTGGCCGGGCGGCTTTATCGACGTGAGGCGATCCTCGGCTGATAATCCGGAACCCCGGCAGCAGAAAGAGCGTCGAAACAGACATGAATCGCCGATACGCAGCCCTCGCCGCGTCGCTCCTCTTCGCCGCGATCCCGGTGGCGGTTGCCCAGATCACGACCGTGCCGATGAAGGGTGTCGGCAACGAGTGGGTCAAGGAACTCGACCTGCGCGGCCGCATGGACTGGGAGTGGATCGAGACCTATCCCGAGCAGGTCTACTTCGCGACGCGCCACGACTCGCAGCGCAATGGCGAGATCGTCACGATGTGGACGCGCATCGAATACAGGTACCCGCACAGCCCGCTCGATCACAAGAGCGCGGTGAGCCGCGACGACTGGGACTGCAAGAACAAGCAGCGCTCGACGTCGGGGCTCGTGTTCTACCAGTGGAACAACCTGCAGGACGACTCGCCGGAGCGCTCGGCGAATCCGCTCCGCTACTGGGAGAAGGTCGAGCCCGGGACCGTCGGCGAAACGCTGCTTCAATTTGCCTGCAGTATCCGGCAGGTCACTCCGGTCATTCAGCCGCCAAGCTGAACGTCCCCTTTTGATTGCGGTCCGATGGTCAAAGCCTGAACCAAGGAGCCGCCCCATGCTGCGTTCAATTTCCCTCGCCGCTCTGCTGCTCGCGGTCGCCCCACTGTCGCAAGCAGCCGACAACGGCATTTACCTCGGCGTGGGCTACGCGCAGAGCGAATACGGCTTCGATAACCCGGCCAATGCGCCCGAGTTCGACGACGAAGACGGCGGTTACAAGCTCATCGCCGGCTGGCGGCCGCTCGACAACTTCGGCGTGGAGTTGAATTACATCGATCACGGCGACGCGACGGTCCCGGCAGGCGTCGCCTGCATCGCGCTCGTCGGCGCCCCCTGCCCGGACACCACGGGCCTCGAGGCACAAACGCTTTCCGGCTTCGCGGTCGGCTACATCGACTTCCCGTTGATCGACCTATTCGCGAAAGCCGGTATCACGTCGTGGCAATTCGACGGCCGGACTCCCAACTTCCCGGATTTCGACATCGACGAGAGCGAAACCGACTTTGCCTGGGGCGCCGGCATCCAGGCGCGCTTCGGCAGCCTCGGCGCACGCCTCGAGTACGAGAACTTCTCGATCATCGAGGACGAGGAACTCGGGACGATCTCGCTTTCGTTTACCTACACGTTCCTCTAGGACGGCTCAGGCCCACTCGGTGAGGCCCTCCCGCTCATAGAGGACCTTGAACGAGGGGCGCGTCTTCATGCGCTTGACGTAGCCGGCGATGGCAGGCCATTCCGTCGCCGGCTTCGGCATGTTGCGCGACCAGCGCATCAGCATCGTGGTCACGAAGTCCGCGGCTGTGACGCGGTCGCCGAGCAAATAGGACCCCGCCTGCGCAATCTGCCTGTCCACGCGGTCGAGGCATGACTCGATGCGATGGCGCGCGGCCGCTTTGACCGCCTCGACGGCTGCGGCGCCCGCCGGCTGGTCGGGATAAAACCAGTTGTGATACGCGGTCTGCAGCGTGTTCGAAAGAAAGAACATCCAGCTGATGTAAGTGGAGCGTTGCGCGTTCCCGGCCGCGGGTGCGAAACCCGCCTGGAGATGCCGCTCCGCAAGAATCATGCAGAGCGCAGCCGATTCGCCGAGCGGCACGCCCTCCACCACGAGCGTCGGCACGACGCCGCCCGGGTTCAGCTTCAGGTATTCGGGCTTGCGGTGTTCTCCGGCCTCGATGTCGAGCTTGACGAGCTCATGCGGCTCGCCTAGCTCGATCAGCATCCAATGGACGCACATGCTTGCCGTTCCCGGCGACCAATAGAGTGTGTACATGGAATCGGGACCTCCCGTAATGTGCTCATTATGAACCGTGGCAGCTGCCTCTGCGGAGCGGTGCAGTTCGAGACCGGGCTCCTCACGACAATGGTGCACTGCCACTGCTCCATGTGCCGCAAGCACCACGGCGCGATGTTTGCGACCTTCCTGACGGGGGCGGAAGACGGATTCCGTTGGCTCGCGGGCCAGGAGCGCATCGAGACTTACCGCTCTTCGGAGCACGGGTTCAGGCCTTTCTGCAGGACCTGCGGCTCGGTGGTGCCGGTGGTCCTGCCGCTCTTCACGGGAGTCGCCTTCGTGCCCGCGGGCAACCTCGAAGGCGATCCGGGCGCGCGCCCCAAGCTGCACATGTTCGCAGCTTCGCGCGCGAGCTGGTTCCCGATCACGGATTCGCTGCCGCAGCACGCGGCCTTTCCGCCGGAGTTCGGCAGCGGGGAATCCGTCGAGCGCACGGCGCCCGCGATCAAGCCCGGCGTCATCCAGGGCAGCTGCCTTTGCAACGAGATCGCCTGGGCGCTATCGGGCCCGCTCGAGCGAATCCAGAACTGCCACTGCTCGCGTTGCCGGCTTGCCCGCAGCGCCGCGCATGCGACGAACGGCTTTGGCAGGAAAGAGCAGCTCAGGTGGCTGCGGGGTCATGAGCGCGTGGTGAGCTACGCCCTGCCCGGTGCCAAGCGGTTCGGGCAGGACTTTTGCCGGCGGTGTGGCAGCCCGGTGCCGCGCATCATCGAGTCGACCGGCTATGTCGTCGTTCCCTGCGGCGGGCTGGACGATGCGCCGGGAATCGAGCCGCTCGGCCACATCTATGCGACAAGCAAGGCGCCCTGGTTCGAGATCACCGACGGCAAGCCGCAGTGGGAGGGATATCCTGCGTAGTCTCATCCTTTCGCTCGCGCTCACCGCCGCCGCCTGCGGATCCTCGGGCACGCCCGAGGACGAGCTTCGCGCGCTCGTCGATTCCGCCGAAGCCGCGGCCGAAGAGCGCGATGTCTCCGGGCTGCGCGATCTCGTCGCCGACGACTACGAGGACGCGAGCGGCCGCGATGCCGCCGACGTCAGGAACCTCCTGCATGCCTGGCTCGTCGCACATCCGTCGGTGAATCTCATGACGCGTATCGATTCGATCGAGCTCGAGGGCACGGAGCTCGCGCGCGTGAAGGTCACGGTCGGAATGCTCGGCCGCGAGGCGAGCGGGGAATCGGACTGGGATCTCGCCGCCGACATCGAGCGGCTCGACATCCGGCTCGCACGCGACGGCGATGACTGGCGCGTGATCAGCGCCCGCCGGCAGGACGGCGGCTAGTCGCTCTCTTCGGACTCCAGCGCATTCCAGCGCTCGCGGAAGGCGCGGATCGCCTCGTCGCGGATCGCGGAATGCCTGCGCGACAGCAATAGCTGCGATGGCGGGCAGACACGCGCTCGGATCACGCCGAGATCGGCCGCGGCATCGAAGAGGCTGGGATACCAGCGCTCCCATTCGGGCAGGATCGCCTCGACGTAGTCACGCAGGCTCATCGGCCGCCGCTGCCTCCGGCGATGGCGCGGGTGGCGGTGCATTCCGGTTCCACATCTGCCGGAAGAGCAGCCAGTTATTTCCCTCGTTTGTCCATAGCTCGATGAACTTGCCGACGCGCGGCTCACCCTCGTCCGGGAACTCCGCCTTGTAGGCGCCTTGGCGGAACCAGTACTCCCCGAGCTTCCGGGTGTCCACCTCGCTCACTTCGATGCGCACCTGGCCAGGGTTGTAGGTTTGCCAGAACGCCTCGATCGCCGCATGACCGGAGGCGACCGGCTCGTCAGGCGGCATCATCTGTGCATCCTCGCTGTACATCAGCGCGAGACCGGCCACGTCGCCGCTGTTGAATGCGCCGAGCCAGCCGTCGGCGACGGCCTGGGGAAACGGGTCCGAGGCTTTCGTCCCTTCGCAGCCGGCGAGTCCGGCAATTGCGAGCAGCAAGAACCAGGGGGCGAGATGAGTTCGGTTCATGGCGGATTCCCCTTCTGCCTGGACTCTCCGGATCATACTCGCGCCGGCGCGTGGTGGATCAAGCCCCTTCGCGGCGCCGCGCCAGCGTCAGGCCGTCGCCAACCGGCAGGAGCGTGAGCTCGATGCGCGGATCCTTGTGCAGCACGTCGTTGAATTCGCGGAGCGCGACGGTATCGGCGTCGCGCTCGCCCGGGTTCGCGACCCTGCCGCTCCAGAGCGTGTTGTCCACGACGATGAGTCCGCCTGGGCGCAGGAGCTTCATCAGGCGTTCGTAGTAGGCGAGATAACCCGTCTTGTCGGCGTCGATGAAGGCGAAGTCGTAGCGGTCGGCCTCGCCCGCGGCGAGACGCGCATCGAGGGTGTCTTTCGCCGGCGCGATCACGAGCTCGATTCGATCGGCGACGCCCGCGGCCTGCCAGTGGCGACGCGCGATGGACGTGTACTCCTCGCTGACGTCGAGCGCGAGGAGCCGCCCGTCCGGCGGCATCGCGAGCATCACTGCGAGGCTCGAGTAACCGGTGAAGACCCCGACCTCGATCGCGCGGCGCGCGCCCGAAAGGCGCACCAGCATCTGCATGAACTGGCCCTGTTCGGGCGCGATCTGCATGTTCACCTTCGGATGCGAGGCGGTCTCGGCGCGGAGCAACGCGAGCGCGGGCGCCTCGCGCAGCGAATGCGCAAGCAGGTATTCGTAGGTGCGGTCATCGAGCGGGAGCGTGCGGTTCGACACGGCTCAGTACCCGCGCTTCACGTCCACTTCCGACAACAGCTTCCCGCCCGATGCGTAGCGACGCAGGTTCTCGCGGGCGAGGATCCAGCGCGGGACGTCGTTACCCTCGAGCGCGGCGGCGACGTGCGGCGTGATGATCACGTTCGGTGCGCGCCACAGTGGGTGCCCGGGCGGCAGCGGTTCGGGATCCGTCACGTCGAGACCCGCTCCGCCAAGGCGCCCGTTCTTCAGCGCCGCGACGAGGTCGTCCGTCACCACCGTGCCGCCGCGCCCGACGTTGATGAAGAGCGCGCCGCGCTTCACGGCATCGAAGAATGCCTCGTTCATGAGCCCCTTCGTCTCCGGCGTCAGCGGCAGCGTGCTGACAATGACGTCGGCGCGCCCGGCGAACGGCAGGAGCCGGTCCGGGAGTCCCACCTCCGCAACGTAGGGCGGACCATCGGTACCCGAGTTCCGCGTTGCGATGACGGTCATGCCGAGCGCGTGGGCGCGCTTCGCGACCTCGGTGCCGATGCCCCCAAGTCCGACAACCAGCATCGTCCGGCCCTTCACTTCCCACAGGCGGCCCTCGGGCACGGCCTCATCGGCCCATTCGCCTTTCGACTGGGCCGGCACGTAGTCGGCCAGTCCGCGCGTCAGTCCGAACATGAAGGCGAGCACGTGCTCCGCCATCACGGAGCCGGCAACCTTCTGCATGTTCGTGAGCACGATCCCGCGCTTCGTGAAGGCCGGTATCGCGACGCAGCGCTCGACGCCCGCGTACATGCGCTGGACCCATCGGATGCGCGGGCCAGCCTGGATGATCTCAGGTACGCATTCGCCGATCACTGCGTCCGCGTCCGCGGCCTCGCGTGCGGCGGCCGCGCGGTCGGCGGTGCCGACGAGTGCGACGCCTGGCGCGGCCTGCTGCATCCAGGCGATGCGCTCGGCGTCCGCGCCCATCACCACGATCTTCCGCGGCGCCTGCCAGCCGGGCCGGTCGGACAGCGCAACCGCGGATTCCTGGAGGCCGAGTTCCGCGATCAGGCGCCCGGCATCCGCGTCATCGGCAGCCAGGGCCGGAAACGCGGCGAGCAGACAGAGACAAGCGGTAAAGAGCCGCGCGGGTCGCGTCATCGTGTTTCTCCCTTTGATCCGTAGATCAGGCGCCCGCTGCGGATCGTGCAACGAACCTTCGCAAAATTTGCGGCATCCGCAGCCGGATCGCCCTCGAGAACGACGAGATCGGCGTCCATGCCTTCCGCAACGCGGCCGCGTTGCGCCGATTCCTTCCACCGCGCGGCAGGCGCCGTCGTCAGCGATTCGAGGATCTGCATCGGCGTGAGCGCGCGCGCCATCAGCCGGTATTCCTCGGTCGGATCGAAGTCCGTCATGTAGCCGACGTCAGTGCCGAAGAGCACCTGGCCACCGGCTTTCGAGAAGACCCGGAGCTGTTCGACGGCATCGCCGGTAGCGAGTTCGACGATGCGGGGCTCGAGCTTTGCGCGTTTCAGCTCGTAAGGAAAGAGTTGCAGCGTCGGCACGAGGGCCATTTCCTTCGCGATGAGCTGCTCGACGAGCGCCGCGTCCCAGACCGTCTTGCCCTCGCCGATGGTGCTATGCACGAGGACGTCCACACCGGCCTCGATGGCGAGATGGATGCCCTCGATGTCGGTCGGGTGCGCGAGCACCGGAAGGCCGCGCCGGTGAGTCTCGTCCGCAGCGGCGAGCGCGATGTCGGGCTGCATGAATGCGTAGCGGCCGCCGCCCTGGGGCGTCATCAGGAAGAGCTTCGTGGCGTTCGCGCCGCCGTCGAGATTCGCTTGCACGGCTACGAGCGCGTCCTCGACGCTTCCCGGCTGCGACAGGCTCGCCAGGATCTCCGGCGGAAGGTCGCGCAGGTAAATCGGGATGCCGCCCTTGGGATAGAGCGCGCCACCCGCCGTCAGGATGCGCGGCCCAGCCACCTCCCCGCTGTCGACACGGGCGCGGAGCGCCACCGTATTCGAAAGGTCTGACGCCGTATCGACCACGATCGTGAATCCGAATCGGTTCAACATGTCCGTCAGCGCCGCCGCGAGCTCCGCCGCCGGTTGCGCCGAAGCGCCGGCGAACTTCGCATCCGTGAAATGCACATGGCTGTTCTGGAAGCCCGCGACCAAGGTGCCGCCGTCGCATTGGCCTAGGCTGGCGGCGCCGCGCGCTGGAATATCTGCAGCCGGTCCCACCGCGGCAATCCTGCCTTCGGCGATCAGAACGGCCGCGTCGTCGATCGGAGGCGCGTCCGGCGCAACATAAACCTGCGTCGCGCGAATGAGGATCGCGCCTTCTGGCGCGCGCTCGCCGCAGGCCTGTAGAGACAGGGCGGATACGGTCAGGAACGCGATTGTCGCGCGCTGCATACGGTATTCACTATAGTCCCACGCGCTAGAGTGTGGCTACGAGCGAAGGAGTCGCGAGTGCGCGTCGGGGAAACATTCACTCAACACGCGGTGGTCTGGCGCCGAGCCGCATTTCTCGCATTGCTGTGCATAGCGCTCGCCGCGATCACCGCATCCACCGACCTGCACGTGGCCCTGCTCGAGGTGCTGGCCGCCAGCCGGGATCTGATCGTCGGTCACCCCGTACTGGGTGCGCTGCTCTTCGTGCTGCTGGCCGCGGTATCCGCGATGTTCTTCTTCTTTTCGAGCGCGATCCTGGTTCCCGTGGCGGTGTACGCCTGGGGCGAGCTGCTCACCATGCTGATGCTGTGGCTTGGCTGGACACTCGGCGGCGGAGTCGCCTACGGCATTGCGCGATATTTCGGTCGGCCGGTGGTGCGCTGGCTGATGGTGGATCGGGCCCTGCGTCGCATCGAGCGGCGCATCCGTCCCGATACGCCGTTCAAGTACGTCCTTCTCTTCCAGCTCGGACTTCCGTCGGAAATCCCGGGTTACATACTGGGCCTGGTCAAATACCCTTTCGGCAAGTTCCTGCTGGCTCGCGCGCTCGCCGAGCTGCCATTCACGATCGCAACGATCTACCTGGGGGCCGGCATCGTCAGTGCCAGGAGCGGCCTCCTGCTGGCGGTGGGCCTCGCAATTGCCGCGCTGAGTGTCGTCTCCTTCTATCTCCTGCGCCGGTACACGAGCAGTCAGCGCACGTGAGACAATGACAGCATGCCTTCCGAGCGCGATTTTGTGCTGCACAGCTGGTGCGTGCCGGGGGAATGGAACGCCCCCACGGTCGTCGGCGGCCGCGGCGCGCGCCTCCTCCTCGAGGACGGCCGCGAGATCCTCGACATGTCGAGCCTCGTCGAATGCAGCAACCTGGGTCATCAGCACCCGAAACTCGTCGCCGCCGTCAAGGCGCAGGCCGACAAGCTCCTGTTCGTCACAAGCGCCTGGGGCGCCGAGCCGCGGCGCGTGCTGGCGGAGCGCCTGCTCGAGCTGTCCGGATTCGAGGGCGGCCGCGTTTTCTTCACGCTCGGCGGCGGCGATGCCAACGAGAACGCCGTCCGCATCGCCCGGCAGGTTTCCAGGAAGCCGCGCGGCCTCGTCGTCACGCGCGATCGCTCCTATCACGGTGCGAGCTACATGGACATGGCGCTCTCGGGCGATGCCCGCACCGCGCACCAGGTGGACGCCGACGCCTGGGGCGTGCGCCATGTGCCGCCTCCGTATTCCTACCGCTGCCCGTTCGGCAGCACGAGCGCGCACGACTGCGGATTACGGGCAGCCGAGGCCGTCGCAGGATGCATCGACTCGGAAGGCTCGTCGCGTGTCGCCGCCGTCCTGATGGAAACGGACGCCGGCAGCAATGGAATCGTCCCGCCAGACAGCTACTGGCCGGCGCTTCGCGAAGTCACGCGCGAGCGCGAGGTGCTGCTCGTCGCCGACGAGGTGATGAGCGCCTTCGGTCGCTGCGGCGACTGGTTCGCCTGGCAGCGTCACGGCGAGGCCGGGCGGCCCGACCTCATGACCCTCGCCAAGGGGCTCACGGCCGCCGCCGTACCGCTCGGCGCCGTCGTGATCAGCGCCGCCGTCGCGCTGCGGCTCGAGCGCGAAATGTTCTACGGCGGCCTCACCTATTGCGGTCATCCTCTTTTATGCGCAGTCGGCGTCGCCGCAATCGACGCCTATTGCGACGAGAAGCTCATCGAGCGCTCCCGCACCCTGGGGGCGCGGATGTTCGCGCAATTGCAGGCGCTGGCCGCACGCCACGCCGTGATCGGCGAAGTCCGTGGCGGTCGCGGCCTGTTCGCCGTCGTCGAGCTCGTCTCCGACCGCGCGACGCGGGCGCCGATCGCGCCGTGGCCTGCTCAATCGGAAGCAATGAGGACGCTCCTCGCAACGGCGCGCGACGAGGGCGTTTCCTTCGGCTCGCGCGGAAATCTCCTGATCTTCGCGCCGCCGCTCGTGATATCCGAGTCCGAGCTCGCCTCCGCGCTCGGACTGCTCGACCGGTTGCTTGCCCGATTCTTTCCCTCCGCGATAGAGCGCGCCTCATGAGTTTTCGCCTGACCTATGCCACGATGTTCAACCCGCCGGAGGAGCTGCACGAGCGTTTCGAGAAAGCGCTCGCGACCATGCGTGGCCGCCTCGGCACCACGCACGCGATGTTCATCGACGGGAAGGACGTACAGGCCGCCAGGACCGTGGAGAACGCAAGTCCGATCGACCACCAGTTGAAGATCGGCCGCTTCCCGCACGCGAATGCCGCCGAGGTCGATTCCGCGCTCGCGGCCGCGCACCGCGCATTTCCCGCCTGGCGCGATGCCGGCATGGCGGAACGTGTTCGGCTCATGCGCAAGGTCGCCGACATCCTCGAGCAACGTGTCTATGAAATCGCGGCCGCGCTCGTGCTCGAGGTCGGCAAGAACCGGCTGGAAGCGCTCGGCGAGGCGCAGGAGTGCGTGGACTTCTTCGACGTATACGCGGACGACTTCGAGTCCCACAAGGGCTACGAGTTCGAGCTGCCAAACGACCCGTCGACCGCCTTCACGTCGCGCAACCGAAGCGTGATGCGGCCCTATGGCGTCTGGGCCGTGATCGCGCCGTTCAATTTCCCGATCGCGCTCGCCGCGGGCCCCACGGCTGCTGCACTCGTGACCGGCAACACCGTCGTGCTCAAGTGCGCTTCGGACACGCCCTGGGCCGGAAGGCTTCTCGCGGAATGCATTCGCGACGCGGGCCTGCCCGCCGGCGTCTTCAACTACGTCAACGGCACGGGCGCAGCGGTCGGAGAGCAACTCGTGCGCGATGCGCGCACGGCCGGCGCGACCTTCACGGGATCCGTCGCCGTCGGCCGCGCGATCATGGCGGAGATGGCGGCCGGCCGATATCCGCGGCCCTACATCGCCGAGATGGGCGGCAAGAACCCGGCCATCGTCACGGAGAATGCCGACCTTGACCGCGCGGCCGCAGGCATCGCGCGCTCCGCCTACGGCATGGGCGGGCAGAAGTGCTCGGCGCTCTCGCGTCTCTACGTCCACGAGAAAGTCGCGGACACGCTGATCGCGAAGATCGAAAAGGAAATCGACAAGATCAAGATCGGCGACCCGACCGATCGCGCGACGGGCCTCGGGCCAGTCGTGAACAAGCGCGCGCATGAATCCTATGCTCGTTACGTTTCCGAGCTGAAGGACCGCGGCGCGAAGATCCTGCGCGGCGGCCGACAGCTCTCGGAGGGCTTCCTCGGCCGCGGCTACTACGTGGAGCCGGTGCTTGCCGAGGCAAATTCCTCTGACCCGCTATGGAAACAGGAGATGTTCCTGCCGATCCTGATGGTGCAGCGCTACCGCGACCGCGAGGAGGCGATGCGACTTGCGAACGACACGGACATGGGACTCACCGCCGGCTTCTACGGCGCGCCCGAGGAAGTGAAATGGTTCCAGGACGGCATCGAGGCGGGCGTCACCTATGCGAATCGCAGCGCCGGTGCGACTACGGGCGCCTGGCCGGGCTACCAGCCTTTCGGCGGATGGAAAGGTTCCGGCTCTTCGGGCAAGGCGATCGCCTCCGCCTACTACCTGCCGCTCTATCTCCGCGAGCAGTCGCGCACCGTGGTGGAGTGAATGACGCAATTCCTGCCGCTGGCGGAGGCCATCGCGACGCATGTCGCGGACGGCGCCTGCCTCGCGCTCGAAGGCTTCACTCACCTCATACCCTTCGCGGCCGGCCATGAACTGATCCGGCAAGGCCGCCGCGACCTCCATCTCGTCAGGATGACGCCTGACCTCATTTACGACCAACTGATCGGGGCGGGTTGCGCGCGCAAGCTGACCTTTTCCTGGGGCGGCAATCCCGGCGTCGGCTCACTGCATCGGCTGCGCGATGCGGTCGAGAACGAATGGCCGCGCCCGCTCGAGATCGACGAGCACAGCCACGCTGCAATGGCCGTCGCTTATCGGGCCGGCGCCGCGCGCCTGCCCTTCGGAATGCTCCGCGGCTACATCGGCACCGATCTCGTCAAGCAGAATACGCGCATCCGGAGCGTCGCCTGCCCTTATACCGGCGAGAAGATCGCGACCGTGCCCGCGGTCAATCCCGACGTCACAATCCTGCACGCGCAGCGCGCAGACCGCCGCGGCAACGTCGCGATCGACGGGATCATCGGCGCGGCACGCGAGGCTGGGTTCGCCGCCACGAAGCTGCTCGTGACGGTCGAAAAAATCGTCGACGAGCTGCCGCCCGCAATGAACAACGTGGTACTGCCGCACTTCACGGTCACGGCCGTCTCGCACTGCCCGGGTGGCGCCTGGCCCTCGTACGCGCAGGGCCATTACGCACGCGACAACGACTTCTACCTGCGCTGGGACGCGATTGCCCGCGACCGCACCGGGTTCAACGCCTGGATCGACCGCCACGTACGCGGAACCCGCGATCACCGCGCCTTTCTCGCGAGCCTGCGGGAGGCCGCATGATCCGACGAGTGGCTTGCGCGCGCCGCGCGTCCGGGAACTTCGCATGAGCGAACACAGCCGAGACGAGATGATGACGGTCGCCGCCGCGCGCTTGCTCGCGGATGGACAGGTCTGCTTCGTCGGCATCGGCCTGCCGAGCGCCGCCTGCAACCTCGCGCGGCTGACGCATGCGCCGGATCTCGTGCTGATCTACGAGTCGGGCACGATCGGCACGCGGCCGACGGTGCTGCCGCTTTCGATCGGCGACGGCGAGCTCGCGGAGACCGCGACCTGCGTCATCCCGCTCCCTGACATCTTCAGCGACTACCTGCAGGCCGGACGCATCGACATCGGCTTCCTCGGGGCGGCGCAGATCGACCGCTTCGGCAATCTCAACAGCACCGTCATCGGTTCTTACGAAAGACCGAAGACCCGCCTGCCAGGCGCCGGCGGCGCGACGGAGATTGCGGCGCATGCGCGCCAGGTCTTCATCGTCATGAAGGCGACACCGCGAAGTTTCGTGCCGAAGCTCGACTTCCAGACGAGCGGCGGGCATTTCGCCGGCCGCTCGCAAAGCGGCGCGCGGGGCGCAGGCCCCGCGGTGATCGTGACCGACGTCGGCATCTTGAAACCGCTGCCGGAAAGTGGAGAATTCGCGCTTTCCGCCGTTTATCCCGGAATCCCGGCGGAGGAAGCGAGGAAAGCGGTCGGCTGGCCGCTCGCCGTGTTGCCGCTGCTTGAAACCTGTGCGGCCCCCACGCTGCCCGAACTCACTGCGCTTCGCGCCCTCGAGTCCCGGACGGCGGCGGCGCACCGAGAACCAGTGAGGCTGCCGCTATGAACGCCACCGTCCGCGCCGCCGGCGCATTCAAGAACCCACACATCAAGATGGAGCTGCCGGGCCCGAAGTCCCGCGCCATGATCGAGCGCGACTCGAAAGTCGCCTCGCCCTCCTACCCGCGCGACTACCCCTTCGTGATTTCGCATGGCAAGGGCACGGAGGCCTGGGACGTCGACGGCAACCGCTTCCTCGATTTCGCGGCGGGCATCGCGGTCTGCGCGACCGGCCATGCGCACCCTCGCGTCGTGAAGGCCGTGCAGGGCGCAGCGGAGAAATTCCTGCACATCTCGAGCGACTACTGGCACGAGGAAATGACTTCGCTTGCCGAACGCCTCGCGGCGATCGTCCCGCTCGGCGAGCCCGGCATGAGTTTCTTCTGCCAGTCGGGCACCGAGTCCGTCGAGGGCGCGCTGAAACTCGCGCGCTACGTGACGAAGCGCCAGCGCATCATCGCTTTCCTCGGCAGCTTTCACGGCCGCACGATGGGCTCGCTGTCGCTGACTTCCAGCAAGGTCACCCAGCAGGCGGGTTTCTTCCCGTCCATGCCGGGCGTGACGCACGTCCCCTACCCGAATACCTACCGGCCGCTCTTTGCCGGTAGCGACCAGGGCAAGGCCGTGCTCGACTACATCCGCATGCTCTTCGATCGGAATCTGCCGCCCGCGGAAGTCGCCGCAATCGTCGTCGAGCCGCTTCAGGGCGAGGGTGGCTATCTCGTTCCGCCGGAAGGATTCCTCGAAGGGCTCAGGAAGCTTTGTGACGAGCACGGCATTCTGCTCGTGTTCGACGAGGTGCAGTCCGGCATCGGCCGAACGGGACGATTGTTTGCCTCGCAACACACGGGCGTTACGCCCGACATCATGACGCTCGCCAAGGGCCTCGGCTCGGGAATGCCAATCGGCGCCGTGGTCGCGAAAGCGAGCCTCATGAAGCAGTGGAAGAAAGGCGCGCACGGAAACACTTTCGGCGGCAATCCGCTGTGCTGCGCGGCTGCCAACGCGACGATCGACCTCGTGCGCGAGCAGTACGTGCAGAACGCCGCCAAGGTCGGCGCGCACTTCATGAAGCGCCTCGAGGAACTGCGTCCCGGCTATCCCTGCATCGGCGATATCCGCGGCCGCGGGCTCATGATCGGCGTCGAGATGATCGAGAAGGACGGTTCACCCGCCCGAACGCTGGTCGACCGGCTGCTGCATCGCGCTTACCACAACGGACTCCTGCTGCTGTCCTGCGGCGTCTCGACGCTGCGCTTCATGCCGCCGCTCTGCGTGACGGAAGCCGAGGTGGACGAGGCGATGGGCTATCTGCGGCAGAGCCTCGACGAGGCCTTGGCGGGCGGCGCGTGAGGCGCGGCGCCGCCGCACTCCTCGCGCTCGCGCCGCTTCTCCTTGCGGCGCCCGCTGAGGCGGCCCGCGAAGCGGTGCTGAACCAGGTCAAGCTTCCACACAATTATTACTGGCGCGAGCTGTACATCCCGCAGTTGACGACGGGCCCCTCGTCCGCGGCATTCATGCCCTCGGGTGACGAAATCATCTACAGCATGGAAGGCTCGCTGTGGCGGCAAAAGATCGGCACGAACGACGCCAACGAGCTTACGCATGCGAATGGCGCCTACGATCACCAGCCGGATGTCGCACCGGATGGCGGCAGCGTCGTCTTTACGCGCTACGACGGCCGCGGCTTCGAGTTGTGGCGAAAGCCCCTCAATGCGGGCGCCGAACATGCGCTCACTGCGAACGGCGGCGTCAACCTCGAGCCGCGCATCTCGCCGGACGGGCGCAAGATTGTCTTCGTCTCGACCGCCGGGACGGGCCACTTCAACCTGAAGATCGCCGATTTCACGCCCGCCGGTCTTGCGAACGAGCGCTATCTCGTTCCGCCGCGCGCGAGCAAGATCGACCGCTACTACTATTCAACGCACGACCACACGATCAATCCGTCCTGGTCGCCGGACGGCAAGCGCGTCTTCTTCGTGACGAACGCCGACATTCCCTGGGGAACGGGCAGGATCTGCTCGGTCGCGGTCGCGGACGGCATGATTGCCTGCCTGGACAAGCACCAGCTCGAGAGTTCGTGGGCTGCGCGGCCGGAGGTCGGGCCGGATGGGAGGCGGATCCTGTTCTCGAATTACCACGGCGGTCAGTGGCATCAGCTCTGGCTGACGAGGACCGACGATGTCGCGCCGCTGCCACTCACCTACGGCGAGTTCGACCGCCGCAACGCGCGCTGGTCGCCGGACGGCAAGCGCATCGCCTACATCAGCAATGAGGGCGGCAACACATCCGTCTGGGTGCAGGAAGTCTTCGGCGGCGCGCGGGTCGAGTTGGAGTCACGGGCGAAAGACCGGAAGGCGAGGTCCGCCCGCGTACGGATTCTCCCGCAGGATTCGACCGGCAACCCGATCTCCGCGCGCGTCTCCGTGCTCGGCAGCGACGGCCGCTGGCATGCACCGTCCTCGAATTGGATCTGGATGCACGGTGACGAACTGTACGATCGCGCGCAGTTCCCCAGCGAGGTGCACTACTTTCACTGCCCCGCCGCCGGCAACGGCTGCGCGGTCAACGTGCCGCCGGGCAAGACGCGCATCCACGTGCAGAGCGGCTTCCGCCGCACGCCGGTCGATGTCATCCGCGAGTTCGCCGCTGCCGCGGGCCCTGGCGATGGCCTTGCAGTGCCCGTCCGCCTCGAGGATAACGACCTGCCGCCGGAATTCGGCCGGTTCCTGTCGGCCGACCTGCACGTGCACATGAACTACGGTGGTCACTACCGCAACACGCCGGAGCGGCTGCTCGCGCAGCAGGATGCCGAGGATCTCGACGTCGTCTACAACCTTCTGGTCAACAAGGAAGAGCGCATCCCGGACATCGGCTACTTCAAGCCCGGCGGTGCCGCGGACGCGGCGAGTGGGAAGCGGCTCCTGTTCCATGCGCAGGAATACCACACGAGCTTCTGGGGCCACCTCGGGCTCCTGAACCTCGAGGACCATTACCTCCTGCCGGACTACGCGGCCTATCGGCACACTGCACTTGCGAGTCCCTGGCCGCACAACGGCGCGATCTCGGACCTCGCGCGCGCGCAGGGCGCGCTCGTGGGCTATGTTCACATCGCAGATTTCCCGATTGACCCGCCGAAAGAAAAGGTCCTCTCCTACGAGCTGCCCGCGACCGTCGCCCACGGCAAGGTGGACTACCTCGAGGTCATGGGTTTTTCCGACCATCACATCACCGCGGGCATCTGGTATCGGCTTCTGAACCTGGGCTTCCGCCTGCCGGCCGGCGCCGGCACGGACGCGATGCCGAACTACGCCTCGCTGCACGGCCCCATTGGCCTCGTGCGCGTGTTCCTCGAGACGAACGGCGAGCGCACGCCGAAAGCGCTTGGCGATGCGCTGAAGGCCGGACGCACGTTCGTCAGCAATGGCCCGCTGCTCGGACTCGAGATTGACGGCCGGATGCCGGGCGCTGTCCTCGCGCGCGCCGGCAAGCTTCCGGTGCGCATGGCCCTGCGCGCCCCGTTCGCCGTGGATCGCCTCGAACTCGTGCAGAACGGCCACGTCGTCAAGTCGTTCAGGCTCGCGGGAGACCGGACGAGCTTCGACTGGAACGGTAACGTGGACCTCGCGGCGGGCGGCTGGGTCGTGCTGCGCGCGTACAACGACCAGCCGAATCCCTGGGTGCTTGATCTCTACCCCTACGCGACCACGAGCCCGATCTACTTCGACTCGCCGCCGCCAGCCGCGCCCGAGGACGCCGCCTACTTCGTTGCCTGGATGGGTCGCGTGATCGAGGCCGCGCTCGCCCGCGGCGACTGGAACAGCGAACAGGAAAGGGCCGATACGCTCACCTACCTGAATGCCGCGCACGAGAAGTTCCGCGCGCTTGCCGGACCTTCGACAAAGGACTGACCATGAGATGGAATTCCACCCTGTCCGGCCTCCTGGCCGGCGTCTCCCTCGCGCTCAACGCCGCGGCAGCCGAGCCCACGAAGTTCACTGTCGACGACCTCGTGCGCGTCGCGAACCTCACCGACCTCGACCTCTCGCCCGACGGCGAATACGTCGTCTACAGCGTCGGCGAGCCCGAATTCAAGTCGGATAAACCGCGCTACGACATCTGGCGCGTGCGCTGGGATGGCAGCGACCGGCGCGCACTCTCGCGCACGGTGGACGCGGACGAGTCGCAGCCGATGTACAGTCCCGACGGCAAGCGGATTGCATTCCTGTCAGACCGTGGCGGCGAAGATGCTGAAACCCAGGTATGGGTGATATCGGCCGACGCGGGCGAGGCTGAAAAGCTTACTGACTTTCCGGGCGGCGTCGTCGATTTCGACTGGTCACCCGACGGCAAGTCGCTCTCCGTCATCGCAAACGATCCGGAGCTTGCCGAGGGCGAGGAAGAGCCGCCGCAGCCGAAACCGATCGTCATCGACCGCTACTACTTCAAGCAGGACTTCGTCGGGCTTCTCGGCGACAAGCGCCAGCATCTCTATGTATTCGATGTCGCCGGCCGCAAGGCGACGCAACTGACTTCCGGCGCGCACGACGAACACCTGCCCGCCTGGTCGCCCGACGGAAAGCGCATCGCCTACGTGACGAAGCGCGGACCGGATCCGGACCGGCACCTGAATTGGGATATCTACGTCGTCGAGCCGCGCGAGGGCGCCTCGGAAACACAGGTCACTCGCTTTGCAGGCGCCGACTCCGACCCGGACTGGGAATCGCGCCCTGCCTGGAGTCCCGACGGGAAACGAATCGCTTACCTGCAGAGCGGCGAGGACAAGTGGATCTATTACAAGCCCTGGTCACTTGCTGTCATCGACGTCGCGAGCGGCGAGGTGACGCGGCCCGCCGGCGTCGAACGCAATCACACGAAGCCGGTCTTCACACCCGACGGGCGCTCCATCATCGCGCTCGTCGAAGAGAGCCGCGTGACCCATGTTTCCCGCATCGACCTGGCCACGGGACAAGTGACGGCACTCACGGGGGGCCCGCGCTTCGACTCCGATTTCGATGCCGCGGCGAACGGACGAATCGCGGTGCTCGGAGGAGATGATCGTCATCCGTACCGGGTCGAGGCGGTCGATGTGACGCAAGAGGGGACAGTCACCTTTGCGCCAGAGCACGCAAAGGTGACAGTCCCCAGGGTGATCGCGGACCACAACGAGTGGCTGAAGGACAGGAAGCTCGCGGCGGTCGAGCCGATCGAGTTCAAGAGCGCGGACGGCACGCCGATCCATGGCTTCCTCGTGAAGCCCGTCGACTACGTTTCCGGAAAGCGCTATCCGACGATCCTGCGTATCCACGGCGGGCCGGTCTACCAGTTCAGCCACGAGTTCATGGAGGACTGGCAGGTGTTCGCGGCGAATGGTTATGCGGTCGTCGCCGCAAACCCGCGCGGCAGTTCAGGCCGCGGTTTCGAGTTCGCGAGCGCGATCTATGCCGACTGGGGCAACAAGGACACGGCAGACGTGCTCGCGGCGGTCGACCATGTCGTCAAGTTGGGCGTCGCAGATCCGGACCGGCTCGGTGTCGGCGGCCACAGCTACGGCGGGATTCTCACCGACCAGGTCATCGCGCGCGATGACCGCTTCAAGGCCGCGGTCAGCAGCGCCGGAGCCGCGAACATGTACGGCATGTACGGTTACGACATGTACATCCGCGAGTACGAGCACGAGCTCGGCCTCCCGTGGCGGGACCGCGAGGCCTACGACCGCGTGAGCTACCCGTTCTTGAACGTGGACAAGATCACGACGGCGACGCTGTTCCTCTGTGAGGAGCTCGACGACAACGTGCCCTGCATCGGGGGCATGCAAATGTACCAGGCGTTGAAATCGCTCGGCGTGCCGACCCGCCTCGTGATCTATCCAGGCGAGTATCACCCCGTCACGGTCCCGAGCTATCTCCGCGACCGGATGCAGCGGCTGCTCGACTGGTACGGCCGCTACCTGGGCGTGCTGCCACGTCCGTAGCGCTTCAGCAGGTCGACCAGCTGGTCGTGCGGCAGTGCTTTCGCGCTGTGTCCGTTGTTGCCTTCCAAGTCGCGCGCCGCGACCATCGCATTGACGATCGCTTCTTCGGTTGCCTGCACCGTTCCCTCGAACAGGACGTCGAGGCACCCGTTGTCGAGGAACTCCGCGCCCAGCAACTCGGCGCCGCCCATGGATTTCGCATTCGCGGTCGAGAAGGCGACAAAGATGTCGCCGGACCCGTTGCCCGCGAAGGAGCCCATGCGCGCGAGCCCCATGCCCGCGCGCCTTGCGATGCGCTGGAGCTGGTGCGGAAGGAGGGGCGCATCCGTCGCGACGACAATGATGATCGAGCCCTTGTCGGCATCGGAGGACGACTGGTAGGAGAGCCCGCCTTCCACGAGATGCTGGCCGACCGGCACGCCTGCGATGCGGAGCGATGCGCGAGTGCCGTAGTTCGCCTGCACCAGCGCGCCAACGGTGTACGCGCGGCCTTTGACGTCGACGCGTCGCGAAGAAGTCCCGACGCCACACTTGAATCCGTGGCAGGTCATTCCGGTTCCGCCGCCAACGTTTCCTTCCGCGACAGGTCCTCCGGTCGCGCCGTCGAGCGCCGCATCCACGTGCGCGGCCTTGACATGGAATCCGTTGACGTCGTTCAGCTCGCCGTCCCAGGTCTCGGCGACGATCGGCGTCGACCACCAGTAACCGGACGCATCCGGCTTGCCATTGCGAACGCGCCAGGCGATCGTCGCCTCGTGGACCGTGCCGACACTGTGCGTGTTGGTCAGCATCACGGGGCCTTCGAGCATCCCGCCTTCCTCGATCCAGGCGCGGCCGGTCATCTCGCCCGCGCCGTTCAGCACGTGGTCTCCGGCGAAGACGGGCGTCGTGATCGAATCGCGTCCGCGCGGCAGGATCGCCGTGACTCCCGTGCGCACCTTGCGGCCGTTCGCGAGGTCCTCGATCAGCGTCGTCTGGCCGACCGTCACGCCGGCGACGTCAGTGATCGAATTCAGGGGTCCCGGCGTGCCTTCGAATGGGACGCCGATGTCTCGCGCCCGGGGCCCGGCATGGGCCGTGGATATGGCAAATGCCGCGAACAATGCCAGGGTGTTAAGAACCGCGCGGAATCCAGTGAACAAATGAAGCAACCTCGCCGGAATGCTTGCCGGCATCTAATCTTGGGGCCGCAATGCTATCAGCAATTATGATGTCGGGGCTCTTCACGGAGATGGGCATGAAATTAATCCGCGCGGTATTGCTGACTTTGCTGTCTTGCGTATGCATCCCATTCGCAACGGGAGCGCGCGCGGAGACCGTCGTCGTCCACGCCGGCCGCTTGCTGGACGTGGAGCAGGGCGTCTATCTCGCGGACCGCGCGATCCGCATCGAGGACGGGCGTATCACCGCGATCACGCCGTGGACCGCGGCCTCGCGCGGCGGCAGCCGGCTGATCGACTGGTCCAAGTACACGGTGCTGCCGGGCCTCATCGACCTGCATACGCACCTGGTCGGCGACATCAGTTCCGCGGATGTCACCGCGCCGTTGTCGAGCTCCGCAGCCCGCGATGCCCTGATGGGCGTCGCGCATGCGCGCGCGACGCTCGACGCGGGATTCACGACGGTGCGCGACGTCGGCACGTACCGCGCTTTCGTCGATGTCGCGCTGCGGAATGCGATCAACGCAGGCCAGGTCGAAGGACCGCGCATGTTCGTCGCGGGCGCCTATGTCACGGTCACGAACGGCGGCGGCGAGGTCACGGGCCTGCCGGAGGGGGTGATCGTGCCCGACGAAATGCGCCGCGGCGTCGCAAACAACGAGGCCGAAGTGCGGCAGCGCGTCCGCGAACTGCTCGCGGGCGGCGCCGACCTCATCAAGGTGATCGCGACGGGCGCCGTGTTCACCGCCGGGACGACGCCGTCGAAGCCCGAGTACACGGAGACCGAGATCCGGGCGGCTGTGGAAGAAGCCGCGAAGCGCGGCACCTTCGTCGCGGCCCATGCCCACGGTGCGGAAGGCATCAAGAATGCGATCCGAGCGGGCGTGCGCACGGTCGAGCACGGCTCCTACCTCGACGACGAGGGCATCGAGCTCATGGTCAAGCACGGCACCTGGCTGGTCGCCGACGTCTACAACGGCGACTACACCGAGGAAGTCGGCACCCGCGACGGCTGGTCACCCGAGATCCTGCGCAAGAATCGCGAGACCACCGATATCCAGCGGGCGGCCTTCGCCAAGGCGGTCAAGGCGGGCGTCCGCATCGGCTTTGGCACGGATTCTGGCATCTACCCGCACGGGGACAACGCACGGCAGTTCGCTTACATGGTCAAATACGGCATGACGCCGCTCGACGCGATCCGCTCGGCGACCTTGAGCGCAGCCGCCTCGTTAGGCCGGTCGCAGGAACTCGGTTCCATCGCGACCGGAAAGTTCGCCGACCTCATCGCGATCAACGGCGACCCGCTCGAGGACATCGATCGCATGCGGAACGTGGCCGGCGTCATCAAGCAGGGCCTCCTGATCCACCAGGGGGGCGCACGATGAGTGACGCGCGCCAGCTCGGCCTCGGCATGGCGACGGCGCTCGTCGTCGGCAACACGATCGGCATGGGCATCTTCATGCAGCCGGCGGCGCTCGCACCCTTCGGACTGAACGCGCTGACGGGCTGGGCGGCCGTGATCATCGGCTGCGTCTGCCTCGCGCTCACGTTCTCGGCCCTCGCCCGCAAGCTCCCGCAGGCGGACGGGCCTTTTGGCTACGTACGCTCGACGCTCAGCGAGGCCATCGCCTTCCCCGCGCTCTGGAGCTACTGGATCTCGTGCGTGGTGACGCTGCCCGTGCTTTCGATCGGTGTCGTCGGCTACTTCATCAATGTCTTTCCGGCAGCCGCGGCCATCCCACCCGCGATGCTGGCCGTCTCGTTCATGTGGATCTTCGTCGGCGTCAACCTGCTCGGCATCAAGAGCGGCGGCCGCGTGCAGGTCGTGACCTCGCTCCTCAAGGTCGTTCCGCTGATACTGGTGCTGGTGGTCGGCTCGGTGTCGATTCTGTCGAGCCCCGGCACCTACATGCCCAATCTGCCGACGACACCGATCACGATGCAGCTGTCCATGGGCGCGGCGGCCGTCGCGCTCTACTCGATGCTCGGCTTCGAATCCGCCGCGGTTGCGGCAGGCCGCGTGAAGGATCCGGAGAGGACCATTCCGCGCGCAACGCTGATCGGCACCCTGCTGGTGGCCATCTTCTACGTCGCGATTGTCGCCATCGGCATGCTGGTCGTGCCTCAGGCTACGCTCGCCACCGCCGATGCGCCTTTCGTGACGATCGTCGATCACCTGCTCGGCGCCGGCAACGGCCGCTGGATCTCGCTCTTCGTCGTGATCAGCGGGCTCGGCTGCCTGAACGGCTGGACGCTGCTCGCCAGCGAGCTGACGCGCACACTCGCCTCGCATCAACTACTGCCGGGCGTGCTTGAGGACAGCAACCGCTTCGGTGTGCCCTGGGCCTCGCTGCTCCTGACCGGCACGCTCGCGACGATCGTCGGTATCATGAATTACAGCGCCTCGCTCGTCGGCGCCTTCACCCAGCTGTCGTTGATCGTGTCCGCGGCGAACCTGCCGCTCTACGTCTGCTGTTCGGTCGCGCTCTTCGTCATGTTGCGGCGGAGCCCCGCCGGCCTTTCGCCCACGCTCTGGCTCGCGGGGCTCGGCGGCATCGCGTTCTCCGCATTTGCCTTCTTCGGCGTCGGCTGGAAGGCGTTCGTCTGGGCCCTCGTGCTTTCGCTCCTGGGCGTGCCGATCTACTACTGGATGCGCGGGCGGCGTCCGGCGGCGCCGGTCGCGACCGGGGCCGCGTCGTGAAGACGCCCAAGCACACGTCGCTCGAAGTCGCGCAGCTCGCGCAGGTCTCGCAGGCCACCGTATCGCGCGCGCTGCGCGACAGCCCGCTCGTGAAGCCCGAGACGCGGGCGCGCATCCAGGAAATCGCGCGCGAGATGCATTACCGCACGGACCGCAATGCCGCGGGACTGCGCACTCGCCGCAGCCGCACGCTCGCGCTCCTGCTGTTCGAGGAATCCCCAGACGAGGCGCAGATCAATCCGTTCTTCCTGTCGATGCTCGGCCACATCGCGCGTGCGGCGGCGCGGCGCAGTTTCGACCTCCTGATGTCGTTCCAGCAGCTCTCCGACGACTGGCACACGGATTACGAGCTCTCGAACCGCGCGGACGGGATGATCCTGCTCGGCTATGGCGATTACCTGAAGTACGCGGAGCGCCTGCGCCACCTCGCGGAAACCGATTCGCATTTCGTGATCTGGGGACCCGTCGTCGAGAACCTGCCGGGACATTACCTCTGCTGCGACAACGCAGAGGGCGCGCGACTCGCGACCGGGCATCTCATCCGACAGGGCCGGAGGCGACTCGCGTTCGTCGGCGGCTCCTCGGCGGGCTCACCGGAGTTCCAGCTGCGACATCGCGGCTTCGTCGAGATGCTCTCTGCCGCCGGCCTCGGCCCGGACCCCCGGCTGCATTCCGAGGCGCAAAGTCTCGAGGCCGATGGCTACCGCTCGGGCATCGCGCTGCTCGATTCCGGGATTCCCTTCGATGCCGTCTTCGCCGCCAGCGACCTGATCGCGATGGGCGTGATCCATGCGTTACAGGACCGCGGCGTTTCGGTGCCACGGGACGTCGCCGTCGTCGGCTTCGACGACATCGGGTCCGCCGCCGATTTCAATCCGCCACTCACCACCGTTCGCCAGGACACGCGCCTTGCCGGCGAACTGCTCGTCGAAAACCTCATTTGCCTGATCGACGGCAAGGCCGTCGAGCCCACGCTGATTGCGCCCGAGCTCGTCGTGCGCGCCTCCTGCGGCGCGCGCTCAGCCCCCTGATCCGGCAGCGAACGCCTTCATCGCCTTTCCAAGCTCCGCAATCAATACGGGATCGTCGTTCCGTCCGTCGCGCAGGAGCACTCGCACACCGTGCGCAGGTACTTCAACTGCGACTGGCGCGCCACCTGAGAGTTTCAACTTCTCGCCGCCGGCCGCATCGCGCCACTCACCGGCGCTCAGCCAACGGTCGATCGCAAAGCGCGCGGGCGTGTCGCCCTTGTTGAGCAGCACAAGCGCCGTCTCTGCGATCTCACCGCGCTCGTAAACCCGGAGGAAGGCGGCGCGATCGCCTTTCAGCTCGAGGTCGAGCTGCAGGCCGCGCTGGAGAGCCGGCGATTTCCGCCGGATATTTGCGATGCTCGCGAGCGCCCCGCGGATCCTGTGCCCGCGTGCCCGCGCGACGTTTTCCGGACCGAAATAGTTGCGATTGCCCTCGTGCTCTTTCGTGCCCGACATGAAGGCGATTTCAGAGCCGTAGTAGACGACCGGAATCCCGCGCGCCGTGAACAGCCAGTTGTTGGCGTCGATGAATCCCTGTTCGCTGGCCGCCATGCGCGGCATGTCGTGGTTGTCGTAGAACGTCATCAGCTCGTAGGGATTCCGGTAGACGCCGTCGTCCAGGTGCAGCGCCTCGAGCATGCGCGCGTAGTCGCCGCCCGGCTTTTCGAACACTTCCGCCATCGCGGCCTTCACCGGGAAGTCGAGCACGCTGACGCCGCCGTTTTCCGGACGCGTATGCGCGGCGATCTTGCTGGCGTCGTAGTCGAAGCTCTCCCCGAACATGAAGAATCCGGGATGGCGCGCGCGGACGCGCGCGCTGAACTCCCGCCAGAACGGATGCGGTACGTGACGGATGGTGTCGATCCGAAAGGCGCTCGCGCCCTGGTCGATCCATTGCAGGTAGGCGCCGGCGAGGTAGTCCATCACTTCGGGACTCGTGTCGTCGAGGTTCGAGAGTTCCGCGAGATCCGGCTCGCGGCGAAACCAGCGATGCAGGGGATTCGCCGGGTCGAGCTTGTCCGGCGGAAGATTCTGGTGATCCGCGCGCAGGCGACCCGCAGCGTCGTAGATCTCGCCGAACTTGGGCTGGTCCGCGGGCATCGTGTACGACGGCGAGCCGTGGTTGCAGACGATGTCGAGCACGATTTTCAGTCCGTGCTCATCCCGCATCCGCCGGGTGAAGTCGGCAAATTGCAGGCCCTCGGACTCGAGGTGCTCGTCGACCCGGTAGAAATTGACGCCCCAGTAGCCATGAAAGCCCGTTTTGCCGCGGTCCGCGAAGAAGCCTTCGCCGATCCGGTTGCCGCCGGTGAACGCCTCGTCGGGATTGTCGACGATGGGCGTAATCCAGACCGCGCTGAAGCCCATCTCGCGGATGTAATCCGCGTTGTCGAGGATCCCCTTGAAGTCGCCGCCGAGGTAACCGATGTTGTCGGGAACGCCGGTCGGCGCCACCAGCGGCCGGTCGAAAGTCCGATTCACTCCGCCCTGGTCCCTGTGATTGTTGGCGGGATCGCCGTCGACGAAGCGATCGGTCAGGACGAAGTAGACGGCCTCGGACGCGAAAGGCTCCGCCGTGCCGTAGAAGTCCGCCTGCGGCGGCGCGGCACACGACGCCTGCGCGGACAGGGCCGCGGCTACGAGCAGCGCCATCCTTGCGGCGCGCCTCACCGCGGCGCTCGCTCCCGGTCATCCACCCGAAGCGTCGCCAGCCCGGCGAGGACCATCAGCACGCCGCCTGTCACGAGCGCGTAGATGCTCTCGCCATCAAAGAGCACGCGCACGAGCACGCCGAGGACGCTCGCCGCCATGATCTGCGGGATGACGATGAAAAAGTTGAAGATGCCCATGTAAATGCCCATCTTCTCCGGCGGCACGGCGCCCGAAAGCATGGCGTACGGCAATGAAAGGATCGAGGCCCAGGCGATCCCGATGCCGGCCATCGCGACGAGCAGCATGCGCGGGTCGTCGATGAATAAGAATGCGATCAGCCCTGCCCCGCCGAGCGTCAGGTTGACGAGGTGCGTCTGTCTTCGCCCGATCTTCGATGCGACCAGCGGGATGAGGATGGCTGCCAATGCCGCAAAGCCGTTATAGGCGGAAAACAGCACGCCGACCCAGTTCGCGCCCTCGTTAAATGCCTCGGAAGCGGCATCCGTCGTGCCGTAATGCCGGCTCGTGACCGCGGAGGTCGTGTAGATCCACATCGCGAACAGGCCGAACCACGAAAGGAACTGCACGAGCGCGAGCTGGCGCATCGCGCGCGGCATTTGAAACAGGTCGTTCATGATGCAATAGAGCGCGTCCGCGGTCCGGCCCCAGGATTTCAGCCAGGCTGCGATGAGCTGAAGTAGGCCGAAGGCCGCACCGCCGATGCCGAGCACATGGAGCTGGCGGTCCCAGCCGAACACCGCGACCGCGACGCTGAAGAAGCTGCCGATCAGCAGCCACGCCGTCCCCGATGCGCGAAACTGGCGCGCGCTGCGGTCGTCGGCCGGTTGCGCGGATTCTCCAGCCGCGTGCGATTCGCTGAACTCCGCGAGCTCTTCCGGCGAGTACTCGCGCGTCTTGGCGACCGTCCAGGTCACCGCGGCAATGAATGCGAAGGCGCCGAGGTAGAACGCCCACTTGACCGAATCCGGAAGTTCGCCCTCCGCCCCGACGTTGCTGACCCCGGCCCAGTTGGCGAGGATCCACGGCAATGCCGAGGCGATGACGGCGCCGACGCCGATGAAGAGGCTTTGCAGCGCGAAACCGAATGCGCGCTGGCGGTTCGGCAACATGTCGCCCACGAGCGCGCGGAACGGCTCCATCGTGATGTTGATGGACGCATCGAGAATCCACAGGGTCCCCGCCGCCACCCAGAGCCAGGGACTGTTCGGCATAACAAGCAGCGCGAGCGTCGAGAGGATCGCGCCGTAGAGGAAATAAGGCCTGCGACGGCCGAGGCGGCCCCAGGTGCGGTCGCTCATGTAGCCGATGACGGGCTGGACGAGGAGCCCGGTCACGGGCGCGGCCAGCCAGAGCACGGGCAGGTCGTCGATCGAGGCGCCTAACGACTGGAAGATCCGGCTGACGTTTGCGTTCTGGAGCGCAAAGCCGAACTGGATCCCGAGGAATCCGAAACACATGTTCCAGATCTGCCAGAAGCGCAGTGCCGGCTTTTCGCGCATCTTCCCCCCGTTTTTGCAGTTTCGGGCCGGGCCCCGGGCCGCACAATCGGATGCAATCGTATTCAGTCGACCGGGCCGCGGCCAATCGAAAAGAATTGAACATGCTGCAGACACAGGAGCGGAGCGAGACTCTGCCGCCGCCATCCGCGGTGCCGCTTGCTGCCGTCGACATGGACTGGTGGCGCGGCGCCGTCATCTACCAGGTGTATCCACGCAGCTTCGCCGACACCACCGGCGACGGCGTCGGCGATCTCCCCGGCGTGATCTCGAAACTCGATTACATCGCCGGACTCGGCGTCGATGCGGTCTGGCTTTCGCCATTCTTCAGGTCGCCGATGAAGGATTTCGGCTACGACGTCAGCGCCTACCGCCAGGTGGACCCGCTCTTCGGGACGCTCGAGGATTTCGACCGGCTGATCGAGGCAGCGCACGCGCGAGGCCTTCGCATCATTATCGACCAGGTGCTCAACCACACCTCCGACCAGCACGCCTGGTTCCAGGCGAGCCGGCAGGGCCGCAACAACGAAAAGTCGGACTGGTATGTGTGGGCCGACCCGAAGCCCGACGGAACGCCGCCCAACAACTGGCTCTCGATCTTCGGCGGCTCGGCCTGGCAATGGGAGCCGCGCCGCGGTCAGTACTATCTGCACAACTTCCTCGTCAGCCAGCCGGACCTCAACTACCACAATCCCGCGGTCGCCACGCAGATGCTGGAGGAAGCGGAGTTCTGGCTCGCGCGCGGAGTCGACGGATTCCGGCTCGATGCGATCAATTTCTGCTTCCACGATCCGCTTCTGCGGGACAACCCGCCGAAGCCGTTGGCGGAGCGCAAGGGCCGCGGCTTTCGTACTGACAATCCTTACGCTTATCAGGTCCACCTCTACGACAACACGCAGCCGCAGAACCACGCATTCCTCGAGGCGCTGCGCCGGCTGATGGACAAGTACGCGCCCGCAGTCGCGCTCGGCGAGGTATCCGCCGAGGATGCGGTCGAGGCGATCGTCCAGTACACCTCGGGCGCCAAGCGCCTGCACATGGCGTACAACTTCGAGCTGCTGGTCGACGAATTCTCGACCGACCACATCCGCCAGTCCGTCGAGACGCTCGCGGCGCGGTGCCAGGACTGCTGGCCCTGCTGGGCGATCGGCAACCACGACGTGGCGCGCGTCGCGTCGCGCTGGTCGGACGGCAAGGAGACCGCGCCGCGGGCGAAGCTCTTCAATGCGCTCCTGCTTTCGCTGCGCGGCAGTGCCTGCGTCTACCAGGGCGAAGAGCTCGGCCTGACCCAGGCGGAACTGCCTGACGCGTTGCTGCAGGACCCGTATGGCCTCGCCTTCTGGCCTGCATTCAAGGGAAGGGACGGCTGCCGGACGCCGATGCCCTGGAATGACTGGGAAACGGAATGCGGCTTCACGAGCGGACGCCCCTGGCTCCCGATTCCGGCCGAACATCGCGCGCTCACGGTCAGCCGCCAGGACGCCACCACGGATTCCGTGCTAACCGCCTTCCGCACATTCGTCCGCTGGCGGCGCGGCATGCCTGCCCTTCGCAGCGGCAGCGTGCGGCACTTCGACTCGCCGCCCGGCACGCTCTGTTTCCTTCGCGAGCAGGACGGCCTGTCGGTGCTCGCCTGCTTCAACTTCGGCGCGGAGGCAAGCGCAATCCGAATCCCCGTGCCCGCAAAAATCGAGCCGCTCACGGGTCACGGGTTCGAGCCAAGCGTCGTCGGCCGTGGCAGCGTCACCGTGCCGGCGCACGGCGTATTCTTCGCAAGCCTTCACAACGGACTCGCCGCACCCGCATGAACGTGCTGACGACGCTCGACTGGGTGATGGTGGCGGCGTATTTCCTGCTGGTCGCCGTCGTCGCGATCGCGGTGTCAGGCAAGAGCTCCACGCGCGAATCCGCGGAGGGTTACTTCCTCAGCAGCCGTAATGCCGGCTGGTTCATCATCGGTTCTTCCCTCTTTGCGTCCAACATCGGCGCCGAGCACCTCGTCGGCCTTGCGGGCTCCGGCGCCGCGGGCGGCGTCGCCGTCGCGCAGTTCGAGATCCTCGCCTCGCTGGTCCTGTTGCTCCTCGCCTGGTTCTTCGTACCGTTCTACCTGCGGAGCGGCGTCTACACGATGCCGGAGTTCCTCGAGCGCCGCTATTCGCCCGCGGCGCGCTGGTATCTCGCGGTGATCTCGATCGTCGGCTACGTCCTGACGAAGATCTCGGTGACGATCTTCGCGGGCGGCATCGTGTTCGGGGCCCTCATGGGGCTCAACTTCTGGACCGGCGCGGTGATCGTCGTGGTCGCGACCGGCATTTACACGGTGTTCGGCGGACTGCGCGCGGTGCTCTACACCGACATGCTGCAGGCCTTCGTATTCATCGGCGGCGCGGTCGCTGTGCTCTTCGTCGGGCTCGACGCGGTCGGCGGCTGGAGCGGCCTGTACGCCGGCGCGGGCGGCGATTTCTTCGACATGTGGAAGCCCTTGTCGGATCCGAGCTTCCCGTGGACCGGGATCCTGCTCGGCGCGCCGAT
Source organism: Steroidobacteraceae bacterium (assembly GCA_036781365.1). GTDB lineage: Bacteria > Pseudomonadota > Gammaproteobacteria > Steroidobacterales > Steroidobacteraceae > SCUD01. The sequence goes on along the minus strand of DAIQBB010000002.1, from coordinate 299,213 downwards.
CCTCGGCGTCTGGTACTGGTGCACGGACCAGTTCATCGTCCAGCGCGTCCTGGCGGCGAAGAACATCGACCATGCCCGCCGCGGCGCAATCTTCGGCGGTTTCCTCAAGGTATTGCCGCTCTTCATCTTCGTGATCCCGGGCGTCATCGCCCATGTGCTTGCCTCGCGCGGGCAACTGACTCTCGAATCGCCGGACCAGGCGCTGCCGGCCCTGATCGGGGCGCTCCTGCCGGCGGGCCTGCGCGGACTCGTCGTTGCCGGACTGCTTGCGGCGCTGATGAGCTCGCTGTCGTCCGTCTTCAATTCCTGCTCGACGCTCGTCACCTGGGACATTTATCGAAAGCTCCGCCCGCAGGCGAGCGAACGCCGCCTGGTCGTGGTCGGTCAGCTCGTGACCGTCGTGATGGTCGGCTTCGGGCTCGCGTGGATTCCGATGATGAAGCTGATTTCCGGGCAGCTCTACCAGTACCTGCAGAGCGTGCAGGCGTACATCTCGCCGCCTATCGCCGCCGTATTTCTCGTCGGCCTGTTCTGGAAGCGCGTCAATGCCTCCGGCGCGATGGCCGCGCTCGCGACCGGCTTCGTGCTCGGGCTGGCGCGACTCGTGCTCGAGCTCAACCGGGCGAGCCTCGGCGACGGGCTGCTCGGCTGGTACAGCGACATTAACTTCCTTCACTTTGCGATCCTGCTGTTCGTGATCTGCAGCGCCGTGCTCGTGCTGGTAAGCCTCGCGACGCCGGCGCCGTCGGCCGGGCAGACGGCCGGGCTCACGCTGCAGACGCGCGCGAAGACGCCGGAGCGGCTGCCCGCCATGCAGAGCGATCCCGCGTGGCGGCGTGCGGACCTCTGGCTCAGCCTGATGCTCGCTGCAATCGTCGGCGTGATCTGGATCGTGTTCAGCCATTGATGAACAGGTGGCTGCTCGCGTTGCTGCTCGGCCTGTTTGCTGACGACGCGCTGGCCGCGTGGCGCATCGAGCATCTGGAGCCGGCTTCCTGGTGGGTCGGCATGAAGAACAGCCGGCTGCAGCTTCTGGTGCACGGCGAAGACATTGCCGCACTGGAGCCGGCGATCGAGGATTCAAGGGTCAGGATCGTCCGCGTGACGCGCACGGCCAACCCCAATTACCTGTTCATCGATCTTGTCATTGCCGACGGCGCGAGCCCGGGCAGCCTCGACATCATTTTCAAGCGCGGCGCAAATTCCGTGCTGCATCACGCGTATGAATTGAATGCGCGCGAGGCCGGTTCCGCGGAGCGCAAGGGCTTTGGGTCCGCTGACGCCATCTATCTCGTGACGCCGGACCGGTTCGCGAATGGAAACCCTGCCAACGACAACATTGCGGGCTACCGGCAAGGTGCCGATCGCAGCGATCCGAACGGTCGCCATGGCGGAGACCTCGAGGGGCTCCGTTCCGGACTTGACTACATTGCGTCGATGGGCTTCACGCAGCTCTGGTTGAATCCGGTGCAGCAGAACGACCAGCCGCGCGCTTCCTACCACGGCTATGCGATCACCGACTTCTACCGGATCGACGACCGGCTGGGCGATAACGCGCTCTACCGTTCGCTCGTATCGGAGGCCCGCAGCAAGGGCGTCGGCGTGATCATGGACGTGATCCTCAACCACTGCGGCTCGGAGCACTGGTGGATGAAGGACCTGCCCGATCCGGACTGGATCAATCACGGCGGGACTTTCGCCGCCACCACCCACCGGCGCGAAACCCTGCAGGACCCGCATTTCGCGCGCGTGGACCGCGACGCATTCACTGACGGATGGTTCGTGCCGACGATGCCGGACCTCAACCAGCGGCACCCGCTGCTCGCGACCTACCTCACCCAGAATGCGATCTGGTGGATCGAGTACGCGGGCCTCTCGGGCCTCAGGGTCGACACGCTTTCCTATTCGGACCGCGAGTTCCTCGGACACTGGTACGCCCGCGTGCTCCAAGAGTACCCCGCGCTCACGATCGTCGGCGAAGAATGGAGCCTCGACCCAGCGATCGTTTCACGCTGGCAGTCGGATCCACCGCCGGGCGACGATGGCGCCAAGCTGCCTCCACCTGCCTTGATGGATTTTCCGCTGCAGCATGCCGTCATTCGCGGGCTCCTAGAGCCCGAGGGCCGCGAGTCAGGCACCTTGCGCATCTACGAATCCCTCGCCAGGGATTTCCTGTACGCGGATCCGGCGCGCCTCGTGATCTTTCCCGACAATCACGACATGAGCCGCATCTACACGCAGCTCGGCGAGCGGCTCGATCTCTACCGGATGGCGATGGTCCTCTTCGCGACGACGCGGGGCACGCCGCAATTCTTTTATGGCTCGGAATTCCTGATGACGAATCCCCTCCCCAGGGCGGACGGCGTCGTGCGCATGGATTTCCCGAGCGGCTGGGCCGGGGATCCGACGAACGCATTCACGGGCGATGGCTTCACGCCCGATCAGCGTTCAGCACAGGAATTCACTCGCCAGCTCCTCAACTGGCGCAAGGGAGCAAGCGCGATTCACGCCGGCACGCTCACGCAGTACGTGCCGCAGGACGGCGTGTACGTCTACTTCCGCCAGGACAATCGGCAGACGTTGATGGTGGCCTTCAACAACGCTGACGAAGAGCGGCACATTGAAACCGCGCGCTTCGCCGAATCCATCCGCGGAAATCTAAAGGCGCGAGACGTGCTGGGCGGGCTCGAGCAGGACCTCGCCGCCGGCCTGACGCTCGCTCCCAAGAGCGCGACGATCTTCGAGCTCGGCGGTGCCCCGCCGGTGCCACCGGGCGTCACGGGAACGCTGCGCACGCACAAAGCCGTGTCCTCGAAGTTCGTCGACGCGCGTCGCGTCGACGTCTGGCTGCCGCCCGGCTACGAAAAGGAACCATCTCAGCGTTTTCCCGTGCTCTACATGCACGACGGCCAGAACCTCTTCGATCCGGCGCTCTCGTACATCGGGGTCGACTGGGGAATGGACGAGGCGATGACGCGGCTCGCCGCCGAGGGCTCGGTCCGCGAAGCCATCGTAGTCGCCGTCTGGAATACACCGAAACGTTTCCAGGAATACATGCCGGCCAAGGCCATCACCGAGTCAGGGTTGCCTGAAAGCTGGCCCGACATGGCCTGGATGCAGAAGGAGCGCATCGTCTCGGACGACTACCTGCGCTTCCTGGTCGAGGAGCTGAAGCCCTTCATCGACACGAGCTACCGCACGCTCCCCGGCCGCGGCGACACCTCCATCATGGGCTCGAGCATGGGCGCGTTCATCTCGCTCTATGCGCTGGCGGAGTATCCGCACATCTTCGGTGGCGCGGGCTGCGTATCGATCCACTGGCCGCTTGGCGACGGCGTCGTGATCGACTACCTCGCCCGTCACTTGCCGGCGCGCGGAGAGAACCGGATCTACTTTGATTACGGCACCGCGACGCTGGACGCCAGCTACGAGTCATACCAGCGGCGTGCGGATGCGCTGCTCCGCGCCGCAGGCTGGCGCGAAGATGTCGACTTCATGACTCAGAAATACCCCGGCGCCGAGCACTCCGAGCGCGCCTGGCGGACGCGCGTCGAAGTGCCTCTCGAGTTCCTGCTCGGCCCGCCCCGCGATCAGAAGCGGTAGTTCAGCCCCAGCAGGTACTGCGTGCCGTAAAGCTGGTAATCCACCAACCGCGACTTGTTCACCGAGTAGGCGATGTACGGCTCGTTGGTCAGGTTGTTCACCTGGGCCAGCAGCTGCAGGCCTTCGAGCGTGCCCTCGCTGAACGTGTAGCTGAGCTGGGCGTCGGTGATCATGTCCTCGTCCACGTAGCGCAGGCCGCGCTCGTTCGCGAAGTTCGTCACCTCGCCGATGTACTCGGAGCGGTAGCGCGTCGCGATGCGGGCTCCGAAGCCGTAGTTCTCGTAGTAGAGCGTCGCGCTCGCAACATCCTCGGACAGGCCCGGCAGCGTAATGTTTTCGTTCGGCACCGAGCTGATTGCGCCCGGGATCGTGATGTCGCTCTCGGTGTACGAGTAACTCAGGATCGCGCCGAAACCCTCCAGCGCATCCGAGAACATGTTGAATGGCATGGAGGCCGTGAGCTCGAGACCCCAGAGGTAGCCGCCACTGCCGTTCTCCGGCCGGTTGAAGTCTCCGGTCGTCTGAACCTGGTCGAGCGGGATGTTGAACAACGCATCGGGGGTCGCGGCGCGCAGGTTGGAGTAGTCGTGGTTCGGGTCAGTCTGCCGGAAGATATAGCTCTCGAGGTCCTTGTAGAAGCCCGCGACTGACACGTAACCACTGCGCTGCCCGAAGTACTTCTCGTAAGAGATATCGAAAGCATTGGCACGCCAGGGATCCAGCTGTGCGTTTCCGCCGCTGCCGCTCGGAATGCCGGTGTTCAGGTCGTACCCACTCTCTTCAGTGGCCTTCAGCTCGTCCATGCGCGGGCGAGCCATTTCGCGGGCCAAGCCGATGCGCACCGCCTGGTTGTTCTCCATCAGGAACGCGAAGTTGACCTGCGGCAGGACGTCCTCGTACGACTTGCCGTCCCCGACGCGTTCGACCACCTGGTCTGGAGTGAAAGGTCGTGTCACAAAGAACGAGGATGACTGCTGGTCCGTGCCGATAATTTGCAGGCCGACGTTGCCCGTCAGGGTGACGGTGTCGGAAATGTCGTGGCTCAGGTCGCCGCGCACGTAGGCCGTCCAGACCGATTCCTCCACGTCCCAGTACTTGCCGGCGAGATACGGCAGCGTCGTCGGGTCGCCGTAGACGATCGGGTTGAAGTATTCGCCGAGCACGCCATTTACGTTGAGCGCGAGCGCCTCGCCGGCGCCGGCGTAGCTCAGGTTGGTGGGGCTCAGCAGGAATTCGTCGGCGATCTGGTAGGCGAGTCCCCCGATGGTGCCGAGGCCGGTCTCGGGCGAGGACTTGTCCTTCGTACGGTCGCTGTAATTGACGCCAAAGGCCGTGCCCACGAACCAGCCCATGTCGGCGTTACGCAGCGCGTCGACGCGGAAGGACGTCAGTTCGTCCTCGATGTGGGGCTTCTTCGTGTAGCCGGAACCGTAGATCGTCGGCCCGACGAGCACTTGCGTCGGATCCGTGTAGTCCAGCCCGAACGAGAGCGAGGGCTGCCGATTGTTGGCGTGCAGCGCGAACGTCCCGGTATCCAGGGTCAATGCCGGCCCGTATTGCGCGTTGATCTCGGGCTGGAGCTGGTCGCGTTCGGCCTTCGAATAGCTGATATCGGCTACCAGAGACCAGGTGTCGCTCAGGTGAAACTCGTTGCGCCAGCCGCCCGCCATGATCTCGTCGTCGGTCGTGAACAGGAAGTTGCGCACGAGCGGCACGATGCTGTTCAGCGTGCCGGCGACGGCCATGTCGCCCTCGATCGTCGTGTCCGAGTAGCCGAAGATTGTCCCGTCCGGGAATGGGCCGCCGACGCAACAGGGCGCCGGATAGCCGCTGAGATTGACCTCCAGGCTTCGGGCGTTGTCCGTCTGTTCCATCGTCGAGTAGTAGAGATCGACGATCGAGGAATAGCCTTCACTGGGCTCGAACTGCAGGGTTGCCATGAAGCCGTCGCGGACCGTGGATCCGATGTCGGCGCGGACCTTCATGCCGTTGGTCGCGATGTTGCCGGGCGCAATGCCAGGATTGTTCTGGCACGCATCTGCGTTGCCGCCGGGACAATCGAATGCGAGGTCGCCGCCCGTCGCCGAGGGGTTCAGCGGCTCGTAGGTGCCGAAGCCTTTCGTCGCCATTGGGGAGTCGAGGTGCGCATACCCGAAGGCGATGCCGAAGCGGCCGTCCATGAACTGGTCGATGATGGACAAACTCGCGCGGTAGCCGCCGTCATCCGCGTTCGCGCCGAGGTTGTCGTGCGAGTTCTGCTCGCCGCGGATGTTCACTACCATCGCGTCGCCGCTGTACTGCAGCGGCCGGATCGTGCGAAGGTCAATCGTGCCCGCGAGGCCCTGGGCCGCGAGCTGCGAGTCCGGCGTCTTGTAGACGACCACGGAACTCAGGAGCTCGGAGGGATACTGGTCGAATTCGACGCTGCGGTTGTCGCCGGTGCTGACCTGTTCGCGTCCATTCAGGAGGGCGGTCGTGAATCCGGGGTCGGTGCCGCGAAGGCTGATCGCGGAAGCGCGGCCCTCGGCACGCTGCGATGTCAGGCCGGGGAGGCGCGAGATCGATTCGGCGATGCTGGTGTCAGGGAGCTTTCCGATGTCCTCGGCCGAGATCGCCTCGACGATGCTGGTCGCGTCGCGCTTGGTCTGGATCGCGTTCTCGATGCCGACACGGATGCCGGTGACGACGATGCCCTCGAGCTGCTGTGGCGGGGGTTGGGGCTGCGTCTGCGCGAGCGCCGGCATGGCCGTGACTGCGGGCAGCGCGGCGGCGATCGCCATGCGCAAAAGGTTCCGTGAAAGTCCCTTGAATTCCATGATTTGCGTCCCCCGTAAGCGAATGCCGCCGACCCCGACTGACGCGTCGATCCTAGTAGGCGCCTGCCGCCGCCCGCAATGAATGCATACGATTGCAGGGCATGAAAACGTTTGCAGTCGCCGGCGGGTTTGGCGGTCCTGTTAGCCTCCCCGTCATGAAAATCCTGGCCGCTGCCGTCCTGACCACTGCACTCTGTGCAATTGGCGGCAATGCAGCTGCGGAGACGGTCGCTGAAATCGCGTCTCCGGACGGTGCTCTGACCGTCGCGGTCACACTCGATCCGGACGGACGGCCGGGCTATACGATTTCCCGCCGGGGCACCGCGGTCATCGCGGAGTCGCGTCTCGGTTTCATCCTGGCGGATGCCCCCAAGCTCGAGCGCGGCTTCCGCCTCGCGGCCAGCGAGCGGCGAAGCGCGGACGAAACCTGGGAACAGCCCTGGGGCGAACGGCGGTTCGTGCGCGACCGTTACAACGAGCTTCGAGTCCGCCTGGTCGAGAAGTCGCCGCCCGGGCGGCGCCTGGACGTCGTCTTCCGCGCCCACGACGACGGCATCGGATTCCGCTATGAATTCCCGGAACAGGCGGAACTCGCCGAGGTCGCGATCAACGAGGAACTGACCGAGTTCGCGGTTGCGGAACCGGCGACTGCCTGGTGGATTCCGGCCGGCGACTGGAATCGTTACGAATACCTCTACCAGAAGACGCCGCTCGCCGAGGTCGGCCAGGCCCACACGCCGATGACGATCCGGACCTCGAGCGGGCTGCACATCGCATTCCACGAAGCGGCACTCGTCGACTACTCGGCCATGTGGCTTCGCCGCAGCGGCATGGGGCAACGACTCAAGGCGACGCTTTCACCCTCTGGCGATGGGCCGCGCGTCCGGCGCAAGGCGCCGTTCGCAACGCCCTGGCGCACGCTGCAGATCGCGGACAGCGCAGCCGGGCTCTATATGTCCGACCTGATCCTGAATCTCAACGAGCCGAACAAGCTCGGCGACGTCTCCTGGTTCAAGCCGTACAAGTACGTCGGCATCTGGTGGTCCCTGCACCTCGACACCGAAAGCTGGGCTTCGGGTCCGAAGCACGGCGCGAAAACCGCAAACGCCAAGCGCTATATCGACTTCGCCGCGGCCAATGGCTTCCGCGGCGTCCTCATCGAGGGCTGGAACCGCGGCTGGGACGGCAACTGGTTTGCCGACGGAAACGAGTTCAGTTTCACCGAGCCCTACCCGGATTTCGACCTCGCGGCCGTCGCAGCCTATGCGCGAGAGCGCGGTGTGCGCCTGGTGGGCCATCACGAGACCGCAGGCAACGTGGCCCGCTACGAAGAGCAGCTCGAAGCTGCACTCGATCTCTACGAACGGCTTGGCATCGACAGCGTCAAGACCGGTTACGTCGCCGACGCCGGCGGAATTCGCGCGAAGGGCGAGGACGGCAAGGTCCGCTACGAGTGGCACGACGGCCAGTTCATGTCGCGCCATCACCTGAAGGTGGTGATCGAAGCGGCGAAGCGCCGCATCGCCGTCAACCCGCACGAGCCAATCAAGGATACGGGCCTCAGGCGCACCTACCCGAACTGGGTCGCGCGCGAGGGCGCGCGCGGCATGGAGTACAACGCCTGGGGCGAGCCGCCGAATCCGCCCGAACACGAGGCGAACCTCGTCTTCACGCGCATGCTCGCGGGACCGATGGACTTCACGCCCGGCGTGCTCTCGCTGACGGGGCGCGGAGGAAAGCGGTTCCAGTCCACGATCGCGAAGCAGCTCGCGCTCTACGTCGTCATTTACAGTCCTATCCAGATGGTCGCGGACCTCCCGGAAAATTACGCGCGTTATCCCGGCCCGTTCCAGTTCATCAAGGACGTACCCGCGGACTGGGCCGACACGCGCGTGCTGAATGGCGAGGTCGGCGACTACGTGACGATCGTCCGCAAGGACCGGAACAGCGGGGACTGGTACCTCGGCAGCGTCACCGATGAAACCGCACGTCGGCTCCGAATTACCCTGGACTTCCTCGATCCCGGCCGGAGTTACACGGCGGAAATTTATCGCGACGGCGACGACGCCGACTGGAAGACTCGCGGGGATTCGATCACCATCGAATCACGTGCCGTGAGGCGTGGCGACGCTTTCGAAATCGCACTTGCGCCCGGTGGTGGCCAAGCGATCCGTTTCACACCAAAACCGAAGAACTAGGGATGCGCAAGATGATCCGGATGCTCAGACACGCCCCAATCGCACTTTCCGCCGTAGTGCTAATCGCGCTGGCGGGTCGCACTGCCGCGTCAGCCGAGCCAGAAAGTTCGGCGCCGCAGTACCTCTTCCTCTGGACCGCAGACGCGGACAAGAAGCAGCCCGACTTCCTCGCGGTCCTCGACGTCACGGAAAGCGAGGAGCGCTACGGGCGGTTGGTGACGACGCTGCCTGTGCCCGGCCAGGGAAACGGCCCGCATCACACGGAACACGAAATGCCGGCCGACAGGCAATTGTTCGCCAATGGCTTCGCGAGCGGGCAGAGCTTCGTTTTCGATCTCACCGACCCGACGCGGCCGCGCATCGTCCGCCAGTTCGCGGACATCGAGGGCTATTCGCATCCGCATTCGTTCCTGCGTCTGCCGAACGGAAACGTGCTCGCCACTTTCCAGATGCGGCACGTCCATGACGCCGGCACGGTCCGCGCCGGTGGCCTCGTCGAAATGACGCCCGACGGACAACCCGTGCGTTCCAGTTCGGCGGACGGGCCGGGCGTGGACCAGGGATCGCGCGTCTACAGCGGCCAGATCGTTCCTGCGCTCGACCGGATCGTGACGACGACGACGGACATGCACCAGGATTTCCCTGCGTCGCGCAATGTCCAGCTCTGGCGCCTGTCGGACCTGTCGCTGCTCAAGACGTTTTCGCTTCCCGATGGTCCTGCGGGAGATGAGGCCCTGCTCACCGCGGAACCGCGGCTGCTGCCGGACGGCAAGACTGTGCTGGTCTCGACCTTCAGTTGCGGCTTGTACTTGATGGATGGTCTCGACAGCGACGCGCCGTCCGGGCGGCTCGTTGCCTCGTTCCCGCGAAAGCCCGACACCTATTGCGCCATCCCGGTGATCTCGGGCCACTATTACCTCGTGACCGTCCCTGCCTGGAATGCGGTGGTGAGCCTCGACATCAGCAACCCAGCGGCGCCGCGCGAAGTGAGCCGCCTCACGCTCGGGCCCGAGGACGTACCGCACTGGATCGCAATCTCGCCGGACCAGCGCCGCGTCGTGGTGACCGGCTACTCAGCCTTGCAGCATCGCGCCCTGATCGCCCGCTTCGATCCCGCAAGCGGGCAGCTCACGATGGACAAACGGTTTCGCGAGGAAGGCGCGAGCGAGCCGGGATTTCGCATGGACAACAAGACCTGGCCGCACGGCGGCCACGCCAAGGGCATCCCGCACGGGGCCGTGTTCAGCCTCCCCTGACCGCCTTGACGCGGTCCGCCAATTAGCACTTGTTATGGCTTGGGGCGCCCGTCCGGGCGCAGCCGGCGTGTGTTGCCATCCCAGGGCAGGCCTTCGTGCAGGGCCGTGGTCCGCGCCGAATATTCCAGTCCGGCCACTATAATCTTCGCCAGTTTTCGCATTATCGCGCGCATTTTCGCCGCTCCATTGCCGTTTTTCATGGCCGGGACTGTTAAGCAAGCGGGCGTGGCCGTGGTTTAGATTCGCTGCTATGCTCATTAGCCAAGCTTATGCCAACTACCGGATCCCGCCAGAACTGGGAGTCGCTTCGCGTCTTCGCCGCCTGCGCCGAGCGCGGGAGCTTCACCGCCGCGGCGGAAGAGCTCGGGCTCACGCAGGCGGCCGTGAGCCAGCGAATCGCGCAACTCGAGGAGCGGCTCGGCGCGCGGCTCTTCGTACGGCGGCCGAGGCTGCGGCTGACTGAATCGGGAGTGCGCCTCGCGCCACGCCTCGCGCAGGGCTTTGCCGCGATCGAGCGGGCGCTGCAGGAATTGCAGAGTCCGCGACTCCTGTCACTCACGACGACAGTCACCTTCGCAACGCTCTGGCTGCTGCCGCGGTTGCCGCAGTTTCGCCGCCACGATCCCGGGATCTCGCTCGCGCTCGACATCGCGGACGAATACCGGCCGCTCGACGACGGCCGCTTCGACGTCGCGATCCGTCATTGCCCGGCCCCGGGGCCGGACATCCGGGCAATGCCCCTGTTTCCGCTCGAGCTGACGCCTTACGTGTCCTGCAATCTCGTAGGGAAAGCCCGGAAGCTCACGATCGAAGGGCTCGCGCGCCTCCCGCTCATTCCGGAGGAAGCCTGGGAGGACTGGTTCCGGGCCGCGGGCGTACGGCCGCCCGGCCGCCCCCGCCGCGGCCAGCTCCTGGTGCGCAACCAGCACCTGATCCTCGAGGCGGTGCTGGCCGGCGAGGGCGCCGGCCTCCTCACTCCGAGGTTCGCGCAGGCGCACGTGGCGGGCGGCCGGCTGATTCGGCCTTTCCGCGAGACGATTGCGGCGGGCGCTTACTTCCTCGCCTGGCACGAGAATCGCGAGGACGATCCGCTGGTCGCGGTGTTTCGAAGCTGGATCAGCGAGGCGCTCGCGGCCGAAGCGCCTTTATAGATCGGTTCAGTCCCGCGAACCGCCCTTGCCAAACTCCGCAAGCAATGCCGCGTACAGGCCGATGCCGCGGCGGAATTCCTTCATGCGCAGATTCTCGTTGGGCGCGTGCTGGTTATTGTCGGCATTGACGATCGGGACGATGACGAAGGGCGTGCCGAGCACCTCACCGATCGGCGCGATCGGCAGGCTCCCGCCCATCAGCGGCGCGACGCGCACGGCATCGTCCGTCGCTGCCTTCATCACTGACATGACGCGCGCGACGCCCGGATCGTCGGGCGAGGACATTGCAGCCGGATAGCCGTCATCGCCCCAGTCGAAGCGCGCGAGCCGCGGATTTGCAGTGCGCTCCGCAGCCGTCGGCGGCGCATCGAGGAGCACATAACCCTGCCCTCGGACGTGCGCCTCGATCGCCGCGCGCGCATTGGCAACTGTCATTCCCGGGACGAGGCGCAGGTCGAATCCCGCCGTCGCCTCGGGATCGATGGCATTCCGCTGTCCCCCTGAGCCGCCGTAGAGGAGCTGCGTGAGATTGAGCGAGGGACGCAGGATCGATTCGCCGTAGTCGAGACCGCTCTCGGTCACCCCGACCCCCGCGTTCGCGATCATGCCGGGCGTGTCGAATGCCGACTTCGCGAGTTCGCGGGCCGCCGTTGCCGGAGCGGGCGCATCGAGTCCCGCGATCGTGATCGCGCTGTCCGGCGCGCGCATCGAGGCGATGAGCGCGGCGAGCCTCGCACCCGGGTTTGGAGCGACGTTGCCGTAGTGGCCGGAATGCAGGCTCGTCGCCGGGCCGTAGACGGTGAGGCGAAAGCCCATCACGCCGCGGGCGCCGAGGGCGATCCGCGGCAGGCCGCGCGGATCGATCGGGCCGTCGCCGAAGATCCAGAGATCCGAGCTGAGCAGTTCCCGGTGCGCGGCCAGCGTTCGCGCCAGGTTCGGCGAGCCCGCTTCTTCCTCGCCTTCGAGGAAGAACTTCAGGTTCACTGACCGCGGAATCTTCGCCGCGGCGAGGGCATCGACCGCCGCCAGCATCGCGACGATCGGCCCCTTGTCGTCGCTCGCGGATCGCGCATAGATGCGCGCTTCGTCAGCGAGCGGGTACTTCGCATCGGCCCAGGCGACGGTCGCCGCGCCGTCTTCCATCCTTCCCGAGCGCAGGACCGGCTCGAAGGGCGGGGTCTTCCACGCGGACTCGGGCCCGACCGGCTGGCCGTCGAAGTGCGCATAGAAAAGGAGTGTCCGCGGAGCGCCCGGCGAGCCGAGCTCGCCGTACACCGAAACCGGCGCGCCGGGGGTCTCGAGGATGCGGGCGGCGGCACCGCGCTTTTCGAGCATCCTGACCAGGAGTTCGGCATTGCGGCGGATGTCGGACTCGCTCGTCGCAAGGTTTGGCAGGGCGAGGAGCCCCCGCAGCTCGCCGACGATGGCCTCCTCGTGGGTGGCGACATGCGCCGCGGCGGCCGTCACTGCGCGTTGCGCTTCTGCGGCGACAGGCGCGGAAACCAATGCGAGACAAGCGAGGAGCCACTTCATTCGCGCTAGGATACCTGCAGCCGGAAGATGGCAAAGGAGCGCCACCATGAATTCACTGAAACCCACATCGCGCCTGCTTGCATGCCTGTTCGCACTCGGTGTCGCGGCAGCGAACGCACAAGATCCGCCACAGCAGAGCGCCCCCGCGGCGGCGCCGGCGGGCAAGTCGCTCGCCGCGTCGGCGGGCGTCTTTGCGTATCCCGCGAAAGGCCAGTCCGCGACCCAGCAGGCCACGGACGAAGCGGAATGTTACAACTGGTCCAAGACCCAATCGGGCTACGACCCGATGTCGCCGCCGACTGCCGCCGCTCCCGCGCAGCCGGCGGCGGCCCAACAGCCGGCTGCAAGCGGCGCGCGGGCGAAGGGCGCCGTGCGCGGCGCGGCCGCAGGCGCGGTCATCGGCGAAGTCGCGGATAACGACGCCGGCAAGGGTGCCGCGATCGGCGCGACGGCCGGCGTGGTGGCCGGCGGCCGGCAGGCCCGCAAGGCGCAGGAACAGCAGAAGGAGCAGGCCGCGGCGCAGCAGCAGGCGAGTACCGAAGAAGCAAAGGCGGCGCAGCAGGCGCTCGCCGACAACTTCAAGCGCGGCATGGGCGCCTGCCTCGAGTCGCGCGGGTACACAGTCAAGTAGCCGCTCGAGGCCTTGCGACGCCCGTAGCAATGCCCGCTTTCGTTACCGTCTTGTTACCGGCCTGCGACTGACCCGGAAACCGCGCCGGCACTAGCCTTTCCCGCGTTCGCCCGCGTCGGGCCACGGGAATACCCCATGTCCATCGCACTCGACCAGGTCACCAAGCGGTATCAATCGCATCCGGTCGTCAACGACGTCTCGCTCGAAATCCAGCAGGGCGAGTTCCTCGTGCTGCTCGGCCCGAGCGGCAGCGGCAAAAGCACTCTGCTCCGCGCCATCGCCGGGCTCGTCGAGGTGGACCACGGGCGTATCTCGCTGCACGGGCGCGACGTCACTGGCGTTTCGGCCCGCAACCGCGGCGTCGGATTCGTTTTCCAGCATTACGCGCTCTTCCGCCACATGAGCGTCGCCGACAATGTCGAGTTCGCGCTCCGCGTCCGCCGCATGCGCCGTTCCGAACGCATGGCGCGGCGCGCGGAGCTCCTCAAGCTCGTCTCCCTCGAGGGCATGGACGACCGCTTGCCGACCCAGCTTTCCGGCGGCCAGCAGCAGCGTGTCGCCGTCGCCCGCGCTCTCGCGCATCGGCCCGAGGTCCTCCTGCTCGACGAGCCTTTCGGTGCGCTCGACGCCAAGATCCGCGAGGAGCTCAGGCGCACGATCCGGAAAATCCAGCAGGAACTCGGTGTCACGACCATCCTCGTCACCCACGACCAGGACGAGGCCTTCGCGATGGCGGACCGGATCGGCGTCATGCACCAGGGCCGCTTGCTGGAGGTCGGCAGTCCCGACGACCTGTACGCACGCCCAAGAACCCGCTTTGTCGCCACCTTCCTCGGCGCCGCCAACCTCCTGCTCGGCTACCGCAAGGGCAATCAGCTTCGCTTCGAGCGCCCGCGCGCCGAAGCCGTCACGCCGCGCGAGATCGTCGCCGTAATCCGCCCCGAGGAGGTCGAACTCACGACCGGCGACAATCTGGAGGGCCTCACGCTCGTCGGCAGCGGCACGGTCCAGGAACTGCAATTCTCCGGGCCCACCGAGCGGCTGCGGGTGCGCATGCCGATGGAAGGGCCACTGCCTGCGACGCCGGATCGCGAGGGGACCGACGGCACCACCTGGCTGCTTGATGCCTCGCGCACTTTCCCGGAGCAGCGCGCGAACCCCCTCTCGATTGGCCAGCGGGTGACTGTGAGCGCGCGCCGCATCCACAGCCTGCCGACGCCGATCTCGAGCTTCACCGTCATCGCGCGCGAAATGCCGGCGGCGCAGGCGCTCCGCGAAACCCCGCTGCTCGCGACGCTCGCGACGCGCATGCAGACCCGGATCACGATGCTGACGACGCGCTCGGGCAGCGCCCCGCCCGGCATGCCGGTGCTCGCGGCCGGGCCGGGCGCGCGCGCAACCGCGCTCTGGAACCTCGCACACGGTGCGTCACAGCTCCTCGTGCTGCCGGTCGGCGCTCAGATTCCAACACGCATCGTCGTACTGCCGGGCGCCGAGGCGGGTGTTGGCGCGCTCGGCGTGGCCGCGAGCTTGCTCCGCCACATCCCGGCGGAATCCGTGCTGCTCGCAATTCACGAAGCCAGCACGCCGGATCGCGAACGCGCCTCGCGCCTGCGGCTACTGCTGGATGCGCGCTCGACGGCGCTTGCCGAGCATGGACTCGACATGCGCACCGAGCTGCGCTTCGGTGATCCCGACACGGAAATCGAGCGCGAGCTCTCGGTCGACCCGAACTCGATGCTGGTACTCGGGCTCGACTCGCTCGCCGACCGCGAGACGGCGCGGCTCAACACGCTGCTCGAGGGTCCGCGCCTCAGGCCGGTCCTGATCGTGCCCGCGCTGGGAGCCGCCTGAACATGGCGGGCCAGCGCTTCGTCGCCGCGAGCCCGCTGCCTGGTTTCGGGCTGACGTTCGGCTTCACGACATTCTTCCTGAGCGCGGCGATCCTGCTACCGCTCGGGGCGCTCATGATCCGCGCGCTCGGCATTCCGCCGACCGAGCTCATCGACATCCTGCTGGACGAGCGTGCGGTCGCGTCCTACCGGCTTTCATTCGGCGCCGCGGCGCTCGCGGCAGCGATCAACGCGGTGTTCGGCTTCATCGTCGCCTGGTCGCTCGTCCGCTACGACTTCCCGGGACGCAGGCTCCTCGACACGATGATCGACCTGCCCTTCGCGCTGCCCACGGCGGTATCCGGCATTGCGCTCGCGACGGTGTTTTCGCCGACCGGGTGGCTCGGCCAGCAACTTGCGCTCGCCGGCGTGCAGGTCGCCTATACCTGGCTCGGCGTCGTGGTCGCGCTCGTGCTGATCGGCCTGCCCTTCGTCGTGCGCTCCGTCCAACCCGCGCTGATCGAGGTGGGCAAGGAGCTCGAGGACGCAGCGGAGTCGCTCGGGGCCGGCGGCTTCCACGTCTTTCGCCGGGTCATCCTGCCGACGATACTTCCGGCGCTCGCGACCGGTTTCACCCTCGCCTTCGCGCGCGGCATCGGCGAATACGGCTCGGTCGTCTTCATTTCCGGCAACTTGCCGCTCAAGACCGAGATCACGCCGCTGCTCATCGTCATCAAGCTGGAGCAGTACGACTACGCCGGCGCCGCGGCGCTTGGCTTCTTCATGCTGGTGATGTCCTTCGTGATGCTGTTCGCGATCAACCTGGTGCAGGGCTGGGGACAGCGCCGGATGGGTATCGGAGCGACACGCTGATGGCGCGCGGCGTCAGCTGGACCGCGGAAGGCAGGCGCATGACTCGTGGCGCCAAGCTTGCGCGCGCGCTGCTTCTCTTCATTTCCTTCGGCTTCCTCGGGCTGCTCCTGCTCGCCCCGCTCGGCGCCGTGCTCGTACAGGCGCTGGCGAAAGGACTCGGTGCCTGGCTCGAGAGCTTCTCCGATCCGGACACGATTTCCTCGATCAAGCTGACGCTGCTGACCGCCGCGATCGTCGTGCCGGCGAACACGCTCTTCGGAATCTGCGCCGCCTGGGCGATCGCGCGCTTTGATTTCCGCGGCAAGAGCCTGCTCGTCACGCTCATCGACCTGCCCTTCGCGGTGTCGCCGGTCATTGCCGGTCTCGTGCTCGTTTTCCTGTTCGGCGTGAACGGCTGGTTTGGGGAGTGGCTCCTCGACCGGAACATCTCGATCATCTTCGCAGTGCCCGGCATCGTGCTCGCGACGATCTTCATCTCCTTCCCCTATGTCGCGCGCGAGCTGATACCGCTCATGCAGCAGCAGGGCAGCGAGGAAGAGGTCGCGGCGCTCTCGCTCGGCGCCGGTCCGTGGATCACGTTCCTGCGAATCACGCTGCCGAAGATCCGCTGGGGACTCCTGTACGGGGTGATCCTCTGCAATGCCCGCGTGATGGGCGAGTTCGGCGCGGTTTCCGTCGTCTCGGGCCACATCCGCGGCGTGACGAACACGATGCCGCTTCAGGTCGAGATCCTCTACAACGAGTACAACTTCGTCGCCGCCTTCGCGGTTGCCTCGCTTCTCGCGATGCTCGCCATACTCACACTGATAGCCAAAACTCTGGTGGAATGGCGATCGGGGATCGGAGGGCACTGAGCTTGCACCCGCTCTTGCGGAAGTGGAAAGCCGCCTCGCTGCGGCTCGCCAAGCAATGGAAGGCCGGTTTGCGCCGCCTCGTCGCGTGGCCGCGCTCGCTCGAGCGGCTGCTGCTCTTCACCATTGCCGGGGTGATGCTTTTCTCGATCATCGCGATTGCGCTCGCCTCGCTCGGCCTGCTGCGGGACCAGGCGTCCGACCAGGCGCTGTCGAAGGTGCGCGCGGCGGCACATGCCGCCCGCTACGAGATTCGCCGCGTCGGCGAGGACACGGTGACCGCCGCCCGGCTGCTCGCCAGCCGCGCGACGCTCGCGCGGCTCGTCGAGCAAGGAAACGTCCTGCAGCTGCAGCTCGTGATGCGCCGATTCTGCGAGACCGCCGGCCTCGACGCCTGCGCGCTGTTCCGCGACACGGGGCTCGTCACCGCGACTGGTGCGGCGATCCCGTGGGAGCAGGCGTTCGACGCGGCCTCCGAACAGGGCGAGGGATTCATGATCGCAAGCCGGCAGCGCGGGCCGGTCGGCGCCCTCGTCGAAATCCCCGGATCGTCCGGTGGGCGGGTCATGACGATCCGCAAGCTCGACGACCGGCTCGCCGCCGAGCTGTCCAAGCAGGTCGGCGTCGAGATCCACCTGCTGCCTGTCACCGACTGGCTGGAGTTTGTCGAGCCGGCTTACCGCGACATGCACTCGGAAGCGCTCGCGACCGGCGACATCGCGGTCGCCCCGATCCCTGCGCGTGAGCAATTTGCAGCGAGCCTGCCGCTCTTCGCCTCAACCGGCGAGGCGATCGTGCTCATCGAGGCGCGGCTGCCGGCCGAACAGGTGGCGGGCGCAGTCTCGAGCTTCGTCCGCCGGCTTTTACTCGTGACGATCCTGCTGGCTGCTGTCGCGCTGCTCGTTTCGTTGATCCTCGCGCGGCGGATCGGTGCGCCGCTGCAGGCGCTCGCGACCTCGGCGGCGCGTCTCGGCCAGGGCGATTTCTCTTCCTCCATCCCGGCCCAGGGCACGCAGGAGGTCGAGGCGCTCGCACGCACGATGGAGGACATGCGGCGGAACCTGATGGACCTCACGGCGACGCTGCGTCACCGTGAAGCGGAAGCACAGGCGGTCCTGCAGGGTGTCGTCGAGGGCGTTTACGCGGTCGACACCGATCGCCGCATCCGTTACCTGAATCCGCAGGCGGCACGGATGCTCGGCGAGCCGGCGGATGCACTGATCGGCAGGTTCTGCGGCGACGTGCTGAAACCGCGAGACGTCGACGGACGGCGCCCCTGCGACACGAACTGCCCGATCTACACCGCGCGCGACAACGGCAAGGCGCAATCCACCGAATACCTCGATGCGGGCGGGGTGCCGCGCACCGTCGTCATCACGAGCGCGGCGCCCGTCGGCGCCCTGCAGGTCCAGGTGCTGCGCGACGAGACGGAGCTCGAGGCCGTGCGACGTGCGCGCGACTCGGTGCTCGCCAATATTTCGCACGAGTTCCGCACACCGCTCTCGGCGCAGCTCGCTTCCGTCGAGCTGATGCTGGACGGCCTCGAATCGATGCCGCGCGAGCGGCTCGGCGAGCTTCTCGAATCACTGCAGCGCGGAACGCTCAGGCTCACGCGGCTCATCGACAACCTGCTCGAGAGCGTGCGCATCGAGTCCGGCCAGCTCGGCATCCGCCGCCAGCAGGTCGCGCTCGCCCAGGTCGTCGAGGATTCCGAGGACCTGATGGCGGGACTCCTGACGCAGCGGAGGCAAACGCTTCGCCTCGAGCTTCCCGAAGACCTGCCGGTGATCACCGGCGATGCGCAGCGGCTGACCCAGGTCGTTACGAACCTGCTCGCCAATGCCAGCAAGTTCGGCCCCGAGGACAGCGAGATCACCATCGGCGCGACGCAGCATGGCGGCGCGGTTGAGCTCTATGTCGAGGATTCCGGGCCTGGCGCGCCGGAACTCGAGGGCACGTCGATCTTCGAACGCTTCTACCGCGCCGCCGACCAGGAGCCCGATCCGCGCGGACTCGGTCTCGGCCTCTGGATCGTGAAGTCGATCGTCGAGCGCCACGGCGGCGAGGTCCGCGCGGAGCGCACGCCGGCGGGATTTACGCGCTTCATCGTCAGGCTGCCGGTCCTGGCGGAGGCGGCATGAAACTCCTGGTCGTCGACGACGACCCGGACCTGCTTGCACTCGTCGCCTTCGCGCTGACGAATGCGGGCTACTCCGTCGTCAAGGCCGCCGACACGCACGAGGCGCTGAAGGTATTTGATTCCGAGTTGCCGAATCTCGTGATCCTCGACATCAATTTGCCTTCTGGAAGCGGCTTCGACGTCTGCAGGAACATCCGCGGACGCTCGGAGGTGCCGATCCTGATGCTGACCGCGAGAGGAGAAGAGCAAGATCTGGTTCGTGCGCTCGAGCTGGGCGCCGACGACTACCTGACCAAGCCCTTCAGCCCGCGCACGCTGCTCGCGCGAGTAAAGGCGCTGCTGCGGCGGGCCGGCATCGAGTCGGGCGACAAGGTCGAGGCCGGACGCGTATCGCTCGACCTGGAGGCCCATGCCATCTCGCTCGCGGGCGGCAAGCCGCTCCGCCTCACGCGGCTCGAGACCCGGCTGCTGCAGATCCTCGTCGCGCAGGCGGGCCACGTCGTGTCCGCGGAACGGCTGCTGGCACACGTCTGGGGTCATCGCGGCAGCGGCGACCGGCAGCTCCTGAAGCAGCTCGTGCACCGGCTCCGGCAGAAACTCGAGAGAGATTCAGCCGGCGCCGATCTGCTGCAAACCGAAGCGGGCGTCGGCTACCGCCTGAAGGCGTGACAGGCGGTTAGTTTGCGTAGATGCGGTCGAACAGGCCGCCGTCGGCGAAGTGCTTTTCCTGCACCTTGTTCCATCCGCCAAAGTCCGCGATCGTCACCATCTTCACGTCGGGGAAAGTGGCCGCATGCTTCTTCAGGACGGCCTCGTTCCGCGGACGGTAGTAATGCTTCGCGATGATCTCCTGCGCCTCGGGTGAATAGAGGTATTCGAGGTAGGCGCGGGCGACGTCGGTCGTCTTGCGCCGAAGCGTGATGCGGTCGACGACCGCGACCGGGGGCTCCGCGAGGATGCTCAGCGAGGGAATCACGATGTCGAACTTGCCCGCGCCGAGCTCCTTGTTCGCAAGGTGGGCTTCGTTCTCCCAGGAAATGAACACGTCGCCGATTCCGCGCTGAGCGAAAGTCGTGAGCGAGCCTCTCGCGCCGGTATCGAGCACCGGCACGTTCTTGTAGAGCTTCGCGAGATATTCCTCGGCCGACTTCTCGGTCGCGCCCGGCTGCTTGAGCGCCCAGGCATAGGCCGCGACGTGGTTCCAGCGCGCTCCGCCCGAGGTCTTCGGGTTCGGCGTGATGACCGAAACGCCCGGCCGCGCGAGGTCGCCCCAGTCCTTGATCTTCTTGGGATTGCCCTTGCGGACCAGGAATACGATCGTCGAGGTGTAGGGCGCGCTGTTGTTCGGCAGCCGCGACTGCCAGTTCGCGGGCAGGAGCTTGCCCTGCTTCACGAGCGCATCGATGTCGTAGGCGAGCGCGAGCGTCACGACGTCGGCCTGCAGGCCGTCGATCACCGTGCGCGCCTGCTTGCCGGAACCGCCGTGCGACTGGCGGATCGACACGTCCTGGCCCGATTTCTTCTTCCAGTACGCGGTAAACGCCTTGTTGTAGTCGGTGTACAGCTCGCGCGTCGGGTCATACGACACGTTCATCAGTACCGTTTCCGCTGCGCCGGCTCCCGCGATGAACATCATCGCGCCCGCAACCACGCCGAGGATCCGGCTCCATGCATTCCTGTTCATCATGATTCCTTTCTCCTGTTCAGAAGCCGAGCGCCAGGCGCAGCTGGAAGGCGTCTTCATCGGAGCGGTCGCCCGTCGCGGCACCGCCCTCGAAGCTTGTGCGCTCGTAGTCGAGCAGCCACTTCACGTTTTCGTTGAGATACCAGTTTAGCCCCACGCCCCAGGAATCGGCCTGCCGCGCGGAGGTCAGCGGGTCCGCGAAGGAATCCGCACCGCCGCCGAAGGCGAGATCGTCGACCGACAGCGATTGCACGCGCGCCACGACTTCGAACGCGCCCCAGGTGCCGTCCGCGAGCGAGAAGGTCGTCTTCGGCTTGAAGCCGCGGTACGAGGCCTCTTCGCCGTTCAGGAAATACGAAGCCGCAAGCTGCCAGGCCTGGGTGTCCACCGTGCCTTCGCGCAGCCCCGCCGGCACGACGCGTGAGACCTCCTGCGAGACTTCGGTGTACTCGCCCATCAGGCCGAGGTTGCCGACGTAGTAGTAGAGCTGCGGCGCGAGGCGGATGCGCTCACCGTCCGCAATCGTCGCCGCCGTGGTCGCGCCGGCGGCGCGGTAGCGGAAGAACGTCGACTGGCCCGGTGTCCGGAAGGACGGCAGGAGCGGCTGCGTCGCATTCCCGGCCTGGTCCGTGTAGGTGCCTGCGATGCCGATGCCGAGCCCGCGGATCGCGAAGTTGTCGCTTTCGGCGAACGGATGCGTGAACAGTCGCAGCGCGTATTCCTTGTCGTCGTTGATGTCCGCGTCGGCGAAGGTCTCGCTGCTACTGCCGTCGTTCGAGCCATTCAGGAAGGCCGCGGCATACGAGAGCCGTCCGCCCGCCAGGTCCCCGCCGAGCTGGAGGCCCATGTCGCGGTTCGGCGCGAGGCTGGTCGGAAAGGCGCGCTGCACCCAGCGCATGTCGTTTGCCGACTGGAGGCGCTCGAGTCCGACCGGCGACTTGAACTTGCCGACGGTGAGCTGCGCCGCCGGCTTGAAACGCGCCGTCACGTAGGCGTCCTGGATGACGGTGCGGCCCTGGCCGAAGTCCGGCATGAACTTGAAGTCGTAAATTTCGGCGAAGGTGCCCTCGATCGTCGGGCGCACGCGCGTCGCCTGGAAACTGTCCACGACGCCGCCCGGATCCTCGCCCTCGAGATACCGGCCATCGAGATGCATCGTCCCGCGCAGGCGGAGCTGGTTTTTCCCGTCTGCAGACCTGAGGCTGAAGCCCTTCGGGCCAGCGTTCACGACGGCCGTCGCTTCCTTCGTCGTCTTGGCCGCCTCGTCCTGGATCTCGAGCTTGCGCTCGAGCACCAGGATCTTCTGTTCCTGTTCCTCGATGCGCTGCAGCAATTCCTCGTTGGTCACTTCGGCGACCGCGGCGAGCGGCGCGGCGGCAAGCGCCGCGATGATCGCGGCGCGCAGCAATTGATGGTTGCCCATGAGACTCGCGGACCTCCCAATCCGGTTGCAGGGACGGGGGCCATGTTAGGCGGGGGCGGTTATCGCGTCAGTCGGCAGCCGGTGACGAATCGGTCTCAACGGCTGCTTGCAGCCTCGGATACCCGTATCAATCGCGATTCTGTGACGCGGTAGTTGCGCCCGTTCACTTGCCTATACAGAAGGTGGCAAAGACAGCCCCGAGCAGCGCGTCACTTGAAACTTCGCCGGTGATTTCGCCGAGCGCCTGGTGGGCCTGGCGCAATTCTTCCGCCACCAGCTCGAAGGAGGCGCGCTCCCCGATCCGCGCCTCCGCGAGCTCGAAGAGGCTTTGTGCGCGCGCGAGCGCATCGAGATGCCGTCGCCTCGCCGACCAGGCCCCGCTCTCCGACTGGTAGCCGGCGGCGGCTTTCAGCTGCTCACGGAGCTCCGGCATTCCTTCGCCCAGGAGTGCGGAGACAGGAAGCGAGGGCCGGTCATCCAGAACGGGAACGGGATGTGCTCCCGGCAGGTCCACCTTGTTCCACACGAGGAGGGTTGCCGACCCGACCGGCAGCGAGGATTGTTCGCCCGGCGCAAAGCCGCGCGTTGCATCCACCATGTAGAGCACGAGATCGGCGCGGCTCATTTCCATTCGCGCACGGCGCAGCCCCTCGATCTCGATCAGGTCGTCGGTGTCGCGAAGTCCCGCCGTATCGACAATGTGGATCGGCAGGCCATCCACGTGGATCCGCTCGCGCAGCACGTCGCGCGTCGTGCCGGGAATTTCCGTCACGATCGCCGCATCGTGTCCCGCCAGCGCATTCAGGAGGCTCGACTTCCCCGCATTCGGGCGCCCCGCGATCACCACGTGCAACCCGTCGCGGAGCGCCCTGCCCTGTCGGACGGTTTCGGCAATCCCCGCAAATCGCGAATTGATCTCCTCCAGCCGTCCGCGGACTTCCGTGGACGCGAGGAACTCGGCATCCTCGTCCGGGAAGTCGATTGCGGCTTCGACATACGCACGAAGCTCCATGACGCGACCCGCGAGCGCCTGCACCTCGCGCGAGAAGTTTCCGGCAAGCGACCGAAGCGCCGCGCGCGCTGCCTCAGTCGATCCTGCCGATATCAGGTCGGCGATCGCCTCCGCCTGCACCAGGTCCAGCTTGTCGTTGTGGAAGGCGCGCTCGGAGAACTCTCCGGGCCTTGCGAGGCGAGCGCCGAGCTCGACGGCCCGCGCGACGAGAAGGTCCATGACGATCGGGCCGCCGTGGCCCTGCAGCTCCAGCACGTCCTCACCCGTGAACGAGTTCGGCGCGGGAAAGTACAGGGAGATTCCGGCGTCGATCGTCTGCCCATCGCCGCCCGCGAACACCGAGACTGTCGCGTAGCGCGGAGCCGGGAGTTTGCCAAGCATCGCAGTCGCGATCGCGCGGGTCCTCGGCCCGGAAACGCGCACGATGCCGATGCCGCCGCGTCCCGGCGGCGTCGCGATCGCGACGATCGTGTCGGGCGCCGGGCTCATGCCGGCGTGCTTGCCAGGACAGCGAGTCCCAGCAAGCCCGGCTGCGGATAGGTCACTACGAACGTGGGAATGGCCCGGAGCCAGTCCGTGTACGGCGCCTTGTCTTCGAACGCGAGGCGGAATGCCGCCGCATCGAAACGCGCGCCCCAGCGCGGCAGGATTCCGCCCGCGAGATAGACGCCGCCCCGCGTGCCGGCGATGAGCGCGAGATTGCCGGCGACGCGGCCCAGCCAGCGCGTGAAGAGCGCGTGCGTTTGCCGGGCGTGGGCCTCGCCGCGCCACGCGGCCTCGTCGATCTCGGCGCCGCGCAGCGCCTTGCCGCCGGAAACTGCCGAGTAAAGGCGCTCGAGACCCGGGCCGCAAAGTATGGTCTCGGCCGACACGCGGCCATGCACGCGGCGAAGACGCTGCCAGACTTCGAGTTCCTCGTCGTCGACCGGCGCGAGATCCACATGGCCGCCGTCGCCCGCGATCGCAATCCATCCGCCCGGACCCCAGACGCCAAGCGCCGTGCCGAGTCCCGTCCCTGGCCCAAGCACGGCGACCGGCTGGCCCTTGACCGCCGTTCCGCCGCCGCAGTGGACGAGGGAATCGTGCGGCAGGTGTGGCACTGCTTCGGCGATCGCGCTGAAGTCGTTGACGACCACTGTGCGCCGGACGCCCGCCACCTTTGCGAGCACTCCCGGAACAAGCAGGACATCGGCATTCGTCAGGCGAATGCTGCCATCGGGCGAGACCGCGCCGGCGGCGCCGAATGCCGCCGCAGTCACGCCATCGGGGGCCGTCGTGCGCAAATAACGTGCAACGGCCGCCGCCACGTCGGGCGTCGTCGGGCTGTCTTCAATGCTGGAAAGCCGCCAGTCGCCGTTCGCCTTGCTGGCGAGCGCAAAGCGGGTGCGCGTCCCCCCGACGTCGCAAACCAGGATCATCGTGCCTTGCGGGTGCCGCGGCGCCAGGCCGGTGCGTCGGCGAGCGCCGCGATGAAGTCCCTGCGCCAGCGGCCGACGTCGCGCGCGCGCAGGCGCCGCATCAGCGCCTCGTGCCGGCGCCGGCGTTCCTGGATGCGCATTTCGCGTGCGAGGTGCATGGCTTCGGCCGTCTCCTCGCCATCATACGGATTCACGAGCAGGGCTTCGCACAGGTACTGCGCCGCGCCCGCGAAGCGCGACAGCACGAGGACGCCCGGATCGGCGGGATCCTGGGCGGCCACATACTCCATCGCAACCAGATTCATGCCGTCGCGCATCGGTGTCACGACGCCGACGCGGCTCGCGCGATAGAGCCCGGCGAGGGTGCGCCGCGGCAGCGCGCGGTTGAGGTAGTGCACGGGCGTCCAGTCGAAGCGCGAGAACCGGCCATTCACGCGCGCCGCCTCACGGTCGAGTTCCTGGCGGAAGTTCCGGTATGACACGAGGCTGCCCCTGCTGACCGGCGCGACCTGCAGCAGGATCACCTTGCCGTGCGCCTTGGGGTGCATTTCGAGATACCGGCCGAAGGCGTCCATGCGCCGCAGCAAGCCCTTGCTGTAGTCGAGGCGATCGACCCCGATGAACTGGTCGCGGCCGCGAAGCCCGCGGCGCATGCGCGCGTACTCCCGGCTGCCCGGCGCCGTGAACGCATAGCGGTGGAATCGCTCCACGTCGATGCCGATCGGGAAGGCGCCGACCCGCAGCTCGCGTCCGAATGCCGAGACGGTATCGCCGCGGGCCGTGCCGCCATAGGCCCTGCGCACGTGCTCCTGGAAGCGGGCGAGGTCCTCCGGTGTCTGGAATCCGATGAGGTCGTAAGCAAACAGCGTCCGCATCAGCGTTTCGTGCGAGGGCAGTGTCGAGAGGATCTCCGTCGGCGGGAACGGCGTGTGCAGGAAGAAGCCGATGCGCTGGCGCACGCGCAGGCGGCGCAACTCGTCGGCGAGCGGAATCAGGTGGAAATCGTGCGCCCAGACGAGGTCGTCCCGGCGCAGCAGCTTCGCGAGCGCCGAGGCAAAGCGCGCGTTGACTCGTCGGTAGGTCTCGAGCTGGCCGCGCTCGAAGCGCGTCAGGTCGATGCGGAAATGCAGCAGCGGCCAGAGACAGTTGTTCGAGAACCCGTTGTAGTAGCCGTCGAGCTCCTGCTGGGTGAGGTCAAGTGTCGCGAGCGTCATGCCGTCCACTTTCTCGCTGCGCAATCGCAGGCGGCCCGCCGCTGCCGTGCGGCCGCTCCAGCCGAACCAGAGCCCGCCGCGCTCGTGCAGCGCTTCCACCAGACCGACGGCGAGACCGCCCGCGGCCGCGGCACCCCGGACAGGACCGACGCGATTTGAAACCGCAACGAGGCGTGCCGGCCGCTTCACGAGTACGCCTCCCAGGTGCGGGACAGCCGCGTCGCCGCATTGATGATGCCGACCAGCGAATAGGTCTGGGGATAGTTGCCCCAGTGCTCGCCGTCATCCGGCCCGATGTCCTCCGACAGGAGCCCGACGTGATTGCGGCTCTCGAGCATGTACCCGAAGAGCTCGCGCGCCTCGTCCCTGCGCCCCAGCCGCGCGAGCGCATCGATGTACCAGAACGTGCAGATGTTGAATGCGGTAGTCGGCATGCCGAAGTCGTCGGCCGCCGCGTAGCGGAACAGGTGCCTCCCGCGGCGCAGTCGCTTTTCGATGAGGGCGACGGTGCCGGCGAAGCGCGGATCGTCCGGCGACAGGAAGCCGACTTCAGCCATCAGCAGGAGCCCGGCCTCGACGTCCGAGCCGCCGAAACTCTCCATGAAGCTGCCTCGCACCGGGTCGAAGGCGCGCTCTTCGATTGTCCGCCGGATTTCCACGGCGCGCTCCTGCCAGAGCCGCGCGCGCTCGGGCAACTGCCGATGCGCCGCGATGCGCGCGAGCCGGTCGCAGGCCGCCCAGCACATGAGCGCTGACGAGGTGTGTACGCGCTCGCGTGTCCTGAGCTCCCACATGCTCGCGTCCGCCGTCGCGTAGACGCGGTAGGCCTGCTCGCCGACGCGCTCGAGTCGCACGAAGTCCTGGTCCGTTGCGGGACGCAACAGGCGGCGGTCGAAGAAGGATTGCGCCGCGGCCAGCACGACATTGCCGTAAACGTCGTGCTGAAGGTGCTCGAAAGCCTGGTTGCCGACGCGCACGGGCCGCATGCCGCGATAGCCGGCGAGCGAGGTGATTTCCCTCTCCTCAAGCTTGCGCTCGAGCGCGATACCGTACACCGGCTGCAGGTGGCCGTCCGGCGCCTGGCCGACGATGTTCGCGAGGTAGCGCAGGTAATGCTCCATCGTGTCGACTTCGGAGAGCGAGTTGAGCGCGCGCACGACGAAGAAGGCGTCGCGGAGCCAGCAGTAGCGATAATCCCAGTTGCGCCCGCTGTCTGCCGCTTCGGGAATGCTCGTCGTCATGGCCGCGACGATGGCGCCCGTCTCCTCGAAAGTGCAGAGCTTCAGCGTGATCGCGGCGCGTATCACCGCGTCCTGCCATTCGGGCGGGATTGCGAGCCGCCGGGTCCACTGCCGCCAGTACGACGCGGTCTCTTCCTGGAAGGTCTTCGCCGTCTGCTCGGCGCCGTCAGTGAGCGTTTCATCCGCTCCCAGCACGAAGTCGACGGAAGTCTCGAGCAGGAACGGCGTCTCGGACAGCACGTAGCTCACCGGCGCATCGGTCGTCAGGCGCAGCACGCGATCCGGGCTTACGTAGCGGACGTGATTGCTGCCGTGGGTCATCTCCGGCCGGAGCGCGCCGTAACCGAAGGACGGCCGATGCCTGACGCAGATGCGGGGCGTCCCGGCGAGCGTGCGCACGCGCCGCACAAGCGACTGCGGGCGGAACATGCGGCCGAGACGCTCGAAGCGCGGACAGAAATCGGTGACTTCGACCGCCGAGCCATTCGAACTGAAGAGGCGCGTGCGGAGGATGGCGGTGTTCGCGATGTATTCCTGCTCGCTGCGCTCGAACCCGCCGAGTTCGATGGACCAGAACCCGCGCGCATCGGCCGCGCTCGAATCGTCGATCAGGGCGTGAAAAACCGGGTCGCCGTCGAGCCTCGGCAGGCAGCTCCAGACGATGCGCGCCTCGCGATCGACCAGCGCAGAAATGATGCAGTTGCCTGTCACGCCTAGGTCGAGCGAGGCGGGTTTCTTCATGGCTTCGCTCCGGCATCGAGTGCGGAGAGGCTCGCCGCGAGCCACTCGCGCACGACATCGACCGACGCGATGCGGTACTGCGCCGCCGTCGCGCCCGGGCCGACTTTCACTCCGTAGCCACCGAGATCGCGCGCCGCCAGGAAACCGTCTTCATCCGTGACGTCGTCGCCGACGAAGACAGGCGTCCGCCCGACGAATGGCGCATGCGCCGCCAGGGCACGAAGTGCCGCGCCCTTGCCGGCGCCCTGGGGCCGCGCCTCGATGACGGCGTGCCCGCGCAGGATCTCGAAATCCGGTGAGGCGGCGATTTCCCGCATGGCGGCGATGCACTCCTCCGCGCGCTCGGGCGCCTGCCGGTAGTGCAGCGCCACGGCGGCTCCCTTGTCTTCTATCACGAGACGCGGGTCCGTCCCGAAGCGTTCGCGGAGTGCGCGCACAATGCGGCTTGCGCCTACAGGATTACCGGACGAATTCGTATTGCCGGATTCGAGGCGCCACTCGAGGCCGTGAAGTCCGGCGCCCGCGAAGCGTGGTGAACCGATGATGGCGTCGAGCGTTGCGAGCGGCCGGCCGGTGACGAGCGCGACGGCGGCGCCGAGCCGCGCGCGCAGGCCCGCGAGGAGCGCGGGCAGTGAATCGTGGACCGTGACGCCGTCAGGGTGCGACGCAAATGCCGCGAGCGTCCCGTCGAAATCGAGGTACAGCGCGGCGTTCGCCTGCAGCAACGGCGGCCGGGCTTCCGTGCCGGTTTCCGCCATGCGGTCATTCTAACCGCGTTGCTTCCTCGCCTCGGCCTCGACGACGCGATTGATCTTCCACTGCTGGGCGATCGACAGCCCGGTATTCGTCAACCAGTAGAGCACGAGGCCCGCCGGGAACCACATGAACATGAACGTCATGACGACCGGCATGAAGGCGAATACCTTGGCCTGGATCGGGTCCGGCGGCGTCGGGTTCAGCTTGAATTGCAGATACATCGCGCCGCCCATCAGGAGCGGCAGGATGAAATACGGGTCGCGCGACGAGAGGTCCTGGATCCAGCCGACGAACGGCGCCTGGCGCATCTCGACGCTCTCGAGCAGCACCCAGTAGAACGCGAGGAAGAACGGGATTTGCACCAGCACCGGCAGGCAGCCCGCGACCGGGTTGATCTTCTCGCGCTTGTAGAGCTCCATCATCGCGCGCGCCTGCGCCTCGCGATCGTCCTTGTGCCGCTCCTGCACGGCCTTGAGCCGCGGCGCCACGGTCTTCATCTTCGCCATCGAGCGGCCGCTCGTCTCGGCCAGCTTGTAGAAGACGAGCTTGATCAGGAAAGTCACGATGATGATCGCGAGCCCCCAGTTGCCGACGAACTTGTGGATCGGCGCAAGCACCCATTCGAAGAGCGGCTTCGCGAGAAACGTGAGCCAGCCATAGTCGGTCGTGAGCTCAAGCCTGGGGCCGGCCGCCTTCAGCTGGTCCTGCAGCTTCGGGCCGACGAACAACGACTCGGAAATGTCGAGCACGCCGCCCGGCGGGACGATTTTCGCGGGACCGACGACCCGCAGGCGATAGTCCATGTCCTTGGCGGTCAGGTCATATCGATATGCCAGGCCGGCGGTCGGCAGGGCCGCGGCAACGAAGTGATGTTGCATCGCCGCGATCCACCCGTTCGTGATCGTCTTCGAGAGCGAAAGATCGTCGTCGTCCTCGATGTCGAGCTTGTGATAGCTCTTGCCGTCGTAAAAGGCAGGCCCGCGGTACGAATACGTTTCCGGATCCCACATCGAGCGTTCGTTGCCTTGCGAGTGCCGCAGGATCTGCGTATACGAGGCGAGCGGGAGCGGCGTCGCGCCGCCGTTTGTAACGCGATAACGGACGTCGATCTTGTAGGCGCCGCGGCGGAATACCAGTGTCTTGGTGACCGCGAGGCCGGCGTCGTCCGACCACGTGAACGGGACTTCCAGCGTGTCGCTGCCCGGCGCCAGCCGGAATTCCGCGGCAGATGCGCTGAACGACGCATTGTGGTTCGGCTCGTTGCGGCCGGAGTCCCCGCTCGTCAGGCCGGACTGAAACACGAATTGCGTTTCCGGCGAGTCCTTGTTGAAGAGCCGGACGGGTGTCGCCGGATCATCCTTGTGCATTGGATACTGGATGATGTCCGCGCGATAGAGCTCGACGCCGGCGAGGCTCGCATCCATGTCGAACACGTCCGTTACGATCCGGACCTTGCCGGACTGCACCGACGAGCCGGCATCGGTTGCGGGTGGCGGCGTCACAGGCGCCGTTTCCGGCCTTGTCTCGCTCGTGACGGACGGCAGCTCGGCGGAGAAGCTGTCTGAGGGCTTGGCGGCCGGATCGGCCGGTTTCGACTCCGTCACTGGCGTTTCACGCGCGGCCGGCGCGTAGTCCTTCATCCAGGCGTTCACGTTCAGGTACACGAGGAGCAGGAGCCCGACCCACAGCAATACTCGCGGCTGGATCATGCGCGCGGCGCCTCGGGAACGGGGTCGTAGCCGGCCGCGCCCCAGGGATGACAGCGGCAGATCCGCTTCACCGTGAGTCCATAGCCACGGAATACGCCGTGCTTTTCGATCGCCTCGAGCGCGTACGCCGAACAGGTTGGATGAAAGCGGCAGTGCTTCCCGAGAAACGGACTCAGGAACCAGCGATAGAGATGGATCGGGAGCCCGGCGAGTCGCTTCACTTGGCCGCTCCGACCGCGCGCCAGAGTTCTGCGAGGCTTTCGAAGACCTCGCGGTTCGGCGCGGCCTTCGCCGACGCGCGCGCCGTCACGAACACATCCACCGCGGGCAATTCCTGTCGATGCATCCGGAAGGATTCGCGGATCAGGCGCCGCAGGCGATTGCGACTGACGGCGTTGCCCGCCGCACGGATGCTGACGGCCATGCCGAGCCGCGCTTCGCCCGCCTCATTCCCGGCACATTGGATGACGAACAAGGCATCCGCATGACGTTCGCGCCCCTTTCGCGCGCGCTCGAACTCGGCGGCGGTGTGGAGTTTCTGGCCGGCCCGCAGTCCGTGACGCCGGGACGTAGGTCACTCGTCAGCGACGTTCGGTGACGGCGAGGCGCTTCCTGCCCTTCGCCCGGCGGCGCTTCAGGACCTGGCGTCCTTTCTTCGTGGCCATGCGCGCGCGGAAGCCGTGCGTGCGCTTGCGCTTGATCTTGCTCGGCTGATAGGTGCGCTTCGTGGCCATGATCCCAAACCTTTGAAATTAAAGGGGCAACAGACGCTGCAAAGGGCGGCAAGGTTACGGAGTGGACCCCATCCTGTCAACCGAAAAGGGTTGTGGATAACTCTGGCGCGCTCGCGTTTCGCGCCGTAGACTCATCGCCGAATCCAGCGTTTCGATTTTCGGCGAGGGGCGGCTCGTGCAGGACTCGCTTTGGCATCAGTGTCTCCGGCATCTCGAAAACGAAGTGCCCGAGCAGCAGTTCAACACCTGGGTCCGGCCCCTGCAGGCCATCGAAAGCGATGGAGAACTTCGACTCCTTGCCCCCAACCGCTTCGTCGTCTCCTGGATTGAGCAGAATCTCTTCGCGCGCATTGCAGAGCTCGTGAGAATCGCCGGCAACGGCGGCGGTTCCCGGGTGCGGCTCGACGTCGGCTCCCGCCGCGACGAGGCCCAGGCGCCAGAGCCGCAAAATGCCGTTATTTCCCCGGGAAAACCACGGGAAATGCGGCAGATCGGCAGTCGTTTCAACCCCGAATTCACGTTCGCAAGCTTCGTCGAAGGCAAGAGCAACCAGCTCGCGCGGGCGGCCGCCGTGCAGGTCGGTGAGAACCCGGGGCGCGCCTACAACCCCCTCTTCATCTATGGCGGCGTCGGCCTCGGCAAGACGCACCTCATGCAAGCGGTCGGCAACCTGATCCGCGAGCGAAACTCCGCCTCGCGCATCGCCTACGTGCACAGCGAGCGCTTCGTGAGCGAGATGGTGCGGGCGCTACAGCACAACACCATGGCTGAGTTCAAGCAGACCTACCGCACGCTCGACGCCCTGCTCATCGATGACATCCAGTTCTTCGCGGGCAAGGACCGCTCGCAGGAAGAGTTCTTCCACACCTTCAACGCCCTGCTCGAGGGCCAGCAGCAGATCATCCTTTCCTGCGACCGCTATCCGAAAGAGGTCACGGGCCTCGAAGAGCGGCTGAAGTCACGCTTCGGCTGGGGCCTGACCGTCGCAATCGAGCCGCCGGAGCTCGAGACCTGCGTCGCCATCCTGATGGCGAAATCCCAGGCCGCAGGCGGTGATTTGCCCGAAGAAGTGGCGTTTTTCATCGCAAAACGCATCCGCTCCAACGTCCGCGAACTCGAGGGGGCGCTGCGCCGCGTGCTCGCGACTGCCCGGTTCACCGGCCGGCCCGTCTCGCTCGAGCTCGCACGCGAAGCGCTGAAGGATCTCCTCGCCGCCCAGGAGCGCCTGGTCACCATCGAGAACATCCAGAAGACGGTCGCGGAGTACTACAAGATCCGCGTGGCCGACCTCCTCTCCAAGCGGCGCAGCCGCTCGATCGCTCGCCCGCGCCAGGTTGCAATGGCGCTTGCCCGCGAACTCACGAACCACAGCCTTCCTGAAATCGGCGACGCTTTTGGCGGCCGCGATCACACCACCGTGATGCACGCCTGCGACCGCATCAAGGATTTGCGCGACATCGAGCGCCGCGCGAGCGAAGACTATCTCAACCTCTTGAGAATCCTGACCAATTGATGTGGATAATATGTGGCGTTCCGTGGTGCATTTTTCGCTCCACAGCGATTCCACAGGGGTAGCATAGGAACACGACGGTCGGCTCACCGGTTTGCGCTTCGCGCAAGCCGTTCTGGCCTGTCGCTTTTCCGTGCTTTTCCACCGAAAATGCGCTGCTCTACAACTACTACAGTCATAAGAAAAGATGATTCCAGCAAGATCAGAACTCCGGCCAGTCACTCCAGGTGCACAGATGAAATTCAGCGCCGAACGCGAAAGCCTGCTCACGGCCCTCCAGTCCGTCATCGGGGTCGTGGAACGCCGGCAGACGATGCCGATCCTGGCGAACCTCTTGCTGACAGCCGAACAAGGCAGGCTTTCGATCACGGCAACGGATCTTGAAGTGGAGCTCGTCGCGAGCGCAGAGATCAAGTCGGGCGCAGATGGACAATTGACAGTTCCTGGACGGAAGCTGCTCGACATCTGTCGTTCGCTTCCGGAAGGCCTGACCCTCACTTTCACGCAAGAGAACGACAGGCTGACGGTGAAGGCTGGAAAGAGCCGCTTCGTTCTCGCCACCCTCCCCGCTGCAGATTTTCCGGTGATCGATGAGCTCGCACAGCAGCAAACGCTCGAACTCGCCCAGGCGGACCTCAGGCGCCTCCTCGACAAGACGCATTTCTCAATGGCTCAGCAGGACGTTCGCTACTACCTGAATGGAATGTTGCTTGAAACGGATGGGAAAATGCTGCGAACGGTCGCGACTGACGGCCATCGTCTGGCATTGTGCGAAATGGACCTCCCCTCTAAGGCGGGGGTTCAACAGGTCATCGTTCCCCGCAAAGGCGTGCTGGAATTGCAGCGATTGCTGGGGACCGAGGGCGACGTCCAGATCACGATCGGAAGTAATCACATTCGGGCCCAGATCGGCGAAGTTCGCTTCACATCGAAGCTAATTGACGGAAGATTCCCTGAGTATAGCCGCGTCATTCCGGCGGCGCCGCCCAAGGCGATCGTGGCGGACCGGGAAATGCTCCGCTCCGCTCTGCAGAGGACATCCATTCTTGCGAACGAGAAGTACCGCGGGATCCGCCTCGCGCTCAAGAAGAATTCGATGACGTTGCAGGCACACAACCCGGAGCAGGAAGAAGCCGAAGAGCAGGTTGAAGTGAGCTACAAGGGCGACGAGCTCGAAGTTGGCTTCAACGTCGGCTATTTGCTCGAGGCGCTTGCCGCGGTCGATGGCAATGAAGTCGAGATCGGCGTAACCGATGGAAACTCCAGCTGCCTGGTTCGTGCGCCAGGCGCCACGAGCGCGCGGTACGTCGTGATGCCGATGCGTCTGTAAGAGGGATGCCACTCGGCTCATTCCGCGCCGAGCGATTCCGTTGCCTGGATGCCGTCGAGCTTGAGCTCGATCCCGGCGCCAATCTCTTCGTCGGACCCAATGCCTCGGGTAAGACCAGCCTGCTCGAAGCGGCATTCTTTCTCGGCCGCGGGCGATCATTCCGAAGCCGCCGACGCGAGGCGCTGATCGCGAACGGCGAGGATTCCTTCGTCTTGACTGGGAAAGCGCTTGGGGCCGCGGGCCCTACGCCTCTCGGCGTGCGGGCGACTCGGGGCGGGACCGAGTGGCATGTGGGCGGCGCCGTCGCTGCTGGCATTGCGGACCTGGCCGAACAGTTTCCGGCACAGGTGATTGACCCGGAAGTTCACAAGCTTCTCGAGGAAGGACCCGGCCGCAGGCGCCGGTTTCTCGACTGGGGCGTGTTCCACGTGGAACCAACCTTCCTGCCGACATGGCGTCGCTATCACCTGGCGTTGCGGCAGCGAAACGCCGCCCTGAAACAGGACGCCGGTGACGACGACCTCGCCGCCTGGGAGCGGGAACTGGCATCCAGCGGCGAATCGCTCGCGAGCCAGCGCAACCGGTATCTCGCGCGGATCGCTGGTCCTCTGGAAGCCATCGGGCTTGCGCTCCTCGACCAGCCGATCACGCTCACCCATCAGCCCGGCTGGGATTCGGACCGACCGCTCCTCGAAGCGTTGGCGAACGATCGGCGCCGCGATCGCCGGTACCGCGCGACGCAGTTCGGGCCCCATCGTGGCGACGTAGTCGTCCAGGTCGGAGGCCGGGCCGCGAAAGACCACGTATCCCGCGGACAGCAAAAGCTTGTGGCCGCCGGCCTGATGCTGGCGCAGCTCGACATCCAGGAACAGGAAAAGCCTGGACGATCGGCGCTCCTGCTCGATGATCCCGCCGCGGAGCTGGATGGCGAGAACCTCGCCCGGCTAATGAAAATCGTCCAGGACGTTCCAGCCCAGCTCTGGGTTACATCGCTGAGGCCGGACATCGCCGGCCTGGGGCGCCACGCGCGGATGTTCCACGTGGAACACGGCCGAGTCCACGCGGCCGGGGGTTAGATCTGGCCACGATAGAGACATGATCGATGGAGATCGCATCTTTTGTCGGCACGATCGGCGCACGTTCTCGCCCATTCCCCTGGAATCCGACGTTTTTCTGCTTTCGCCCCGCACGGCGAGCTGGGATGCGCAATACGGCGCGTGCGAGAACCCGAGCGCAAGGCGCGACTGAACCGCGACAAAGTTTCGCGTGCGCTTTGCGCTGCGACGCGCGCGACTTTGTTTCGCGACCAAAGACAAACGGATTCGGTTGCGCGCGCGGGATTAGACTTCGCGGTTGCAATTGCCCGGACACCAGGAAGGAAGTCGACGATGCGCCTGAAGGGATTCTGCCTCGCCCTGCTCCTTCTTGCAGGTTGCGATCGCGCGCCGGATCCGTCCGCGCAAGCTGCAGTAGAAAAAGCCGCCAACCCCGCTTTTTCCGAGCGCTGGCAGTATCCGCGCGAACGCGAAGTCGATGGCCGCCGTGTCATCGTGCACGCCCCGCAGGTCCGCACCTGGCCCAACTTCGAACATTTCACCGCGCAGGTGGCAATTGAATTCGTCGAGAAAGACGCGGATGCGGAATACGGCGTCGTCGATCTTTCCGGCAACACCAGCGTCGACCGCAAGGCGCGCCTCGTAAAAGTCG
This sequence comes from Steroidobacteraceae bacterium, assembly GCA_036781365.1. Taxonomy (GTDB): domain Bacteria; phylum Pseudomonadota; class Gammaproteobacteria; order Steroidobacterales; family Steroidobacteraceae; genus SCUD01. The sequence goes on along the minus strand of DAIQBB010000002.1, from coordinate 263,850 downwards.
CGAAGCCCAAGGTCGACCGGATTGTCTTTACGGAAGGAGGCTCGACGGAGCAGGAAGACCGCATCCGCACCGCCGTCGAGAGCGAGCCGCTCGAAATTCCGCTCGATGTTTTCCTGTATTACCTGGCAGATGGCGTGCTCGAATCCGCCGCACCCGCGGGATTCAACAATGACCCGCCGCCCATCCACGTCGTGGAATCACCGGCGTTTCTGCTGTTCGTCAACGGCAAAGAGGTGATCACGAAAATCGGGGACACCGGGCTCGAGATCATCGGGAACGCCAATTTTCCGACGTTTCGCGACACGCAGGGCGGGAAGCTCTACCTGCTAACGGGCGATCATCGCTATTCCGCGGCGCAGCTCGCGGGCCCATGGACGGCGATCACGGAGCTGCCCGTGGCTTTCGGGAAGATACCGGCGCGCGGTGAATTCGCATCAATGGCGACCCTGGTCGCCACCGCACCGAAAGCTGGCGCTGCACCGTGGGTCATCACGACCTTCGAGCCGGCGGAGATCATCGTGCTCGAGGGCAAGCCGCGCGGCCAGGCGATCCCGGGAACCGGCGGGCTTGAATCGATCGTGAACACGGAAAGCCCGCTGTTCCGGCTCGATGGAACCTATTACCTGCTTGCTGCGGGCCGCTGGTTCTCGACCCGAAATCTCGTGCAGGGGCCGTGGAAATTCACGATGCCGCTGCCCGACGCGTTCGCGAGAATTCCCGAGGATGACGCGATGGCTGACGTGCGTGCGTCGGTGCCCGGCACGCTGGAAGCGCGGCGGGCGACGCTCGAGGCGACCCTGCCGGAAAAGAAAATCGCGAAGGCGGGTGCAGCACCCGCCGTCACCGTCAGCTACGCGGGTGAACCGAAGTTCGAGCCGGTACCGGCGACGGAAGTTGCGCGCGCGGTCAACACCGGCAACGACATCATCCAGTACGGCGACAAGTACTACCTGTGTTACGAGGGCATGTGGTACGTCGCGCCGAAGCCAACCGGTCCCTGGGCCGCGACCGCCGACGTCCCGGCGGCGATCTACGAAATTCCGCCGAGCTCGCCGTCTTATCCGGTCACGCAGGTGGTGGTGGTGACGACGGACGACGGCGATGTCGAGTCAAGCTACAACGGGGCGTACGCGGCCGGCATGTTCATCGGCTTCGGCGTCGCGTACTACGGGACTGGCTATTACTACCCGCCGTATTACTACGGTGGCTACTACTACCCGTATTACGGGTCCTACGGACACGGGAGCTGGTACAACCCGAACACCGGCGGCTACGGCTCGCGCTCCGTCTGGTACGGGCCCTACGGCGGCTACTCGTACAACCAGGGCTACAACCCGAGGACCGGCCGCAGCAGCTATGTCGAGACCGCGTGGGACGGCGACGAATGGGCGAGCTCGGGTGGAACTTACAACCCGCGCACGGGCATCTCGACGGAAACCGATCGCTATTACTCGGAAGACTCCAACAAGATGAAGATGGAGCGCACGGTTGAAGGACCCGGCGGTGGGTCTATGGACGTCAAGAAGACCACCGACTTCGACACGGGCACGCGCACGACGGAACGCGAGACGGAGCGTGGCGGCAGCTCGGAGGTGACGCGCCAGCGCGAGGCCGACGGGAGCATTTCTAAATCAGGCACGATCGAAACAGCGGGTGGCAAGTCGGCAACGATCGAGGGTGAACGCCAGGGCGGCAAGAGCTCGACGACGATCACGGGCGAGGGTGGCGGTAGCGGAACCGTCGACCGCCAGCGCAATGCCGACGGCAGCGTTTCGCGCGAGGGCAGTTTCTCGAAGGACGGCCAGACCGTGAATACCGAGACGCGCCGCGACGGAACCTCGAGCGTGACGAAAGCCGAAGGCAGCGGCGGCGGGAAAGCGATTTCGGCCTCCGGCGGAATCGGCGATCGCACGACCATTGCGCAAAGCGGCAGCGGCGACCTGTACGCTGGCCACGACGGTGAGGTCTACAGGAAGACCGACGACGGCTGGCAGAAGCATGATGACGGCGGCTGGCAGGACATGGAGACACCGGATCGGCCGAATGCCGGCGAGGGCGGCGGCAATCTTTCGCGCGACCAGTTCGATGCGGCATCCGGCGATGCCGCCCGCGCGCGGCCTGCCGATACCGGCGCTGGCCAGCTTGGCGACCAAGCGGCGCAAAGCGGTTCGAGGGACGCGCCCCGATACGGCGGCTCGGGCAGCCTGGAGTCCCGCGATCAGGCGGGGCAAACGGGCAGCCAGGCACGCGACCGGTCGCAATCGTATGGCGGCGCCGCACAAGTGCAGTCGTCGAACTCCAGTTACTCCCAGCTCGACCGCGATGCCGCCGCGCGCAGTGGCGGTAACCAGAGTTACCAGCGCCGTACGCAGCAATCGCGCAGCGGTATGCAGCGTCAACCGCGGGCCATGCCGCGGCGGCGCTGAGTCGGCGGGAAGGAAATCAGAAAGGACAATGTGATGATTAATCGATTCACGACAGCCAGTATTTGCGCGCTCCTCTTGTGCGGGTTTGGCATTGCCGCAGGCGCAAAAGACGAGTCCGCCGGGAACTGGGACGGCCTCGTCGAGGTAAAGCCGAAACGGATCGACGCGGCGTTTCTACTTCCGGGCGCGGATTTCCGGCCGTACAAGAAGCTCATGATCGACCCGGTGGAAGTCGCATTCAAGAAAGACTGGGCCGAGGACTACAACCGGGATGCGTCGACATTGTCACAGCGGCTCTCGCAGGAAGACGTGGAGCGTATCGCTGCCGCAGCCCGTGACAATTTCACCGAGGTGTTCAACGAGGCGTACAAGAACGCGGGACTCGAGGTCGTAACGACGCAGGGACCCGACGTGCTGCGCGTCCGCCCGGGCGTCGTGGACCTCTACGTCACGGTGCCCGACACGATGTCGAGCGGCCGCTCGCGCACGTACACGATGGAATCAGGACAGGCGACGCTTTTTATCGAGCTGCGCGATTCGACGACAGGCGCGCTACTCGGCCGCGCCTTGGACAGGCGAGCGACGCGCAGTAGCGGCCGCGTGCAGATCTCGAACAGCGTCACCAACCTTTCGGATTTCCGCGTGCTCTTCAAGCAGTGGGCTGACATCAGCGTGAAGGGATTCAACGACCTGCGCGCGATGTCGCCGGTCCCGGCCGACCTGAAGCCGGGCCAGAAACTCGAACCCTGAACGGAGATTCGACCCGATGCTCCTCGAGAAACGGATCAAGAATTGCCTCGGGAGCGCGGGCGCCCTTGGATTGCTGCTGACTGGCGCGAACGCCAATGCGGACGCCTCGGACACGGAATGGCTCGGCATTGCCTATCTGTGGGGATCGGGGATCACGATCGATGCGCGGGACCAGTCCGTCGGCATCGATTTCAAGGATCTCGTCGACGACCTCGAAATCGCCTTCATGGGACACGTCGAAGCGCAGGGCGACAAGCTCGGCGGATTCGTGGACGTGGTCTTTGTCGGCGTCGGCAGCAACGAATCGCGGCCGAATGCCGACCTCAACGTCGACAATGACACGACGTCCATGGATCTCGCCGTGGTCTGGAGTCCGGGCTCGGAGCCCTTTACCGGTCTCGAGACCTATGCGGGCCTGCGTTATATCAGCAACGATTTCAATCTCGTCGTCGATCCGATTCCGCCGGCGTTGCCGACCCTCGAGGGCGGCATCGACGAGAGCTATTACGACGCGCTTCTCGGCGTGCGTTACATCACGCCCGTGTCCGATAACTGGCGCCTGACGTTCCAGGGCGACCTGTCTTTCGGCGACACGGAGGGGACTTTCAGCCTCGGCGCCTATGCCGGCTACGTCACCGGCCAGCATCACTTCATCGCCGGCTACAAGCACTTCGAGATGGACCTGGAGTCGGGTAATGGCGGCGATTTGACCGTGACCATGACGGGTCCGGTGCTCGCGTACGGATACCGCTTCTGAGGGCTGCATTTTGGCCTGAAAACGAGGCTTTTCCGGAGGGGTCCGGACAGTCGGCAAGCAACTGAAAAACAAGCAAAAAGCCGGATTTTTCTGATACAATTTCCGGCTTATGCAAGAAGGCCGAGAGACCCCCCGGAACGACACCTACGATTCCACCAAAATCAAGGTGTTGAAAGGGCTCGAAGCGGTCCGCAAACGGCCCGGGATGTACATCGGCGATACCGATGACGGCACGGGCCTCCACCACATGGTTTTCGAGGTCGTCGACAACTCCATCGACGAGGCGCTTGGCGGTCATTGCGACCGCATCGTCGTAACGATCCACGCGGATGAGTCGGTGACCGTGACCGACAACGGCCGCGGCATCCCGACCGACATCCACGCGGAAGAGAATCGCTCGGCGGCCGAGGTCATCATGACCGTGCTGCACGCCGGCGGGAAATTCGACGACAACTCCTACAAGGTCGCGGGCGGACTGCACGGCGTCGGCGTGTCCGTCGTGAATGCGCTGTCGGGTGCGCTCACGCTCACCATCGCGCGCGACGGCAAGCTTCACCGCCAGCAGTACAAACTGGGCGAGCCCCTGGGGCCGCTCTCGGTCGTCGGCACGACGACGGAGCGGGGCACGACGATCCGCTTCAAGCCCAGCAACACAATCTTCACGAACACGACGTTTTCCTATGACTGGCTCGCCAAGCGTCTCCGGGAGCTGTCGTTCCTGAATTCGGGCGTTCGCATCGAGCTCATTGACGAGCGCGAGGACAAGAACGACGTGTTCGAGCACCAGGGCGGCGTTTCCGCTTTCGTGCAGTACCTCAATCGCAGCCGGACGGCGATCCACCCGAACATCTTCTATTTCAATGGCCAGGAAGGCCCGATCTCAGTCGAGGTTGCGGCGCAGTGGAACGATTCCTACCAGGAGTCGATGTACTGCTACACGAACAACATCCCGCAGAAGGACGGCGGCACGCATCTCGCGGGTTTCCGCGCGGCGCTCACCCGCAAGATCAACGATTTCATCGAGAAAGAAGGCCTCGCGAAGCGCGAAAACGTCTCGCTCACGGGCGACGACGCCCGCGAGGGCATGACGGCGATCCTCTCGATCAAGATGCCAGACCCGAAGTTCTCCTCGCAGACCAAGGACAAGCTGGTCTCGTCCGAGGTCAAGGGTGCGGTCGAGTCGGTGGTCGCGCAGAAGCTCGGGGAATTCCTGCTCGAGCGCCCGGCCGACGCACGCGGCATCTGCCTCAAGATCATCGACGCCGCCCGCGCGCGCGAAGCGGCGCGCAAGGCCCGCGAAATGACCCGCCGCAAGGGCGCGCTCGATTCCTCGGGCCTCCCCGGCAAGCTGGCGGACTGCCAGGAAAAAGACCCCGCAAAGTCAGAGATCTTCCTGGTCGAGGGTGAGTCGGCCGGAGGTTCTGCAAAACAGGGCCGCGACCGCCGCACGCAGGCGGTGCTGCCGCTCAAGGGCAAGATCCTGAATGTCGAGAAAGCGCGCTTCGACAAGATGCTGTCGTCCCAGGAAGTGGTGACGCTCATCAGCGCGCTCGGAACGGGCATCGGGCGGGACGACTTCGACATCAAGAAATTGCGCTATCACCGCATATGCCTGATGACGGACGCTGACGTTGATGGGAGCCACATCCGCACGCTGCTGCTGACGTTCTTCTATCGGCAAATGCCGCAGCTGATAGAGGCGGGACACATCTACATCGCGCAGCCGCCGCTCTTCAAGATCAAGCGCGGCAAGCAGGAGATGTACGTCAAGGACGAGGCGGAGCTCGACCAGCTCCTGCTCACGAGCGCGCTCGACGACGCCGCGCTCCATGTGAATCCCGAAGCCCCGCCGCTCGCGGGCTCGGCGCTCGAGATGCTCGCGCGCCAGTACATGGAGGTGAAGGCGATCATCGGCCGCTGGTCGCGCCGCTACGACCGGCGCCTCCTCGAGCAACTCCTCGCCATGCGTCCGGTCGGCGAGCAGCAGTTCGCCGATGTCGCCTGGCTGGAGGGCTGGGTGAAGGAGCTGGAGGCGCGGCTCAATGCCGATGGCAGCCTCGTGCACAGCTACAAGCTTGGCTTGCGCCGGAACGAGGCGGGCGAGCCGGAGCGCGTCGACGTCTCCCGCGCCGAGCACGGCGTCACGACCGAGAAGCACCTCCAGCCGGAGTTCTTCGAGTCGGCCGAGTACGGCCGCATCGCCGAGCTCGGCACCACGCTCACCGACTTCATCGGCGCGGGCGCCTACGTGTCACGGAGCGACGAGCGCCAGGACATCAGCACATTCCCGGAAGCGATCAGCTGGCTCCTTGACCAGGCTCGCAAGGGCCAGACGATCCAACGCTACAAGGGCCTCGGCGAGATGAACCCGTCGCAGCTCTGGGAAACGACCATCAATCCCGAGGTGCGCCGGCTGCTCCAGGTGCGCGTCGAAGACGCGGTCGCCGCGGACGACATCTTTACGACGCTGATGGGCGATGCGGTCGAGCCGCGGCGCGAGTTCATCGAGAAGAACGCGCTGTACGTCTCCAATCTTGACGTCTAGCGATCCGACTCAGAGCCTTGATTGAGATTCGGATGCCTGAGGGCATCCGAACTCGCGCATGCGGCCTTCAATCCACGACTGCACTTCGGCATTGAGCTCCCGCGGATCCCGACCCGCCGCCTTGATCGGCGGCCCGATCACGACTCTTATCAGTCCCGGTTTCTTGACGAGTCCACGCCGCGGCCAGTAGTCACCCGCGTTGTGGGCGACCGGCACGAGCTTCACCCCCGCCTGCGACGCGAGGAGCGCACCGGACATTCCGTACTTGCGCGTCTCGCCCGGAGCCATGCGTGTGCCTTCGGGAAAGATCAAAACCCAGATGCCGGCGGAGAGCCGGTCGCGTCCCTGGTCGAGCACCTGGTTCACGGCGCGGTGACCCGCGCCGCGATCGATCGCGATGCACTTCATCAGCCAGGTCGCCCAGCCCACCAACGGGATCCAGAGGATCTCGCGCTTGAGCACCCAGGCCTGCGGCGGGAACACGATCATCTGCGCCATCGTTTCCCAGGTGGAGGTGTGCTTCCACATCGTGACGTGCGCGCCTTCGCGCGGGATGTGCTCGCGTCCTTCGACCGTCCAGTCGAGTCCGCAAAGGAATTTTCCGAGCCCGATATTCGTGCGCGCCCAGGCACGAGCGAGGCCGTATCGCTGCCGGAAAGGCAGCCATCCGACGAGCACGATGACGAAGCCGAAGGCGAGCGAGTCGAGAAAAAGGATCGTCGTGTAGGCGATCGAGCACAACCATTGGAGCGGCGCGCAGTTACGCCAATTCGGGATGCTTGAAGACATCCGGAAAGGCCGCCTTTTCAGCCCGGAAGGCGGGACAGATTCGCGATGTGGAGGAATAACCGCTGCAGCGCGCCGAGGAGCGCGAGGCGATTTGCGCGAACGCGCACGTCTTCCGCCATCACGAGCACGTGATCGAAAAAAGCATCGACCGCGGGTCGCAGCGACGCGAGTCGCGTGAGCGCCGCGGCATACTGGCGCGCGGTGACGAGACGCTCGACGTCCTGCCGAAGCGTCTCCACTTCCGTCGCGAGCTGGCGCTCATTGGAATCCGCGAGCAGGCCCGGATCGACGCGCGGGCTCGGCTGTTCGCCGGCCTTGCGGAGAATGTTGGCGATCCGCTTGTTGGCCGCAATGAGGCTGGCGGCGTCGGGCAGCCTGAGGAAACTCGCGAGTGCGCGGAGGCGATCGTCGAAGTCGAGCGGGGACACCGGGCGCGTATCGAGCACCGCGTCGAACATCTCGGTCGTGATGCTGTGCCCGCCCTCGAGGTACCAGGTCCGCAGGCGCTCCATCATGTAGTCGTAGATTTCAGCCACGAGGTCTTCGGGCGGTTGCTTGCCCTCCAGGCGGGCGAGATCGGCGCGGACGGAATCGAGGGCCGAGCGGATCAGTTCGCGGAGGTCGAGGCCGATTCCGGTCTCGATCAGGATTCGCAGCACGCCGAGAGCCGAGCGGCGCAGGCCATACGGATCCTTGGTCCCGGTAGGCTTCTGGCCGATGGCGAAGATCCCGACCAGGGTGTCGAGCTTGTCGGCCACCGCAAGGGCAAGGCCCGCGCCCGTCGCCGGCAGGGCATCGCCGGCAAACCGGGGCAAGTACTGCTCGGCGATCGCGTCCGCGACGCCTTCGGGTTCGCCGTCATTCAAGGCGTAGTACCGGCCCATGATGCCCTGAAGTTCCGGGAACTCCCCGACCATGGCAGTCACGAGATCGCATTTGGCGAGTTCGGCCGCGCGCTGCGCGGCCTCCGGATCCTGGCCCGCGACCCGGGCGATCTGGGCGGCAAGTGCGGTGATGCGCGCCGACTTGTCGGCGAGCGATCCGAGCTGGGCCTGGAAAGTGACGCTTGCGAGCGCCTCGCGGCGGGAAGCGAGCGTCGACTTGCGGTCTGCCGCGTAGAAGAACGCAGCGTCCACGAGCCTTGGCCGGACGACACGCTCGTTGCCGGCGCGGACCTGCGGCGGACCCTTGCTTTCGATATTGGCGACGGCGATGAAGCGGGGCAGCAGCTTGCCGTTCTTTGACCGCACCGGGAAATAACGCTGGTGGTCCTGGAGGGTCGCAACCAGGACTTCCGGCGGCAGGTCGAGGAAGCGCGGATCGAAATGCCCCGCTAATGGCACTGGCCATTCGGTGAGCGACGTCACTTCGTCGAGCACCGCCGGGTCGATGACGGCGACACCGCCTTCCGCCTCCGCTGCGGCGAGCGCGCCCGCGCGGATCCGGTCGCGCCGAGCCTCGAAGTCGGCGAGGACATGACCCTTGGAAAGTGCCGCGAGATAGCCGCCGGGCGAGCGAAGTGCGATCGGCTTGCGGGCGTGGAAGCGATGGCCGCGCGTCATGCGGCCGGCCTGCAACCCCAGGATTTCGGCCGGCACGACCTGGTCTCCGTGAAGCATGACGACCCAGTGAACCGGACGGACGAACTGGACGGTCCCCGCGCCCCAGCGCATGCGACGCGCGATCGGAAGCGCATCGAGCGCCTTCTGCACGATGCCCGGAAGCAGTTTCGAGGCCTGCTCGCCTGCGCGGGTCGTCCGGCAGAAGAGGAACTCACCCCTGGCGTCATTGATGCGCGTGAGCTCGTCGACCTTGACGCCGCAGGACTCGGCGAAGGCGGTAGCGGCGCGTGTCGGTTTGCCGGCGGCGTCGAACGCTGCGGAAACCGGCGGGCCACGGCGCTCGACGCGCTGCTCGGGCTGTCGGTCGATGACCTTGCCGACGAGCACGGCAAGCCGGCGCGGCGTGCAGTAGGCGAGCGCGTCGTCGTGCGAAAGTCCCGCGCCGTCGAGACCCGTGACGACGGCGTCGCGAAAAGCTTCGGCCAGCGCGACGAGGCTCTTCGGCGGGAGTTCTTCACAGCCGATCTCGACGAGGAAATCGTGCTGGGTCATGGCTGCCGCAGCATCGGGAATCCCTGCGCTTCGCGGCTCGCGTAGTAAGCACTCGCAACGCCGCGTGCGAGCGCGCGCACGCGCAGTATGTACCGCTGCCGTTCGGTCACGGAGATGGCCTTGCGCGCATCGAGCAGGTTGAAGACGTGCGACGCCTTGAGGGTCTGTTCGTAGGCGGGCAGGGGCAATGAAACGTCGAGGAGCGCGCGGCAGTTCATCTCTCGCTGGTCGAATTCCGCGAACAGCGAGGGCGCGTCGGCCTGCTCGAAGTTGAAGGTCGACTGCTCGACTTCGTTCTGGTGGTAAACGTCGCCGTAGGTCACGCGCCCCGCGGGGCCCGCGGTCCACAGCAGGTCATAGACGCTCTCGACGCCCTGCAGGTACATCGCGAGCCGCTCGAGGCCATAAGTGATTTCGCCCATCACCGGCCGGCAATCGAGTCCGCCCGCCTGCTGGAAGTAGGTGAACTGCGTAACTTCCATGCCGTTCAGCCAGATCTCCCAGCCGAGACCCCAGGCGCCGAGCGTCGGCGATTCCCAGTTGTCCTCGACGAGCCGGATGTCGTGCGTGAGCGGGTCGATACCAAGCGCCGTGAGCGAGCCGAGATAGCGGTCGATGAAGTCGATGGGAGACGGCTTCATCACGACCTGGAACTGGTAGTAGTGCTGCAACCGGAACGGGTTGTCGCCGTATCGGCCGTCGGTCGGCCGGCGGCTCGGCTGCACGTAGGCGGCGTTCCACGGCTCCGGACCGATTGCACGCAGGAAAGTGGCGGTGTGGAAAGTGCCCGCGCCCACTTCCATGTCGTAGGGCTGGAGCAGCACGCAGCCTTGCTCGGCCCAGTAGCGCTGCAACGCCAGGATCAGGTCCTGGAACGTGCGCGGCGGCATTTTCATGATCTTCGTCGACATGCGGATCAAGTATAGCGGTCACTTTTTCAGAAACGGGCGGATCTCGGCCTGCGTGAGGTCGCGCCAGCGGCCGCTTTCGAGCTTGCCGAGGCCAATGTGCATGATGCGAAGTCGCACGATGGTCTTGACCCGCCAGCCGAGCGCGGAGCACATGCGGCGGATCTGGCGGTTCAAGCCTTGCGTCAGCACGATGCGAAATGATGTGCTGCCCATCCGTGTGACGATGCAGGGCTTCGTCTTCTCGCCGCCGATCCGCACTCCGGCGGCCATCATCGCGAGAAACGAGTCGGTGACCGCGGGCTCGACCGTCACGGCGTATTCCTTCTCGTTGCCATGCTCGACGCGGAGGATTTGGTTCACGATGTCGCCGTTGTTGGTGAGGAGGATCAGGCCCTCCGAATCCTTGTCGAGCCGCCCGATCGGAAAAATCCGTTCAGCGTGCCCGACGAAGTCGACGATGTTGCCGGGCACATCGCGTTCGGTGGTACATGTGATGCCGCGTGGCTTGTTGAGCGCGATGTAAATGTCCCGCTTGCGCCTCGGCAGGGGCCGGCCGTCGACGTAGACGTCATCACCCTCCTTCACCTGCGTGCCGAGCACGCCCGGCGCGCCATTCACCGTCACCCGGCCAGCGGCGATCCAGGCGTCGGCCTCACGGCGACTCGCGATGCCCGATTCGCTGATGTGTTTGTTGAGCCGCATCGGGCGGCGATTGTAATCGCGCAACGCTGGTGCATCGGCTATATTCGCCGCACCTTGCTGGTGCGTCGTGCAACCAGAGCATCGAAAGTAAATTACCAACTAGTTGATTATTAGACAATTTATTTCGACGATTCACTGGCATGGACCTTGCACCACGGTGGGGATCGCGCTCAAACGCAACTGAACCGGGAGAGGAAGATGACCCCCGCCGACGTAGTGAAACTGATACAAGCAAAAGAAGCCGGTTACTGCGACCTGCGCTTCACGGACACGCGCGGCAAGGAGCAGCACGTAACCATTCCGACACGCCTGGTCGACGAGGACTTCTTCGTCGACGGCAAGATGTTCGACGGCTCCTCGATCGCCGGATGGAAGGGCATCAACGAGTCGGACATGATCCTGATGCCGGACGCGTCGACGGCGAAGATCGACCCGTTCTTCGAGGAGACGACGCTCCTCCTGCGCTGCGATGTCGTCGAGCCGACGACGATGCAGGGCTACATCCGCGACCCGCGCTCGCTCGCGAAGCGCGCGGAGGCTTACCTCAAGTCGACCGGCATTGCCGAGAGCTGCCTGTTCGGCCCCGAGAACGAGTTCTTCATCTTCGACAGCGCGCGCTGGACCAACGAGATCAATGGCTGCAGCTATCACATCGACTCGGTGCAGGGCGCGTGGAACTCCGGCGCGAGCTACGACAGCGGCAACATGGGCCACCGCCCGGGTATCAAGGGCGGCTATTTCCCCGTGCCGCCGGTCGATCGCTTCCAGGACCTGCGCACCGCGATGTGCCAGGCCTGCGAAGAACTCGGCCTGAGAGTCGAGGTACACCACCACGAGGTGGGCACGGGCGGCCAGGGCGAGATTAACGTCGCGGCGAACACGCTGACGAAGAAGGGCGACGAGGTGCAGATCCTCAAGTACGCGCTCTGGAACGTCGCGCACGGCCACGGCAAGACGCTGACTTTCATGCCGAAGCCGCTCGTCGGCGACAACGGCAGCGGCATGCACGTCCACCAGTCGCTGCAGAAGGACGGAAAGAACATTTTTGCGGGCGAGCGTTACGCGGGCCTTTCCGACATCGCGCTCTACTACATCGGCGGCATCATCAAGCACGCGAAAGCGCTCAATGCCTTCACGAATCCGGGCACGAACAGCTACAAGCGGCTGGTTCCGGGTTTCGAGGCGCCGGTCATGCTGGCCTACAGCGCGCGGAACCGCTCCGCGTCGATCCGTATCCCCTGGGTCTCGAATCCGAAGGGCCGGCGCATCGAAGTACGATTCCCCGACTCGCTCGCGAATCCGTATTTCGCGTTCGCTTCGATGCTCATGGCAGGTCTCGACGGGATCCAGAACAAGATCCACCCGGGCGAGCCGTCTGACAAGGACTTGTACGACCTGCCGCCGGAAGAGGCGAAGAACATTCCCGAGGTCTGCCATTCGCTCGACATGGCCCTCGATCACCTCGACCGCGATCGCGAGTTCCTGAAGCGCGGCGGCGTGTTCAGCGACGACTTGATCGACGCTTATATCGGCTTGAAAGAAGGCGAAATGACGCGCTTCCGGATGTCCACGCACCCGGTCGAAATGGACATGTATTACAGCCTCTGAGCGGGGATGGGACGGCGGTCACAGATGCCGTCCCGGTTTTGTCAGCCCGGTAGGTCAGGGGATATGCTGTCGCAATGCGTATCCTCCTGATCCTCGCCGGATTGGCCTTGTCCCTGGCGTCCGCGTCCCAGGAGATCTACCGGTGGGTGGACAAGAACGGCCAGGTCCATTATTCGGATCAGCCCGACTCGCCGAATGCCGAGTTGATCAACGTAATCGAGCCGAATGCCTACGAGGCCGTGGACACGGCGCAGGCCTCCGCGTCGGGCGCGGCCGAGGAAGCCGAGGAGCCGGCAGTTTCACCGTACGACTCGCTCTCGATCGTCCAGCCGACGCCCGACCAGGTGTTCTTCGGCTCGGATGCCGTCGTGAACGTAGTGGCAGACCTGCAAGGCACGCTGCGGCCGGATCATTCAGTGGTCTTTTTCCTGAATGGCAATCGCCGCCCGGCGGATGGCCTCAGCGCAGAATTCTCCGGCCTCGCGCGCGGCACGTATTTCCTGCGCGCCAGCATCCTCGACCAGAACGGCGACCCGGTCGTCACGAGCCAGCAGACCAATTTCCACGTGCGCCAGGCTTCGACAAGGAATCCGCAGACTCCGGTCCCCGGCCGCCCGCAGCTGCCGCGGCCCAAGCCGACGCCCAAGCCCGCGACGCCGCCCGCCTCCAACTGATCATCACCCGGGCGCAGGCGTCACGCGATGACGCCTGACCCCTCCTCGATTCTCGACCAGCTCGCGACGGCCATACTCGTCGTCGACGCGCATTCGAATCTCACCTGGCTGAACCAGTCGGCAGCGGACCTGCTGGCTGCGAGCCCCGCGACCGCGCTCGGGCGCGCACTTGGCTCGCTCGTCGTGGACGGCGCCGCGATCGAGGCGCTCCTTGCGCGGAGTCGCGATAGCGGGGAGTCGCTTGCGCTTCGGAGTTTCGGGTTTGCGTCCGCCGCGCGTGGCGATGCGCGCTACCAGGTGGACGTGTCGCTGACGCCGCTCGCGGGTGGCTTCGAGGGCTCCGTGCTCGTCGAGATTGCGGACACGACGCAGCCTTCGCGCATGACGCGCGACAGCGCGCTCCTCGTGCAACAGGGCGGAAGCCGCGTGATGGCGCGCCAGCTCGCGCACGAGATCAAGAACCCGCTCGGGGGATTGCGCGGTGCCGCGCAGCTCCTCGAGCGCGAGCTGCCGACGGAGGAGCTGAAGGAATACACACGCGTGATCATCGGCGAGGCCGATCGCCTGTGCGCGCTCGTCGACAGCCTGCTCGGCCCGGCGCGGCCAATCCGTCGCGAGCCGGCAAACGTGCACGAGCTGATCGATCGCGTGTATCGCCTCGCGCGGGCCGAGGCGCCGGAGGGCGTCGCGATCGAGCGCGACTACGATCCCAGCCTGCCGGCGCTCACGCTCGACCGGGATCTCCTGGTCCAGGCGATGCTGAACCTCGCGCGGAACGCCGTGCAGGCGATCGGCAGCCGCGGACAACTGACGCTCCGCAGCCGCGCGCTCATGAACGCGACCATCGGGACCGAACGGCATCGCGTCGTCGCCTCGCTGCAGTTCGAGGACGACGGCCCCGGCGTGCCGCCGGAGCTGGGTGAAACCATCTTCTATCCACTCGTGACGGCGCGCGCGGGTGGAACCGGGCTCGGCCTGGCCGTCGCCCAGGACATCGCGACGCGACACGGCGGCATCATCGAATTCGACAGCCGTCCGGGTCGCACCGTGTTTTCGCTGCTCTTACCGATGGAGGGGCCATGACGAAGCCGCTTGAGGTCTGGGTCGTCGACGACGACGCTTCGATTCGCTGGGTGCTCGAGCGCGCCCTGCGACAGGGCGGATTGGCCCCGCGAACCTTCGATCACGCGGACGCGGTGCTTGCCGCGCTCGCGACGCGCCGCCCCGACGTGCTGTTGACGGACGTGCGCATGCCGGGAACGGAGGGCTTGCGCCTCCTCGAAATCGCGCGGCGCGACCATCCGGGGCTGCCCGTTATCGTGATGACGGCGCATTCGGATCTCGATCACGCAGTCGCGGCCTATCGCGGCGGAGCATTCGAGTACCTGCCGAAGCCTTTCGACATCGACGAGGCGGTCGCGCTTGTGCGCCGGGCGGGGGCCCCAGAGATGACGGGCGCGGCGGAGGGCGTCGGCGCGCCGATTCCGGGCATCCTCGGCCAGGCGCCGGCGATGCAGGAGGTCTTCCGTGCGATCGGCCGGCTCTCGCGCTCGAGTCTTTCGGTGCTGGTGACCGGCGAATCGGGCACGGGCAAAGAGCTCGTCGCGCGGGCGCTCCATCGCCACAGCCCGCGGGCCGGCGGCCCGTTCATCGCGCTCAACACTTCCGCGATCGCCTCGGAGCTTCTCGAGTCCGAGCTCTTCGGCCATGAAAAGGGGTCGTTCACCGGTGCGGACGCGATGCGCCGCGGCCGCTTCGAGCAGGCGGACGGCGGCACGCTTTTCCTCGACGAGATCGGCGACATGAGTGTCGCTCTGCAGGTGCGGTTGCTTCGCGTGCTGGCGGAGGGCGAGTTCTACCGCGTGGGCGGCAGCACGCCGATCCGGGTCGACGTGCGCGTGATCGCGGCGACGCACCAGGACCTGGACGCCTTCGTGAAGGCCGGCCTCTTCCGCGAGGACCTGTTGCACCGGCTCAACGTCATCCGGATCCGCGTGCCAAACCTCCGCGAGCGGCCGGGCGACATCCCGGAGTTGCTGACGCATTACCTCGCGACTGCGGCGCGCGAACTCGGAGTCGAACCAAAGTCGCTCACCGCCGATGCGCGCAATCGCCTTGTCGCCTTCGCCTGGCCCGGCAACGTCCGCCAGCTCGTGAACGCGACGCGGCGGCTGACGGTCACCGCCCCGGGGCGCGAAATCCGCGAAGAGGACATTCCACCGGACCTGGGCGGCGAAGGCGCGGCCATGCCGACGGTCGACGACTGGTGCCGCGAGCTCGAAGCATGGGCGGCGCGGCACCTCGCAGGCGGCGGCCCGCCATTGCTCGATGTCGCGACCGAGCGCTTCGAGCGCACGCTCGCGCAAGCCGCGCTCGAGCGTGTCCAGGGCCGCCGGCAGGAAGCGGCGCGCTTGATCGGCTGGGGTCGTAATACGCTGACACGGAAGCTGCGCGAACTCGGGCTCGAATAAAACAGGATGGCGCCGCGAGCTTCGAGAGCATCCAGGAACTCGGCCAGGTCGGGTACTTCGTCAACGAGTTGATCGCCTGGGGAAAGGCGATCCTCCAGTTCGCCGTCGCGGTCTATCTCGCGATGCGCTGGCTCGAGGTGCCGGAGAAGATCGACCGCATCATCAGCGTGGCCCTCCTCGTGATCATCTGGTGGCAGGTCGGGCACTGGGCATCGGCGGCCGTCTTCCACCTGATAGACGCGCGGCGCGGCCGCGAGCTCGCGGGCCCGGAAGGCGCGGCAAGCATCAACATCCTGCGCTTCGTCGCCGGTCTCGGCATCGGCGGCATTGCCATTGCGCTCGCCGTGCAGAACCTGCTTGGAGACCTCTTCGCCTCGCTTTCGATCGCCCTCGGCAAGCCCTTCCGGGTCGGCGACGCCCTGGCGATCGGCGATGAAAAAAGAACCGTCGAGCAGATCGTGATGTCGAACAGCGAAATCCTGAAGAGCCAAGTACGGAACTACAGCCCGCTGCGGGAGCGGCGCGCGGAACTGCAGCTGCGCATCGCATACGAGACGCCCCGGCAGCTCATCAGGCGATTGCCGAAAATAATCGAGACCGCATTTCGCGCGGTACGGAGATTATGCCTTGTTGTTCGAGGCGATCTATTTCGTCGAGGACGGCGATTACACGGTTTCCATGGATACGCAGCAAGCGGTCAACCTGCGGTTGCTCGACGTGTTTGCCGACCTCGGCATCACGCTCGCCTATCCGACCACGCGCTCCCTGAGCCTAACCGTGGCGGAACCTTCGCCGGCGCAGCCTGGCTAGCCGCAGTCTTCCGCGGCGCCGGCGACCAGCGAGCCCGTGAATTCCGCGACCGAGGACATGCCGGCGGTGCGGAGGTACTTTGCGATGCCCTCGTTGATCTTCGGGCAGAGCATCGGGTCGTAGAAGAGCGCGGTGCCGACGCCGACGGTGCTTGCGCCCGCGATCATGAACTCGAGGGCATCTGTCGCGCTCGCGATGCCGCCCTGGCCGATGATCGGGACCCGCTTCGGGCCCGCGACCTCGTAGACCTGTTTCACTTTCAGCAACGCGATCGGCTTGATGGCGGGACCTGAGATGCCGCCCTGAACGTTGCCGATCACCGCCCGGCGCGTCGCGGCATCGATCGTCATGCCGGAGATCGTGTTGATGACCGCGAGTCCGTCGCTGCCCGCCTCGATGCATAGCCTCGCGTTCTCGCGAATGTCGGTCTGGTTCGGCGACAGCTTCGTGATGAGCGGCTTCTTCGTCTCCTTGCGGCAGGCGGCCACGACGCGCGCGCTCATTTCCGGGTAGTTGCCGAACTGCACGCCCCCTTCCTTGACGTTCGGGCAGGAGATGTTGATCTCCATCGCATCGATCGGCGAATCGTCGAAGCGCCTCGTGACCTCCGCGTACTCCTCGATGGTGGAACCGCAGACGTTCGCGATGAAGCGCGTCTCGGCGAAGTCGAGCGTCGGCAGGATCTTCCGCACGACGTGGTCGACGCCGGGGTTCTGCAGCCCGATGGCATTGATCATGCCGTAGGGCGTCTCGGTCACCCGGTGCGGCGGGTTGCCGAGCCGCGGCATGAGGGTCGTGCCCTTGAGGACGATTGCCCCAGCGTCGCGGTTGGAGAAACCTGCGATCCGCGTGTACTCCTCGCCGAAGCCGACGCAGCCGGAGAGGAGAACGATGGGGGAGGCGAGCTTCAGGCCGCAGAAGTCGAGGGCGAGGGAGGCGGCCGGACCCGGCGAGATCGTGTCCACGGCATAATTATAGTGCGTGTTCCACGTCATCCTCTTCGAACCCGAAATCCCGCCCAACGCAGGCAACGTCATCCGTCTTTGCGCCAACACCGGGTCGACGCTGCACCTCGTCCGGCCGCTCGGGTTCACGCTCGACGATGCCCGCGTCAGGCGGGCGGGGCTCGACTACCACGAGATGGCCCGCGTGCATGAGCACGCGAACCTCGCGGCCTGCCTCGGTTGGCTCGAGTCGCGACGCGTGTTTGCCGTCGAGACGACGGGCGGCCAACGATTTGACGAGATCCACTACCGTGAGGGCGACGCATTCCTTTTCGGGCGCGAAACGTCCGGGCTGCCCGCCGAGGTGCTGGCGGACTGGCCGAGGGAGCGATTGATCCGGCTGCCGATGGTCCCTGGCAATCGCAGCCTCAACCTGTCGAACTCCGTCGCAGTCATCGTCTTCGAGGCATGGCGGCAGCTCGGCTTCACGGGCGGTCGCTAGACGTTTCGGCCGGAACGCTTCTTGCCCGTCGATCCATCAGGCAGCTGATTGCAAGATCCAGATCGAGAGCTTCACCGGTCCAGCCGGTGACCGCGGTCGAAGGTGTGATGCGGATCTGATGCGCCTCGTGTGTCGCCACGAGTCGCGACCACTCGGTCGCACCCGGCAGCGGGCTGTCGTAAGTGTGCCCGTCCGGTCGGGCAAACCGGAACGCGCCGTCGTCGAGGGTTTGGATCGCAACCCGCCCCTCGTGCACGAGGCGATGATGGAAGCGGCAGAGGGTGACGAGGTTCGAGAGCCTGGTCTCGCCGCCGTTGGCCCAGTGCTTCACATGATGGCCGTCGACGTAGCGCTTGAACGCGCAGCCTGGGAAGCGGCAGCCTTTGTCACGCGCATTCAATGCCCTGCGAATGGCGGGCGGAATGGTTCGGGTCCTGCGGCCGACGTTGAGCGGCTCGCCCTTCTCATTTTCGATGATTGCGACGAGGCTGGCGTCGCAGGAGAGCCTTCTCGCGGTCTCCGCGGCGATTGACGGGCCATGTTCCAGCTCGCAGCGGCCAGCGTGGCTGTTCTTCAGAGTTTCGGCATCGACATGCATGAAAATCTGTTGGCGGTCGCCGCCGGACAGTTCTTGAACGCCGCTCGCCAGGAAACTTTCCGCCATCGCTGCCAAGGCCTCAACCCGGCGCTTGCGGGCCCGGTGGAGGTCTTCGGTTGACACGGTGTCAAAAGACGTTTCCGCGGAAACGTTTTTCGGAATCGGGAGACTGTCTTCTGCGGATTGGAGCGCCTTCATGAAGAGCGCGCCCACATCGGCCGGTAGGCGGCCGCGGATAACCAATGATCCGTCCGGCTCGGTGTGAAACCACAGTGACTGGTCGCGCTGCTGGATCGCCTCCCGCGTCAACTCGGCCGCATCCAACGCCCGGCGGTAACCGCGCACCACCTGCTCAACGTGACTCGCGGTCCCGCACAGCGCGATGTTGAGGAGATAGTCCTCGTTCCCTGAATCAGCGACGCGGGTCATGGCCCGGACCTTGGCGTAGCTCAATCGCCCTTCTGCCATCGCCGCGGCAATCTGCGGCAACTTCCCGACGGCGTGCGCCACCCGAACCCGCTCACGCGCTGCCCCGAGATCGATCCCGCACTTCCAGTTGAGCCAGTGCGCACAGGACTTCACGGCCCACTCGGCCCAGCCGCGTCGCCGGTCGAGCTCCGCAATGAGCGCCAGGAACCGCGCATTGGCGGCGTTCAAATGTCCCGCGAGCATCGTGATTTGCTCGACCAGCTCCGCAGTGGAAACCGACGAAAACTCCCCTTTCATGGCAGGCTCCGATGGGCTGTATTTGTATACAGTAGTCTACTAGAAAACTCAGCAATAGCAATGGGTTATGCACGAAACACAGGGCTCAGTTTTTCGACGTGACCTCACGCCGAAGCATGGTCTCGACCACCGGCCCCGAGCGCGCGGCCGATCACGTCAGGAATCCGTAGGAAAAAAATCGCTACTGGCGAAGGACTTCAAACACAGGCCGGCGCCCAATGTATGCCGGGCAATACGCCATGGGAGCCACCGTGACTCGATATCTTTTGATCGAATCGCGCGACCCGTTCGGGTCGACGAATTTCGCCCGGTGCTGCGAGCTGGCAGCGGTGCTGCGCGCGGACGGAGCGGACGTGGCGCTGTTCCTCGTCGAGAACGCCGTATTGGGCGCGCGCACTGCGTCGCGCCCGCAGGCGCTCGAAAAGCTCGCGAAGAACGGCGTGCAGGTACTCGCCGACGAGTTCGCGCTGCGTGAGCGCGGCATCGGCAGCGGCGAGATCGCGCCGACTGTGCGGCCGGTGGGCCTCGAAATGCTGATCGGTCTGCTGGCGGACGGCGCCAGGCCGACCTGGAACTAGGAGGCTGCATGAACGACACCCGCTGCCTGGCATTTCTTCTGATGGATGCGCCATTCGAGCAGGCCCGCACGGCTACGGCGTTTCGCCTCATCGATGCGACGCTGCGCGCCGGAATCGGCGCGCGCGTCTTCGCCTACGAAGGCGCGGTGAGCCTTTCAGTCACCCGGCAGAAGCCGCACGCGAACGCAATACACGGGCGCACGCTCGAGGAAGAGGCGCACCCAACGCCGCATGCGTGGATCAACGCGCTTGCCGACCTGGCCAGGGAGCAGGGAGTGCCATTCGACTGGGTCAACTGCGGCCTGTGCGTGGACGAGCGTGGCGCGGACGAGACCGTGCCGGCGGCCCGCCGCGGTTCCCCGGCCGACTTTTGGAAGATGGCCCAGGAATCGATCAACACGCTCGTCATTCCCACCCGTTAACCGTGAGGCACCGACATGCGAGTCTTGCAGATCATCGAATCCGCCTATCGCGCGACGCTCGAGGAACAGGACGACACCGTCCTCTGGTTCACGCGCGCGTTGCGCGCGGCCGGCGCGCAGGCGGACGTCCTGTTGCAGGGCAGCGCGGTCAGCTACGCCGTGCGTGCCCAGGATGCGCGTGGCCTGCGTGTCGGCGCCTGGCAGCAGGTCCATCCGCCAGCGATCGCCGAGGAGATTGCCGCGCTCATCGGAAGCGGTGCGCGCGTCGCGGCGATCAAGGAGGACCTCGATGACCGCGGCATCGCGGCCAGGCAGCTGGTCGCGGACGTCGAGCTGCTGGGCCGCAAGTCGCTCGCCGGCCTGTTTGGCCAGTACGCCCACGTCTGGAAGTGGTGAATGCGCTAGGAGTTCCAGCCGATGCGGCGCATGAGCCCGGCGAAGTGCCGGTCGCCGCGCAGGCCGTCGAACACGGGCTCCGAGTTCAGCTCGATCAGGTCGGGATTGCCGCCTTCGTAGGCGATCTCCAGCCAGTCGAAAGCGCGCACCCGGTCGCCGGCCGCGGCGTGAATCTTCGCGATGTTGTACGGCAGCACGTAGCGCCGGCCGCGAGCGGATTCAAGCTGCTTCGCGATACGCGTGGCAGCCCGCAGGTCGCCGCTCGCCGCATGGGCCATCGCGAGCATCGCCCGGGTCTCGGTGCTGTTGTCGGCGAGCCGCGCCGCGAGGCGAAGTTCGCGCATCGCATCGGTGAATCGCCGCTGTTGCACGCGCACGAGCCCGAGGCGCAGGTGCGGCAGGAAATGGCCGGGCGAGGTTTCGATGGAATCGACGAGTATGCGGCTCGCGCGGTCGTACTCGCGGGCGAGGTAGAGGATCATCGCGAGCGACGAGCCAATGACCGGTGACAGCGGATCGAGGCGCCGGGCATTTTCAGCCGTGGCGATGGCGGCGTCGCGCCGCCCCTGGCTCATCAGGTACTCGGCGTACCAGTAGTTGACGATTGCGAGCGAAGGGCTGAGCTCGATCGCGAGCCGGAACCTGGCATCGAGCCCGACCCAGTCCCAGTCGTGCAGGCGCACGTGCGCGAGCGAGCCGTGCGCATCGCCGAGCTCACCGTCGAGTTCGATTGCCTTGCCGGCCGCGGCCGCCGACTTGCGGAATGTTTCCTTCGCGGGAACCATGCCGCGGCAGGCCAGCATGACGTTGGCATCCGCGATGCCCGCGTAGGCCGAAGCGCAGTCCGGGCAACGCTTCAGCACGGCCTCGAACTGCCCGATGCTCCGGCGCATCGCGGCCTCGGTTCGCTGGTTGAGGTAATGCCGCCCCTTCAGCAGCGCCTCGAACGCGTCCGGTGGCAGGTCGCGCACCGCATCGATCCGGCGCGCGCCGCGCGGCGCGAGCCGGACGCGGGTACCGGCCGCCACGGCCTGCGCGACCTCGGCCTGGAGGCGCAGCACGTCACCGGCGGCGCGCTCGTAGTTGCCGGCCCATACCTGGGTCTCGTCGGACACCTGGATCAGTCGCGTCGCGACGCGCACGCTTTCGCGCGAGCGGCGCACGGTGCCCTCGAGCACGTAATGCACGCCCAGTTCGCGGCCGATGACCGCGACGCGCCTGCGCGTGCCCTTGAACATCAGGCTCGAGGTCCGCGCGATTACGCCGAGCCGCTCCGGGTTCAGGGTCGAGAGTTGGGCGATCATCTCCTCGGTCAGGCCGTCGGTAAAGTAGTCGTGCCCGCGGCGGCTGCCTGCATTCGAGAACGGCAGCACCGCGAGCATGACGCGCTCGCCGATGGGCGCACCGGCGGCGCGCGCATCGAGCGGCGCGACGAATCGATAGCCGCGCTTGGACACCGTCGCGATGTAGGCGCGGCTCGCGTCGTCGCCGCCGAGCGCTTTCCGCAGGATGGAAATGGTCCGCGTCAGGCTGCCTTCGCCGACCACCCTGCCGGCCCAGACGTTTTCGAGCAGTGCAGACTTGTCGACCACGCTCCCGGCCCGCGTGAGCAACAGCAACAACACGTCCGCCGCCTTGGGCGGCAGCCCGAGGTCTTGCTGCCCGCGAAACAGTACCCGGCCCTCAGCGTCGAACCGGAACGGACCGAAGCTGTACTGGCTGATGCCGGGCATGCGCAACTCGTGCCGGGATCAGTTCTCGGGAGTGACTTCGCGCTGGAGCATGGTCCCGACGACGTCCTTCAGTGGCACGCCGAGGTGAAGGACTTCGTACACGTGACGGCAGATCGGCATGTCGACGCCATGCATCTCGGCCACCTTATGAACGGCCTTGGCCGCGTGATAGCCCTCGACCACCTGCCCGATTTCCGCGATCGCCTCGTTTACAGGCCTGCCAGCGGCGAGCGCGCGGCCGAAGCGGCGGTTGCGTGACTGGTCGTCGGTGCAGGTGAGCACCAGGTCGCCAAGGCCCGCGAGGCCCATCAGCGTTCCCGGCTTCGCGCCAAGCGCGACGCCGAGGCGCACGAGCTCGGCGAGCCCGCGGGTGATCAGGAACACGCGGCTGTTCGACCCATAGCCGAGCCCGTCGGAGCAGCCGGTCGCGATGGCGAGGACGTTCTTGACCGCGCCGCCGATCTCGACGCCCACGATGTCGGGCTGCGTATAGGCGCGGAACCCGCCGGAAGAAATGCGCTCCGCGAGCGAAAGCGCGAAGGCATCATCGGGCGAGGCGACCGCGATCGCGGTCGGCAGTCCCATGCCGACTTCCTTCGCGAAAGTCGGTCCGGAGAGCACGGCGATTGGGACATTCGGCCCCAGCACTTCGCGCGCGACCTGGTGCGGGAGTTTTCCGGTCTCGAGCTCGAAGCCCTTGCTCGCCCAGGCGATGCGCGCCTTCGGGCCAAGCATCGGCTTGATCTCGGTGAGCACGAGACGCAGCACGCTCGAGGGGACGACGAGGACGAGGTCGTCTCCGCTGGCCACGGCACGCTCGAGGTCCGGCTCGATGGCGAGCGATGGCGGAAACTTCGCGCCGGGCAGGTATTGCGCATTCGTCCTGGCGCGCGCGAGTTCCAGAGGTCGGTCCTCGGCGCGGCCCCACAGGACGGTCGGGCCGCCGCCGCGCGCGAACTGAATGGCGAGCGCCGTTCCCCAGGAGCCGGCACCCAGTACGACGATCGGACGCATCGCGTCCGCTCAGTTTGCCTGTTCGGGTGGCGGCTGTGCCTGCCGTGCCGCCTGTTCCTGCAACGAGCGCTCGAACAGCGCGTCGAAGTTCACGTGCGGCAGCAGGAACGGCGGAAAGCCGCCCTTGGTGACCACGTCGGATACGGTCTGGCGGATGTACGGAAACAGGATGTTCGGCGCGAACGAGCCAAGGATGCGCCGCGTCTCGTCGACGCCGAAACCGCGCACGAGGAAAACGCCTGCCTGCTTGACCTCGGCGAGGTAGACGGCGACGTCTCCGTTCTTCGCCTCGAGCGTCACCGTCAGGACGACTTCGTGCGCGTCCTGGCCGACGCTGTTCGACACCGTGCTGAGGTTCAGCGAAATCTTCGGGTCCTGTACCTGCGCTGGCAGAAACGGCCCTTTCGGCGCCTCGAACGAGAGGTCCTTGATATAGACCGTCTGCAGCGCGACCGCCGGCCCCTGGCCGTTGGTCGAACCTTCGCCTGCGCCCGCCGGCGTCGTGTTTTGATCAGCCATCGTCATTCCTCACTTGCATAAGCTTCAAGAGTTCTCCGTTCCGGTCGAGCCAACATACTCTAACCCCTGACGACCGGGAGATTCTCCTGCTTCCAGGCGGAAAGGCCGCCGCGCAGGCTGAACACATTCTTTGCGCCTGCGCGCGCGAGGGTCCGTACTGCGGCGCCGGTGGTGGCACCGTCGTCGCAATAGAGCACGACCGCCTTGGCGGCGAGCTTCTCGATCGCCTTTGGATCGGCGTTGAGCTGGTCGCCCGGCAGGCTGCGCGCGCCCGCGATGTGGCCGTCCTTGAACTGGTTCGCCGAGCGCAGGTCCACGAGCACGGCGCCGGAATTCATCAGCCGGATCGCCTCGTTGGGTGCGACCGCAGAGGCCGCAGCGCCACGCTGGCGGATTTCGTAGCCGAGCACCACGAAGGTCATCAGCAGGAGTCCGCCGGCAAGGAGCGGATGATTGATGGAATAATCGAGCAGTCGGTCCATGGGGCCGCGCATTATATATGAGCGGGGGATTTCCTCATAAATCAGCTAGTTGTCCTTGTGGCGGGCGTGCTGCTCGCCCTCACAGCTCAGGCGGTGACCAGCGAGACGGACGCGGAGAAAGAGCTGCGCGAGGTGCGCGAGCGCATCGAGGAACTGCAGCGTTCGATGCGCCGCGACACGGACCGTCGCGACGCCCTTTCGGGGCAGTTGCGCGACGCGGAGCAGGGCGCGCAAATAGCCCGCGAGCGACTCGGCGACGTACGCAAGCGACTCGCCGAAAGCGACGCGCAACTGAAGTCGATCGCGGCGGACCGGGAGCGCAGTGAGCGCGCGCTCACGGATCAGCGGGACGTGCTGGCTGCCGAACTGCGCACGGCCTACGTGGGCGGCCGGCAGGAACAATTCAAGCTGCTGCTGTCCCAGGAAGATCCCGCAGCCCTCGGCCGGATGCTCGTCTACTACTCCTACTTCGGCCGTGCGCGTGCGGCGAAGATCGCAGAGATCCAGGGGATGGTCGAGAAGCTCGATGAAGCCAAGGCGGCGGAATCGGCGGAGCGCGAACGCCTTGCGACGCTGGAGGCCGAGAGCCGCAAGGAACTTTCGTCGGTCGATGCCGCGCGCGAGGAGCGCGGCCGCGCGCTTCGCGCAATGAACGCCCAGATCCGCACGCGCAACGACTCGATCGCGAAGCTGAAGCGCGAGGCCGCTTCGCTGGAGAAACTGATTGCGGATCTGCGCAAGGCGATGAGCGACCTGCCGCTTACCGGGGGCCAGGCATTCGAAAAGGTCCGCGGCAAGCTCGCCTGGCCCGTGGCCGGCAAGATCACGGCGCGCTTCGGCCAGGCGAGGGGCGGCGGCTTGAAATGGAACGGCGTCATGATCGAGGCGGCCCGCGGGATCGCCGTGCGCGCGCTCTACGATGGCCGCGTCGCTTACGCGGACTGGCTGCCGGGCATGGGGCTCCTCATCATCGTGGACCATGGCGGTTACATGAGCCTCTATGCCCACAACGAACAGCTCTACAAGGCGGTGGGCGATCGCGTCGAGGGCGGGGAGGCGATCGCGACCGTGGGCGATACCGGCGGGCGAAGCCAACCGGGCCTGTATCTCGAAATTCGACGCGGGGCCAAGGCGATAGACCCTGTCCCCTGGTTCCGGCGGTCGTCGCCCTAGCGTCGGGCCTGTACCCCTGCAAACTGCGGATTACGTCAAAGACGATCCGCGCTCCTTCGGCGAGGCTGCGCCATGGCTTCGACCGCGCCCGTCGACCTCCCTTCGCACCTTGCCGGTGCGAAGCCGAACCTCGATCCGTACGGGCAACTCCTGCGGATGCTGATGCCGCGCGCTCTTGGGATCGGCTTCTACGATGCGAATGGCGCACCGATCTGGGTCGCGGAAGGCTACGACGGCCCTGACCCCGCGCCGCTCGTGGCGGCGGCGCTCGAAAGCGTGCCGCCCGCGACCACGGGCCGTATCGATGGGTTCATCCACGACCACCAGGGCGCGCCCGCCTACGTATTCAGGCTCCGCGACTACGAAGGAAACGTCATCGCGGTCGCGACCCTCCTGACCCGCGACGGTGAGGACCGGCCCTATTCATTCGTGCAGTCGATGGTGCAGCCGGCGCTCGAGTGCCTGCAGCGCGAGCTCGAGGCGCGGGTGAGCGTTGACTCCCTGACGCGCGACCTGCGATCGCGCGACGACGACCTCGAGCTGCTCCTCAAGATGGCGCCGGATGATCCGGACAGCCCGATGCAGGGCGACGAGCTTGGCGTGCTCGTCCAGACCTGCGTGGATCACCTCGGCTGCCTCCTCGGCGCGCTGGTCGTGCCGGAGCGCAACGTCGCGATCTGCAAGGCGCCGCGCGGCGAGCGGCCGCGGGTCGAGATTCTCACCAAGATCCACCGGCACCTGCTCAACTGGGCGCAGTTGCAGCGCCGCAACCTCGTGATCAACAAGATCAAGGTGCGCCCGATCGAGTTGCCGCCCTACAAGATCCTCTGCACGCCGGTACGCCACGCCTCCGGGCGCGTCATCGGTTTCCTCGTGATGTTCCGCGAGATGGAAGACCCGAACTTCGAGCCGCGTACGGAGCGTCTCGTCGAGCTTCTCTCGCGGAAGACCACAACGACCCTCCAGAACAACTTCGACGCCATGACGTCGCTTCTCACGCGCTCCGCCTTCGAGACCCAGGTCCGGGCGCAGCTCGCCTCGCGCCGCCAGCCGGCGCCGGAATGCGTGCTCTACATGGACATCGACCGGGTGCACGTCGTCAACGACAACTTCGGCATGCATGTCGGCGACGAGCTGATCGGCAAGGTGGCGGAGGTGCTGCGCAAGAAAGCGCGCCCCGGCGCATTGGCCGCGCGCATTGCCGGCGACCGCTTTGCGATTTTCCTGCCGGATTGCACACTCGAATTCGCGCAGCAGATTGGCGAGATGCTGCGGCGCCAGTGCGCCGAGCTCACCTACGCACGCGGGGACGGCACGGTGCAGGTATCAGTCAGCGTCGGCGCCGCCGAACTTCCCGAGGACTCCCGGCACCGGCTCGCGCACGGACTCGCGAATGCCGAGATCGCCTGCAAGGCGGCGAAAGACCGCGGCCGCGACCGGGTCGAGATCTTCCAGGACGCGGACCAGAGCATCATGCGCCGCAGTGCGGACATCGTCGTCGTGCAGGCGCTGCATGAGGCGCTCGCCGCGGACCGCTTCGCGCTGTTCGCGCAGCCAATCCTTCCGCTGGGCGCCGAACACACGGAACCGCACTTCGAATTCCTGCTCCGGATGGTCAGCGAGAACAGCGAGCTCCTGCCGCCCGAGAAGTTCCTTTCCGCCGCCGAGCGCTACCAGCTCCTGCCGGCGATCGACCGCTGGGTGGTCAAGAACGCCCTAGCGACGCTCGCGCAGCATGCGTCGTCGCTGCGCGGCCGGAAGATGCGGTTCTCGATCAACATCTCCGGCGCCTCGATCGCATCGGAGGGGTTCCTTGAGTTCCTCGAGGGCTCGATCCGCGACTCGGGGGTGCCGCCTGAGACGCTTTGCTTCGAGTTGACGGAAACGTCGGCGGTCTCGAACCTGACGCGAGCCGATCACCTGATGCAGCGCCTCCGCCTCCTTGGCTGCACCTTTGCGCTCGACGATTTCGGCACGGGCCTGTCGTCGCTCGTCTACCTGAAGTCGCTGCCGGTCTCGGTTCTCAAGATCGACGGCGCCTTCGTGCGGGACGCCGGCACCAACCAGCGCACGGAATCCATGGTTCGCGCGATCGCGCAGCTCGCCCACACGATGGGCATGGAAACCGTCGCGGAGTACGTCGAGACGGACGAGTTGCGTACGCGCATGGCGAGCCTCGGCGTCGACTACGGCCAGGGCTTCGCGATCGGCCGCCCGGTGCCGATCGACCAGGTGCTCGGGGACCTCGCCCTTTACGAGGCGATGGCCCAGCAGGAAACCGCGGCCGACTGAAGAGGCGGGTACTATTACCGCATGGGTCAATCCAACCGCACACTGCTGGCGGCCCTTATCGGTTGCCTTGCGGGCTTCGCGCTCGCGGCCGCGACCCTCTGGCTCACGCGGCAGGGCCGCGAGCCGGCCGGGATTCCGGCCGGGGACGCGCGCCTCATGGCCGAGGTGATCGGCCTGATCCACGAGGATTATGTCGACAAGACCGACAATCACGAGCTGATGTCGAACGCGATCCGCGGCATGGTTGGCGAGCTCGATCCGCATTCCGCATTCATGGATGCGGAGGAATTCGAGGACCTGCGCATCGCGACCGAAGGCAACTATTCCGGCATCGGCGTCGAGGTGACGATCGACGAAGCGAACGTGCTGACGGTCATCGCTCCGCTCGATGGCTCGCCCGCGGCGCGCGCCGGCATCCGTCCCGGCGATGCGATCCTCTCGATCGACGGGCGGCAGCTCAGGAACGAGCGGCTCCCCGAGGCGATCGAAAGCATTCGCGGCGAGCCCGGCACGACCGTGAAGCTCGGCATCGGCCGGGAAGAAGTGCCGCGGCCGCTCGAGTTCACGATCGAGCGCGCGATCGTGTCCGTGCACTCGGTCCGGTTCGAGATGCTGGAACCGGGTTTCGGGTACCTGCGCATTTCGCAGTTCAGCGAGACGACCGGAGCCGACACCGAGGCCGCGATCCGCGCGCTCGCGCAGCAGGCCGGCGGACGGCTCCGCGGACTCGTCCTGGACCTGCGCAACAATCCGGGCGGCGTTCTTGATGCGGCGGTCGAGGTGTCGGACGCTTTCCTCGAGGAAGGCACAATCGTTTCGGCCGAGGGCCGCTCCGATGAGGCACGCTTCCGCATGGAAGCGATGAGCGGCGACCTCTCGAAAGGCACGCCGATCGCGGTGCTCGTGAACGAAGGCTCGGCTTCGGCCGCGGAGATCGTCGCCGGAGCGCTCAGGGACAATGGCCGCGCGAAGCTTCTCGGCCAGAAGACTTTCGGCAAGGGCTCGGTCCAGACCGTCATGCCGCTCGAGGACGGACAGGCACTCAAGCTTACGACCTCTCTCTACTTCACGCCGTCCGGCGTGTCGATCCACGAGCGCGGACTCGAGCCTGACCTGCCGCTGCCGGAGCCCGCCGGCGATGGCCATGAGGAAATCCGCGCAGCCGTTGCCTGGCTGAAGACGGGCAACACGGCGCTTGCGACAGCCGAGGCCCCGCCGGACGGCGGCTGAGCAGTGAAGCGCGTGCTCGTTCCGCTGGCCGAGGGCTTCGAGGAGCTCGAGGCCGTGACCATCATCGACGTGCTGCGCCGCGCGGGGCTCGAGGTCGTGGTCGCATCGCTCGGCAGCAGCCCGGTGACGGGCTCGCACGGCATCCGCATCGCCGCCGACACGCCGCTCGCTGCGCTTGCCGAGCAGGATTTCGACATGATCGCGCTGCCCGGCGGCATGCCAGGCGCAGAGCACCTGAAAAAAGACGCGCGCATCTCGGAAATCATCCGGCGGCTGCATGGGAGTGGCAGGCCCGTCGCCGCGATCTGTGCGGCACCGATGGTGCTCGCGGCCGCGGGCGTCCTCGACGGGCGCCGTGCAACGAGTTTTCCGGGATTTCTCGGCGACGCCACGAAGACGACGGTTGTCGGTGATGCCGTGGTCGTCGATCGCGGCGTCATCACCTCCCGCGGACCGGGTACGGCGCTCGATTTTGCGCTCACCCTCGTGGAAGAGCTCGTCGGGCCCGCCGAGCGCCGGTCGATCGAATCGCGCCTCGAGCGCGAATGGACGGGTGCAGCGTGACCGAGGCGGTCGACAAGGCGCGCCCGGAGATCGTGCGCGAGGATGAGCACGCAAGCATCGTGCAGAGCCTCGCGCGCGTGGACTGGCTGGTGCTTCTCGTCGTTGCCCTCTACACGCTCATGCTGCGTACGCCGGAAGAGTCGTCGCGGCTCCTGTACGCGGCGGTCGCTGCCTATACGCTATTTGTCGTGGCCTTCCGCTGGCGCGGATTCCCGGTGCAGGAGACTGGCTCGCGCGTCGCGCTCGGCGCGGCGGCCATGGTCGCCTTCATCACGGTCGTCGCGATGCGGACCGGCGGGTCGGCGAGCCCGATGGTGAACCTCTATCTGCTGCCAATCGTTGTCGTGGCGATGACGCTTGGCCGGCGCGGCGCCATCGTGGTCTTCTCGGGCGTCCTGCTCGCATGGCTTTCGGTGGTTGCGGGCGAGGGACCACTGCCGCCCTCGGGCGAGCTCCTGACGAGGCTTTTCGGCGAGCTCGGACCGTTTGCGCTCGTCGCGTACGTGACGCAGGCGCTCGCGGACACGATCCTGACGGCGCGCCAGCGCATCGAAGAGATGGCCGAGCGCGACAGCCTGACTGGCATGCTCAACCTGCGCACGTTCAAGACGATGCTCGGCCGCGAGCACGGCCTGCGCTCGCGCGGCGGCCGTGGCGGCTATGCAATCCTGCTCGTCGACATGGACGACCTGAAGTCGCTCAACGATGAGCACGGGCACCAGGCGGGGAACCGGGCGATTACCGCGGTCGCGAGCGCAATCCAGCGCGCGATCAGGAGTTCCGACATGGCCGCACGCTATGGCGGCGACGAGTTCGTGATCTTCCTGCCGGAAGCGACGCCCGAGGTTGCCGAAACGGTCGCCCAGCGTG
This sequence comes from Steroidobacteraceae bacterium, assembly GCA_036781365.1. Lineage (GTDB taxonomy): Bacteria > Pseudomonadota > Gammaproteobacteria > Steroidobacterales > Steroidobacteraceae > SCUD01. The sequence continues at coordinate 233,250 of DAIQBB010000002.1, read as the reverse complement.
TGCGCAACCACGTGTATCGGAGCCTCTTTCCGGTGGGAGAGCGGCTCCAGCGCATGACGGTGAGCGTCGGGTCCGCGAGTTACCCGCGTGACGGCGGGCAGGCGGAGGACGTGGTTTCCGCGGCCGCCGTCAGGACGAAGCGCGACCGCGAGCTGCGCCAGGCGAGCGAAACCGCTGAATGAAGCGGCAGACGCGCGGATACATGCAGGGATTCGAAACAGCCGCGAGTGCGGCGACGTTATGGCGCGCGCTCACGGATCCGGACATCCTGCGCGCCTGGTATGCGAGCGAGGCGATCGTCGAGCCTCTCGTGGGCGGGCGCTATGCGACGGAGTCCCGGCTCTTCGGCCAGCGTGAGGCGAGGATCGAGCGCTTCGATGCGGGCGCGCGCCTGCAGTTACTCTATGAGTCGAACGCCGACTGGCCGCCGTTGCCCAACAGCGCGCTGGTCGAGGATTTCATCATCGATGAACGCAAGGGAAAGAGGATGCTGCGCGTGATGGGTTCCGGAATTCCTTCGGACGAGGAGTGGGCGAAGACGCTCGTCCGCCTGCGGACCGGCTGGGCCCTCGCCTTTGCGCAACTGCAGTTGCGTCTGCGCGACGGCACGATCGGCGAGGCCGCGCGGTAATGCTTGCGACGATCGTGGCCGGGGCGGCACTCGTCCTCGCGGGCGGCACCGTCATCGATGGCTACGGCAATGCCCCGATCCCGGATGGAATCGTCGTCATCGACGGCGAGCGCATTCTGGCGGTCGGAGGTGTCGGGCAAGTAGTCATACCGGAAGGCGCCGAAATCGTCTCGACCGAGGGCATGACCGTGCTGCCCGGGCTCTGGGACATGCAAGTCGAGCTGATGCGCCTCGGGCACGGCGACTCTTCGCGCTGGAACGAGACCTACGGCCCGCTTGCCGAGCGCGTCGTCATGCCGATCGCTGCGCGCCAGCTGCTGCAGGCCGGCGTCACGAGCGCGCGCGACACCGCGTCGCCGCTCGAGGCCGCGATCCGCGTGAGAGGCCGCGTGCGCGAGCGGCTCATCGACGGTCCGACCCTTTACGTTTCCGGTCCCTCGCTCAGGAAGCTCGCGCCGGCAGGTACGGAAACGTGGCAGTGGGAAGTCGAGGGCGCACCCGACGTTCGGGCGAAAGTGCAGAGGCTTGCGAATGCCGGCGTCGACTACCTGCTCCTCGCCGACGTCGAAATGTGGACGGCCGAGGAGCTCGAGGCGGTTGTTTCCGAGGCACGCATCCGCGGGCTTGCAGTGCACGCATTCGCCGATCGTCCGGCCGACGTCGTGCGCGGCTCTGCCGCGCAATTCGACGGCTTCCTCGGCACGAGCATGGGAACAGGCCCGTTCCCGCCCGAGGTGACGCAGGCGGTCACGGGCCGGCTCACGCAGGCGGGAGCGCGGCCTCTCGCCTGGACGCCGGCGATCTCGACGCTTCTCAACCTCGAATCACTCAAGCTCAACGACGAGCCGCTCGACGATCCGCGCGCGACGGAGCAGTTGCCGGAGCTCGTTGCCGCGGACATCAAGGGTTCGCTCGCGAGCCTCGAGCGGGTGGCGGCGACGGAAATGCCGGCGGCGAAAGTGCCGGCACTCTGCGACAAGCTGCGGCAATTGGACGAAAGCGGAGTACTCCTACTGCTCGGCTCCGGCGCTGGAGGGCCAGGCCACCTGCAGTCACGCGCAACCTGGCAGGAGATCGATTTCTGGGTCCGTCAATGCGGCTTGCCCGTCGTCCGCGCGATCCGCGCGGCGACTCATGACGCCGCGACCGCCATGGGCGTCGGGCACGAATCGGGCGCGATCTCGCCCGGAAAAATAGCGGACATCATCGCCGTGAGGGGTGACGTGCTTCGGAATCCCGGCCTGCTGCAATCGGTAGACGTCGTGATCCGGAAGGGCCGCCGCGTACGCTGAAAAGCGATTAGAGTCATAATTGGCGCATGGCTTATTTCATCCTCAGGGTGCTGGTCGCCGCACTCGGCCTCTGGCTCGCGACCGAGTGGGTCCAGGGAATCAACGTGTCGAGCGCGACGACACTGATTCTCGCGGCGCTGCTGCTCGGCGTGGTGAATGCGATCGTCAAGCCGATCGTCGTGATCCTGACGCTCCCATTCACGCTCGTGACGCTGGGTCTGTTCCTGCTCGTGATCAACGCCGCGATGCTCGGCCTCGTGGCCGCATTCCTGCCCGGCATGGGCATCAGCGGTTTCTGGCCGGCATTCTGGGCCGCCATCATTGTCAGCGTCGTGAGCTGGATCGGCGCCGTCATCTTTAAGAAAGACCAGAAGTAAGACTGCGCTCCATGAGTATCCAGTTCCGCCTCACGGTGATGAACTTCATGCAGTTCTTCGTCTGGGGCGCGTGGCTCATTTCCTTCGGCGCCTACATGAGCAAGTCGCTCGGGTTCTCGGGGCTCCAGATCGGCAGCATCTACGGGACGATGGGCGTCGCTTCGCTCTTCATGCCGGGACTCATGGGCATCGTCGCGGACCGCTGGCTCAATGCCGAGCGGCTGTACGGGATCCTGCATTTGACGGGAGCCGGTCTCCTTCTCTGGGCTACGACGGTGCGCGATTACGAGACGCTGTACTTCATCATGCTGCTCAACGCGATGGTCTACATGCCGACGATCGCGCTGAACAACACCATCTCGTACAAGGTGCTCGAGCAGCAGGGATTCAATTTCATCGAGAAGTTCCCGCCGATCCGGGTCTGGGGCACGGTCGGATTCATCCTCGCCATGTGGATCACCGACCTTTCTGGCTCGACGCTCACGAAGGGGCAGCTCTACATCAGCGCTGCAGCCGCCGTGTTCCTCGGCCTGTACGGATTTACGATGCCGGCTTGCCAGCCCGCCCGCGACCTGGCGAAGAAAAGCCTCGCAGCGGCGCTCGGCCTCGACGCCTTCGTGCTGTTCAAGCGCCTGCAGATGGTCGTCTTCTTCGTCTTCGCAATGATGCTCGGCGCGGCTCTTCAGATCACGAACGCCTTCGGCGGCGATTTCCTGGTCGACTTCACCAAGGGCTACCCGGATTCCTTCGGCGTGCAGCACCCGATCCTGCTGAGCTCGATCTCGCAGATCTCCGAGACGCTCTTCATCCTGACAATCCCGTTCTTCCTGAAGCGCTTCGGCATCAAGGTCGTGATGATGATCGCGATCTTCGCGTGGATGTTCCGCTTCGGCCTCTTCGCCTTCGGCGATCCCGGTCCCGGGCTGTGGATGCTCGTGCTGTCGATGATCGTCTACGGCATGGCCTTCGACTTCTTCAACATCTCCGGCTCCATGTACGTGAACCTGGAGGCGAACGACAGCATCCGCGCGAGCGCACAGGGCCTCTTCATGATCATGACGAACGGGCTCGGTGCCTTCCTCGGCACGATGGTGGCGGGCGCGGTCGTCGACCACTACACGGTCGATGGCGTCCGCGACTGGCATGCCATCTGGCTAAGCTTCGCGGGCTATGCGCTCGTGCTCGGCGTGATTTTCCCCTTCGTGTTCCGCTACCGGCACGATCCGGCCCGAATGGCGGCGCCAGGGCACTAGATCCGTTTCTCGGCGACGATCTCGAGCACCATCGGCGTGATGAGAAGCGTCGCGGACTGCTGTTCCGCGGCGGCGAATTCCGCGCGCACGGCATCCGACCAGGATTGCTCGATCCGGCCCAGCTCGAGCTGATGCCGCAGGTGAATGTCGATGAATGTGGCGGGCCATTGCCACATGGCATCGCCCGGGCGCACGCAGAAAACCCGCGGAATCGCATCGCGGACCGAGAAGCCGCGCTCCTGGAGCAGCCGGACGACGGCGGGCGCGATATTCGGCTCGCCGCCGGCTTCGCGCCAGCCCTGCTCGACCTGGCGCACGAATTCCCGCATGCGTGGCCCGGCCGTCGTGATCCGGAGGCTGTCGTACTGAATGTATTCGTGGAAGATCGCGACCCCACCCGGGCGGATCGTCGTCGCGATCTTGTCGAGGAGGACTGCGGGGGAGACAACGAAGCAGGCGACCCAGCGGCACCAGCTTGCGTCAACGCCGCCGGCGGGGAGCGGATCCGCCATCAGGTCAAGCTCGTGATACCGGACATTGCCGAGCCCGTGGCTCGCGAGCATGGCGCGGCCGGCTTCCACGAAACGCGCCGAGCGCTCGACGGCGACGACGACGCCTTCGGGACCCACGATCTCGGCAAGGTCCGCGGCTGCAAAGCCGGGACCCGCGCCGACGTCGAGCACCTTCGAGCCGGGGCCGATGCCGGCGCGTCGCCAGCATTCGAGCACCGTAGGCCGCCAGACGCGGTGTTGCAGTCCGAGGCGCTCGAGTTCCTCGTCGTGAGTCCCCAGGAAGTAAGTTTGTTCAGCCGCCATCACCGGGCTCCGGGCCGCAGGACTTGCAGCCCCACAAGTGAGATTCAATCGCGGTCATCGCGGGGTCGGTCCCGGCGAGCCAGGACTCGGCGAGGAGCGGTGCTGCGAGATCCGGATCAAGATCCATTACTCTCCCGCCCCAGGTGTCGCCGTAGCAACCCGGTTCCTGCGCACAGCCCTTCACCAGGTCCCAGAGACCGTCGGTCACCCTCACGCAGTATTTCGATTCCGGCAGGCAGACGGGACGCCCTTCCGACCAGAAGCGGAGACGATCTCCAACCGGCTCGCCGACGATCTGGACTCGCTCGGGCGCGGAATGCTCAACGAGTGCAGCCGCGACGATTCCGGCCGAAAAGGTGAGTTGCGACACGATGACGTAAATGCGCCCAGGCACGGCCGCCGCGAGGCCGTTGAAGAATGCGATCGTCTTGCTGATGTCCCCGCCGCCATCGAAGCGAAGGTCCAGGATCATGTGCTCCGGCTTGACCTCGGCAATTTTCGCGGAGGCGGCCGTCATGAAGGCTTCGATCGGTTGGTCTTCCGTGCCGTAATGCGCGCGGAACTGGACGTAGAGCGCCGCGATATCCGGAAGCTCCACCACCCGGAACAGGCGATCAGGATCCTGGAGATAGATGGGGTCTGCAGGCGCGCTGGCGAGAAGTCCGGCCGGCCCGGCCCCGGGCGGCGCTTCCGCAGGCGGGATCATGGCGATCTCGCGCGTCAATTCAGTGCCATCGGGCAGGACGAGCGAAAGCGTCAATCGGTCCGGTGCCTCAGCCAGCCCAAGCGCATGCAGGAGCTCTGCGCGTTCGAGGAACAGGTTGAGATTCCAGCGGCGGTAGTTGTCCGGCCCGCCGGCGAGCGGGCGCAGCCGCCCGAACAGCGTCTCCGGCGCATGACCGTCGATCGCATTCACGCGCGCGCCGACGAGGTCCTGCTGGCCGGGCGCTGCGCGCGCGATGACGAGCGCATCCGGGAACCAGAAGAAGCGCACCGGGGCGCGACGATCGGGCAGCCAGGCGTCATCTTGCGGATGCCAGGCGTCGTGCCCGTTGTCGGCTAGAGCAGTCGTCCGCGCGATGCCGATCAGGAATTCGGCGTTCGTCATCTCGCCCGCGCGAGCCTCGAGCGAAGCGACGTATTCGAGCGCCTCGCGGCGCGTGTCGTCCGTGAACGCGCGGCTCTGGCGGACGTAATCGTCGCGGAGCACGATGAAATCCGCCGACCGGTCGGCGGCCTCGGCGAGCGGGACGCAGAGGAGGAGGAGTGCGAGCCGCCGCACTAGAGCCACTTCGCCTTGCGCAAGCGGTAAAACAGGTAGACGTCGATGGCAACCATCACCGCGGTCACCAGAAAATACCCGTACTGCCAGTCGAGCTCCGGCATGTTGCCGAAGTTCATGCCATAGATACCGGCGATCATCGTTGGAACCGCGACCAACGCTCCGTAGGCCGCGAGGCGCTTCATCGTCGCGTTCTCCTGAAGGCCGATCATCGACAGGTTGACGGAAATGGCGGTTGCGATCGTATCGCGGATCGAATCGATGGTCTGAGTGAGGTGTTGCAGGTGCTCGGCAACGTCGCGGAAATACTCGCTCATGCCGACGCAGACGGCGGGTACGCGCGCGCCATAGAGATTCTTCAGACCGTCCTGCAGAGGCGCAACCGCGTGGCGGATCGTCACGAGCTCCTGTTTCTGCGTATACAGGGCCTGGACGTTTTCGCGCGGCGAGCTGTCGGCGGCGAAAATGCGTTCCTCGACGACATCGAGCGCGGTGTCGACCGAGTCGAGCACCGGGAAGTACCGGTCCACAACCTCGTCCATCAGCGCGTACAGCACGTAGCCGGAGCCATTGCGCAGCATCTCGGGCTCACGCTCGCAACGCGCGCGCACGTCGGCGAACCCCTGCTCGGCACCGGTGCGTATGGTCAGGATGTAATTGCGTCCCGCAAAGACGTCGATCTCGCCGACGTGCAGGACGTCGTCCTTGCGTTCGAGGAGGTGCATGACCGCAAACAGCGAATCGTCGTATTCGTGGATCTTCGGCCGCTGGTGCCCCTGGCGGGCATCCTCCACGGCGAGCGGGTGGAGATCGAATTCCTCCTGCATCTGCTCGAGGACCTGCGGGTCGCGCTCGAGCAGGGCAACCCAGACGAAGCAGCCGGGCATCGCCAGGTAGCGATGGATTTCCTGCGGCTGGATCTCCGCGAGGCGCTTGCCGTCCTGGTAGGCGACGCAGTTGATCAGCACGGAGTGACTCGTGCTATTCCGCCAGCGTCGTGCCGGATCCTCCCAGCTCCGCGGGCACGTCCTTCTGCTTCGGCAGCCCGTCGTGGATGTGCAGCACCGTCTCCTCGTAGAAGACGTGCAGGCCCGGCTTGAAAGCGAGCTTCGGCAGGATGGCGGCGTAGACGTCGGTCAGTCCCATTTCCGGATGCTCGGTGAGAATGTGACCGCCACAAGTCTTGCACCATTTGCGGATGCTCCTGGGTGTCTTGGCGAAGCTGCCGAGGTTGCCGGCACCCTTCGTGATCCTGACGGATTCAGGTTTCCACAATGTGAAGGCATTGATCGGGCCCGCCGACCAGTGGCGGCAGGACTCGCAGTGGCAGTAACCCATCGCGGCGGGCTCACCGCTGGCCGTGATTTCCACGGCGCCGCAGAAACAGCTTCCCTGGTACCCACTCATCGTTGATCCTCAGGTCGAGTTGCGAAGCGCGGCGCCGTGCTTCAGGTAGTGGTTCATCCGGGATTCCCACTCGCGCATGAACTGCACGTAGTACTCGGTGGTGAACGAGGCGATGTACACGTCACCCTCGGGCCCCAGGCTCGTATGGCTGTAGGTGATCTCCGCTTCGCTTCCCGGCTTTGCCGGCCGGACGCGGATGGTCACCTTGCAGGCAGTGACGCCGGGCGTGATCTTGATCATCTCGACGAAGCCGCGCGCCGGGTCGTGGCGGGTGATGAACCAGATCGCGTCATGCACCTTGGCGTCGGTGATGAACACGCAATCCTGCTCAGCGCAACCGGACTGCGTGAGGACCATGACGGGGCTCCATCCGTCGATCCAGTCCGCCTCGCGCACGGGGCACAGGAGCGGGAATACCTTGGAAGGTGAAGCGATCAGGCGCTGTTTATAGGTGTGCGTAACCCGATTCGGTGCGCGCACATTCATGGCCCTGGTGGCCGATTTTGGATTCCGGAGCGCCATATTCAGCCGTTTCGCAGCATACTCTGTTCCTGACGGCGGCAGGAGAGCGGGGATGGACGAGCAGCAGACGCAGCCGGCACAGCCGACGCGCGGACGGCGGCCAAGCGCACGCGATGCCAAGCGCGCCGTGCGCGCCGCGCAGGCCGGTCATTCGATTCCCTTCATCACCCGCAAGATCCCTTGCTACGAGGTGCTCGGCGAGGAGGGGCTCGCGCTGATTGAACAGAATGCCGATACGATTCTCGAGGAGATCGGCATCGAGTTCCGCGAGGATGCCGAGGCCCTTTCGATATGGAAGAGCGCGGGCGCAGACGTGCAGGGCGACCGCGTCCGCATGCCCCGCGGCATGTGCCGGCAGCTGATCCAGGCGACTGCCCCGCGGGAGTTCATGCAGCACGCGCGCAATCCCGAACGAAACGTACAGATTGGGGGCCCGAACACCGTGTTCGCCCCCGCCTATGGCTCCCCGTTCATCTACAACCTCGACGAGGGGCGGCGCTACGCGCGCATCGAGGACTTCCGCAACTTCGTGAAGCTCGCCTACCAGTCGAAATCGCTGCACCACTCCGGCGGGACGATCTGCGAGCCCGTGGACCTGCCGGTCAACAAGCGTCACTTCGACATGGTTTACAGCCACATGAAGTACAGCGACAAGGCTTTCATGGGGTCCGTGACGCACCCGGAGCGGGCGCGCGACACGGTCGAGATGGCGAAGATCCTGTTCGGCGACGGGCACATGGATGCCGCGACCGGCCGGCCGAAGACCGTGATCGTGAGCCTCATCAACGTCAACTCGCCGATGACCTACGACAGTACGATGCTGGGTGCATTGAAGGTCTACGCGCGCGCGAACCAGGCCTGCATCGTGACGCCCTTCATCCTCGCAGGCGCGATGTCGCCGGTCACCATCGCCGGCACGGCCACGCAGACACTTGCGGAAGCGTTGGCAGGCATGGCCTTCATCCAGCTGCTGAACCCGGGCGCGCCGATGGTGTTCGGCAGCTTCGCCTCTTCGCTTTCGATGCAGTCCGGCGCGCCGACATTCGGCACGCCCGAGCCCGCACTGGTGCTTTACATCATGGCCGCTATTGCACGCAGGCTTGGCGTGCCGTTCCGCTCCGGCGGGAGCCTCTGCGCATCCAAGATCCCCGATGCGCAGGCTGCCTTCGAATCGGCGCAGACGCTGCTGCCGACCTGCCTAGCGGGCGTCAACTTCGTGCTGCACACCGCGGGCTGGCTCGAGGGCGGTCTTGCGATGGGCTACGAGAAGTTCGTGATGGACGCGGATCAGGCGGGGATGATGCACACGCTGCTCGAGGGCGTGGATCTCTCCGAGAACGGCCAGGCGCTGGATGCGATCCGCGAGGTCGGGCCCGGCAAGCATTTCCTCGGCTGTGCGCACACGCTCGCGAACTTCGAGACGGCTTTCTATCGTTCGCCGATCGCCGACAACAACAGCTTCGAGCAGTGGGATGCGGAAGGGCGCAAGGACATGGCGACGCGCGCGAACGCGCTGTGGAAGAAGCAGCTCGCGGAATACGTCGAGCCGCCGCTCGATCCGGCGGTCGACGAGGCGCTGGTCGATTACATCAACCGGCGCAAGGAATCGTTCCCGGACTCGAACGTGTAGATTCGAGTCCGGGAAGCGCGATCAGAACTCCTGCGAGAACCTCAAGCCGATCGTCCGCGGCTGCTGGCTGATGCCGTAACTCTGGAAACCGCAGACCGAAAAGTCGCATTCGGCAGTCCTGCCCCGCGGGGCGTCCTCGTTCGTGAGATTCTGTACGAACAGTACCAACGAATACGTCTCTTTCTCGATGCCCGCGCTGAGACCTACCAGCGTGCTCGACGGAATGTCGCCCACGATTGCATTGTCTATCACGTCCAGGTTTGACGGAGCACTGCCTGAGTAGTTAAACGAACCCTGGACGTGGGCGTCGAAACTGCCCAGGTCAAACCCGTAACGGGCAATGAGGTTGGCCTTGAATTCGGGGGTTACCGGTAACTGGGTCCCCGCGGGAGCCTTGGCCTGGATGATATTTCCATCCGCGTCGATGGCATTGAAGTCGTCCTTCAGCTCGGAATCGTAATAGGCTGCTGCTGCGCTGATCCTGAGGGCATCCGTAGCCAGCCACGTCATCTCTATTTCCGTTCCGATGATTTCGGCTTCCGGACCATTGGCGACGGTCGTAATTCCGTTCTGGCCAATGAATGAAACCTGGATGTCTTCCCAGTCCTCGAGGAACACGGCCCCGTTGAGCTGCAGGCGATCATCCATCCAACGGGTCTTCCATCCGGCCTCCCAGTTGGTCAGGAAGTCCGATACATACTCGCCGGTAAAGGGATTTCGGTTGATCCCGCCCGGTCGATATCCTTCCGACCAGGTCGCGTAGAGCAAAGACGCATCGGTGGCCTTCCAACTCAGATTCACGCGGCCGATGTGATCGCTTTCAGATTTCACCTTGTCGACGTTCTGGCATGGGGCATCCTCGACGTCCGCCTGCGACGGACAGCGCCACTCGCCATTGCGGGACCAGGACTGGCCGTCCGGCGAAAAAGCGCCCTCCCCGCCGTTACGTGGATCGCCCGGCTCGCCGATATTGTCGTCCGGTGTTCCGGGAATATTGTCATTGCCGTAGCCAGGGACATGAGGACGATTAAAGCCGAGGCCGAATCCGAAGAATCCATCGACCGTCGTTTCAGGCTCGAAGTAGCGCGCACCGAGCGTCAACTCCAGCCGGTCCGTGATGTCGAAAGCAATCTGGCCGAATACGGCCTCGTCCCTGTCCGTGCGGTCCATGCTGTTCAGGTATACGACGCCGGGGAATTGCCGCTCAGCGTTGGGATCTAGCCCGTTCATCTCCATCGCGTCGGCCAGCCCATTGATGATGCCGAAATACTGGTAAAAGTCGTGGAACTGCTTCTGGTAGAAAAATCCGAGCATGCCACGGACGCGATTTTCCTGGGGCGAGCTGATCCGAAGCTCATGGCTCGTCTTGGTGTAGTAGTCGTTGTTCGCGTAAGCGGCAACCGGAGGAAGCAGGTTGCCGCCGTTGTCAAAATGCAGGCCGGCGAAGTACCCGGTGGTATACAGGCTGTCATACCAGTACGAGTAATCCGAATAGTCGAACTGCGAATCGAATTCACGATTCAGATAGTTGCCCGAGTAAACGACGTCGAAGTTGCCAATCGACCCTTCGATCGTCAGACCGGCCTGGTACCACTCGTCGTCCGAGTATTCGGCCCTGTAATGGGAAACCTCGTTCTCGCCGGCGGCGACCGCGGCTTGATAGTCGTTGGTCGTGCCGGCTGGGCAAGGCAGCACCTCGTTGAACACTGTGTCGTCGACGTATTCCACAACCGCACATCGGCTGTTATCGTCGCCCCAGGCTCCCTCGCTCCCGGACTTTTGCCCCATGGCGGTAGCCGTCGCCGCCCAGTTTTCGCCCAGGTTGATGCGAAGCGCCGCGCGCGCACCGACGACATCGACGGTGTTGTAATTGTCCTCGGCAAATTCCGCATTGCTGACGGTGAGGTCATCAACCGTCGTGCCGGCGTCGCGCCCGAAGACCCGCGTGCGTTCGACGTTGTCAATCCACCCTGCAGCTTGCCTGCCCCAACCCACAATCCGGACAGCCGCAGCGTCGCCGAGTGGAATGTTGACGAAGCCCTCGGCCACGTAACCCGTGTCGTCCTCGTCGACGATGTTGCCTTCCAGGGAGTAGCCGGCGGCGAATCCCGAAGGATCGGGCTTGTTCGTGATGATACGAATGGTGCCGGCCTGCGAACTGGCACCGAACAGAGTGCCCTGCGGCCCTGCGAGCGCCTCCACGCGCGCGATATCGTAAAGGTGGATATCGAGATTGCCCTGGATCGTCGTGATTGGCTGCTCATCCAGGTACATGCCGACGCTGGGTTGGGAGGTGGTTGCCTGACCGTCGGTGCCGGTCGCAATGCCACGCATGTAGACCGCCGAGAAACCGGAGCCCGAGCCCAGGCTCTGTTGCATGGAAACGCTCGGCAGCATCTGCACGTAATCCGCGAAACTCTGCACCTGCAGCTCTTCGAGCGCCTCGTTGTTCAGCAACGCCACGCTGATAGGAACGTCCTGCAGGTTTTGCTCGCGCTTCTGCGCCGTGACCACGACCTCGCCCAAGGTCGTGCTTTCCTGCGCGAGCAATGCCGGACTGCCGAGCGCCAGAAGGACGGCCGCCGCAATGGGAGTCCGCGACAGGACGCGTGATTGGCACTTCGAATGGGAAATCCGCATGGCCGAGCCCCCTCTGTTTAGTGGCGAGTCAGACTACGACGGATGCCATTTCGCCGTAAAGTGGCAAAACGCGCTGTTGCATCGCAACAACAGGTCCACCGGGCGGCGTCATTGGTGGTCAGGCGGAATCAAACTGCGGAACGGCCGGGTAGGTTTCCAGCACGTCGCCCAGCGCCGCCTTAAGGGGATCGAGCCACCGTTCATAGTGAAGCCAGTGGTCGATACCCTCCCGGTAAATGGGCTGCCGGACCTGTTCGGCGCTCGCAGTTCGCACGCCGCGGTCGTTCTCGAAGAAGCGCAGGCACCCCGGCTCGAATTCCAGGCCGCAATAGTCGAGCAGCCGGCGCACCTCCGTTTCCGTGTCCTCGACCATCTGCTCATAGGTGACGCGGTGGATGCGGCCGGGCAGGGTGTCGTCGAAGTGCGCCATCAGTTCCACGTAGTCGCGGTAGTAACGACCGAGGTCAGTGAGGTCGTAACTGAATCGCTGTCCCCGCGCGTAATGCTGCTTGAAGTTCGAGAAACAGCAGGCGAGCGGGTGACGACGTGCGTCGATGATCCTGGCGTTCGGCAGCACCAGTTGAATCATCCCGGCGTGCAGGAAATTGTTGGGCATCTTGTCGATGAAGTACGGGCGGCCGGTCTTCCGGTGGATCCGCGTGCGCTCCATGTATTGGCCGCCGAGCTCGCGCAACGCCGCGGCGCTCATCGCGCCGAGCGCGTCGCCGTAAGCCGCGATTCCTTCCGACGTGGCCTGGCCTCTCAGGTCCTTGGCCATGCTGATGATCTCGGGCAGCTCGGTCGTCCCTTCCACGGCCGAATGGCTGGAAAGGATCTGTTCGATCAGGGTCGAGCCGGAGCGCGGCATCCCCAAGATGAAAATCGGCTCGCGCGTCGGATTCCCCGCGCCTGCGCGGTCCGCGAAGAATGCGCGGGTGAATGTCGATTTCAGGCGCGCTGTCCGCTCGGAATTGACGTTTGCGTCGTAACGGATGCGCGCGTGGTGCAGCTCATTGCCCTTCGAATAGTGATCGAAAGATTGCGCGTAATCGCCCGCGTCCTCGAACGCCTTGCCCAGGGCGAAGTGGAATTGCAGGCGATTCACGGCGTCGAGCGCGGGGTCGGCAAGCTTTGCCGTCATCTCCGCGACGTCGGTCTCAGTGAAACGGAAAGTCTTGAGATTGGCGAGGCTCCAGTAAGCTTCGCCGAAAGCCGGATCGCGGGCAATACTCCGGCGGTAGGCGACGACGCTCTCGTCCGTACGGCCTTCCGTCTTCAGCACATGGCCGTAGCTGAGCCAGACCTTGGCGTTCGTCGGGTACTCCTTGAGGAGATCGGCATACATCCGGCTCGAGCGTTCGTACTCGCCGATACGGCTCAGGATCACGGCCGCGAGATTGCGGTAAGCGGGATTGTGAGCTTCCGTGGCGAGCAGGCGCTCTACCTCGGCAAGCGCGTCCGCGGCTTCGTTCTCCCGGTGCAGGAGCACCGCGAGCTGATAGCGTGCGGGCTTGAATCCCGGCGCGAGCTCGAGGGCACGTTCGAGCAGGTTCTTCGCGTCGCCGTCGCGGCCGATGCGCATGGCGACCTCGGCCAGCATGCGGATCGCAGGCACGTCGGTCGGCGTCTTCATCAGGTGCGACTTGAGGAGCGATTCCGCGACCGGAATGTCGTTCCGCGTCATCGCGAGCGCCGCTCGCTGCAGCACGGGATGGCGGGTCGATGCCCGGATATGCCGGGCATAGGCCGCATCGGCGCCAGCGGAATCGCCGGTCGCGGCCAGGTGATCGGCGAGTACCCGCCATGCTTCCGAATGTCCCGGCGCAACCGCGACGAGATTGCGCAAGGCCTCAATTGCGGCGTCGCCGCGCCCTGAGCGCTGGAGCGCGGACGCCAGCAGGAATAGTGCGGGGGGATGATTCGGGACGACTTTCAGGATCTCCGTTGCCTGTTCGGCCGCAATAGCCGGCTTCGCATCTAGCAAGCGTGTTGCGTGCGCCATCGCGGTATCGAGGGTACCGACCGGTTCGGTTGGCGAGTTCAAGCGCTGAAGGCCCGCCCGAGGCGTGCGATGCCGTCGTGAATGTCAGGAACTGAATAATGCGCGAAGCTGAGGCGCAGGCAGTTGTTCAGGCTGCCGGCCGCGGAGCAGGCGGTCCCGGGCAGGAAACCCGTTCCTGCCTCGCTCGCTGCGCCCTGGAATTTCACGGCGTCCCGGCCCTCCGGCAAGCGGAGCCAGAGGAAATAGCCGCCGAGCGGTTTTTGCCAGCTCGCGCCGCTGCCGAGATGCGTGCGTAGCGCGGCGTCCATCGCCTCGGCCCGCGCCGCGTAGCTCGTCCGCAAATGCGCAACGAAGGATGCGAGCTCGCCGTTTTCCATCAGCTGGCGCACGACATGCGAGGCGAAGTGATTGAAGTTGCCGCCGCTCACGAGCGCGCCCTGGGCCAGCATCCTCTGCATCAACTCCGGATTCGCCTGGATCCAGCCGAGCCGCAGGCCGGGCGCGAGGATCTTCGAGAAAGAGCCGAGGGAAAGCACATTGCCGCGATCGGTGAGCGTGCCGAACGACGCGGGCGGCGGCGTGCCATGGTGCAGCAGTTGGTAGACCTCGTCGGCGGCGATGACGAAGCCGTGTTTGCGGCTGAGCTCGACGAGACGCTCGCGGCGCTCGAGGCCGAGCGTCTGGCCGGTCGGGTTGTGAAAGGATGGAATCGTGTACAGGAGCTTCGGACGATGCCGGGCGAGCAGCCTTTCGCAGGCCTCGAGGTCCATGCCGTTGCCATCGAGCGGCACGCCGACGACCAGGAGCCCGTGATCGCGGAAGATCGGAAGCGAATACGGATAGGTCGGCTCTTCGACGAACACCGTGTCGCCCGGCTGCGTGAAGCGGCCGCAGACGAAATCGAGCGCCTGGGAAATCCCCGCCGTGAGCAGCAGCGATTCAGGCGTGGCCTCGCCGCCGGAATCGCGAAGGAAGGCGGCGAGCGCCGTGCGGAACCGCACATCGCCCTGCCGCGCACCGTAGTTCAACTCGAGGGGTTGTGCGCCGTCGAAATAGCGATCGCAGGCACCACGCAGCAGCGCGAGGGGCAAGAGATCAGCCGAGGGCTGGCCGACGCTGAAATTGATGGTGCCGCGCTCCGGCGCACCGTCGAATGCGGGCGCGGTGCTCATGCCGCGCCTTCCGGCGGCGTCACGAGCCGGAAGACATGATCCGGACGGCCGTCAAGGAAAGCCCGGATATTCTCAGCCGAAATGCGCCTCAGGTCTTCCAAAGCCGTCTCCGAATAAAAGGCCACGTGCGGCGTCAGGAGCACGTCGCTCCGGCCCACCAGCGGATGATGCCGCAGGTCCGGAGATTCCTCAGCCAGCACGTCGAGCGCGGCGCCGGCGACGAGGCCCCGGTCGAGGGCGTCGACGAGATCAGCCTCGATCACAAGGCCGCCGCGCGCCACGTTCAGCAGCAGGGGTTTGAGTCGCATGCGGGCGAACGCGGCGCGGTCGAGCAGGCCACGGCTTCCGGCCTCGAGGTTGCTGTGCAGGCTGATGATGTCCGACTCGGCGAGCAGCTCCTCAAAATCGCACAAGCGCGCTCCGTGGCGGCTTGCAGTCGCCGCGTCGATCCGCGGGTCGTTGGCGAGAACCCGAAGTCCAAAGCCTAGCGCGCGCCGGCAGACTGCCTGCCCGATGCGCCCGAACCCGATCAGTCCCAGTGCCTGGCCGGATAATCGCCGCAGACCGCGGATCTCGTTCCAGCGCCAGCTCCGGTCGACCTGCACCTGGCGGTCGTAGGCGAGCAGCTGGCGGTTGAGCGCGAGCAGCAGTGCAAGCGCATGGTCCGCGACTTCATCGGTGCAATATTCCCCGACGCAGCTCACGCGTATGCCGCGCTCCTCCGCGGCGCGGATGTCCACGCAATCCCAGCCGGTCGCAGCGACGGAGATAATGCGGCAGCGTTCGAAATGCTGGAGCACGGCCCCGTCGAACGGCACGTAGTCCGTCAGGATCGCGTCGGCCCCGCGGCATGCGGCGATGAGCGCGGCAGGTTCGCCGCGATACGTGAATCGCTCGATGCGCGCGGCGGCGGGCAGGTGCCGCCGTTCTATCGACAGGTCGCGTCCTGCCGCTTCGGGCATCTCGGCAAATACGATCGTCGGCGACGGCTCGCTCAGGCGGCCGCCTTTGCGCTGCGGCGCGAATCGGCGGCCGTCAGGGCGATGAGCACCACCGCCGACACCGAAAGGCCCGGCCACAGCGGGTCGACGGCGAAGAGGCCGCCCACGCCGGTGTCTGCCGCGATGCGCCAGCCGATGACGGCGGCAAGCGAGGCAGCAATGCTCCAGAAGGCCGCGTTCGCGGACACGCGGTTCCCGTACAGGGCCGCGATCGTCGGCAGGAAGAGGCCGGCGGAGTTGAGCGTGAATCCGAGCTGGAGGATGTCGATGATGTCGCGCATCTTCCATGCCATCAGCATGGCAAGCAGGCCCGC
Organism: Steroidobacteraceae bacterium; assembly: GCA_036781365.1. GTDB lineage: Bacteria > Pseudomonadota > Gammaproteobacteria > Steroidobacterales > Steroidobacteraceae > SCUD01. The sequence continues at coordinate 216,912 of DAIQBB010000002.1, read as the reverse complement.
GCCCAGCGACGCCAGCATGCCGACCCGCAGCATGGAGCCGGGGGCGATGCCGGGCCGGAGATAGCGCTGGTGAATATCGCGCGTGTAGTTCGCCGACGCAGTGAGCACGCAGATCGAGGCGACCGACATGATGGCCGACAGGATGCCGATGACCATGAGGCCCTTCAGGCCGGTCGGAAAGGCATTCAGCACGAACGTGGCCAGGATGCTGGCGCTCGATGGATGGTCCGGATAGAGCACGGCCGCGGCGAGGCCAAGCCAGGTCACGGCGAGCGCGATCGGCAGAATCAGGATCATCGCGAGCAGCGCACCCTTGCTTGCGGTCGCCGCATCGCGCGCGGCGAAGCTGCGAGAGAAACTGTCCATGGCCACGAAAAAGCTGAGCACCAGCGAGACCACGAGCGCGGCCACTTGATCCCAGCCCTGGGCGCCAAGGTCGTAATACGAGTCCGGCAGGGCGGCACGCAAATCGCTCCAGCTGCCGGCACTCGCGATGGCGACGGGCACGCCGACCGCCACGATTCCGAGCAGCACCAGCGAGACCTGCACCCGGTCGGTGTAAGTCACCGCCAGGTACCCGCCGGCGGCCGTGTAGAGAATCACGATCGCGCCGGCCAGCAGCAGCGAGGCGCCATAGTCCCAACCCAGGAGCGCTTGCAGAATCGAAGCCGCGGCCGCGAACTGGCCGGCCGAATACGCCGTGTACGCGAGCACCGTGGTGATGGTCGCCACCGCGCGGGTGCGGTTGTCGTAGTGCTGCTCCATGAAGTCCGGGTAGGTGAGGTGGTCGTGGCGGTCGCCGAGCTCTTTCACGCGCCTCGCCACGAGCAGGCCGAACAACAGGCAGCCGATCGCAATCGCGAGGATGTACCAGACACCAGTCACGCCATACTCGTAAACACGCGCCGAGGTCCCGACCACCGAGGCTCCGCCGATCCAGGCTGCGACCCAAAGGCATGCGACCGTCATCGGGCCCATGCGGCGGCCCGCGACGAAATAGTCAGCGACGTTCCTCTGGCGGTGCTTCGCATAGAAGCCGAGGCCCACCATCAGCGCGAGGTAAGCGACGAGGATGACGATGTCGAGCGCGCCCATGCGGAATTCCCGGCAATCAGGGAGCGGCTATTCTGCGCCCCCGCCGGCCTCTCGTCGCGCCTTGCGCCGCGGATTCCTTGGCCGCCGGCAGCGTCACGACCTTGCGAAGTTCCGGATAGCCGGCGGTCTTGTGCGGGATCGCCATCGCGTCGACGAAGTGCGCCTGGAATCGCGGCTCGATCGCCGTCTCTATCTTCTCCACGCGGCGGACGAGGTCCTCGATCACCATGCGCGCGGTGGAATCGAGCAGCGCGATGCGCGCGCCAGCGCCTGCGGCATTGCCGACGGAGGCGACCTGGCCGAGCGCGCAATCGGGGATCATGCCGAGAACCATCGCATACATCGGATCGATGTGGCTGCCGAATGCGCCGGCGAGCCGGATGCGGTCGACGCGTTCCAAGCCGAGGTGATCCATCAGCAGGCGGATGCCCGCGTGCAGCGCGGCTTTCGCGAGCTGGATGGCGCGCACGTCGGTCTGCGTGACCTGCATCGGTACGGCGCCGCGATGCAGGACGTAGGAGAAGGTACGGCCATCGGCGACGATCCGGTTGCTGCGCTCGCTGAACCTCCCGTCAATGACGCCGTCCTGGTTGATGATGCCGGCCAGGTACATCTCGGCGATGACTTCGATGATCCCCGATCCGCAGACGCCCGTAACGCCGATGCCGGTAGTGCTGCCTGCGAATGCCGGATCGTCCGACCACAGCTCGCTGCCGATGACCTTGTAACGGGGCTCGAGCGTCACAGCATCAATGCGCACGCGCTCTATCGCGCCCGGCGCGGCGCGCTGACCGCAGCTGATCTGCGCGCCTTCGAATGCCGGCCCGGTGGGGCTCGAGCAGGCGAGCAGGCGCTCGCGGTTGCCGAGTACGATCTCCGCGTTGGTGCCGACGTCAACGAGTAAAGTGATCTCGGCGCCCTGGTCGGGGCGCTCGGCCAGGATCATGCCCGCCGCGTCCGCACCGACGTGGCCCGCGATGCAGGGGAGGACGTAGACCCGTGCATTCGGATGCACGGCGAGTCCGAGCTGTGACGCGGGAATTGTCAGCGCCTGGTCGACCGCGAGCGCAAACGGCGCGCCGCCGAGCTCCGCCGGATCGATGCCGAGCACGAGGTGATGCATGATCGGATTGCCGACCAGCGAGAGTTCGAGGATGTCCGTCGGCTCGATGCCGGCCTCGCGCGCGAGTTCTCGCGCGATGTTGCTCAGGGCGCCGCGGATCGCGTCCGTCATCAGGACCGCGCCGCCGGGATTCATCATCGCGTAGGACACGCGGCTCATCAGGTCTTCGCCAAAACGGATCTGCGGGTTCATCACGCCCGTCGCCGCGACGAGTTCGCCGCTCTCGAGGTCGCAGAGGTGCGCGGCGACCGTCGTCGAGCCGACGTCGACCGCCATGCCGAACGCCTTGTCGTGGAAGCCCGGCCACACCGCGATGATCTGCGACCCGTCATGGACGGCCACGGTCACTTTCCACTGGCCCTTGCGCAGGGCCGGCTGTAGCTCCCGGAGGACCGAGAGGTCGCAGGTGAGCTCGGTGAGCTGCCATTCCTTTTGGAGCGCATTCATCAGGCGCCGCATGTCACCGGATGGATCCTGCATGTCCGGTTCCTGCACCTCGACATAGTGCAGGCGGACGACCGGATTCAGCTCGATCTCGCGCGCATCGGCATCCTTGCGCACGACCTGGCGATGGACCTGGCTGCCGGGTGGCACGTCCACTACCACGTCGCGCAGCACGAGCGTCGAACAGGAGAGTCGGTGACCGGACGGCAGCTCGCGCCGGTTCGCATAGCGCAGCTCGACTTCGCTGACGGGGGAAACGCTTGCGGCGCCCGAGCGCACGCCGTGCTTGGCGAACTCGCCCTCGGCGATCACGACCTGGCAGCGCCCGCAGATGCCGCGCCCTCCACAGACGGAATCGACGTCGACGCCGAGGGCGCGCGCCGCCGAGAGGAGCGGCGTGCCGATTGGAAACCGCCCGCGCCTGCCGGAAGGCATGAAGACGACGAGCGGGTCGCTACGCACGCGGTCTCCGACCCCGTTCGCGCCGGCCGCGGGCGGCCTCGCCATTCAAGCCGATCGCTGGCTCCTCGCGGAATCGGCTGATCCAGCGCGCGCAATCCGGGTCGTGCCCCATCATGACGTCAGCCCCGAGGCAGGCGCGAACCGTCTCGACGTGCATCGGATTCGTGATTGCCGACGTGAGGCCGGAGGCGATCGCCATGGTGAGGAATGCGCTGTTGATGCCGTCGCGATTCGGCAGGCCGAAGCTGATATTCGACGCCCCGCAGGTCGTGTTGACCTTCAGCTCCTCATGCAGGCGCCGCAGGAGCCGCATTACCTGGACGCCGCCCTGGTTGATCGCGCCGATCGGCATCACGAGCGGATCGACCACGATGTCGCTTGCCGGGATGCCGTGATCCGCCGCGCGCTCGACGATGCGCTTTGCGACCGCGAAGCGCACGTCGGGATCCTCGGAGATGCCCGTCTCGTCGTTCGAGATCGCGACGACCGCGGCACCGTACTTCTTGATCAATGGGAGGACCGCTTCGAGGCGCTCTTCTTCGCCGGTGACCGAATTGACGAGCGCTTTGCCCTGGTAGACCGCGAGCCCGGCCTCGAGCGCCGCGACGATCGACGAATCGATCGACAGCGGCACGTCGGTGATCGACTGCACGAGCCGGATGGCCTTCGCGAGGATCGCCGGCTCGTCGGCGAGCGGGATGCCCGCGTTGACGTCGAGCATGTGCGCGCCGGCCTCGACCTGCGCGCGCGCGTCGGCCTCGACGCGGCTGAAGTCGCCGGCGCTCATCTCCGCCGCGAGGAGCTTCCGCCCGGTCGGGTTGATGCGCTCGCCAATGATGACGAACGGTCGGTCGAAGCCGATAACGACTTCCCGGGTGGCCGAACTGACGACGGTATCGGTCATGGCACAGTCGTCCCGGCGATTCCCCTGGCGCGTATCAGGCGCTCGAGTTCCTCGTTGGTGTACTTCGCCTCGATCCGGCCGGCCTCGGCGGCCGCCTCGGCCTCGATATCGTCGCTGCAGGGTGTCGCGTCAGAGCGCCGCCACTCGGCGAGGTAGGCATCCGAGCTGCCCTTGCCGGCGCGCATCGCGGCGCGATCGACGGCTTCCTGGAACCGGTCGGAGAGCTTTACCTTCGCGGTTTCCCGTCCGCGCCTGACGACGACCTGCGCGGGGATGTCGCGCCAATAGATCAGGGTGAGGCTGGCCACGTCACCACCCGGGGTCGGCCTGCGAATGCGGCGAGACTCGTCCCAAGGCCACCGTAACCGGTGATGCGGATCTCGAACTCGAGTCCGAGGCGTGCCGCAATCTCGCGTGCCCGAACTTCCGATTCCGGCTTTGGCGCCTGCGCGAGATACACGACCCGGCGGTAGTTTCCGAAGTAGACGGGCAACAGCCCGGGATGCTGGTCGATGCCGAGCCCGCGAAAAACCAGCCGGTCGAAATGACGCAGCAGGAAGTCTGTCAGGTAGAAACTGCCCGGCTCCGCATCCGCGAGCGCCGCGAAAACCCCGGGCGTCGCGAAGAACTCATAGCAATGCGCGCCGGCAATCCGTTCGACGCCCTCCTCGCGCAGCACCTCGTCGAGCGCGCCGCGCGTGCCGCAGTCGCCATAGGCGACGAAGATCTCGGCGTAGTCCTTGCGATGGATGCGGATCTTCTCCCGCACCGCGCCGGCAATTCGCTCCGGCCGGTTGTGCAGTTCCGGCGGCAGGCAGATGACATCGAGCGCGGTCCAGCCGTTGGCTCGGCGCAGTTCCGCAATCTCGCGCGCGAGGGCGCCACAGGCGATGACGAGCTTAGTTCGCATGGGCTGACGCGCGGCGCGCGGCGAGGAGTTTTTTTGCGGTCTCGACCGCGATGGCCGCATCGCGGCAGTAAGCGTCGGCTCCGACGGCCTTGCCGAACTCCTCGTTCAGGGGCGCTCCGCCGACCAGCACGATGTACTTGTCGCGGAGGTTCTTCTCCTTGAGCGTGTCGATCACGACTTTCATGTAGGGCATCGTCGTCGTCAGCAGCGCTGACATGCCGAGGAAATCAGGCTGGTGCTTTTCAAGTGCGGCGAGGTATTTCTCGACCGCATTGTTGATGCCGATGTCGATGACCTCGAACCCGGCCCCCTCCAGCATCATCGATACGAGATTCTTGCCGATGTCGTGGATGTCGCCCTTGACCGTGCCGATCACGATCTTGCCGATCGGCTCGATGCCGGTCTCGGCGAGGAGCGGGCGGAGGATCGCCATCCCGCCCTTCATGGCATTCGCTGCGAGCAGGACTTCCGGCACGAACAGGATGCCGTCGCGGAAGTCGATTCCGACGATCCGCATGCCTTCGACCAGGGCCTCGTTCAGCACGCGCTCCGGCGGCCAGCCGCGCGCGAGGAAGATGCGCGTCGCTGCCTCGACCTCGGCCTTCAGGCCGTTGTACATGTCGTCGTGAACCTGTTCGCTGAGCTCCGTGTCATCGAGCGTGCTCAGGTCGAACTCACTTTCTCCTGTCATGGCGGGATGTTAAGCACAGGGTCCCGGCAGGATTGGCCTTTTTGCGACTGGGATCTGCCCATAAACGACAGGAGCTACGGAACTGAGAGCTAGCGCATCGGTTTCGGGGTGGCAGCCGTCGCGGCTTGGCGGATCCGCCGCTCGGCACTCGGCGGGTGGCCGAACTGGTTGCGGTAACAGCGGGAGAAATGCGGGGGCGACTTGAAGCCGCAGGAAGTCGTGATGTCGGTAATCGGCATGGCGGTCTGCAGCAGCAGTTCCCGCGCGCGGCGGAGCCGCATCTCGAGGTAATACTTCTTCGGCACGCAGTCGAGGTGCCGCCTGAAGAGCCGTTCGATCTGTCGTCTCGACATGGAAGTAGCGTTCGCGATCCGGTCGAGCGACAGCGGCTTCTCGATGTTCTCCTCCATGAGCTCTGCGACCTTGATCATGCTGTGGTGCGATGCGCCGACCTGGGCGCGCAACGGAACGTACTGGCGATCCTGGTCGCTGCGAACCCTTTCCAGTACGAACTGTTCCGAGACGAGCTGCGAGATGCGCGGGCCGTGCTTGAGCTGGATCAGGTTCAGCATCAGGTCGAGCGGCGCCGTGCCGCCCGAACAGGTGAAACGATCGCGGTCGATGCTGAAAACCTGGTCGTTGAGTTGCACGCGCGGGAATTCCTCGCGCAGCGCCGGCAGGTTTTCCCAATGGATGGTGGCGCGGTAATTGTCGAGGAGGCCCGCACGCGCGAGCGCGTAGCCGCCGGTGCACAGTGCACCGAGGGCGACCCGCCGTTCCGCGAGGCGGCGTAGCGCCGTCAGCAAGGGCGCCGATACCGCTTCGCGTACGTTGATGCCGCCGCAGACAAACAGGATCTCCACCTTGCCGGCCTTGTCGAGGGGGATCGTCGGCGCGAGGTCGAGGCCGCTGCTCGCGAGGACCGGGCGGCCGTCGAGGCTCACGAGCGACCATTCGTAAACGTCCTGCCCCACGACGCGATTCGCCATGCGAAGAGGCTCGACCGCGTTCGAGACCGCGATCAGCGAATAATTCGGCAAGGTCAGGAAGGCGTATCGGCTTTTCGGCAGGGCGACGGGCGAGTCCATGCTGTCGACAGGATGCCTGAAACCGACAAGAGATGTCGCTTTTAGGTGTGCCGAACGCGCTCCAATCGCTACACTGCCCGGGGACGGGGGCACTCACACATGAAGACCCACGCACGGGTGGTCGTGATTGGCGGTGGCGCCGTCGGCGTCAGCACGCTCTATCACCTTGCGCACAAGGGCTGGCCGGATGTCGTGCTCATCGAGCGCGCGGAACTGACCGCGGGCTCGACCTGGCATGCCGCGGGACTCCTGCCGCTCTTCAACATGAGCTATACGGTCGGCCAGCTGCACAAGTACTCGGTCGACCTGTACAAGCGCCTGCCTGCCGAGACCGGGCAGGACGTGAGTTTCCACGTGACCGGCAACATGCGCCTCGCGACGCGCCGCGACCGCATGGACGAGTACCAGAAGTACTGCGGCACGGCGAACACGATCGGCGTGCCTTTCGAGGTAATCGGTCCGAAGCGCGTGAAGGAGCTCTGGCCGCTCATCGAACTCGGCGGCACGGATGACACCGCGGCGATAATCGGCGCGCTCTATCACCCGCACGACGGCCACATCGCGCCCGCCGACCTCACGATGGCGTTCCGCAAGGGCGCGCGGGCGAAAGGCGCCGAAATCCATGAGCAGACCGAGGTGACCGCCGTCACCCGCACGGCCTCCGGAGAGTGGAAGCTCACGACGACGAAGGGCGAGATCACCTGCGACCACGTCGTCTGCGCGACCGGCAATTACGCGCGCCAGACCGGAAAGCTGTTCGGGCTTCACGTGCCGGCGATCCCCGTCGAGCACCAGTACATCGTCTACGAGGAATCGCCCGAGCTGAAAGCCTACCGCCAGGCCGGCGGGCGCGAGCTCGCCGTGATGCGCGAACCAGACCAGTCGTATTACCTGCGGGAAGAGCGCATGGGCTGGATCCTCGGGCCGTATGAAGCCGGCGCGCCCGCGCGCTTCGCTGACGGCGTGCCGTCCTGGTTCGGCAAGAGCCTTTTCGACGGTGACCTCGAGCGCCTCATCCCGCATATCGAAGGCGCGCAACGGCGCGTACCCGCGCTCGCGAACTGCGGCATCAAGGACATCGTCAACGGGCCGATTTCCTACACGCCGGATGGCAGCGCGCTCATCGGCCCAGCCTGGGGCCTGCCGAACGTGTGGCTCAACGAAGGTCACAGCTTCGGCATCACGGCGGCGGGCGGTGCGGGCTGGCAGCTTGCCGAGTGGATCGTGGAGGGCGAGCCCGGCATCGACATGCTCGCGCTCGACCCGCGCCGCTTCGGGCAATACGCGAGCAAGCGCTACGTGGTGACGAAGAACGAGGAGACCTACCGCAACGTCTTCACGGTTCACTACCCGGACGAGGAACGCCCGGAAGCACGACCACTCAAGACGAGCCCGGTCTACGACAGGCTGAAGCACCTGGGCGCCGTGTTCGGCCAGCGTTACGGATGGGAACGCGCGAACTGGTTTGCGCCCGAGGGCGTCGAGGCAAAGGACGAATGGAGCTTCCGCCGCACGAACTGGTTCGAGCACGTCGGTAACGAGTGCCGACGGCTTCGGGAACGGGTCGGGGTGATCGATCTTACGCCGTTTACGAAGCACCTTGTGCGCGGCCCGGGCGCCGAGGCCTGGCTCGACGGCCTGGTCGCGAACAAAGTGCCGGTCAAAATCGGGCGCATGGCGCTCTCACATGCGCTCACGAAGCGCGGCGGAATCCGCTCGGAATTCACGATCACGAAACTCGGCGAGGACTTCTTCTATCTCGTCAGTGCGGGCGCGGCCGAGCGCTACGACTCGGACTTCCTGCACAAGCAATTGCCGACGAACGGCTCGGTGCAGCTCGCGAACGTCACGACTTCGCGCGGTTGTTTCGTGATCGCCGGTCCGCACTCGCGGGATGTACTTGCGAAGCTCACGGACACGAAGCTCGACAATGAATTCTTTCCGTGGCTCACGGGGCAGATTGCGGAAGTCGGCCTCGCGCCGGACGTGTACCTGCTCCGCGTCAACTTCGTGGGCAGCCTCGGATGGGAGCTGCATTTCCCGATCGAGTACGCGCGCCACCTGTTCGTCACCATTTTCACCGCCGGGGCGGAGCATGGCATCGGCATGGCCGGCATGCGCGCGATGGAATCGCTGCGCATGGAAAAATCCTACCGCATGTGGGGGAGCGACCTCACGCGCGAGAACACGCCTTTCGAGGCAAGCCTCGACCGCTTCGTGCGGCTGAAGAAAGGCGACTTCACCGGCAGGGAGGCGCTGGAAAAGCAGCTCGCCGCCGGCGTGCCGAACCGCTTCGTGACAATTGAAGTCCACGGCGTCACGGATGCCGACCCGCTCGGCAACGAGCCGCTGTTCGACGAGAAAGGCACGATGATCGGCCGCGCGACCTCCGGCTGCTATGGCCACGTGCTCGGCAAGAGCCTCGCCATCGGCTACGTCAAGCCGCACTTCGCGGCGGTCGGCACGCGCCTGCAGATCGAAGTTCTCGGTGAAAGGAAAGCTGCGACAGTCCTGGTCGACTCGCCGTACGACCCCGAGAACAAGGACCTGCGGGCCTAGGCTGCCTGGTGAAGCGCCAATCCTGGTCGGGACTGTCGCTCTTATGGCGGAGCCTTTCGGGGCATCGCGGCTGGCGCGAGCAATGGCGGCGGGCGGAGCCAAGGCCCGCCTATGACGTCGTCATCATCGGCGGCGGCGGGCATGGCCTCGGCACCGCCTATTACCTCGCCGCCGAACACGGCCTCACGAATATCGCGGTGGTCGAGAAGGGCTGGATCGGCGGCGGCAACACCGGCCGCAACACGACCATCATCCGCTCCAACTACCTCTTCGACGAAAGCATCGCGCTCTACGATCACGCCCTGAAGATGTGGGAGGACCTCTCACAGGTCCTCAACTACAACGTGATGTTCTCGCCGCGCGGCGTGATGATGCTCGCGCACACGGTGCACGACGCGCAGCTCCTGAAGCGCATCCTGCACGCAGACCGTTGCAACGGCGTCGACAACGAATGGCTGACGCCGGAAGAGGCGAAGGCCTTCTGCCCCCCTTTGAACATAGGATCGGACATTCGTTACCCGGTAGTGGGTGCAACGCTGCAGCGCCGCGGCGGCACGGCGCGGCACGACGCAGTTGCCTGGGGCTACGCCCGCGCTGCCGATGCGCTCGGCGTCGACATCATCGAGAACTGCGAAGTCACCGGGATCCGCCGCGATTCGAATGGAGGCGTCGAGGCGCTTGAAACTACGCGCGGACTGATACGCACCGGCAAGGTGGGCGTCGTGGCGGCAGGCAATTCCAGCGTCGTCATGGGACTTGCGGGCATCAAGCTGCCTCTCGAGAGCTTTCCGCTGCAGGCACTGGTGTCGGAACCCGTCAAGGCCGTTTTCCCGTGCGTCGTGATGTCGAACAGCATCCACGCCTACATCAGCCAGTCCGACAAGGGCGAACTGGTGATCGGCGCAGGCACGGATGCCTACACTTCTTATACGCAGCGCGGCGCGCTGCACATAAACCTGCACACGCTCGAGGCGATCTGCGAGCTGTTCCCCTGTTTCCGGCGCCTGCGAATGCTGCGCAACTGGGGCGGCATCGTCGACGTGACGCCGGACCGCTCGCCGGTCATCGGCAAGACGCCGGTGCCAGGACTATTCGTCAACTGCGGCTGGGGCACCGGCGGATTCAAGGCGACGCCTGGATCCGCGCATGTCTTCGCCTGGACCATGGCGAAGGACGAGTCGCACCCCATAGCCGCGCCGTTCACGCTCGAGCGCTTTCGCGATGGCTGGCTGATCGACGAAGCGTCCGCCGCCGGAGTTGCGCACTGAGCACGCCATGCTGCTGATCGACTGTCCCTGGTGCGGCAAGCGGCCCGAGCTCGAGTTCAGCTACGGCGGGCAGGCGCACCTCGCCCGGCCGTCGCGGCCTGCGGAGCTCGACGATCAGCAGTGGGTGGAATACCTATATCTGCGCGCGAATCCGCGCGGGCCGCACGCCGAGCGCTGGCGGCACGCGCGCGGCTGCGGCCGCTTCTTCAATGCACTGCGCGACACGACGACCGACCAATTTGCCGCGACCTACAAGATCGGCGAGCAACCGCCTGCATGAGCGCGTTTCGCACGGAATGCGGCGGGCGCGTGGACCGTTCGCGGAAGCTGCACTTCAGCTTCGATGGCGATGAATTCGAAGGTCTTGCAGGCGACACGCTTGCTTCCGCCCTGCTGGCGAACGGCATTCACCTCGCGGGCAGGTCCTTCAAGTACCACCGGCCGCGTGGAATCGTCACGGCGGGCGCCGAGGAGCCGAATGCGCTGGTCGCGGTCTGGCGCGATGCGGCACGCTATACACCGAACCTGCGCGCGACCCAAGTCGAGTTATACGAAGGCCTCTCAGCCGAATCGCAGAACCGCTGGCCGAGCCTCGGATTCGACCTCGGCCGATTGAACGACTGGCTGTCGCCGCTTTTCCCCGCGGGGTTCTATTACAAGACATTCATGTGGCCGCGCGCCGCCTGGGCCGCGATTTACGAGCCCATGATCCGCGCCGCGGCGGGACTCGGCCGCGCGCCCGCGTTGCCCGATCCCGACCGGTACGAGAATCGCTTCGCGCACTGCGATGTCCTCGTGGTGGGCAGCGGCCCTGCCGGCCTCGCCGCGGCGCTGGCAGCGGCCGACAGCGGCGCGCGCGTGGTTCTCTGCGATGAGCAAGGCGAGCTCGGCGGTTCGCTGCTCGGGGAAGTGCAGGCGCGCATTGACGGCGTCGAGGCCGCGGACTGGCTCGCCCGAAGCGTGGCGGTGCTCATTCGTCATCCACGGGTCCGGCTGCTGTCACGGACGACGGCGTTCGGCTATTTCCCGCACAACGCGATCGGCCTCAACGAACGGCTCAGCGATCATCTCGCGGACGCGCCGGTCGGGCAGTTGCGCGAGCGGCTCTGGCAGTTCCGGGCGCGCGAGGTCGTGCTCGCGACCGGCGCGATTGAACGTCCGCTCGTGTTCCCCGGCAACGACCGGCCCGGAATCATGCTGGCTGGTGCTGCCCGGACGTACCTTCGTCGCTACGGTGTGCGTGCGGGGTCGCGCGCCGTCGTCGTCACCTCGAACGACAGCGCCTATCAGGCCGCCCTCGAGCTGCGGGAGGCTGGCATCGAGATCGCGGCGATCGCGGACCTTCGCGAGCGCGCCGACGGCGCGTTGCCGCGGGCGGCGAAGAGTGCCGGAATCGAGGTCATCGAGTCCGCAGTCGTGCACGGCACACGCGGAGGCCTCCGTGTCCGTGGCGTTGAACTGGGCGGCCGAACCCTCGATTGCGATCTCGTGCTGATGTCCGGCGGATTCACGCCAAGTGTTCATCTCTTCTCCCAGTCGCGAGGCACGCTCAAGTGGGACGAGGCTTCGAATGCGTTCCTGCCCGCATCGAAGGCAGAGCGTACGCATTCAGCCGGTTCCTGCCGTGGGATCACGGGTCTCGTTGACGTACTTCAGGATGGCCTTGCTGCGGGCGCCGCCGCGGCGGCGGCCTGCGGCTTTGAAAGCACGATCCATCGATTCGAAGTGTCTGGCGGCGACAATGCCGTGGCCTCGAGAGCCGACACATCGCGGGACCACCCGGCAATGCCCGGTGCGAAGGCCTTCGTGGACTTCCAGAACGACGTGACGGCGAAGGATCTCGCGCTCGCCGCGCGCGAGGGCTTCCGTTCCATCGAGCACGTCAAGCGCTACACGACCGTTGGCATGGCGACCGACCAGGGCAAGACATCGAACCTCAATGCGCTCGGCATCGTTGCGGGGCAGCTGGGAAAAAAACTGCCTGACGTCGGACTGACGACGTTCCGGATGCCGTACACACCGGTGACATTCGGGGCGCTGGCCGGCGTGGCACGCGGTGAGCTGTTCGATCCTGTGCGAAAGACACCGATGCATGAATGGGCCGCGGAGCATGGCGCGGTGTTCGAAGATGTCGGCCTGTGGAAGCGTGCGCGCTACTTTCCGCGCTCGGGCGAGGACATGCACGCGGCGGTCGCGCGCGAATGCCTGGCCGTACGTTCCGCCTGCGGAATCTTCGATGCCTCGACACTCGGCAAGGTCGCGGTGGTGGGCCCCGATGCGGCCGAGTTCCTGAACCGGCTCTACATTAACAACTGGTCGAACCTCGCAGTCGGCCGCGCGCGCTACGGAATCCTGCTGCGCGAGGATGGATTCATCTACGACGACGGCGTGATCGCGCGGACGGCTGCGAACCATTTTCATGTGACGACGACGACCGGCGGCGCGGCGCGCGTCCTCAACATGATGGAGGACTACCGCCAGACGGAGTGGCCGGAGCTCGCCGTGTGGCTGACGTCCGTCACCGAGCAGTGGGCGGTCATCGCGGTGCAGGGCCCGCACGCACGGCGCGTGCTTGCGCCGCTGGTTACCGACATCGACATTTCGCCGACTGGACTGCCGCACATGGGCGTGGCCCAAGGCAGGATCTGCGGCGCACCGATGATGCTGTTTCGCGTCAGCTTCAGCGGAGAACTCGGCTACGAGATCAACGTGCCGACCGACTGTAGCCGCGCCGTCTGGCAAGCGGTTCACGAGGCGGGCGTCGCACATGGCATCACGCCCTACGGGACGGAGACCATGCATGTACTGCGCGCGGAGAAGGGCTACATAATCGTCGGCCAGGACACTGACGGCACCGTGACGCCGGACGATGCGGGCCTTTCATGGGCGATCGGCCGCGGCAAGGCGGACTTTGTCGGCAAGCGCTCGCTCGAACGCGCAGCGATGAAGAGCCCGCATCGAAAGCAGCTCGTGGGCCTCTGCACACTCGAGTTCCGCACCGTGCTCGAAGAGGGCGCTCAGCTCGTCGCGGCGGCGGGCTTGAGGCCGCCGATGAAGTCGATCGGACACGTGACGTCCTCCTATTTCAGCGCATCGCTCGGCCATTCGGTCGCGCTCGCGATGATTGCGGGCGGGCGCGCGCGTGGGGGGCAAACCCTCTATGTACCAATGCCCGAAGGCGATATGGCCGTCCAGGTGACGTCTCCCGTCTTTTACGATCCTGAAGGAGCGAGGCTCCATGCCTGAGCACGCCAGCAAACTTCGCGTGCTCGGACCGGCTGCGCGCTTTATCGTTCAAGGCGGGCCCGCAGCGCGCAAGACAGCGGGCGAATCATTCGGCGTTTCCCTGCCCGAGGCCGCCTGCCGCGCCAATACGGCAAATGGCCGCGCCGCGCTGTGGCTCGGTCCCGACGAGCACCTGCTCCTCGCGCCGGCGACGGACGGGCAAAGCATCTTCGTTGACCTCGAGACGGCGCTTTCGGACGTCGCGCATTCCCTCGTCGAGGTCAGTCAGCGCCAAGTTGCAGTGCAACTGAACGGGCCCGACGCCAGCGCAATCATCAGCACCGGCTGTCCGCTCGATCTCGACCCCGCGGAGTTTCCCGTGGGCATGTGCACGCGCACGTTGCTGGGCAAGGCGGAGGTCGTTTTGTGGCGGCGTGGCATCGAGGAGTACCATCTGGAAACAGGGCGTTCCTTCCTGGACTATGTACTGGGATGGTTGCGCGAGGCCGGTCTAGGGGAATGATCATGCAAAAGCTTCAATCAGCCGATCTTCAATTTGTCGTGCGGTGTGTCCTGGGGGCCACGCTACTCTACGGAGGGTCGCCGTCGGCCGTCGCGGACCAGGAGGAAGTGACTCCAATCGGCGAAGTCGTCGTGACGGCACAGCGCCGCGAACAGAACATCCAGGACGTCGGCATCTCCGTCACCCCGCTCGGCGAGGAAGCGCTGCAGGACCTCAATATCAAGACCGCAACGGACATCGTGCGCGCCGTGCCGAGCCTGAAGATGAATGCTTATTCATCCTCGCAGGTCGTGTTCAACATCCGCGGCGTCGCACAGAACAGCTATGGCGATGAGCAGGAGCCGCCGGTTGCCGTTTACCAGGACGACAGCTACTCGAGCTCGATCAATCTCGCGAGCTTCCCGGTATTCGACTTGGCGCGCGTCGAGACGCTGCGCGGCCCGCAGGGGACTCTGTTCGGACGCAACGCCACGGGCGGCGCGATTCAATTCATCTCGCGCAGGCCGACCGAGGATTTCGAGGGTTACGCGACGGCGACCTTTGGCCGCTTCAATCAGCAGATCTTCGAGGGAGCGGTTTCCGGGCCGTTCTCCGACCGGTGGCAGGGGCGAATCGCTTTCATCAGCAACCAGGACGATGGCTATATCGAGGACGTCACCGGCACACAGGAAGACCGCGGCGCCAACGACCACTACGCGCTGCGCGGCCAGCTGGCCTGGCAGCCGACCGACGAAACGGACGTCAACCTGATCCTGCGCTACCTGCGCGCGGACCGGGAGCGCCAGGCGGGACTCTATTCGCATGAGCCGGCCTGCCCGAATGATCAAAGGCAGGGCGAGTTCACGGCAGCCACGCAGCCTTGCGCCTTCTGGGGAACGGATCCCGGTGCAACCGGCACCAACTTCCAGAACCCCGCGATCATTCCGAGCCGCGGTGGAGATCCCTGGGCTACCGAAGAGACCTCGGAGTCCTATGTCGACCGGACCATCAAGGCTGCGACGCTCCGCATCGACTCGCAGATCGGCGATCTCGACTTCGTGTCGATCACCGATTACCAGAAGGCCGACAAGTTCTACCTCGAAGGCGGCGACGCGTCGCCTGATTTGGGTGTCGTCTTCTACCAGGGCAGCGATCTCAAGCAGATTTCGGAGGAGCTGCGCCTGTCGGGAGATTTCGGCTCCAACCATCTTGTCGGCGGCCTCTATGGCATGAAGGTTGACGGCGACTATACCGGTCAATTCGCCGATCCTTTTTACGCCGATATCTTCACGGGCTGCGTCCCTGATTGCGCCTACGTACCGGTAATCACGGCCTCGCAGGAAACGACCTCGTTCGCAATCTTCGCGCAGAACGAATGGAAAGCGACCGACAGGATCACGCTGATCGCGGGACTCCGTTACTGGCACGATCAGCGCGAGGGGGCGTACTATGGAGACGAACCGAGCAACCAGATGCATATCGCATTCGACCGCACACAGGTGGTCGGCACGGCGTTCGGTGTGCCCTTCGACGAATCGGTGGTCCCGATCACGCTGACGCCGAGCGATGCCGACAGGACGTTCGACGATGTAACCGTGCGACTGGAACTCGACTATCGCGTTAACGACGACATGCTGCTGTTTGCGAGCTACAACCGCGGCAGCAAGAGCGGTGGCTACTCATTTTCCACGGGCACACCTTTCGCAGACTTCCCGCCTGTCACTCCGCTCGGCACGAATGCGCAGTTCCTGAACGGCATACCCTTCGACCCCGAAGTGCTGGACGCTTTCGAGGTGGGCGTCAAGTCCACGATCAACGGGACGACGACCTTCAATGCCAGCGCGTTCTACTACGACTATAAGGACTACCAGGCCTTCGTCCAGCTCGGATACAACCAGACGGTCATCAATCTGCCGGCGACAGCCTATGGCCTCGAGGCAGAAGTCACTTCCCGGACCGTCGACGGACTGACCCTGCAGCTCGGCGTTTCGGCGCTGAGTTCGAATGTCGAGGACATCATCTTGCCGGACAGCATTACGAGCGTGGAGCACGACCTGCCGCAGGCGCCGAGTTTGTCGGGCAACGCGCTGGCGCGCTACGAGTTCGCGCTGGGCGGCGGCCTGGCGTCCGTGCAGGCCGACGTGCTGTATTCCGATGATTTCTGCTTCACCGTCTTGTGCGCGCCGGTCGAAGAGGAAAGTTCGTACACAGTCGCCAATGCGCGCATCGCCTATGGGGCGGAGGATGGACGCTGGGAAGTCGCGGTCTTCGGGGACAATCTCACCGACGAGGAATATCGCGTCTACGCGTTCGACAGCTCGCTGTTCGCGGGCGTCGTCGCGGGCGTTTACGGGAAGCCACGCACCTACGGCCTGGCGGTCAGCTGGCGGTTCGGGGCCAGCTACCAATAGGCCCGCAGCGGGGCGGTGAAACTCGCGCGGAATTTCTACCGGCTTCCGGTCCGGTTCGACGTCGATCGTCTGCGGACCGAGGTCGAGGCCTTGCCCGTCGACGCCTGGTCGCGTCACCCCAGCGAGTACGAAGGCAATACCGCCGCGCGCCTCATCACGGTCGGTGGCGCGCAAAACGACCTCACCGCCGGTGAAATGCGGCCGACTCCCGCGCTGCTCGCGAGTCCCTACCTTCAGCAGGTGCTGGCGTCTTTCGGCACGGTCTGGTCACGCTCGCGCCTGATGCGCATCGAAAGCGGCGGCTCGGTGCCGCCGCACAGCGACATGAATCATCACTGGTTCACACGCGTGCGCGTGCACATTCCGGTGATCACCCGCCCCGAGGTCCGCTTTCATTGCGGCGACGAAAGCGTGCACATGGCAGCCGGCGAAGCGTGGATTTTCGACAACTGGCGGCAACACAAGGTGCTCAACCCGACAAGCGACGCGCGCGTCCACCTGGTCGCGGACACGTCCGGCACTTCGGCATTCTGGAATCTCGTCGCGCGCGGACAGGCGGAGAATTTCGGGCGGCAGGATCCGGACGCGCGATTGATCGCATTCGACCCGGCTGCCAGGCCGCAACTGCTGACGGAGCGGTTCAATGCCGCGCCGGTGATGCCGCCCGCGGAAGTCGAACAACTGGCGTTCGACCTGCTGGCCGACCTCGCGCCAATGGACCAGCGACCGGAGTCCGTCGCGGGGGTTGGCCAGTTCGTCAACCTGATCGTCAACTTCTGCCACGACTGGCGTTCGCAGTGGAGCCTCGTGGGCGATGCCCCGGAGGCCAAGGGCCAGTACGAGAAACTCCTCGGCTTCACTCGCCAGAAACTGAGCCAGGTGCCACCCATCCGCGTCGCGAGCACGGGCTACAGCGCGCAGGCGGTACTCAACGCGAGGCTCCTTGGCCAGTTGTTCGGCGGCGCCGGCAGCGGACGTCGCGAGGCCGCGGAATTCAACGTCATCGCCGCGGCACCGGAAAGCACCGCCGGGGATGACAAGCCGCCTGTCATCGAACGCCCGATCATCGTCCTGAGTGCCCCGAGGGCCGGCAGCACGCTGCTGTTCGAGACGCTTGCGCAGGCAGCGGGCGTCTACTCGATTGGCGGCGAGAGCCACCAGCTGATCGAAAGCATCGCCGCGCTCCGTCCGGGCCGTGGCGTCGTAGCTTCCAACCGGCTGACGAGAAAGGATGCGACGACTGAGATTGTCGCGGAGCTGCGGAGGCGGTTTGCCGGAAGGCTTCACGACCGCAACGGGCAGCCTCCGCCGGCCGGTGCCACTGTCCGGCTGTTGGAAAAGACACCGAAGAATGCGCTGCGCGTGCCTTTCCTGCTGGAGGTATTCCCGGACGCGCAATTCATTTTCCTGCACCGGGAACCACGAGCGAATCTCGGCAGCATGATGGAAGCCTGGCGTGGAAAGGGCTGGGTCACTTATCGCCAGTTGCCCGGATGGCCGGGCCCGTGGTCGCTGCTGCTGCCGCCCGGCTTTGAGCGACTCCGCGACCGCCCACTCGAGGAAATCGTCGCCTTCCAGTGGCAGGCGGCGAACGAGACGATCCTCGACGATCTAGCTGGCATTCCGCGTGAACGCTGGACGAGTGTGCGCTACGACGATCTGGTCCTTAACCCGCGATCAGAAATGGAAAGGCTGCTGCAATTCGCCGGACTCGCGATGGATGACCGGTTCGCGGAGTATCTGGCCAAACCGCTGCCTCTATCCCGCCACACGAAAACCGCACCGAACCCTGACAAATGGCGGCGGGACGCGACGGAAATCGAACGGGTGCTGCCGACAATAGCGGACGTCAGCGCGAGGCTTGTCCCTTGAAATGCTTGACGTCCGCACTGTCCAGCAGGATTGTCCATTCTTCGATACTTTGAATGATGAGAATTGCAGGCGCGGTCCATGGATCGCGAGCAAGCCGATCTCTGATGCCGGATTGATCATCGGCCCGGAAGATCAACAGCGCGTCGTTATCAGCACCGATCGGGCCGCCGAGAACAATCAGCCCCTCGGTAAGCAGCCCATTCATGAATTCGGCGTGCTCAAGCCAGAACGGCTGCGATCTCATCGGTCGTCCGGCTTGCCAACCAGGCCCGGATGTTCGCCTGACCGCGAAGTATTTGGTCACGAACCGCTCCAACGCACAGTTGGGCCGCGCCCTAGATTTGAACATTCTTGGCAAGGGTCTTAAACCTTTCGCCGTTCCTCTGAGCAACCGTGATGGTTACGTGCCCCGTCTTGCTGGTATTGATGTCTTTGACGAAGCCGGACTTTCCCTTGTGAGATTCGCCAACGACAGTGCAGTAGACGCCATCCTTAAGTTTGCTCGGCCGGCTCGCTTTCAATTAGTGCCTCCCTGCAAAGCAATCATTGCTTGTTTGCGTGGCCCAACGTCCGCGTTGAGCGGGCCGCGCAGAGCGCGGCCGGCGCGCCGCAGGCGCACAATGGTTCCGCGCGCCTGCGGCGCGCTCGCTCAACGCTGTCACGGAACGCTCCAACGGATAGTTAGATCCCATGCGCGATAACTGACTGCAATAGCTCCTCAATGCCTGGATCTACTTCTCGCCCAAGTCCACTGGCATAGTGTTCGATGTAGTAAACGTTGTCAGTAGCGCGTAGAAGGTAATACTGAGGGAGAGATTCCTCTTTCCATCGATTCTGCGTGCACCAAAACCAGCTGGTACTACCCAGAGTTCGACGCTCACAATTGAGCATGCCCTGAGAGTACTTCCAAAGACCCTGGGCCTCTCGTTCCGCGAGTTTCACGTCGTCGTTGGGAATCGCCCAGATCAAGAGTCCGCCTTGATTCTGACGCGGGGAGAATCCGATATGCATGCGACGTCCGTCCTGGTCCAGCGAAACCAAGAATCTGGAGTCTAGCCTTACGCTGAAGTATGGCGTGTCGACGCGTCTCGGGCTGGCAAGGCGGCATTCGCCATACTCTTCAGGTCGGCTGGGTTCCTTCACCGGATCATCGCAAAGATCAGAGGTCGCAAGTGCGGCGGCGGCAGTAAGCGTCAGCACAATCAGCATGGGATCTAACTACTATTGAACGTCATCAATGACGTAATGTTTTACGTCATTTGGGCCTGTTATTCACCCGACGATGACGCAAGTGTTTGATTAGGTTGAATCGTTATCGCTGCGAGTCCCGCCAGGCAGGTGCCACGTAGGAAGGTTCGGCTGTGGGTGTCAGGAGCGCCTTGCCGAGAATCTGGTCCGCCAGTTTCTCGGCGATCATGATCGTCGGCGCATTGAGGTTGCCGGTCGTGATCGACGGCATGATTGATGAATCCACGACGCGCAAGCCGTCGATGCCGATTACACGCGCCGCGTTGTCTACGACCGTCATCGGATCTTCGCGTCTCCCCATCCGGCAGGTGCAGGACGGGTGATACGCGCTTTCGACCTTCGCGCGCACGAATTCGTCGATCTGCTCATTCGCCACGACGTCGACGCCCGGCTGGATCTCGCGCCCCCGGTAACGATCGAATGCAGGCTGCGCAAAGATCTCGCGAGTCAGGCGCACGCAGGCGCGCATCTCCACGAGGTCGTCGGGGTGGCTCAAGTAGTTAAAGCGGATCTTTGGATGCTCGCCGGGATCTGCCGAAGCAAGCCGCACGTTGCCGCGGCTCTTCGAGCGCATCGGACCGACGTGCGCCTGGAATCCATGTTGTTTCGCGAGCGAGGAGCCGTCATAGGTGACCGCGAGCGGCAGGAAATGAAACTGGATGTCCGGGAAAGGCACGCCGGCGCGGCTGCGGATGAACCCGCCAGTTTCGAAGTGATTGGTCGCGCCGAGACCATCCTTGAAGAGCAGCCAGCGCGCGCCGATCATCGCGCGCGACCACAGGCTCATCGACGAATAGAGCGTGACCGGTTCCTTGCAAGCTACCTGGAAATAGAACTCGAGATGATCCTGCAGGTTTTCGCCGACGCCCGGCATGTCGCGGACGACCGATATTCCGAGTTCGCGAAGTTCCGCCGCGGAACCAAGGCCGGATAGTTTTAGCAGTTGCGGCGAGTTGATCGGGCCTGTGCTCACGATCACTTCGCGCCGCGCGCGCACTTCGTGGGTCGCGCCGCCCCGGACATAGGAAACGCCAGTCGTGCGCGTGCCGTCAAACAGGATGCGTGTCGCTCGGGCAGCGGTACGCATGGCGAGATTTGCGCGCTTCATGGCCGGGCGGAGGTAAGCGTTTGCCGCGCTGCAGCGCCGTCCGCCGCCGACCGTCATGTCGAGACGGCCGAATCCTTCCTGCTGGAAGCCGTTGACGTCGGCGGTCTTCGGATAGCCCGCCTGCATTCCGGCCTCGAGCCAGGCGGCGTGCAGAGGATTGGACAGCGTGCCATAGCAGGTCTGGAGCTTTCCGGTTTCGCCTCGGTAAGCGTCGCCTCCTTCGGCGCGTGTTTCCGCGCGCCGGAAGTACGGCAACACCGACGCATAATTCCAGCCCGCGGCGCCTTCAGCTTCCCAGCGCTCATAGTCCTGGGCATTGCCGCGCACGTAGACGAGGCCATTGATCGACGAGGAGCCGCCCAGGACCTTGCCACGCGGCGTATGCAATCGACGCCCGCCGAGGCCAGGCTCCGGCTCGGTGTAGTAGCGCCAGTCGTACTTCTCCATGCCCATAGGGATGGAGAGCGCCGAGGGCATCTGGACAAGGATCGAACGGTCCGAGCCACCGTACTCGAGCAGCAGGACGCTGTGCTTGCCGTCCTCCGTGAGCCGGTCGGCGAGCACGCAGCCCGCGGATCCGGCGCCGACGATGACGTAGTCGAAAGACTCAGTAGGGGGCATCGATGTCGCCCTTGGCGACATACACGCTCTTGAGCTGCGTGTAGTGCTCCATCGCGGCGCGTCCGTTCTCGCGCCCCAGCCCGGAGAGCTTGACGCCGCCGAAAGGCAACTCGATCGGGGTAATGTTGTAGTGATTGATCCAGCAGGTTCCGGCCTGTAGCCGCGCGATCACGCGATGCGCGCGATTCAGGTCGTTGGTGAAGACTCCGGCGGAGAGGCCGAACTCGGTTGCGTTCGCGCGCTCGATGACCTCATCCTCGCCCTCGAATTCGAGCACCGACATCACCGGCCCGAATATCTCCTCGCGCACGATGCTCATGTCGTCACGGCACCCGTCGAACACCGTCGGCTCGACGAAGAAGCCCTTGGCCAGCGCGCCGTTCGTGCGGCGATTGCCGCCGACCAGCACGCGGGCGCCTTCCGCCCGGCCGCGTGCGATGTAACCGAGAACCATTTCCATGTGTTCCCCGGAAATTAGCGAGCCCACCTGTGTCGCCGGGTCCATCGGGTCGCCGATGCGCATCGCGGCAACCCGCGCAACGAGACGGCGCAGGAACTCCGCCTTGACCGAGCGATGGACGAAGACGCGCGTTCCGTTCGAGCACACCTCGCCCGCAGAATAGAAGTTGCCTAGGAGGGCGCCGGATACCGCCTGGTCGAGCTTTGCATCCTCGAAGACGATGAACGGCGACTTGCCACCGAGCTCGAGCGTCACGGCCTTCACCGTGCTGGAGGCGTCGTTCATCACCGCTTTGCCGGTGCCGACCGAACCCGTGAGCGAGACCTTGCGAATTTCCGGGTGGCGCGTCAGCAGCCGGCCGGTCTCGGAACGGCCATGAACCACCTGGAAAACACCGGGCGGGACCCCCGCCTCAAGGTAGATCTTTTCCAGCTCGCCGGCAGTAAGTGGCGTGAGGCTCGCGGGCTTGAAGATCATCGCATTGCCGAAAGCGAGGCCGGGCGCGGATTTCCAGCAGGCGATCTGCAACGGGTAATTCCAGGCGCCGATGCCGGCGACGATGCCGATCGGCTCACGGCGCGTGTAGCCGAAGGCCTGTGGTCCAAGGTCGATGTGCTCGCCCGCCATGCTCTGCGCGAGCGCCGCGAAGTACTCGATGCATTCAGCGCCCGAAATCACGTCGACGACGCGCGTCTCTTGGATCGGCTTGCCGGTATCGCGGGTTTCAAGCGTGGCGAGCTCGTCATTTTTCGCCCGCAGGATTTCGGCTGCCCGGCGCAGGATCCGGGCACGTTCGGCCCCGGCAAGCGCGGCCCAGGCAGGCTGTGCCGCGCGGGCCGCGCGGACCGCGGCCTCCACCTCGGCGGGACCTGCTACGGGCACGTCGCCGAGCCGCTCGCCGGTCGCGGGATTGATGGAGACCAGGCGATCGTTCGCCACGGTCAACCCAGTTCTTTGAGACTATTGATGGTCGCCACGAATTCTTTGCCTGCTATCGGAGCTCCACTTCAACTAATTCAGGATTGTGCCTCGGCCTTCGCGCCGGCGGCGTGCTCGGCCAGCGTGCCGGTCTTGTGTCGCTGCACGAACCAGTAGTACGCGAACCCGCCGAACATGACGACGCCGACGAACAGCAAGCCGCCCCACTTCAGGTACCAGTGGAACGGTTCGGTCGCGTTATAGATCGACTGGCGTGGCCAGATCAGGTTGATCGTCATGAACAGGCCCCAACCGACGGCGACGGCGTTCACCAGCAGCCCCCAGCGGCCGAGAGTGAAGTAGCTCGGCACGGCGTCCTCGGAGCGCCACCGACCGCGCAGTCGCGCCAGCAGCATCGGGATCGTGACCAGCAGGTAGGCGATGTAGATCATGATGATCCCGACGCTCGTGATCACCAGGAAGATCTGCGGCTGGCGGATGTTGACCAGGAGGATCGCGATCGCCAGCACGCCGATCAGGATTGACGGGATGATCGGCGTGCGCGTCTTCGGGTGGACGCGCGCGAGGTGCGTGCCGCCGGGCAGGTTGTTGTCGCGCGCCATCGCGAACATCATCCGGATCGCGGCCGTGTGGACCGCCAGGCCGCAGACGGTGACGGCAATCACCACCGACCACAGGAAGATGTCGCCGATCGTGCCGCCGAGCACGTCGAGGACGATGAACTGCAGGCCGCCGACGCCGAGCTCTTCGCTGTTGATGTCCGTGACGGCCATCATCGCGAACAGCAGGATTGCGCCGCCGATCACGAACGACGCGATCAGCGCACGAAGGATCGCCGTCGGCGCGTTGCGGCGCGGATCGAGGCTTTCCTCGCCCAACGAGCTGGCGGTGTCGAA
The DNA here is from genome assembly GCA_036781365.1 of Steroidobacteraceae bacterium. Lineage (GTDB taxonomy): Bacteria > Pseudomonadota > Gammaproteobacteria > Steroidobacterales > Steroidobacteraceae > SCUD01. The sequence continues at coordinate 193,086 of DAIQBB010000002.1, read as the reverse complement.
ACCGTACATCACGTAGGCGGAGGCGAGCGAGGCGGTCAGGAACGCGCCGAGGTAGCCGAGCTCCCAGTCAGCCCCCAGGCCTTGCGTCTCGGTAACGACGCCCGGGCCGCGCGTAACGTTGACCGCCAACGCAAAGACGAGCAGAACGGCGGCAATCAGCTCGATAAAGACGCCCGCGCTGTTGATCCGCGCCATCAGCTTGACTCCGATCGCGTTGATGATCGTGGTGAAGACGATCAGCGCCGTGCCGAGGATCACGGCGTTGGCAGCGTAGTCGTACTTGCCGGTGCCGTCGCCGTAGAACTGGAAGAACGCGTCGATCTGCGGCAGCGTGATCTGGTACGCGAGCGCGACCGCCGAGATTGTGACGATCGAAGCGGTCAGCATCATCCAGCCTGCCAGCCAGGCGACGTGCGGCGTGCTGAGCCGCTTGGACCAGTTGTAGATCGATCCCGCGATCGGGTAGCGCGAGGCGAGTTCGGCGAAGCAGAGCGCGACCATCAGCTGGCCGGCGAAGACGAGCGGCCACGACCACCAATACGCCGGGCCGCCGAACGCGAATCCGAAGTAGAACAGCTGGAAGGTGCCGGTGAGGATCGAAATGTAACTGATCCCGGCGGCGAACGTGGCGAAGCTTCCAAGCGTACGGTCCAGCTCCTGCTTGTAGCCGAACTTGGCCAGGTCGGCATCGTCGCCCGCGCGTGAATCAGCCGTCGCGCTCATGCGAATCCCTCTTTACGCGCGTCAGGTGATTAGAGCACGGCGCAACGCCGTTCTCCATCCTGCAACCAGTGCCGTCCGTCGCTCGCGGCTCATGCCCGGCGTGAATGTGGCGCCACTCGTCCAGGTGGAAGCGACAGCAGCGAGATCGGTCCATACGCCGCATGCGAGCCCGGCCAGGAATGCCGCGCCCATTGCCGTCGTCTCGACCTGGGACGGGCGCTCGACCCGCGCATCGACCACGTCGGCGAGGAACTGGCAGAACCAGTCGTTGGCCGCCATTCCGCCGTCGACGCGGATCGACGCGGCATTCTGCGTGCCATCGGCCGCCATGGCGGAAGCCAGGTCGAGCGTCTGAAGAGCGACTGACTCGAGTGCTGCCCGCGCGACGTGCGCGCGCGTAGCATCGAGCGTCAGTCCGCAAATCAGTGCCCGCGCATCCGGCTTCCAATGCGGTGCACCGAGTCCGACGAATGCCGGCACCAGGTAAACCCCGTGACTGTCCGGCACGCGCATCGCGAGCGCAGCCGTCTCTGCGGGGTCCTGGATCAGGCCGAGCCCGTCGCGCAGCCATTTGACGGCGGCCCCGGCGATGAATATCGAACCCTCCATCGCATAAGTCGTGCGCCCGTTGATTCGATAGGCCGGCGTCGTCAGCATGCCGCTTCGCGATTGCACGGGCGTGTCGCCGGTGTTGAGCAGCATGAAACAACCGGTGCCGTAGGTGGACTTCGCCATTCCGGGCTCGAAGCAGGCCTGCCCTATCAGGGCAGCCTGCTGGTCGCCGGCGACGCCGCCGATCGGAATGGCCGCGCCCAGCAGGTTCGGCTCCGTCTCGCCGTAGACGCCACTGCTGTCCTTCACCTCGGGCAACAGTGCGCGCGGGACGCGAAGCAACCGCAGCAGTTCTTCGTCCCACTCGCCGCGATGAATGTCGAACAGCATCGTGCGCGAGGCGTTCGTCACGTCGGTCGCGTGCATTCGCCCGCCTGTCAGGCGCCAGAGCAGGAAGCTGTCGATGGTGCCAAAGGCGAGTTCCCCGCGCTCCGCGCGCGAGCGCGCGTCCGCGACCTGATCGAGCAGCCACGCGATCTTGGTGCCGGAAAAGTAGGGATCAAGCAGGAGTCCCGTGCGCTCACGGACGAGCATCTCCGCGCCTTCGCCCTTCAGCCTCCCGCATTCCGGGGCAGTGCGCCGATCCTGCCAGACGATGGCGCGATGAATCGGCCGGCCGGTGCTCCGTTCCCACACGACCGCCGTTTCGCGCTGGTTGGTGATGCCGATCGCGGCAATCTCGAGGACCGAAAGCGCGGATTGTTCGATCGCCTCGCGCATCGTCGCGAGCGCGTCGCGCCAGATGTCCTCGGCGTCGTGCTCGACCCAGCCCGCGGCCGGGTAATGCTGTGCAAGCTCGCGCCGCGCCAGGCCGACGATGCGGCCGTGGTCGTCGAATACGATGCTGCGCGTTGAAGTCGTCCCCTGGTCGATAGCAAGGATATGGCGGGGACGGCTCATGACTTCCGCCATCCTTCCTGAAGCAGGCGCGCTCTGGCAACATCCGGCGATGTCCCGGCCGGTAAACTGCGCGGGCAAATGAACAAACCCTCGCGTCTGCCCATCGGGCTCGTCGCGATGCTTTCAATAGCGCTCCTCGTCAATTATGCCGATCGGGGCGCCATTTCCGTGGCGGCTCCCTTGCTCGGAAAGGAGTTGAACCTCTCCGCGAGCGAAATCGGCTGGGTGCTGGGCCTGTTCTACTGGGCCTATGCGCCGATGCAACCGGTCATGGGCTGGTGCGCGGATCGCTTCGGCCCGGCGCGCGTGCTGGCGGCGGGCTTCCTGCTCTGGAGCCTTGCTACGGCATTCACCGGCCTCGCCGGCGGTCTGACGGTGCTGGTCGCGATGCGCCTGCTCATGGGAACTGGCGAAGCAACTTTCTATCCCTGCGCACTCAGCTTGCTTTCGCGCAACGTACCGGTCGCGCAGCGGGCGCGCGCGACGGCGACCATGCAGTTCGGCGCACTGATCGGGCCAGCGGTCGGCGCGATGCTCGGCGGGTTCCTGATGGTCCGGTACGGATGGCGGGCCATGTTCCTCGTCATGGGACTCGCCTCGCTCGTCTGGCTCGTCTTCTGGCGCCGCTCCACGCGCAACACCGGGGACGCAGTTCCGCTGCCGCGGACAGCCGACGATCCGCCCTATGCGCTGATCCTGAAACAGCGCGCGCTGTGGGGCGGAATGATCGGAACGTTCTGCTCGAACTACGCCTTCTACTTCGTATTCTCGTGGTTGCCCCTGTATCTCGTGAACGAGCGCGGACTCTCGCTCGCCCAGATGGCGCCGATGACCGGCGCGTTCTATGTGGCCGATGGCGCGAGCGTGCTCCTGACCGGCTGGCTGCTCGATCGCTGGGTCGCGCGCGGCGCGAGCCTTAATCGCGCGTACAAGACCGCGCTCGTGGCAAGCAGCGCCGGTGTCGGTTTGTGCCTCATTGCCAGCAGCGCAGTGACCGGGGCGATTGCTGCGGCCGCGATCCTGCTGCTGACCGGCGTGATGGACGGGCTCAACAGCCCGTCCAATCCATCCGTTACCCAGACGTTCGCGGGTCCGCGGGCGACGGGACGATGGATGGGCATCCAGAACGCCATCGGCAACGTCGCCGGCATGTCGGCCCCGATCGTGACAGGCCACCTGGTGGAGCAGACCGGCAACTACACGACCGCATTGATAGCCTCCGGGACGGTCGCGTTGTTCGGGCTCGTCGCCTGGCTCGTCATCGTTCCCGAAGTGCGCCCGATCGACTGGGCGGAGCAACTGCGCCATGCAAAAAGTCGCTGAGTCCGCGCGCGAAATCGATGTCGTCCACGAGACAGACGTTCTCGTCGTCGGCAGCGGCCCGGGCGGCCTGGCGGCGGCGCTCGCGGCAGCTCGCACAGGTGTGCGCACCACGCTCCTCGAACGCAATGGCTGCTTTGGCGGCAACATCACGCAGGTCGGCGTCGAGGGCTTCGCCTGGTATCGGCACGAGCAAACTGTCGACAGCGAGGGTATCGGCATCGAGTTCGAGGAGCGGTCCAAGGCGATGGGCGCCGCGATGCCGGAGCCGCAATCGATCAGCCACGCGCTGGACGCCGAGATGTTCAAGTACGTCGCGGACGTGCTGGTACAGGAAGCCGGCGTGCAGCCGATGCTGCATCGCCAGTTCGTCGCACCAATCCTCCGGGACGGGGCGATCCGTGGCGTCATCACAGAGAGCAAGGCGGGCCGTGAAGCGATCCTCGCGCATCGCGTCATCGACGGCACCGGCGACGCGGACGTCTGCGCGCGCGCGGGCGCGCCGGTGCGCAAGACGCCGCGCGAGGAGATGATGTCGGCCTCGGTCATGTTTTCCATGACGGGCGTGAACAAGCGGCGTTTCATCGACGCGGTGAAGTCGGATCCCCAGACCTACAGGGACTGGATGGGCAACGGCGAGTGGAACATCGAGACCACCGGCAAGGAGGACGAATTGTTCTCGCCTTTCCTGCGGAAGCCCTTCAAGCAGGCGGTCGCGGCGGGCGTCATTCCGGCGTCACTCAGCACTCTCGCGGGCACCTGGGGCGCGGTGAGCGACCAGGGCGATCTCACCTATCTCAATCTGATTCACCTGCCGGTCTGCGACGGCACCGATCCGGCCGACCTCACGCGCGGCGAAATCGAGGGCCGGCGCCAGGCCATTCATGCCATCGCAGCGCTGCGGGGATTCATGCCGGGTTGCGAGAACGCGAAGCTCCGTAATTTCGGCATGACGCTCGGCATCCGCGATACGCGCAAGGTCCAGGCGCTGTACAACCTGACGGCTGCCGACGTGCGGGAACAGGGACGCTTCGAGGATTCCATCGGGATCTTCCCGGAATTCATCGACGGCTACGGCCTGCTGATCCTGCCGACGACGGGGCGCTACTTCCATGTGCCGTACCGGTCGCTGGTTCCGCAAGGCGTCGACAACCTGATCGTCGCCGGCCGCTGCATCGGCGGCGACAAGGTCTCGCATGCGGCCGTGCGAAACATGATGTGCTGCGCCGTGAGCGGGCAGGGCGCGGGCGTCGCTGCGGCCATCTCACTGAAGGCCGGGCAGCCCTTCGATACGCTCGACATCGGGCTCGTGCAGTTGGAACTGAGGCGCCAGGGCGCGCGAATCGCCTGACTACCGGAGTCAATCATGCAAAAAGCGGTGCGGAAATACTTGGAAGCCCTTGAAGCAGGAGACGCAGACAAGGCCGCCTCGCTGTTCGTGGCGGACGGCTGGGTCCAGTCACCCTTCCTGGGCCGGTTGCCGGTGCGCGACTACGTCGGCAAGGTCGCGAGCGCGTCGGCCGCTTCCAGGCTCACGGTGCACGACATTCTCGTGAGCGCCGAAGGTCATCTGCGGGCAGTCGCATACTATCTCTACGACTGGTCGCTGAAGGACGGTACGCGGGTAGCGTTCGACTGCGCGGACGTTTTCAACTTCGATCCGGACACCGGGCGCATCGCGTCCGTGGTGCTCGTTTACGACACTCACCTCGTTCGCGGAGCCGTCGACAAGAAGTACCCGTGACCTGAGAACCGGTGTTTCCTAGATGCCGCGCCGCCGCTCGAAGCGGGCGAGGAGGCCGGTGGCGACGGTCGTCAGGAACACGATTCCCACGAGCAGCAGGAATACGGAATCCAGGCCCTGAGTCTTCTTCAGCCAGCCGATGGCGGGCTCCTGAAGAATCGGGCCGATCGAGCCGAATCCATTGATCACGCCGGCGGCAACCGCGGCCTGGCGACGGCTTCCCACATCCATCGCACAAGCTCCGGAGAGCAGTGAATCCGGACCCATCGCCGTGAATCCGATCAGGCCAAGCAGCGCGACGAACAGGAAGGGCGACGTCAGGCCGACGAGCCACATCGCGCAGGTAAACACGAAACAGCCCGTCGTCATCCAGAAGATCACCGGGGTCCTCCGCGAGCCCGGCAGCCGGTCGGACCAGATGCCGGCGACGAGCACGCCGAGGAAGCCGATCCAGTCGAATGCCGTCGACCAATAGGCGGCAATCGAAGTTGTCATGCCGAAATGCTCACCGAGGATAAGTGCCGACCAGCTGTCGAGCGCATAGCGCAGGAACTTGAACCCGAAGTAAATGAGTCCCATCGCGACGATCGAAACGACGAATCCGCGCGGCAAGAGCGCTTCGGGTGCGGCGGCGGCTTCGCGCGATTCCGGCACCGGCACGTCCGGCTCCGCCTTATCCTCGAGCGACAGTCCAACGGACTGCGGCCGCTCGCGGGCGCGGAGCACGAAGTAGACAGTGAAGAGGAGCAAGAGGACGCTCGAACCGAAGAACGACCACGCAAGTCCGAGCCAGCCGAGCAGGAAGCCGGCGAGTCCCTTGCCGAAGATCGCGCCGAACTGGTAGCAGGTGCCCCAGATCCCGAAAAATGTCCCGCGCTCGGCGCGCCGCGTCCAGTTGGCGAACAAGGCAACGTTGTGCGGCCAACCCGTCGCCTGCGCGAGGCCGTGGATTCCCATTGTCATGCACATCCAGAGGTAAGCGCTCGCGACCTGCGTGTCGACGAGGAACCCGAGTGCGATGTTGCATGCGGCCGCGACGCACATGCCCCAGGCGATGATGCGCCGGCTCTCCATGCGCTTGCCAAGCCAGGCCGCGAGGAACTGGCCCAGCATGTAGGTGATGAGATAGATGGTCCACGGCGCGGCGACCTGGACGTCGTCGAGCCCGAAATGCTCCTTCAGCGGAAGCTTGACGACCGCGTAGACCTTGCGGACGACATAGAAGCCGCAATAGGAGAGCCAGGTCGCGACGAACAACTGCACGCGATAGCGGCGCAGCAGTTCCGGATTCGATGCGTTCACTTGAACGACCTGCCCGCGAGCTCGAGGCGTCCCTCGGCGATCTCATGCCAGAAGCCGTCCGGCAGGGTCAGGTAATGCGTGCAGCTCGCCGTGGCGAGCCGCGTGTTTCCGGGAATGTCGGAGGCGCAGCAGGTGATGAATACTGAGCGCATGCCCGCAGCTTTGGCCGCCATGAGCCCCGCCTGGCTGTCCTCAAACACCAGCGTTTCCGCGGGTTCGATGCCAAGAGCGCGCGCTCCGAGCAGGTAACCCTCCGGGTCAGGCTTGGAGCGGCTGACGGCATCGCCGCCGATTCGCGCGCGCGTGTCGACACAGTCGCCGATGCCGAGCTTGGCGAGGAACGAATCGATCACCGAGCGCGGGCTGCCTGACACGACCCCGAGCTTCAGCTTGCGCGTTGCGGCCGCGCGGACAGCATCCGCCGCGCCGGGTATCGGCGTGACGTCCGCGGCGGCCTCTGTCCAGTACTCCAGGAGTTCATCGGCGAGCGCCGACGTATGGCATTCAATTCCGGTCTGCCTGCGGATGACGTCGGCGACGTGGGCCCAAGTGCGGCCGCGCGTCTCGGAATGCGGCAATGCGAAACTTGCAACGCCGTAACGTGCGACGACCGCGCTGATTGCTTCGTCCGTGTGGGTCTCGCTGTCGACGAGGGTGCCGTCGAGATCGAACAGCACCGCGCCTACCGGCCTCATGCGGCGAGGCTGGCCAGATCGAGGTTCCAGGACATTCGCGTCTTGCCCATGGCATCGATGATGCCGAGTGCGAGCCGCGTCGACGCTCCCTGCCAGTCAATGTCGAGGGTGCCGAAGTTGGCCTCCGACAGCACCTCGCTGGCGCGATTCGAGTTGGGTGTCGGGATCTTCCATTCCTCGGTCAATCCGCTCGAAGTCAGATCCCAAAGCGTATAAGGCACGTTGATGTCGAGCTTCGACAGCTCGGCGTAGTGGATGTCGCCGCTCAGGAAGACGACGCCATTTGCTTTCTTTCGCCGGATCAGGTCGAACAGGCGCTCGCGGTCGCGCGCGAATCCGACCCAGGATTCCCAGCCGGTGTAGTCGGCGAGCACCTGCAGGCTGGACGCAAAGAGTCGAAGGTCCGCGGGCATCTCGAGTTGCCGCTCGAGCCATTGCCACTGCCGCTCGCCGAGCATCGACGCTTTGGCATCCGGGTTTCGCGCGTACGGTCCCGGCACGTCGAGGCCTTTCGCCATCCGCGCCTTCGCCCAGGACTCGAAATTCGGGCCGCCGAGTTCCTGCTTGACGAGTGGTGTGCGGTTGTAGCGCAGGTCCGGGAGGATCACCTGGACGCGCCGGCCCGGCGGACCGAACAGGTAAGCGGCATAAACGCCGTCGCGATCGCGTCGCGGCGAGCCTGGGGGTTCGCCCCAGAAGTCGAGGAAGATCCGGCGCGACTTGTCCTTCATCGGATACTCGCCGCCCGCGTCGTTCTCGCCGAAATCATGGTCGTCCCAGATGGCGACGAGCGGGGTTCCGGCCCGCAGCCGTGCAAAGCCAGGTTGCGCCGCAAGCTCCGCGTACTTTGCGCGCAACACCGACATGTCGCGCGTGTCCCCGTAGACATTGTCGCCAAGAAACACGAACAGATCCGGCTGCTTCGCGAGGACAGCGTCCCAGATCGGCTGGGGCTTCCCCGAATCGGCGCAGGATCCGAATCCGATGCGCGTCAGCGTGCGCCCGAGCGCAGCGTGGGGATCCGACCCGGGAACCGTGGTGATGGCCTCAGCCGCGTCGGACGCAAACGCGGTCCCGCCGCCCAGGGCGGCAGCGCCGGCGACGGCGAGCGACCGGCGCAGCAATTCCCGCCGCGCGGGATCATGCTCGTTCATCGTGCGGGATTCCTCGGAAGCGGCCTGAGATATCCGGTCACCAGCGCAATCCCGAACAGTATCACCGCCATGCCAGTCAGCTGTATCCAGGAAAGCGACTCGCCGAGTGCGAGCCATCCGACCAGCGCTGCCACGGCAGGACAGACATAGCCGTAGGAACCGACGACGATCGGTGAAGCATGGACAGTGAGCCAGGCGTAAGCGGAATAGGCGAGACAGGAACTCACGAGCGTCAGGAACAGGAATGCGGCGAGCGCGCGCGGCGTCCATTCGATCGCGAAGGACTCGCCCGCGAAACCGGCCGCAACGAGCAGCCCGATTCCACCCGCCAGCATCTGCATCGCAACGAACATCAGCGGGGGATTCGCCGTGCCGGAGTTGCGATGGTAGATGGTGCCGAGCGACCAGCTCAGGCAGCCGAGCAGGATCAGGAGCGGCCAACCAAGGCCCGCAGCATGGAATCCGCCCTTCGGGGCGAGGACGAGAAGGACTCCGGCGAGCCCGACGAAAAGTCCCGCCTGGGAACTGCGCGACAGGGACTTGCGCTTTGGGCCGAAAGTGCCGAGCCAGGCGATCCAGAGCGCGGGCGTCGCGTTCAGCAGCGCCGCCGTGTTCGACTGCACGTACTGCATGGCGATCACGTGACAGGCGTTGCTGAAGAGAACGGCCAGGAAGGCCATGGCAAGCACGTGGCCGATTTCCTTGCGCGATAGCACCGGCGGTCCGCCGCGCCACGACGCGAAGGCCATCAGCAGGACACCGGCGGCGGAGAAGCGGAATCCCGCGACGACGAGGGGCGGCTCGTCAGTCACCATGATCTTGGTTGCGAAGTAGCTCGATCCCCAGACGAGGTAGATGATCGCGAGTGCGATCGCGACCTGGGTCCGGTGTGACTGCGATTCGCTCATGCAGTCCTACTGATAAGTGCGACCCCGGTACCTGATCCAGCCGGCGTCATGTTGTCCCTGCGGGTCGCGGTGCGTCCAGTGGATGACGCCGCCCTTGTCGTTCCATTCATACTCGCCGTAGAACGAGACGGTGTCGCCCACCTGCAGCGAGTCGACCCGCGGCGCGATGTCGATGTTGTGGGCGATCAGGAGGGACTGTCCCGAATCGAGCTCGAGGATGAATCGCTGGTGACGGTCGCCCATGCTGTCGTCACCGAGAATGCGGGTGACGCGGCCTTCGCCCGAAACCTGATCCCCGCTTTGCCACGTCGACTGGGGCGCAGGTTGTTCGAGATTCCCTCGCGGCTCATCGCCACCCCGCCACTGCGCGTAAAGCGCAACGAGAACGACAACGAGGAGGAGATACTTTTTCAGCGCTTCGCCGGCTTGATACTGACGGAATGCATCCACCAGCCGACGAGCGCGAGCGCGGCGAGTCCCGCCCATTGCCCGGGCTGGAACGATTCGGCGACCGCAAGCGCATTTGCGTCCTCTGTCAGGACGATCGGTATCGCGATCAGGACGCCGACGATGGCCTCGCCCGCGATGAGGCCCGCGGAGAACAGGAGCCCCATCTGCTTCAGTTTCTCCGGATCGCCGCCGGGATTACGCTGCTTGTGCCAGCGGGTTGCGAGCTCCGCGATCAGCCCGCCCGCAAAAATCGGCGTCGTCAGCTCGAGTGGGAGGTAAATGCCTATGGCCACGCCAAGTACCGGCGCACGCCAGCTCGCGCCGCGTGCCTTGAGCCATTCATCGAGCGCAATCGTGAGCGCGCCGACCACGGCGCCGATCGACACCATGTTCCAGGGCAGGCCGCCGCGGAATATTCCGCTAGCGACCGATGCCATCAGTGTCGCTTGCGGCGCGGCGAGCGCGCGGACGCCTTCGCGCGCCGGCGTGCCGATTCCGTAGGCCTCGAGCAGCAGGTTGAGCACTGGCGCCATGACTGCCGCGCAGGCGACCGCACCGATGGCGAGCATCACCTGTTGCCGCCAGGGCGTCGCGCCGACGAGCTGGCCGGCCTTCAGGTCCTGGAGATTGTCGCCCGCGACTGCCGCCGCGCTGCATGTCACCGCGCCGATCATGATCGCGGCGACGGGACCGGCCGTGGAATCCGCGCCCATCATTGCGAGCAGCACGAGTGAGGCAAATAGAATTGTCGAGATCGTGATGCCGGACACCGGGTTGTTCGAGGAACCGACGAGTCCCGCCATGTATCCGCTCACCGAGGAGAACACGAATCCGGCGATCACCATGATGACGGCCATCGTGAACGCAATGCCGAGGCTGTCGACCACCGCGTTGTAGAGCGCGAATATCGGCAGTACGAAGAGCACGATGCCTGACAGGACCAACTTCATCGGCAGGTCCCGCTCGGTATGCGGAACGCCCGCCGTGGAGCCGGCCTTCAGCGTCATGCCGGTCCGTATGCCGGACAACAGGGATTTCCGCAGCGACCAGAGCGACCAGAGCCCGCCGATCAGCATCGCGCCCACGCCGATATATCGAATCTGCCGAGTCCAGATCAGTCCTGCGGCATCTGCTGCGGACAAGCCGGCGAGTTCCGCTGCAAGGGACGGGTTCCCGTCGACCATGAAATTGTTGTAGATCGGAATGAACACCCACCAGGACAGCGCGCCGCCCGAGAGCATCAGGCAGCCGATGTTGAATCCGACGATGAAGCCGACGCCGAGCAGGGCGGGCGACAGGTTGATGCCGAAGAAGCCGATCGTTCGCTCGCCGAAAAAACGCGCCACGGCAAACGATTCGGGCGACAGGCGGAATCCCGCGGTCGCGAGCTTGAAGATCGCGCCCGTCGCGGCGGCGAGCGAAAGTGCCTTGAGACCACGGCCAGGGTCTTCTCCGACTTTCAGCACCTCGGCCGTTGCGACGCCCTCCGGAAACTGGAGCTTCTGGTCAAGGATCAGCGTCCGGCGCAGCGGTACCGAGAACAGCACGCCGAGCAAGCCGCCCAGTCCCGCAATGGAAAGCACCCACCAGTAATCGAACCGGGTCCAGTGGCCCATGATCACGAGCGCCGGGATCGTGAAAATCGTGCCGGCAGCGATCGAGGAGGCGGCCGATGCGCCGGTCGCAACGATATTGTTCTCGAGGATATTCGAGCGGCCCATCAGGCGCAGCACGCCCATGGAGATGACCGCGGCAGGAATTGCGGTCGCTACCGTGAGGCCGGCGAAGAGTCCGAGGTAGGCATTCGCCGCCGCGAGCAGGACGGCGAGGATCAGCGACAGGACGATGGCGCGTACGGTCAGCTGCGCCGGATCATGCGCGTTCATATGCAATCCCCTATTCAGTCGGCTCTTGTTGTTACCAGCCGCACTCGCGGCCGCGGTTCTGTTCGTCCAGCCACTGCATAAGCGGCTGGAAGTACTCGACGATCGCTGTCGCATCCATCTGCCGCGTGCCGGTCAGCTTCTCGAGCGCGTCCTGCCAGGGCTTGCTGCGTCCAAGCGCGAGCATCTCCTGGAAGCCGCGGCCGGCCTCTTCGCTGCCGAAGATCGAGCACTCGTGCAGCGGCCCCTTGAAGCCCGCCTTCTCGCAGAGCGCCCGATGGAACTGGAACTGCATGACGAATGAGAGGAAGTAGCGCGTGTACGGCGTGTTGCCTGGCACGTGGTACTTCGCGCCCGGGTCGAAATCGGCTTCGGTCCGCGGAATCGGCGCGTCGACGCCTTGATATTTGCGGCGGAGTTCCCACCAGGCCTCGTTATACTTCTCGGGCAGAATTGCGCCCGAGAACACGCCCCAGCGCCACTGGTCGACAAGCTTGCCGAATGGCAGGAAAGCGATCTTCTCGCTCGCGACTTTCATCTGGCGATTGATCACCGCCTCGCGGCTCGACTTCGTGCCCTTCGGCAGGAGACCTGCGCCCGAGAGATAGCCCTCCGTCATCGACAGGTTGATGGTGTCGCCGACGGCCTCGTGGAAGCCGTCGTGCGCGCCGTCCTTGAAGAGATAGGGCTGCTTGATGTAGCTCAGGTCGTAGAAGATGTGCCCGAGCTCGTGATAGATCGTGTAGAGCTCTTCCTCGGTCGGCAGGATGCACTGCTTGATGCGGACGTCGCCCTTGCCGTCCATGTCGTGCGCGCTCGCGTGGCAGACGACGTCGCGGTCACGTGGGCGCGTCAGCATCGAGCGCTCCCAGAAGCTCTTGGGCAGCTCCTGGAAACTCAACGAGGTATAAAACGACTCTGCGGAGCGCGTCATGCGGACGGCGTCGTAAGCCTGCTTCTCTAGCGCGGAAGTGACGTTCAGGTTCGACACGCCGGGATAGGGCTCGAGCAGCGGATAGATGTTGTTCCACTGCTGCGCCCAGATGTTTCCGAAGAGATGCGCGGGCACGGGCTTGCCGTCCGGCACCCGATCCTTGCCGTATTTCTCCTGCAGCTTGCCGCGCGCGTAGCAATGAAGGCCGTCGTAGAGCGGCTTCACCTGTGTCCACAGCCGCTCGGTCTCGGACTCGAACTCGGCCGGGCTCATGTCGTAGCCGGCGCGCCAGAGTTCGCCCAGGTCCCTGAAGCCGAGGCCGACGGCGCCTTCGTTCGCGAGCTCGACGAAGCGCTGGTAATCCTTGCGCATCGGCGGGGAAATCGAATGCCAGCCCTTCCAGGCCTCGAGCTGCTCGTCCCAATCGCGACTGGTGGCAAGCGTCTTGGCGATGTCGTCGATGTTCTGGCAGCTCTCGGGACCCTTCGGGCAGTACTTGCCCGCGCCGTACATCGAGGTCATGCGCGTTTCGATCTCGGCGATCTCGGTGCGCTTTGCCGGGTCATTCGGCGCCGGCGCGGCGAGCCCGAACTTCAGGAGTTCCATGGCGCGGGCGGATTCCGGCGACATCTCCTTGCCTTCGTGGGCCCTGGATTCCGCGATGAGTCTTGCAAAGACCGCCTGGTAGCGCTCGTAGGCCTTCGCCGAGAGCGCCTCGGTGTCCGGCGTGATGTAGGTGAGCTGGACCCAGGAGGCCTGCGCGTATTCGGTTCCGATGTCGGTGAGCTCGCGGTTTGCGCGGGCGACGAATTCGTCGGCGGTTTCGTCCTTGTTCTTCCCATCGGCATGGTCGCTGCCGCAGGCGGCGAGCATTCCAGTCAGGCAGAGCACGATACCGATGCGTTGCATGCGATTCTTCACTTCGTCGTCTTTTCGGCGCCGTGCATCCACTCGACGATGCGGCCAGACAAAGCCCACAGCAGCAAGCTGAACATGAGCAGCACGACAGCCAGCCCGCCGAAGACGCCGAGGAGCCCGGCCTGTTCCGCCCTGACGCCGAAATCGGCTGCGATTTTCACCATCCAGCCGTACTGGCCCATGTTCTCGGTGAATGCGCCGATGTAACCGGCGAGCGTATTGCCGAAGAAATTGACCAGGAACCAGACGCCCATCATCAGGGAGCCGAGTCGCAGCGGCGCGAGCTTCGTGACCATCGAAAGTCCGACCGGGCTGATGCACAACTCACCGGTTGTATGGAACAGGTAGGCGAGAACGAGCCAGACCATGCTCGACTTCATGTCGCCCGATCGCTGCATCTCGAATACGGCGATGACGAGAAAGACGAAGCCGAGCGCGACCTGCGCGAGGCCGAGGTACATCTTGACCGGCGTCGGCGGATTCCGGCCGCTCGCGCCGAGCTTCGTCCAGAGCATCGAAAACGGTATGCCAAGCAGCACGATGAAGAACGGATTGAGCGACTGGAACCAGCCCGTCGGCACGAGGAAGGAACCGACCTGACGGTCCGCGTATTTGTCGGCAAACAGGTTCATGAGGCCGCCGGCCTGCTCGAACGTGGCCCAGAAGATCACGACGAATGTGAAGATAACGAAGATCACGCGCAGGCGGTCGCGTTCGATCTTGGTGAGCGGCTGCTTGGTGCCGCCCGCCATGCGGAGCGAACGGTGGGCTGCCGGCTCGCGCCCGACGTTGCCGATATAGCGCTGCGCAAATGCGAGCTGTATCAGCACGGACAGACACATGCCGATGCCGGCAGCGATGAAGCCGACTCGCCAGCCGTAGGCCGGATCCTCGGCGAGAGTCGAGCAGACGAGCGGCGCGAGGAAGGCGCCGAGATTGATTCCCATGTAGAAGATGACGAAGGCGCCGTCGCGCCGCGCGTCGCCCTGCGGATAGAGGTCGCCCACCATCGTCGAAATGTTCGGCTTGAAGAAACCGTTGCCGATGACCATCAACAGGAGGCCGACGTAGAAACTGGTCGGTGTTGCGGGGAAATCTATGCCGAGCGCGGACAGCGAAACGGCGCCGGACATGCCCATGGTGTCGAGGGGCGCAGCGAGCGTGAACTGGCCCAGCGCCATGATGACGCCGCCGATGATCACGGCCTTGCGCTGGCCAAGGAAATTGTCGGCCAGCCAGCCACCGAAGATCGGCGTCAGGTAGACGAAACCCGTGTACCAGCCATAAAGCTTCAGCGCCTGGGGATCCGCCCAGCCGAGGCCGGGATTCGCCGCGTGCATCGCAGCCGCGGCATACAACACGAGGAGCGCCCGCATCCCGTAGTAGCTGAAGCGCTCCCACATCTCGGTGACGAAAAGCAGGTACAGGCCTTTCGGATGGCCGAGTAAATTCCCCGGCGGGATGTTGAGGTCTTGGGTCATGCAGCAGCCCCTGATTAATCCGAAGTCGGGCGAGTCTCCGACATAGTGCGGTGCAACATCAAGCCGGATCGTGCTCGGCGTCGGGCGCCTTGTCGCGCACGAGCACGCGTGACATGAGTACGCCCCCTTCGTAGAGCGCGTACATGGGCAGCGCCATGAGTGTCTGCGACACGGGATCCGGCGGCGTCAGGAACGCCGCGATGATGAAGATCGCGAGCAGCACGTAGCCGCGGTTTTTCGAAAGCGTTTCTCGGTGGACGAGGCCGGTGCGGACGAGCAGCACGGTCGCCACCGGGATCTCGAACGCGAGGCCGAAGGCGAAGAAGAGCAGCACCGCGAAATCCATGTACTGCGTGATGTCGGTCATCATCTCGACGCCCACCGGCGTCGTGTTGACGAAGAAGCCGAAAATCACCGGGAAGACGACGAAATACGCGAATGCGGATCCTCCGTAGAAGAGGATCACGCTCGACACGAAGAGCGGCAGCGCAAAGCGCCGCTCGTGCCGGTAAAGGCCGGGCGCGACGAAGGCCCAGACCTGGTAAAGGATCACCGGCATCGCGAGGAAGATCGCAGCGAACAGCGCGAGCTTGAACGGCGTCATGAAGGGGGCGACGACCGAGGTCGCGATGAGGCGCGCGCCTTCGGGCAACTGGCTCCGGAGCGGTTCCGAGAGCCACGTGAAAATGTCATTCGCAAAGTAGAGACAGGGCAGCGCGATCACGAGCGTCGCGACGAGCGCGCGGAGCAGGCGATCGCGCAGCTCGAGCAGGTGCGAGAGCAGCGTGCTTTCAGTGAGTTTCTCCTCGCCCGCGTCCGCGTCGCTCATGGCGGCGGATTGTCCTCGGGCTTCTGAGGATCAGGTTTCGTCGTCGGTGGAACAGGTGACGGAGTCGAGGGGGGCGGCGTGCCGACCGCGGGCGTGCCGGGCGGGCGTCGCACGGCCGGGCCGAAGTCGTCCTTGTCGATGATCGTGACTTCCTCGTCGAGCTGCTGCCGGAGCTGGCGCGCCATTGCGCGTGCGCGGCCGGCCCAGCGGCCGACCTGGTTCGCGAGCTTGGGAAGTTTCTCCGGGCCCAGCACCAACAGCGCGATGCCGAGGATCAGGATGATCTCGGTGAAACCGACCTCGAACATCGAGCCTTACGCTTTCTTGGAAGAGTCGGCGCTGTCGCGGTCGCCCTTGCCCGCGCTGAAGTCCGCGTCCGGACGGCTTTCCTGTGAAAGCTTCTTGTCGGACTCCTCGCTCTCGCCGTCGTTCATGGATTTCTTGAATCCGCGGACGGCGGCGCCGAGGTCCGAGCCGATGTTGCGCAACTTCTTCGCCCCGAAAATCAGCAGCGCGATCGCGAGGATGATCAGCAGTTCGCGAAAACCAATACCCATGTCGATGACTCCGGCCCGCGCACCTGGCGGTACCACATCATGATACGCCAATCCCCTGCGGGCCTTCGTGAGGAGGCACCCGGATCCAGAATGTCACCGGACCGTCGTTGATGAGCGACACCCGCATATGGGCGCCGAAGCGGCCCCATTGCGCGCCGGGGAGGCGCTTTTCGGCGCGCTTTGCCATAAAGCCGAAGAGGCGCTCGGCATCGGCGGGTAAAGCCGCAAGGCTGAATCCGGGCCTCTGGCCCTTGGACGTGTCGGCCGCCAGCGTGAACTGCGGCACCAGGAGCAGCGCGCCGCCGGTGTCGATCAACGAGAGGTTCATGCGTCCCTGCGAGTCCGCGAAGACGCGATAGTTCACGAGTCGCTCGAGCAGGCGGTCGGCGGTTGCCTCGTCGTCGCCACGCTCGACGCCTACGAGCACGAGAAGTCCCGCGCCGATGCGCGCGATGTCGCGGCCTTCAACTTCGACGGACGCGCCGTCGACCCGCTGTAGCAGGCCGATCATGCGATGGCCGCCGTCATTCCTTGTCCCAGTGGAAGCGGTGCAGCACCCGATGGAGTATGGGTCCGAGAATGAGCGCAGCGGTCGCGATGAAGACGAGGCCCGCGTAAAGCGCGAACAGGCCGGCAAAAAGCTTGCCCGCATCGGACTGCGGCAGGTGAACCGGTCCCATGCCGCCAAGGAGCATGCTTGTCTCGAGAAACGCGTCGAGCGCGGAGAGCTTCTCGAAATGCGCGTAGCCGGCCATGCCGATCGCGAGCGAGCCGAGCACGAGCAGCAGGGCGGTAGCGGTGTGCAAGATCAGCCGGCGCGCGAAGGCCGCGCCGCGCAACAAGGGTTGCCGCCTCGTCTCGTACATCCTAGCGGGCCTTGCGCAGCCGCTTGAGGAACACTTCCATTTCCTTCGCGGCCTGGAGGTCGCCGGCTTCGCGAGCGGCGGCGATGCCGCGCTCGTAGACATCCGCCGCGCGTTCGACGGAACCGGAGCGGGAATGCGCCTCGCCGAGCGCCTTCCAGGCCGCGGAGTAGCGCGGGTTCTGGTCCACGGCTTGCCGCAAGTGATCGATCGCGGCGACGAGGTCGTTGTCCTTCAGGCATTCCTGCCCAAGCGCGTAGCGCAGGAGCGGAGAATCCTGACCGCGCTCCAGCATCAGCTCGAGGTTGCGGCGAAGCGGCACGTCAGCGCTCCCAGAACGCGGGCGTCAACAGGAGGAGCAGCGCGAAGATCTCGAGTCGCCCGATCAGCATAGCGAGGGCGCAAACCCATTTCGCAGAGTCGGACACGTCGCGGAAAGTCATCGTTACTTCGGCGAGCCCGGGGCCCACGTTGTTGAGCGACGCCGCGACGGCGGACCAGGCTGTGACCTGGTCCATGTCGAACATCATGAGGAGGAGCATCAGGGCCGCGAATACGATGAGGTACATCGCGAAGTAGCCGCCGACGCCCATGATGATCCGCTGCGGAACGGGACGCCCCGCCAGCTTCACTGGCACTTCGGCGTTCGGGTGCACGAGCTGCTTGAGCTCCGCGACGCCCTGGCGAAAGATGACGAGCCAGCGGATCACCTTCATGCCGCCGGTCGTCGATCCCGCGCAGCCGCCGACGAAGGACAGGAGCACCAGGAGCGCCGGCAATGCGCCCGGCCAGTGCGCGAAGCCCTCCGTCAGTAGCCCGGTGGTCGTCTGCATGGAGACGACCTGGAAAGCGGCGTGGCGCAGGCATTCGATGTGCGTCGGAAATTCGCCCATCGCGAAGAGGTAGAGGCTCGCGAATCCCGTGACGACCGCCACGATCAGGAAGTAGGCCTTGAACTCGGTGTCGCGCCAGTAGACGGCCGGGTCCTTGCGCTTCAGCACCGTGAAATGAAGCGCGAAGCTCGCGCCGCCGAGGAACATGAAGACAGTCGCCACCATTTCGACCGCGACGTTGTCGAAATGGGCAAGGCTCGCGTCGTAGGGCGAGAAGCCGGCGGTCGAGACGGTGCTGAATGCATGCGCGACGGCGTCGAAGAGATTCATGCCTGCGAGCCAGTAAGCCGCAATGCAGGCGATCGTCAGCATCACGTAAATCGCCCAGAGCGCCTTCGCCGTCTGCGTGATTCGCGGCGTCAGCTTCTGGTCCTTCATCGGGCCCGGTGTTTCCGCCTTGTAGAGCGACATGCCGCCGATGCCGAGGATCGGCAGGATCGCGACCGCGAGCACGATAATGCCCATGCCGCCGAACCACTGAATCTGCTGGCGGTAATAGAGAATCGATTTTGGCAGCTGCTCGAGCCCGACGATGACCGTTGCGCCCGTGGTCGTGAATCCGGACACCGCTTCGAACACGGAATCCGTGAAGGAGAGATCCGGTGCGTCGCTCAGGAATAGAGGCGTTGCTCCTGCGAGGCCGAGAAAGACCCAGAACACCGAGACGATGAGGAATCCGTCGCGCAGGCGCAGCTCGCGTCGCGTATTGCGCGCAGGAAGCCAGAGGAGCAGCCCGGCCGAGACGATGATGGCTGCCGAAGCGAGGAATGGCTGCCAGTGGCCGTCGGCATAGAGCAGGGAAACACCGATCGGCGGCAGCATCGTCAGGCTGAAGATCATCAGCATCAGGCCGAGGATCCGCTGCGCCATCGAGAAGTTCACGTGCGGATGCCCGCCTGGAACAGGCGCCCGACGGCGTCCACGTGACGACGGTCGGTCAGGAAGAGGATCACGTGGTCCTCCGCCTCGATCACCGTGTCGTGGTGCGCCATGATCACTTCGCTTCCGCGCACGACCGCGCCGATCGCGGTGCCTTCAGGCAAATCGATCTCCTCGATGCGCTTGCCAGCAATCGGCGAACTGCGCCCGTCGGTGTGGACGATGGCCTCCATGGCCTCCGCGGCGCCGCGCCGCAGCGAGTGGACGCGCACGACGTCACCGCGCCGCACGTGCTCGAGCAGTGCGCCGATCGTGACCGTCTGCGGCGAGATCGCGATATCGATCGGGCCGCCCTCCATCAGCTCGGCATAGGAGGGCTTGTTGATGAGCGCCATGACGCGGCGCGCGCCGAGCTTCTTGGCGAGCATCGCCGAGAGGATGTTGGCTTCCTCGGCATTCGTCACCGCGACGAAGGCGTCCGCATCGTCGATGTTTTCCTCGAGCAGCAGGTCCTCGTCCGCGGCGTTGCCCGTCAGCACGAGCGTGTTTCGCAGGGTTTCAGCCGCGCGTCGCGACCGCTCGGGGCTGCGCTCGATCAGCTTGACCTGAACCCGGTCCTCCAGGGCTTGCGCGAGGCGGAAGCCGATATTGCCCGCGCCGGCGATGACCACGCGTCGCACGCTCGCCTCCTCGGTGGAGAGCTCCTTCATCATGAAGCGCATATCCTCGCGGGCCGCGACGAAGAACACCTCGTCGTGTTCCTCGATCGTCGTGTCCCCCTCGGGCTGGATGCTCCGGCCGCCGCGATAAATCGCGGCGACGCGCACCTCGCGGTTCGGGATGTGCGTGCGCAGGGCCTGGAGCTGGTGGCCGACCAGCTTGCCGCCCTTCAGCGCGCGCATGCCGACAAGGAGCACGCGGCCCTCGGCGAATTCGAGCACCTGCAGCGCGCCGGGATAGCGGATCAGCCGCTCGACGTAATCGGTGACGAGTTGTTCCGGGCTGATCGCAAGGTCGACGGGAATCGCGTTCTCGCCGAAGAGCTCCGGCCGGCCGTAATAATCGCCCGAGCGGATGCGGGCGATCTTGGTCGGCGTGCGGAACAGCGTCCATGCGATCTGGCAGGCAATCATGTTGACCTCGTCGCTCGAGGTCAGCGCGACGAGGAGGTCGGCGCCCTTGCTGCCCGCGGCGAGGAGCGTCGCCGGGTGCGCCGCATTGCCGGAGACGGTGCTGATGTCGAGGCGGTCCTGCAGCTCGCGCAGGACCTCGTCTCGCGTATCCACCACGGTGACGTCGTTCGCCTGCTCCCGCGCGAGCTGCTGCGCGGCTGTGCTGCCGACCTGGCCGGCGCCGAGGATGATTATCTTCAAGTGACCTCCCTCATCGCGTGGCGGATTCTAGCGCACACGCGGTCGCGCGGACTGCGCAAGCCGGGACTCCCGCTCGTTCGCTCCGCCGGAACTTTAGTCGCTCACTCGTGGGGTCCCGGCTCGCTTGTCCGCGCGCCCGGCAGCGTCTCGCCCCGCGTGCGAGGTGGCGGGGTTCTCGCGAGCGAACTCTTAAAATTTCGGCAGAGTTCGCGAGCGAGAAACCCCGCCGGATCCCGCACGCGGGGCGGGCCAGCGCCATTCGCGGATCAAGAGATCTGTTCCAGGCGCGCCAGATCGAACATCAGGATCTTCTGGCCGACGTTCTCGAAGTTCACGTGAACCTGGCGGCTATCGCCCTGACCCTCGAACCGCAGCACCGTGCCCTCGCCGAACTTCGCGTGCCGGACGCGCGTGCCGAGCCTCATCGGGAGGTCCTCGCCGGCAATCGGCATCGCGCGCGAGCGCCGGCGCGGCACGGCGTCAGGGGCAGGCACGGCGAAGGCTATGCGCTCGGAAGCATAGAGCGGCCGGCTCACGGAGATGCGGGGACGGACATCCTCCAGCGCCTCGGGCGGCAGCTCCGACAGGAATCGCGAGGGGTCGCGGTACGTGGTGCGGCCGAAGATGCGGCGGCTTTCCGCATGCGTGAGGTAGAGCCGCTGCATTGCCCGCGTGAGCCCTACGTAGCAGAGCCGCCTCTCTTCCGGCAGCTTGTCGGCGTCGAAGGCTGAGCGCTCCGAGGGGAACAGGCCTTCTTCGAGCCCGACGACGAATACGGTCGGAAACTCCAGACCCTTCGCGGCGTGCAGCGTCATGAGCTGCACGCAATCGAGACCGGTTGCTGCCTGGGTCTCGCCCGACTCGAGTGTTGCGTGCGCGAGAAACGAAGCGAGTGGCGAGAGGCCATCGTCGTTCTCAGGTTCGAACCCCTCGGCCGCATTCACGAGTTCGTCGAGGTTCTCGACGCGGGCTTCGCCCTTGCTTTCCTTCTCGCGCGCGTGATGATCGCGAAGACCCGAATGCTGGATGACATGCTGCACCTGCTCGTGCAGGGGCATCTCGGCGATGGCGGCCGCGAGGCGGTCGATCAGGGCGAAGAACCCGCGAAGCGCGCCAGCTGCACGCGAGGGTAATGCAGTTGCGATTTCCTGGCCCGCCAGCCAGAGGCTGCGGCCGTGGTCGCGTGCGTCGTTCCGGAGCAGGTCGAGCGTCGCGCCGCCGATTCCGCGCGTGGGCAGGTTGACGACGCGCTCGAAGGCGATGTCGTCGTCGCGCAACTGCGTGAGGCGGAGATACGCGAGCGCGTCCTTGATCTCGGCACGCTCGAAGAATCGGAGGCCTCCGTACACGCGGTACGGAATGCGTGAAGCCATGAGCGTTTCCTCGAACGCGCGGGATTGGGCGTTCGAGCGATACAGGATCGCGGCGGCGGCGAGCGGCAGGCCGCGCCGCTCGTGCTCGCGGATGCGGTCGATGACGAAGTCGGCCTCGTCGCGCTCGTTGAAAGCCGCGTAGACGCGGATCGGCTCGCCGCCTTTCGCGGCGGTCCACAGCTCCTTGCCCATTCGATCCGTGTTCTTTGCAATCACGGCATTTGCGGCCGCGAGGATAACGGCCGTCGAGCGGTAGTTCTGCTGCAGCTTGTAAACAGTCGCACTAAATGCGCGGCGGAAATGCTGCATGTTCTCGACTCGGGCACCTCTCCACCGGTACACGGACTGATCGTCATCGCCGACGACGAAGGGCGCGCCGCCCTTGCCTGCGAGTTGCTTCAGCCAGTCGTACTGGATGCCGTTCGTGTCCTGGAACTCGTCGACGAGGACGTGACGGAAACGGTCGCGGTAGTAATCGCCGAGATCCGGGACGTCACGAAGCAGCTCGAAGCTTCGCAGCAGGAGCTCGGCGAAGTCCACGACGCCCGCCTGCTCGCAGCGTTTTTCGTACAGCTCGTAGAGCTTGACTAGCTGCTTGCGTGTCGGGTCATTGCGATCGGAGATGCTCTTCGAGCGGCGGCCCTCGTCCTTGCTGGAGTTGATGAACCCCTGGACCTCGCGGGGAATCCAGCGCTGCTCGTCGAGCTTCTGCTCGCGGATGATCTTCCGCACGAGGCGCTGCTGGTCGTCCTCGTCGAGGATCTGGAAGGACTGCGGCAGGCGGGCCTCCCGCCAGTGGCGGCGGAGCATGCGGTGCGAGAGGCCGTGGAAGGTCCCGATCCAGAGCGCATCGGCCGGCATGCCGAGAAGCGACTCGATTCGCCCGCGCATTTCGGATGCGGCCTTGTTGGTGAACGTGACGGCCATCAGGCCGTGCGGTGAGACACCGTGTTCGAGGATCAGCCAGGCGGCACGGTGCGTCAGGACGCGGGTTTTCCCGCTGCCGGCGCCCGCGAGGACGAGCACGGGCCCGATCGGCGCCGTCACGGCGGCACGCTGTTCGTCGTTCAGCGACTGGAGGAGGTCGTGGTCGGACATGGGAGGGCGGATTCTAAACGAAGGGGGCGGGTCGCTTCATAAAAGGGGACGGTCACCTTTTCCTTCGGTCCTTCGGGAAAAGGTGACCGTCCCCTTTTATGAAGGGACACGGCCCTTCGCTTATTTCTTCTTTTCCTTCGCGAACTCGATGAGCGCGAGCACGAGCGCGATGACGACCGGGCCGAGGAAGAGCCCGATCATGCCGAAAGCAGCGAGGCCGCCCAGCACGCCGATGAAGACGGCGAGCGTCGGGAGCACCGTCTGCCCGGAAATAAGGAGCGGCTTCAGGAAGTTGTCCACGCTGCTCACGACCACGCCGAATGCGAGCAGGATGCCGGCCGGCGTGTAGGACCCCTGGATCATCAGGACGATGACGGCCGGCACCCAGACCAGCGCCGTGCCGCCGAAGGGCACGACCGAAAGCACCGCGCCGAGGACACCGAAGACGACCGGCGCCGGCAAGCCGACGACCGCGAAGGCGATTCCGAGCAGGAGGCCCTGGACGATGGCCGTCACCACGGTGCCGCGAACGACGGCACGGGTGACGGACGAAAGGCGATCGGCGAGCTCCTCGCGCCGGTCGGGCGCGAGCGGAACGAGCGCCGCGCCGAGCTTCGCGATGGCGCGTCCGTCGCGGATGATGAAGAAGAGTATGAACAGCATCACCGTGAACGAGAGCACGGTGCCCACTGCACCGAGGAAGGCGACTCCTCCGAAGGACGCGAGCTGCTCGAACAGGCGCTTGCTGCCCTCGATCACCCAGGCCTGCACCGTGGTCGTGCTGATCTCGAGGTTCTGATCAAGCCAGTTCAGCAGGGAACCGACGACCGGCATCTGGCTAATGTCGCTGAATGTCGTACTTTGCTGCGTGCCCATCCAGGCGTGCAGCCGGCCCGCGAGCTCGGCGGCCTGCTGCGCGAAAGCGACGGCGAGCGCGGTCATCGGACCGAGGAAGAGCAGGAGCACGAGGATCGTGAGCAGGAAAGCCGAAATGGACGTGCGTCCGCGCAGCCATTTGCCGAATCGCGCCTGGGCCGGTTGCAGCAGGAACCCGATGAACAGCGCCCAGGCGATGGGCCCAAGGAACGGCTCGATGATCTTGTACACGAGTAGCGCGATCAGCGAAAGGCAGGCGACGCCGAGCAGGCGCTGGTAGAACTGGACGATGTCGGCGGTGGCCACTGTCATCCCCTCACAGCGCCGCGCGGATGCGCGCCGCGTGCGCGGCCAGCGTCGCCTGATCGACCGGATCGGCGGCGTGGATCCCGAGATCCTTGCCGGTGTAGCGCGGGATCACGTGAAAGTGCAGGTGGAAAACGCTCTGGCCCGCGGCGGGCCCGTTCAGCTGCGCGATCATCACGCCGGGCGGCGAGAACGCCTTCTTGATGGCGCGCGCAATTTTCTGCGCCGTGCGGATCGCGGCTGCGACCGAGTCGGGCGGCGTCGTGAAGATGTCCTCGCCCGCGGCTTTCGGCACGATCAGCGTGTGTCCTTCGGCCTGCGGCATGACGTCCATGAAAGCGATCGTGTCCGCGTCCTCGAACACCTTGTGGCAGGGGATCTCGCCGCGGACGATGCGGGCAAAAATGTTGTCCTTGTCATAGGCCATTTCAGCGCTCCCCATCCAGTTCGATCGAGATCACGCAGTGATCGGGCCAGCGGCTGCCTTCCGGGTAGTCGTGGACGCGGTACGAGCCCGCCACCAGCCGCCGCGCCAGCCGCTCGCCAAGAATAAGGTAGTCGATCGGCATGCGCTTGCCGTATGAATTGCCGCAACCCGCTGCGCCCTGGTCGACGGCCGGGTTCAGGAGGTCGGCGCCCGGCGGGTCGCCGTCGTCGATCTCGGGCCAGATCGAGACAATGGCGCCCTTCGCGTCGCGTGCCGCTTCCCGCTCGCTGTCGAATCGTCGATTGAAGTCGCCGATGACGCCGAAGGCCTCGTTCGCGCGAGCGCGGCGGTCGATCCAGTCTTCGAGCACGGGCACCTGCCGCTGAAGCGTCCGGCAATCGGGCCGCTCGTTGGTAAGGGGGTCCCGATTGCATGACGCCTTCAGGTGTACCGCAAGGAGGCGCGTCTCGCGCGCCGTTCCGGGTTCGATCGTGAGGTCCGCGCCCCAGCGCACGTCGTTCTCGGGCAAGCCAAGTGCGCGAACGTCACGGTTGCAACGGAACTTGAGGCCCTGCCTGATCGCGAATCCGACGTTCTGCACATGGCGGCGCTTCGTGAAACAGAACTCGCGGTCCGGGAAGATCGCCCGGGCCGCGGCCACGCCGTCGATCTCCTGGAGCGCGATCACGTCCGCGGGCAGCTTCGCTGCAAACCCGCGCAGCCGCGCAAGATCGTCTTCGCTCCACCGCGCCTTCGGGACCAGGTCACATGGAATCGAGCGCTCATCGCCGCGCGCACGATGTCCTTGCTTGTTGCAGGCCGACGCAAGCGCGTCGAAGGTTTCCGGCGTCATCATCCACTCGAGGTTCCAGGTCGCGAGCGTGAGCCGCGATTCGGCGGCAGCAGCGAAGGCGAATGAGAATGCGCACGCGGCTGCAATGAGCCGCATCAGCTTCCGCCCTGTCGGCGGTTCGCGACGAGATCGGTGACGACGGCAGGATCGGCGAGGGTCGACGTGTCGCCGAGCTGCTCGTGCTCGTTGGCGGAGATCTTGCGGAGTATCCGGCGCATGATCTTGCCGGACCGGGTCTTCGGAAGCCCCGGCGCCCACTGGATGTGATCCGGCTGTGCGATCGGCCCGATCTCCTTTCGCACCCACTGGGCGAGTTCGGCGCGTAGTGCATCGGTCGCAGCCACGCCGCTCTTCAGGGTGACATAGGCGTAGATGCCCTGGCCCTTGATGTCGTGCGGGAAGCCGACGACCGCCGCTTCCGCGACATTCGAATGCGAGACGAGCGCGCTCTCGACCTCCGCCGTGCCGATGCGGTGGCCGGAGACGTTGATGACGTCATCGACGCGCCCCGTGATCCACCAGTAGCCATCCTCGTCGCGGCGCGCGCCGTCGCCGGTGAAATACTTGCCGCGGAAATGCGTGAAATAGGTGTGTATGAACCGGTCGTGATCGCCGTACACTGTGCGCATCTGGCCCGGCCAGCTGTCGAGGAGCACGAGATTGCCGTCGGCCGCGCCCTCGCGGATGTGGCCATGGCCGTCGACGAGCGCAGGGCGCACGCCGGGCAGCGGCAGCGTGGCGGAACCGGCTTTCAGCATCGTCGCGCCCGGCAGCGGCGAAATCAGGATTCCTCCCGTTTCCGTCTGCCACCAGGTGTCGACGATCGGGCAGCGGCCGTCTCCCACGACGCGGTGATACCACTCCCAGACTTCGGGATTGATCGGCTCGCCGACGGTACCGAGGAGCCGCAGCGAGGCTCGCGAGGCGGCCTTGACCGGTACGTCGCCCTCCCGCATGAGCGCGCGAATCGCGGTGGGCGCGGTATAGAAGATCGTGACCTTGTGCTTGTCGACCACGCGCCAGAAGCGCGAGGCGTCGGGAAAGTTCGGCACGCCCTCGAACATCAGGCTCGTCGCGCCGTTCGACAACGGGCCGTACACGATGTAGCTGTGCCCGGTCACCCAGCCGACGTCGGCCGTGCACCAGTAGACGTCGTCCTCGCGGTAGTCGAACACGCAGGCAAAGGTGTAATTCACGTAGACGAGGTAGCCACCGCCCGTGTGGAGCACGCCTTTCGGTTTTCCGGTGGAGCCGGAGGTGTAGAGGATGAAGAGCGGATCTTCCGCGTTCATCCGTTCTGGCTCGCAGGCCGCGGGCTCGGCAGCCGTGATTTCCTCGTAGCGCAGGTCGCGACCCTCGACCCACGCGACCGGCGCGCCGGTGCGGCGGACGACGACGACATTCTTCACGGCGAGGCCATGCGCTGCGATTGCCGAGTCGACGTTCGCCTTCAGCGGAACTTTCTTGCCGCCGCGCAGGCCCTCGTCAGCCGTGATAACGATCGTGGAGGCGCAATCGCCGATGCGACCCGCGAGCGATTCGGGCGAGAAGCCGCCGAACACGACTGAATGGATTGCGCCAATTCGGGCGCAGGCGAGCATCGCGACCGCGGCCTCCGGGATCATCGGCATGTAGATGGTGACGCGGTCGCCCTTCTTCACCCCGAGCTTGCGGAGCGCATTGCCGAAGCGGCACACCTCCTCGTAGAGCTCGCGATACGTGACGCGCCGCGAAACGGACGGATCGTCGCCCTCGAAGAGCAGCGCGGTCTTGCCTGCGTGCTTCTCGAGCTGGCGGTCGAGGCAACTAACCGAGACGTTGAGTTCGCCGTCCTCGAACCAGCGGATGCGGAAATCCGAGGGATCGAAGGAAACGTTCTTGATGCGCGTGGGCGCACGCATCCAGTCGATGCGTTTCGCGATCCTTGCCCAGAAGCCTTCGGGATCCCGGATCGATTCTTCGTACTGGGCCTGGTAATCCGCGGCCTTGACGACTGCGTTCGCCGCAAAAGCCTCAGGAACCGGATGCCTGTGGACGATCAGAGATCGGCCGCCTTGAAGGTGTCGCAGGCTTCGACAGAACCCGCCTGGAAGCCGCCGGAGAACCAGCGCTTGCGCTGTTCTGAACTACCGTGTGTGAAGGAATCCGGCACGACCGCGCGTCCTGCGCTCCGTTGCAGCTTGTCGTCGCCCACCGCGCTCGCGGCATCGAGCGCCTCGTCGATGTCGCCCGGCTCGAGGACGCCCGCATACCGGTCGGCGCGATGCGCCCAGAGCCCTGCGTAACAATCAGCCTGCAGTTCGAGCCGCACTGAGAGCTGATTGGCCTCGACCTGGCCGACGCGTTGCTGCGTTTCGTGCACCTGCGTGGAAATGCCACGCAGGTTCTGCACGTGATGGCCAACTTCGTGCGCGACGACGTAGGCGCGCGCAAAGTCGCCCTTCGCGCCGAGCTTGGCGTCCAGCAGGTCGAAGAAATTGAGGTCAATGTAGACCTGCTGGTCGGCCGGGCAGTAGAAGGGCCCAACGGCCGATTCGGCGACGCCGCAGGCCGACTCCACCGCGCCATTGAAGAGGACGAGCGTCGGCTCGCGGTATTGTCCGCCCAGGTCGGCGAACACCGCGTTCCACGTGTCCTCGGTATCGGCGAGCGCGACGGCAATCTGCTGGCGCCACTCCGCCTCTTTCGGCGATTCCGCGTAAGGCTCCTCGGTTGTCTGCACTGGCCCGCCGGTGCCGACTCCCTCCAGGACCGCCGTCGGATCGCCGCCGAGAAAGATCACGAGGAGCGCGATGGCGATCGTGCCGATGCCGCCGCCGACCATGCCGCCACGGCTGATTCGCATGCCGCGCCGGTCTTCGATGTTGTCGCTTTGCCGGCGTCCTTCCCAGCGCATGGCAGGTTCCTCCCCGGAAAGTTTACGTCAGAAGAAAGTCCGCGGCAGGTAGTGGTCGACGAGGAAAGCCGCGAACAGCAGCGCCAGGTAGTTGATCGAGAAGCGGAATGCGCGCATCGGCAGGTCCGCGCGTTCCGACTTCCGGAGTGCCCAGGCCTGGCGCAGGTAAAGCGTATCGAGCACGAGCGCCGCGGCCAGGTAGAACCAGCCCGACATGCCTGTCAGGAACGGCAGCATGGTGATGATGGAGAGCAGCACCGTGTAGTACCAGATGAACTGCTTCGTGTAGGCGACGCCGTGCGTGACCGGCAGCATCGGAATTCCGACGCGCGCATATTCGTCGCGCCGCGCGATCGCGAGCGCCCAGAAATGCGGTGGCGTCCACGCAAAGATGATGAGGAAGAGCAACAGCGCGTCCGGGCTGACGGTTCCCGTGACCGCGGTCCAGCCGAGCACGGGCGGTGCCGCGCCCGCCGCGCCGCCGATCACGATGTTCTGCGGCGTCGCGCGCTTGAGCCACACCGTGTAGACGATCGCATAGCCGATGATGGAGATGAAGGTCAGCACGGCCGTCAGTGCGTTGACGAGGAGCGCGAGGATCAGCATCGACCCCGCGCCGAGCACGAAGGCAAACGAGAGTGCATAAGCTTCCGAAACCAGCCCACGCGGCAGCGGCCGCATGCGGGTCCGCGCCATCTCGGCGTCGATGCGCGCGTCGAGCACGTGGTTGATCGCGGCGGCGGAAGAAGCCGCGAGCGCGATGCCGATCGTTCCCCAGAAGAGTGCGCCGGCGGGCGGGAAGCCCGGCACGGCGAGGAACATGCCCACGATCGCCGTGAACATGATGAGTGAGACGACCTTTGGCTTGGTGAGCGCGAAGTAGTCGCGGGCCCGGGCGGAGACCCTTCCAGCTGTCGCCGGGGAATGCGCTTCGCGGGCGGTCATGAGGCCGGAAATGCTATCACGCGGATCCTGAAGGGGACGCGCCCCTTCAGGGAATGTCCCCTATCGGCTCGGCGAGGCCGGTCGCTTCACGGGCTCGCCGCGCGACCTCCCGCACCAACCCGCGCAGGAAGTCGGAAAAAACGCGCACACGTGCGAGTCGCTCCGCCGCCTGCGTATGGACGATCGAGAGCGGCGGGCCGGGCTGGGTGAAATCGGGCAGCACGATTTGCAGCCGCCCTTCCATGAGCGCCCGTGCCGCCATGAGGTCGAGAGTCTGCGCAATTCCAGCGCCGTTCGCTGCCGCCAGCATCACCGCCTCCGTCTCGTTGATCGTGATGCCGAAGGAGAGCCCCTCAGGCGGGTCAGTTCCCTCCGGGAACAGCCAGGGCCTGGGCTTCACGGATTCCGCGGTGGTCCCGCCAATCAATGCGTGGCGCGCCAGGTCCGCGACGGTCTGGGGCCGGCCATGGCGTGCGAGGTAAGCGGGAGAGGCGCAGAAGATCCAGCGCGAGCGCGAGACCGGACGCGCAACGAGATTAGGGTCGGTCACCTTGCCGCCGCGGACAGCGAGGTCGATACCTTCCTTCACCAGGTCGACAACCCGCTCGTTGAAACGCAGTTCGAGGTCGATGCCGGGGTAGCGCGCCAGAAATTCAGGGAGTGCCGGCAACAGGATGTGGCGACCAAAGGAACCGGCGACGTCGACGCGCAGACGCCCAGTTGGCTGTTCCTTGCCGCGCCGTAGCGTTTCCTCCGCAGCGGCAAGCTCGGCAAAGACTCGCCGGCAATGCCCGAGGTAATCGGAGCCCGCCGGCGTGACCGCCACCTTACGGGTCGTCCGGTTGAGCAGCTTGAGTCCGAACCGCCGCTCGAGCCGCCGGACGTGCGTGCTCACCATGGCGCGGGACAAGCCGAGTTCGTCGGCCGCGCGGGTGAAGGATCCAAGCTCGGCAACCCGGGCAAAAGCCTGCATGGCCTGAAAGGCTTCCATGGTGACTATTATTCACTAAAACGAAACAATAAAGTCAACATTGAGTGGTTTATCAGAACAATCAGGACCGGTACCTTCACTCCTGTATTCACAGGAGAGCGGCCATGTTTCTCTTCAATCGTTCGGCGCTGGCGGTCTGTGCGGCCCTGGTCGTCGCCGGGTTCCCGGTCCTGATCCAGTTCTTCGGAATTGCCTAACGGAATGACGGCCGGAAGCGGCCGACTTCGGAACGAGGGCTCAGCGAGCGCAGCAGCGCGACCGTCGAAAGCACGAGCAACGCCGCGCCTGCGTTGTGAGCCGTGCCAAGCCACAGCGGCCAGCCTTTCCAGATGAGGTTCATCCCGATCGCGACCTGAATGACGACGGCAACGGCGACCGCCGTTGCCGCCAGTTTCGCCCGGGTCGATTGTCCCCGCCGCAAGGCGCCGGCGACCACCAGTGCCAGCACGATCGCCGTGACATACGCGCCGACACGGTGCGTATAGTGAATTGCAACGCGGGCGGGCGCATCGAGCACGCCGCCCTCGTAGTCGATGCCGAGTCCGCGCCACAACACGAAGCCATCTGCGAAATCCATCTGCGGCCAGAACGATCCCTGGCAGGTGGGGAAATCCGGGCAGGCCGCGGCGGCGTAATTCGTGCTGGTCCATCCGCCAAGCGCGATCTGGGCGACCAGGACGACGAGTCCCGCGATGGCGAGCCGGCGAACCGGCCGCTCCGCCGCTTTCAGCTCACGCCGCGCGGGCCGGAGCGCGAGCCACCAAAGCATGGCGAGCGTCAGGAGTCCGCCGAGGAGATGCAGCGTCACGATCAACGGCTTCAGGAGAAGCGTGACGGTCCACATTCCGAGCAGCGCCTGGACGGCAAGCAGCGCAACGATGATCCAGGGCAGCATCCGCGGCTGGGCCGGGTCGCGGCGATTCCACACTGAGGACACCGCGAGACCGACCACGAGGATGGCGAGTGCGCCCACGATGTAGCGGTGCACCATCTCGTTGACGGCCTTCTGGTAGTCGAAAGGCCGGTCGGGATTGGCGGCGTTGATTTCGCCGACTCGCTCTGCCGCCTGCGACGGATGGATGTGCCCATAACAACCGGGCCAGTCCGGGCAGCCGAGCCCGGCATCGGTGAGCCGCACCCAGGCGCCGACGACGACGACGATCGCGCAGAGCAGGACCGCGGCGAGTGCCGCTCGGCGAAACCAGATCAGGCTCCGGGTTTCGGACATTGCATCCCCTAGCCGATGTTCGACAGGCGGAGAAGTCGCTCCAGGTCCTTGAGCAGGCCG
The DNA here is from genome assembly GCA_036781365.1 of Steroidobacteraceae bacterium. Lineage (GTDB taxonomy): Bacteria > Pseudomonadota > Gammaproteobacteria > Steroidobacterales > Steroidobacteraceae > SCUD01. The sequence continues at coordinate 161,615 of DAIQBB010000002.1, read as the reverse complement.
CGCGCCAAGCCGGACGCAGGGTAACTCATCATCAGGTTTCCTTGCGGGTCCACTATATAAATGCCGCCGCCGTCGGGAAACGCCGCACGGAAGGCGTCGCCAGCGGGACCGGACGCCTGGAGCACCAGCAGGTCCGCGTCGCGCGCCTGCAACGGGATCGCCGCGCATTGTCCCGAATGCAGGAGCACGCGCCGCAGCCGCGCCGCGTCCTTGTCGAGCGCAAGCCTGACGCGCGCGAGCTCGTCGAGGACCGCCTCGGTACGCTCGTCGCAGGCACTGCGGGCGAAATGAATCAGCGACCAGTGTCCGTGGAAAAGGTCTGTTGGAGGGGAGCGTCCGTCCGGCAGGGTGAGCCCGGTCGGCACGAGCGGACGCGGAGGATCGATCAGTTCCCCGTGCGATCCGACCGCGGGACGCCAGCCGGACGAGAAGTAGAGCCACGCCGCCGCCGCGAGCGGGACGATGAACAGGGAAGCAACCAGGACCAGCTGGCGCCGGCCGGATCGATGCCTGTCATCCATCGCGCTCATGACGTCTCTCCGCGTTTGCGGAAGTTGAGGACAAACCAGATTGCGGCCGCGGCCGCCGCGAAAGCGAACCACTGGACGGCGTATCCGAGATTGCGGTCAGCCGTCGTGCCTGGCACGAGCCATTTACGGACATAACCGTCCGGCACGGCGGGATCGAGCAGCACCTGTCGCGGCGCCAGCTTGCGGCCGAGCTGGAAAGACAGTTCCTCCATGCGCGGGTATTGCACGAGCCGGGGCCAGCCTGTCGCAGCGGGCGGCTTGAGCCAGATGCCGGGACGCGGCAACTCGTCGATGCGCCCCACGAGGGTTCGCCGTTCGCCGTCGACGTCGATGGCGGGAAGATCCTGGCGTGTTGCGCCGAACGGGAGCCAGCCGCGGTTGACCAGCACGGCGCTGCCGTCATCCAGAATGAATGGCGTCAGCACCTCGACGCCGGCCACGCTTTCGTGGCTGCGATTGTCGAGCAGGAACTGGTGTGCAGGGTCGAAGCGGCCGCTGAGCGAGACACGCTGGTAGCGTGGCGCATCGACCGGTATCTGGCGCCATTCGATCGCAGGTCCCGCGGCCGCAAAGTCCGACGCGACCGCACGCTTCTCGTCCGCGCGCCCGAGCTGCCAGAAGCCGAGCGCCGTGAACAGGATCACCGCGGCGACGGCCGCTAGTGTCGGGATATACTTGCTCATCCACACCTGCGGGGCCGACCGATGTCTGGCGTGAAGTGGCTGGTACTGCTCATATTTTTCGCGATCGTGGTGAGCCTGGCTTCCGCCATGCTGCACCTGGTGCACGACAATAGGGGCGAGACCCGGCGCATGGTACGCGCACTCTCGATCCGCATCGGACTCTCGATCTTCCTCTTTGCCGTACTGTGGTGGACCTGGAAAATGGGCTGGATCGAGCCGCACGCTGTCGGCGGCTGACCGGACCCTCAGTCCGCTGATTCCGCAAGTGCCCGTATCGAGGGCAGGTTGCGCCAGAGCCCGCCGAGATCCATCCCGAATCCGAACACGAAGCGGTCCGGAACGCGCACGCCAATGAAGTCGGCGTCGACTTCCGCGGGTGTCGCGCGCTCTTTCAGCGCAAATGCGGCCAGAAGCACCTCGCGGGCGCCCAGCTCGACGAGCCGCGCGCGAATCGCTGCAAGTGTGCGGCCCTCGTCGAGGATGTCGTCGAGCAGGAGCACGGTGCGTCCCGTCACGGAATCGTGCGGCCCGGCGATCCAAACGAGTTCGCCGCCGCTTGTCTCACGCCCATAGCGCCGCACGTGCACATAGCTGCAATCGAGCGCGAACGACAGCCGCGGCAGCATCTGGCCCGCGAATACCTGTCCGCCATTCATGACGGTGATGACGAGCGGATGACTGCCCGCGAGGCGGGCCGTGACCTCGCGCGCCATGCGGTCGAGCGCGGCCTGCACTTCCTGGGCGCTCACGACTTCGGTCGAACGGGGGATTTCCTGCGTCATGGCCGGATGACCGAGCGCACGTCGTCGCGGAAGGCCTCGAGGTCGTCCAGTACGCCGTTGATGGAACGCGCATCGAGCGGCACGGCGCGCGTGATGGCATTCGAAAGATCGAGCTCGCCACGCGCGACGAACTCCATCAACTCGGGGATCTCCGAGGCCAGGTGATCCGAAACGCCGATGATCTCGGCTTCCCGGCTCAGCAAATCCCGATAGGGAGCGACGGACATGTCCTGGTCCGTGAGCCCGGCGAGCGCCGCCCGGCCGCAGGGGGCGAGCACTTTCACGGCCTGTTCCATGGTCCGGGCCGAGCCGATCAACTCGAGCGCGACGTCGACGCCACGACCGCCTGTCAGCTGCTGGATCTTTTTCACCGCGTCGGCGCCATGCGCGTTGACCGGCACGGCACCGAAGCGCGCAGCCAGGCCGAGCTTTGCGGCATTGACGTCGATCGCAAATACTTTCGCGGCACCCAGCGCCCGGGCGAGCTGGATCGCCGATACGCCGAGCCCGCCGATGCCGAAGACGGCGACGGAATCCCCGCGCGCGAAACGCGCCTTGCGCAGCGCGTGCAGTGAAGTCGCCGAGGAGCACATCATGACGGCGCCCTGCTCGAAGGGAATCGAGGCAGGCAGCGGAAATGCATTCCGTGCCGGCACGAGGATGAACTCCGCGAAGCCGCCGTCGCGATGCTTGCCGATCATCTCGCCGCCGACACAGAACTGTTCCATGCCCTTCCTGCAGTAGTCACATTTTCCGCAGGTGACCAGGTAGTGCAGGCAGACGTGGTCGCCTTCGCGGTGTCCGGTGACGCCGGCGCCGACGCCGGCGATGACACCGGCGACTTCGTGCCCGAGGGTGCAGGGATGGCGGGTGGATCCGACGCCGGAACGGTAATGCGCATCCGAGTGGCAGATGCCCGCCGCCTTCACGCGCACGAGCACCTCGCCGGGGCCGGGCGAGAGCGCGTCAAGCATCTCGTCGACCAACGGCCGGCCGGGAGACGCCAGGCGAACGGCGCGGTATTTCTCCATGGACGGATTGTAAAGGGGGGTCTAAAGGGGACGCGCACCTTTAGCGAGAAATGAGATCCGAGTTTCCTGGCCTAGAAGCTAAAGGTGCGCGTCCCCTTTAAACCCCTTTGGCTGCGACGAAGCGGGCGGGGCTCGCGCCGGGACGTTGCCGGCTGTAAGCCGGTGGCAATGTCCCGTTCCTAGAATGGCATACGCAAAAGCGATGCAACCCTTTGCGCCTTTGCCGCATCAATTCCCGAGCAGGGAGGCCCGCGTGAATCTGACCGAAAAATCGCTGAAGAGCCCGGTCGCCGTTGCGGTCGGCGTCGGCCTCATCATCGTGCTCGGACTGGTCGCGCTGGTCCGCCTGCCGGTACAGCTCTTTCCGGACATCGAAGAACCGGTCATCGGGATCTTCACGGGCTGGCGCGCCGCCGCTCCCACCGAAGTCGAGTCTGAGCTGATCGAGCCGCAGGAACAGGCGCTCCGCGGGCTCGCGGGCCTGCAGGAGATCCAGTCCTTCGCCAACGCGGGCGGCGCCTTCATCAACCTCGAATTCGCGATCGGCACCGACATGGGCCGCACGCTCATCGACGTGATCGCGCGCATGAACCAGTTGCCGCCGCTGCCGCGCGACGCCGATGCGCCCCGCATCTCGCTCGGCGAAAACGGCGGCGGCGGTCCGAACGAGACGCTGTCCTGGTTCTTCGTGCAGTTGAAGCCCGGCACGCCGGGGCCGGTCGAAAACTACCGTCGCGAAGTCGAAGACCTGATGCGCTCCCGGGTCGAGTCGATCCCGGGCGTCGGCACGATCAACGTCAACGCGGGCGCGCCCGACGAGCTCCGGATCGAGTTCGATCCGTATCGCGCGGCGGAGCTCGGCATCCCGATCCCGTCGATCGTGGCCGTTGCCGGCAGCGCGGACGACGTCTCCGGCGGCTTTGCCGAGCTTGGCCGGCGCCAGTACACGCTGCGTTTCGCCGGCCGCTACCGGCCCGACGACCTGGGCGAACTGGTGATCGACTGGCGCGACGGCCGGCCGGTCCGGCTCGCGGACGTTGCGACGATCTCGGTCGAGCGCGGCGACCGCAATTCGCTCGCGGTGCAGAACAACAACCCGGCAATCGCGATCCAGATCCTCAAGGAATCAGGCGCCGACGTGCTCGCGACGCTCAATGCCGTCAAGGCCGAGATCGGCGAGCTGCGCGAGGGCCCGCTCGCCGAGATGGGCCTCGCAATCGAGCAGTCCTTCGATCCATCGGTATTCATCAACCAGGCGCTCGGTCTCGTCGGCGGCAACCTGGTGGCGGGAGTGATTCTCGCGATCGGCGTCCTTTGGCTGTTCCTGCGGCAGTTCCGCTCGACATTGCTCGTCGGCATCGCGATCCCGGTCAGCGTGCTCGCGACCGTGCTCGTGATGATGGTGACGGGACACTCGCTCAACGTCATTTCGATCGCCGGCATTGCCTTCGCCGTCGGCATGACGCTCGACGCCGCGACCATCGTGCTCGAAAGCGTCCTCGCGGCGCGCGAGCGCGGCGTTCCGCCGGGGCAGGCGGCGCTCGAGGGCGCGTCACGCGTATGGCCGGCGCTCCTTGCCTCGACACTTACGACAATCATCGTGTTCCTGCCCGTGATCTTCATGAACAACGTCGAGGGTCAGCTCTTCGCCGACCTTGCACTCACGATCTCCGTCGCAATTGCCGTGTCGCTCGTCATGGCGATGACGGTGCTGCCGGTTGCTGCGGCGCGCTGGCTGCAGCCGACGGCCGCGACCCAGAAAGCGGCGGAATGGCCGCGGCGCCTCGGCGAGCGGATGGCGGCGCTGACCGACAGCTCGCGCCAGCGCAGGATCACGATCGCCCTGTGCCTGATCGCGCCTGCGGTGCTGACCTGGGCCCTCCTGCCGCCGATCGACTACCTGCCGCCGGTCAAGCGCGACGCCATCGACGGCTTCTTCCAGTTCCCGCCCGGCATGAACGTCGACGCGATCGAAGATGAAGTCGTCGAGCCGATGGTGAAGCGCCTCGCGCCTTACATGGCGGGCGAGAAGGAGCCGCGGCTCAAGAATTACTACATCCTGATCTTCCCGGGCGGCGGCACGATCGGCGCGCGGCCGCTCGATCCATCGAAGATCGACGAACTCGGCAAGGTCATCAACGAAGAGATCACCGTCGGGTTTCCCGACCTGCAGGTGTTCGCGCAGCAGGGCAACCTGTTCGGCGGCTTCGGCGACGGGCGCAATATCGAGGTGCGGCTCCAGTCGGCCGACTTCGACGCGCTGCTTGCGAGCGCGCGCGCGTCCCAGGACATCATCATGGAGAAGATGCCCGGCGCTCAGGTGCGCTCGTTCCAGGACCTCGAGCTTTCGGAGCCGGAGTTGCGGCTCGTGCCCGACGACCGCCGCATCAGCGAGTCCGGCTGGACACGGGCGAACGTCGCGACGGTCGTGCGCGCGCTCGGTGACGGCATCTGGGTCGGCGAGCATTTCGACGGCGACCGGCGGCTCGACATGATCCTGCGCGCAAGCGGCTGGGACAGCCCGGACGCGCTCGCCGCGGTGCCGGTCGCGACACCGACCGGCGGTGTCGTCCCGCTCGGCGAGCTGGTACGGATCGAGCCGACGGTCAGCTCCACGGGCCTCAGGCGCGTGGATGGCCGCCGCACGATCGGCATCAACGTCGTCGCACCGCCCGGCACTTCGCTGCAGCAAGCGATGCGGAAACTCGAGACCGATGTCGATCCCGCGATCCGGCCGCTGCTCCCGCCGGACGGCGGCATCCGCTACGCAGGCGACGCGGGCAGCCTCGAGACCGCGCTCGCCGACATGCGGGTCAACATCGGCCTCGCGTTGCTCGTGCTGTTCCTCGTGATGGCGGCGCTGTTCCGCTCGGCGAGGGACAGTGCGCTCGTGATGCTGACGGTGCCGCTCGCGAGCCTCGGCGGCGTGCTCGGCATCCGGTTCCTGAACCTCTTTACGCCGCAGACGCTCGACATGCTGACGATGGTGGGATTCATCATCCTGCTCGGCGCCGCCGTCAACAACGCGATCCTGCTGGTCGAGAGCGCGCGCTCGGCGGAGCGGGCCGGGATGGACCGCCGCAGCGCCGTCCGCCACGCGCTCGAACAGCGCACGCGGCCGATTTTCGCGACCTCGATCGGGCAGCTCGCGGGACTCCTGCCGATGATCATCGTGCCAGGCCCCGGTGCCGCGCTCTATCGCGGCCTCGCCACGGTCATCGCGGGCGGCATGCTCGTCAACACGGTATTCATGCTCGTGCTGCTGCCTGCGCTCCTGCGCCTCGGCGAGACCGCTTCCGAGGCGGAAGCGGCGCCGCAACCAGTCGAAGAAGGTGCCCGATGATTTCCTTTACGCGTTCCATTGCATGGTGCGTGGCGACCGCCGCGCTGGCCGTCTCCTCCCTGGCGGCCAGCGCGGCATGGGCGCAGGAACAGGAGCAGCCGCCAGCGCCGGTCGCGGTCGCGCCGGTGACAAAGGGCAGCCTCGCGTCGACAGTCACCACGACCGGCACGGTGGTCAGCCGCAATGACGCGCGCCTCGCCGCGGAAGTGACGGGCAGGCTCGACTGGGTCGCCGAGCCGGGCGCGAAGGTCGCGAAAGGCGCGCCGCTTGCACGCGTGGACGCACGCGCGCTCGAACTGCAGCTCGCGGAGAACGGCGCGCAGATCTCGCGCCTGGCGGCGAATGCGGAACTCCTCGGCACGCAGCTCGCGCGGCTGAATGCATTGCCGGAAGGGATTGCCTCGAAGAGCCAGATCGACGAGGCGGCGGCGCGCCTCTCGATGGCGAGGCACGAGCTCGCGCAGGCGCGCGCGGCGGGAGACAGCATCCGGCACCAGGTCTCGCGCGCGGTGATCCGCGCGCCTTTCCCGGGATTCGTGGCCGAGCGCATCCGCCAGCTCGGCGAGTTCGTCGCCGCGGGTGCGGAGGTGATCCGCCTCACCGATACGGAGAACGTCGAGGTCGTGGCACGCGCGCCGGTCGCGGAAGCGGGGCATCTCGCAGCCGGCCAGGACGTCATGGTCCGGGGCACTGCGAAGGAGCAGGAAAGCAAGATACGCGCGATCGTGCCGGTGGGAGACGAGAGATCACGCATGATCGAGGTGCGCGTCGCGATGAGCGGCGCCGGCTGGCCTATTGGATCCGCCGTGCGTGTCGACCTGCCGGCTGCGCGTCAGAGCGCGGGGCTCATGGTGCCGCGCGACGCCGTCATCGTGCGCTCGGATGGCGCCCACGTCTTCCGCGTCGGCAAGGGCGAAGTCGCCGAGCGGATTGCGGTGCGCGTCGGCAATGGCGATTCGCAACGCGTCGAAGTCACGGGCACGCTCAAGCCGGGCGACCGGGTAGTCGTGCGAGGCGGGGAGCGCCTGCGCCAGGGGCAGGCCGTCAAGGTCGCCGCCGGCACCGGCGCGAAGGCTGCGGCCGTGCCGGCCGTACCGAAAGGTTGAACGAACCGGGCTGAGGCGATTCAGTCGTCGTCGACGATGTCGACGCGCATCTCCCAGACGGATACACCTTCTACCGCACCATCGCGGCGACCGAGACGCACGCCGAAGCTCTTCGCCGGTTCGGACACTGCGTCGTTCGTGAGCGGTACGTACACGGTGCGGCTCGCCTCTCCTGGCGCAAAGCGCTCGACGCGCGCGCCGAGGTCGGCGTAATCGGAGTCGGCGAGCGCCGTTCCATCGACGGTCCACCAGGACACGGTGGCCGTACCCGACAGGTCGCCCGAGCGGCGGATCACGATGCGCGCCGCGACGTCACCCTCGCGCACCGTCGTGACTGGTTGCTGGAAACCGAACCGAGTCGGGCCGGGCGCCGCGGCAGGCGCGGCGGCGGGACTCGGTCCGGATGTTGCTGGCTGCGGCCTGGAATCGATGACCGGGCCCGTCACTGCAGGCGATTCCATCGTCGGACCCGCCGCCGATGAGGACGCCGCACCCGCGGGTTCAGCGGTTACCGGCGAGGGTTCCGGCACGGTGGAAGGCGGAGGTGCGCTGGCGCCGGGTGCGAGCACCATCGCCGGCGCCGGATCGGTCACGGCAGGGGACTGTGAAAGCGGCTCTTCGACGGCGCCCGGTCCGGCGGCGGCATCGGTCGCCCGATCTCCGGCGGCAGGCGACTTCATGTTCTCCTCGATTGACGCCATCAGCTTCGTCGCGACGTCGCGCACCTGGTCCTGGTTGAGCCAGGCCGCGACAGCCAGGGTGATCACCGCGAGCAGCAGGAGGAGCCTCCCGGCAATTCCGCGACGCTCCGGTTCGATGGAAGTCGTGCGTTCGGCGACGACGCGCGCCGGCATGACCGGCATCGGCGCGGGCGCCGGCCGCGCGGGAACCGGTTCGTTCGCCGCCGCGACGATCGTGCGAAGTCTTTCGATTCCGGCAACGCCATACTCGTCGAGGAACTGGGCGACGTTCGGCGTGCGATCGTCGCGATGCACCGCGAGCGCATTCGCAATCGCGCGCCACTGGCGAGCCGGCAGGCCGTCGATCGGCGCCGCCTCGAGTCCCGCGCGGTACGCTTCCTGCGCAGAGTTGCCATTGAAGGGATGGCGGCCGGTCAGCATTTCATAGGCGAGGCAGGCGAGCCCGAAGACGTCGTCGCGCTTGTCGGGTTGGCGCGCGGGCACGCCGAGCGCGTCGTTCGCGTTGACGAGCCAGCCGCTCGGCACGACGTCGAGCAGCTTCACCTCGTAACCGAATGTCACGAGCACGTTCTCCGGCCGCAGGTTGCCATGCACGATCGACTTCGCGTGCAGGTACTGCAGCGCGTCGCCGACGGCGCGGAGCACTGCGGCCGTTTCCTCGGGCGGCAGCGCGCCGGCGTCGCCGAGTACGAAGCGCAGCGAGGCGCTTTCGAGAAGCTCGTTCGCCAGGTAGAAGCGATTGTGGTCGCGGCCGTACTCCAGCAGCTTCACGATGTTCGGGTGCGCGATGGATTTCAGTTCCGCGGCACCGCGCTCGAAATCCGCGGCAAAGCCCGGCCGCGAGGCGATCTTGTCGTCGATCAGGAGGATCGCGACGAAATGCTGGCTGCCGGAGCTGCGGCTCAGGTCGTCCTGCGCGTCGTAGATCGCGCCGAGCCGGCCGCTGCCGATGCGCGCACGCAGGCGATACCCGCGGTCGGCGAGACGCTCGGGAGCGGAGTCTGAAAAGCTCGGATCTTGCCGGTCAGGGGGATCCATGGGGGTTTCCTCCCACGGCTTGACCTCGCCCTGATGTATGCGCCAGGACAAGGGCTGGGTCTGGGTCGGATCAATCATTTTCTTCTCGCCCACAATATGCCATTGGACACCCGGACTGTCCCGAGTTTCATCCTGTCATTCCAGCCGAAAACTGCCGCTTCCGTTGCGTCGCCCATCGGCGACGTAGCCCGTTGTCCGTGCTGGCAAATCGGCGATGGGAGGGTCCGGTCAGTCGAGGTATCGCTCGATCCGGCGGAATAGGTCGACCCGGTCCACAAGGTCGGTCAGCCAGTCGAGCCGGTCGGTTTCGAGCTTCAGGACCGGGGAAAGGTCATAGCGCTTGAACCAGTCTTCGTAGAGGCGATTGAGGCGGCTCAGGTAGGAAACGGGGATTTCCTGCTCCATTGCGCGGCCGCGGAGCTTGATGCGCTTGCGCAGGGTCCTGACCGGGCAGGAGAGCTGGATCATGAGGTCCGGGGGCCGGAGCGCCTGGGTGATCGAGCGGTAGAGCTGCCAGTAGGTCTTGAAGTCGCGGGTGTCGATGAAGCGCTGGCGGTGGAGGTTCTTCGCGAAGATCTCGGCGTCCTCGTAAATCGTCCGGTCCTGCACCACCGTGCCGGGCTCGTCCTGAAGCTCGAGCTGTAGGCGGAACTTGTGCGCGAGGAAGAAGAGCTGGGACCGGTAGGCCCAGGTCTTCATGTCCTTGTAGAAATCTGCGAGGTAGGGATTCTGCTCGTTCGGTTCGAAGAACGGCTTGATGTCATAACGCCGGCAGAGGAAGCGTGTCAGCTCGGTCTTGCCGGCACCGATGTTGCCGGCGATCGCGATGAAGCGCTTGCCTGCCACTGGCATAGCCCCCAAGGCGCTGCCTCTCAGAGCCAGTAGACGAAGATGAACAGCCCGAGCCAGACGACGTCGACGAAATGCCAGTACCAGGCAACCGCCTCGAAACCGAAATGCTGGCGCGGCGTGAAATGACCTTTCATGCAACGCAACCAGATCACGACGAGCATGATTGCGCCGACCATCACGTGCAGGCCGTGGAATCCCGTCAGCATGAAGAAGGTCGAGCCGTAGATTCCGGTGCCGAGCTGGAGCCCCAGCTCGTGGTACGCGTGCCCGTATTCCATGACCTGCACGCCGAGGAATACGAAGCCGAGCAGGAAGGTTGCTGCCAGGAATACTTTCAGTATCCCGCGATGGGCGCTCTTCATGGCGTGGTGCGCGATCGTGAGCGTAAGGCCCGAGGTGAGCAGCAACGCGGTGTTGAGCGCCGGGAGGCCAAACGCCGGGATGATCTCGTAACTGCCGTCGTCGCGCGGGCTGAGATCGCCCGGGCCGTTGCTCGGCCAGCCCGCCTCGAAGTCCGGCCAGAGGATGCTCGTGACCGCCTTCGCGCCCTCGCCGCCGAGCCAGGGCACGGAGAGCTGCCGCGCGTAGAACAACGCGCCGAAGAACGCGGCGAAGAACATCACCTCGGAGAAGATGAACCACATCATGCCCATGCGGAACGAGCGATCGACCTGCTCGTTGTAGAGGCCGGACTGGTTCTCGCGGATCACTTCCCCGAACCAGAGGAAGAAGAGCGTGAAGAGGAGCGCGAAGCCGAGACCCAGCACCCAGCCGCCGATCGCGGCGCCGTTCAGCGTTGCCGCCGCGCCAGCCATCAGGACGAAGAGCGAGGCGGAGCCGAAGAACGGCAGGCGGCTGCCATGCGGGAAGTAGTATTCGCGCGAATCGGCCGCCGGTTCCGCATGTGCCATCACGATCTCCCGACGTTGTAGAACGCGTAGGAAAGCGTCAGCCGGTCGATGCCCGGCGGAAGCCCGCGGTCGACGACGAAACGCACGGCCATCTCGCGCTCCTCATCACGCGCGAAATGTTGCGGCGTGAAGCAGAAGCACTCGGTCTTCACGAAGTACTGCGCGGCGCGCATCGGCGAGATGCTCGGCACGGCCTGTCCGGTCGTTGCCCGTCCGGAGAGATTCCGCGCGCGGTAATGCGCCTCGTACAGGCGGCCGGGCTGCACTTCCATCGTTGCGGCGACCGGCTCGAACTCCCAGTCGCCGGACGGTACGGAGGCCGTGAACTCGACGACGACGATGCGGTCCGCGACCGGCGACTGGCCCTCGGCCGTTCCCGCGCGCGAGAGCTGCGCGCGCGTGCCGATGCCGGTGACCTCGCAGAACACGTCATAGAGCGGCACGAGCGCGAACCCGAAGGCGAAGCTGCCTGCGGCCATCAGCACCAGGCGCACGGCCAGGCTGCGATTGCGCAGGCTACCCGGCTCGTTCATGCGCCGCGCTCCATCAGGCGAAGCAGCACGTAAGTGAGATACAGGGCGACGGCCACGGCGCCGAGCGCGAGCGCAAGGCGAAGGTTTTTCGACGGTGCGCTCAATGGACCTCCGGCGCCTTCTCGAAGGTGTGGTAGGGCGCCGGTGACGGCACGGTCCACTCAAGCCCGTGCGGCCAGTCCCAGACGCCCGCCGTCGCACGCTCGCCGCCCCGCACGCACTTCACGATCAGCCAGACGAACAGGAGCTGCGCGAGGCCGAAGCCGAAGGCGCCGACCGACGAAACCATGTTCCAGTCGGCGAACTGCGCGGCGTAGTCGGGAATGCGTCGCGGCATGCCTGCGAGCCCGAGGAAGTGCTGCGGGAAGAAGAGCACGTTGACGAAGATCGCCGACAGCCAGAAGTGCCACTTCGCAAGCCGCATGTCGTACATGTGGCCGGTCCACTTCGGCATCCAGTAGTAGACCGCCGCCATGAGCCCGAACACCGAGCCCGGCACCAGCACGTAGTGGAAGTGTGCCACGACGAAGTAGGTATCGTGGTACTGGAAGTCCGCCGGCACGATCGCGAGCATCAGGCCCGAGAATCCGCCGATCGTGAACAGGAACAGGAATGCGAGCGCGAAAAGCATCGGCGGCTCGAAGGAAACCGAGCCGCGCCACATCGTCGCGGTCCAGTTGAAGATCTTCACGCCCGTCGGCACGGCGATCAGCATCGTGGACAGCGTGAAGAAGAGCTGCCCCGCGAGCGGCATGCCGACCGTGAACATGTGGTGGGCCCAGACGATGAACGACAGGAAGGCGATCGACGCGATCGCGTAGACCATCGCCTCGTACCCGAAGATCGGCTTCCTCGAGAACGTCGGGATGATCTCCGACACGATCCCGAACGCCGGCAGGATCATGATGTAGACCTCGGGGTGCCCGAAGAACCAAAACACGTGCTGGAACAGCACCGGGTCGCCGCCGCCTGCCGCGTTGAAGAAGCTGGTCGCAAAGAAATAGTCGGTCAGCAGCATCGTGACCGCGCCCGCGAAGACCGGCATCACCGCAATCAGGAGGTAGGCCGTGATCAGCCAGGACCAGGAGAAGAGCGGCATCTTGAGGAGCGTCATGCCCGGCGCCCGCATGTTCACGATGGTCACTATCACGTTGATCGCGCCCATGATTGACGAGGCGCCCATCAAGTGGATCGAGAAGATCGCGAGCGGGAACGCCTCGCCGGACTGCAGCACGAGCGGCGGGTAGAGCGTCCAGCCGGAGGCCGGCGCGCCGCCCGGCATCAGGAACGTCGAGAGCAGCAGCAGGAAGGCGAAGGCGAGCAGCCAGAAGCTGAACACGTTCATCCGCGGCAGCGCCATGTCGGCGGCGCCGATCTGCATCGGGATCATCCAGTTCGCGAGGCCCACGGTGGCCGGCATCACGGCCCCGAACACCATCACGAGGGCGTGCATGGTCGTCATCTGGTTGAAGAAGGCGGGATCGACGAGCTGCAGGCCGGGCTGGAAGAGCTCGCTCCTGATTACGAATGCGAACGCGCCGCCGATGAGAAACATCAGGAGCGAGAACACGAGGTACATCGTCCCGATGTCCTTGTGGTTCGTCGTCGTGAGCCAGCGCACGATGCCCGCAGGCCTGCCGTGGGCGTGGTCGTCGTGGCTCGCGTGTGCCATCACAGTCACTCCGTGGCGGCGAACGCTGCGGGCGCTGCCGTCTTCTGTTGCTCGAGCCAGGCGTCGAACTCAGGCCTGGGCTTCGCGATCACCACGATCGGCATGAAGCCATGATCGGCGCCGCAGAGCTCGGCGCACTGGCCGCGGTAGGTGCCGGGCTTGTCCGCGTCGACCGATATCCACATCTCGTTGATGAAGCCCGGGATCGCGTCGCGCTTCATTCCGAAGTCAGGCACCCACCAGGCATGGATTACGTCGTTGGCCGTCAGCAGCATCCGGATCTTGACGCCGGTCGGAACCACGAGCGGCTTGTCGACGTCGAGCAGGTAGTTCTCGACGATGGCCGGGTCGATGCCGGATCCTTTCTGCCTCGCGATGTCGCTCTCGCGCGCGAGCCGGCTGTAGTACGACACGCCGCTGCCGAGATATTCGTACTGCCAGTACCACTGGTGGCCGGTGACCTTGATCGTGATTTCCGAGCCCGACATGTCCTCGATCATGACCAGCTTTTCCACCGACGGGAGCGCCATGCCGATCAGGATCAGCACCGGGATGATCGTCCACGCCGCCTCGAGGCGCGCGTTATGCAGGAACTTCTGGTCGGCCACCGCGCCACGGGATTTCCGGAAGCGAATCATCGCGAAGATCATTGCGCCGAACGTAAAGAAGGCGATGACGACGCAGACCCAGAGCATGAGCATGTGCAGGCCGTGGATCTCGCGCGAAAGGTCACTGACGCCTTCCGGCATGTTCAGCAGGCCCCAATCCGCGCGCGCGGGCAGCGCGGCGAGCGCCGCCATGGCGGCGGCGACGACTGACCGCTTCAGAATCCGCTTGGCGACACGCAACGGAACTCCCCGGGGCTGCCCGCGGAACGCGGGCTCACGGCCCGCGAATCGTAAGGGTTGGCAGCAGGGGCCGCAACCCGGTTTTCCCCTTTTATTCCAGAGGGATGCGTGCCAGGCGAACAGCTCCTTCAAGGCTTGCCGCAGCCGTTGCGACATCGGGTTTCGCCATCCAGGGAATGATGCCGAGACAGGGCGCGGAGATGCGCGACTCGAGAGTCGCCAGATTTGCTTCACGCCGTGCGAATGCGGGATCGATGCTGTTGCCGATCCAGCCGGCGAGCGTGAGTCGGCGCGAGGCGATCGCCTCCACGCTGAGGAGCGCGTGATTGAGGCATCCGAGCCGAAGGCCGACGACGAGGATGACTTCCATGCCAAGAATCGAGGGCAGCTCGGCGCAGCTGCGGTTCGAATCAAGCGGCACGAGAAATCCGCCCGCGCCCTCGGCGAGCACGACGTCCGCGCCCGCGGAGAGTCGCGCGTGCGCGGCGACGATGCGCGCGGTGTCGATGACGACGCCGGATTCCGCGGCCGCGATGTGCGGTGCGATGGCGGGCTCGAAGAGCCAGGGATTCACGTCCGCGTACGGATGCCGGGCGCTCGACTCGGCTTGCAGGAGTAGCGCATCTTCGTTCGCGGGGCCTTCGGGCCCCGCGAACGCGCCTGCCGCAATCGGCTTCATGCCGGCGACCTTGAGACCCGCATAGCGCAGGCGCCGCAGGAGCGCTACCGTCGCGAGCGTCTTGCCGACGCCGGTGTCGGTGCCGGTGACGAAGAAATTGCGCCGCATGAGTATCACCTAGGGTCGCGATGGATTCACGGTGACACGCAGGCCGCTGTACCAGGGCGGCTCGATCAAGTCGCGCTGATCGCCTGCTGTCGAGCGTTCGCCGCGAGTCGCGCCTCCGCCTTCGCCAGCATGGCCAGGTAGCGTGGATGCTCGCGCAGCATTTCCAGATCCGGGTCCACCTTGACGTATGGCAGGAAAGTGTCGCTGATCGTCTCGAACACGGGGCCGAGCATGTCGAGCGCGGCTTCCTTGTCCTTCAGATAGACACTGATTGCACACGCGAAGTTGTAGCGCATGTTGAAGTTACTTGGATCGATCAGCAGGGCGCGTTCCATCCGCGCCTTGGCGCGCTCGCCTTCACCCAATGCCGCGAGCGCGTAAGCGCTGTAACCCGCCACCATGGAGTTGTTCTGGTCATGGACCAGGATGGCCTCGGCCCGATCGAGTGCCCGCTGTGCGGAGCGGCGCATGCCTTCGACATCGCCCAGGACCGTGTAGCTGCTCATCAACATGGAAGCGGCATTGATATCCGCCTCCACCAGATTCGCTGCCTTTTCGTAGTAGCGGATCGCGTCCTCGTGCCGGTGCAGCTGATAGTTCAGGCGGCCGGCCGAGCGATTGACCTCGTATGACTCGGGATCCAGCTCGAGCGCGGTGGCGACTGCGGCTGCTGCGGCATCTGCATCGCCTTCTGACAGCAGTATCTGGGCCTTGATCGCGTGGGCCTCGGCCGACCGGGGATCGATGGCGAGCGCGCGTTCCGCGGCCGCCATGCCGTTGCTATCGCCCGCGCCGGTGCCTCTTGACTGGCGCAATTTCTCGTGGCCAATGGCCATCAGTGCCCAGGCCTGGGCGTAGTTCGGGTCAATCTCGGTGGCGCGCGTACAGAGGCGCACGATTGCCTCCGCGGATCGGGTTTCGTATTCCTGGCTGGTGATATAGGTCTGCCGCGCCATCAGGTAAAGATTGTGGGCCTCGGCATTATTTGTGCCGCGCCGCTCGATGGCCTTTTTCTCCTCCGGCAGCAGACGCAGTTTCAGGGCCTTGACGATCGCCTCGGAAATCTCGTCCTGCAGCGCGAAGATGTCGCTGGAGTCGCGGTCGTAGCGATCAGCCCAGACGTGGCTGTTGGTCCCACCGTCCACCAGCTGCGCGTTGATCCGGATGCGGCCGCCGGCCTTGCGGACGCTGCCCTCGAGCACGTGACTGACCTTGAGTTCGCGCGCGACTTTCAGGATGTCGACGTTCTTTTCCTTGTACATGAAGGCGCTGTTGCGCGCGATGATCCCGAGCGCCGAGACCTTGCTGAGGTCGGTGATGATGTCCTCGGTGATGCCGTCGCTGAAATATTCCTGCTCCGGGTCGCCGCTCATATTGACGAACGGCAGCACGCAGATCGTGTAGCGCGGGGAATCCTTGCCGGACGTCGACGATGCAGACGCGCTTCCCGGCTTCGTGGGTCGCGATGCCTGCGAACGTGCAATCAGGGCGCCGAGTGCACGCAGGAATTCCTGCGCCTGCGGGCTTGCCGCATTCTCGCCCCAGCCGTCGAGGTCCGTCGTGTGGATGGCGCGAACATCCATCGGCAGGCGCGCCTGGTCGAAGCGCACCGGGACGAGGATGCCGCGCTCGGCGGCTTCACGCGCCTCGCCGCGCACCCAGCGCGACGCTACCGAGGCCGGCGTCCAGACCACGAGAACGGCCAGTGCCGCGGCGATCTCGGCATCGATCTGGTCGTCAAACTGCTGGCCGGGCGCGATATCCGGATCCCACCAGACCGACCACCCCTTCGCTTCGATCGCGGCAACCAGTGGCGCGACACGCGCCTTGTCGCTGCGCGCATAGGAAACAAACACGTCAGCCATGCCGATGAGTCCTACGTTTGGTCGAACGGCGAGATGCGAAGGCGGCCAAGCATACACGCGGGACGAACCACCGAGTAGCGAGCGGTCAGCGGCCGCGAGGTTCGCGGCGACCGATATCGCTGACCGGGAACGCGAACTCGCCTTCGCGCTCGTCGCGCGGTAGCGCTCCCCAAGCCTGGCCGAACACGACTTCATGGCTCGCTGGCAGCAGGCCTTCGCTCCGGAATCCTTCATAGGCTTCTTCGACGGCGCGCAGCCGGTCGCGGCCGGTCAGGCCCCGCGGCCGCGCCGTCGCCGCGTTTTGCGCGCCGATGGCTTTCAGGTCACGCATCAGCGAAACGAGGTCCGGATAAGTGACGGTGTAGCGGCTGACGTCGAGCACGGGTTCGGTGAGGCCCGCTCGAATGAGTCCGTCGCCGAGGTCGTGCATGTCCGTGAATGGGTGCACATGCGTCGAAACGTCGACTGCGCTCCAGGCGGCGCGAAGCTCGATGAGCGTGTCGGGACCAAAGGTGGTGAAAGTGAAGAGCCCGCGCGGTTTCAGCACGCGCGCGGCCTCGGCGAAGACCGCATCGAGGTCCTCGCACCAGGGAAGCAACAGGTTGCTGAAGACGAGGTCGATGCTCGCATCTGGCAGGGGCAGGGATTCGGCTTCCGCGCAGAGCCTTTCGATGCGTGCTTCCTCGTCGAGCCGGCTGATCTCACGGAGCATCCCGGGTGACGAATCGAGAGCGATGATGCGCGCCCTCGGCCAGAGCGCCCCGAGGGCGACCGCGCCGTGGCCCGTCCCGCAGCCGAGGTCGAGTACGGTCCCAGGCGCGAAGTCGATCCAGTCGAGTCGCTCGATCATCTGCCCGCGAAGCTGCGCCGCGAGGACCGCCGATTCGTCGTAGTGGCTGCTCGCCCTGTCGAACTGCCTTCGGATGGCAGCGCGATCCAGCAATCGCGGCGCCGACTGGAGCAGTCGCTGAGCGCCGCTCATCCTGGCTTCTGGATCTCAGCCAGAGAGGTCACGAGCTTTTCGACGTCGGCGTCGCGATGGGCCGCGGAAAGAGCAACGCGCAGGCGCGCGGTGCCGGCCGGCACTGTCGGCGGGCGGATGGCGGCGACGAAGAGCCCGCGATCGAGAAGCTTGCGGCTCGCCTCGACGGCGGCGTCGGCGGAGCCGAGCAGGATTGGCTGGATCGGGGTCATGGAATCCGCGAGCGGCAGGCCTGACTCCCCGGCCAGCGCACGGAATCGCCGCGTGAGCGCGAGGATCCGTTCGCGGCGCCAGGATTCGGCAATGGACACCGCGAGCGCCGCGCGTGTCGCCGCGGCAACCGCAACCGGCAATGCGGTCGTATAAATGTATGTCCGCGCTCGCTGTATCAGTGTTTCGACGAGATCCGCATCGCCGGCGACAAAGGCGCCAAAGCTGCCGAAGGCCTTCCCAAGCGTGCCGACGAGCGCCGGAACATCCCTTGCCGAGAGGCCGAAATGCTCGAGTGAGCCGCCGCCGTTTGCGCCGATCACGCCGAGCCCGTGCGCGTCATCGACGGCGAGGAAAGCGCCGCGGCGGGCGCAGGAGGCTACGAGCGCGGGCAGGGGCGCGAGATCGCCATCCATGCTGAAGACGCCGTCGGTCAGCACCAGGGCCGGCCCCGCTCCACGTGCAGCGAGCCGCTCCTCGAGCGCCGCGGCGTCACCGTGCGGATAGTGATCAAGCGCCGCGCGTGCGATGCGGCCGGCGTCGATCAGCGAGGCGTGATTGAGGCGGTCGCCGAGCACGGTGCCGCCCTTCTGGACGAGCGCGGTCGCGAGGCCGAGGTTTGCCATGTAGCCGGTCGAGAAAAGCAGCGCACGCTCGCGGCCGGTGAAATCAGCCAGCTCCTCTTCCAATGCGTCGTGCTCGCCCTGGTGTCCCGTGATGAGGTGTGAGGCGCGGGCGCCGACACCATGCTGGCGCGCCGCCTCGATGAAGGCCTCGGTCACGCGCGGATGCGCGGAGATGCCGAGATAGTCGTTGCTGCAGAAGTCGATGCAGGGACGGCCGTCGAGCTCGATCTCCGCCGTGTCGTGCGATAGGCGGCGCACGCTGCGCCGCCGGCGGCGGAGGCCCCGCTCGTCAAGGTCCGCGAGCACGGCCTCGAAGGCGATCGGCGCGACGGACATGGAATCAGCCCCCCGCAGTGGCCGGCTCGGGCCGGATGCCGAGCCGTCCGAAGAGGGCGTGGTCGCTCTCGGTGTCGGGATTGCCGGTCGTGAGTAGCTTCTCGCCGTAGAAGATCGAGTTCGCGCCGGCGAGGAAGCAGAGCGCCTGCATCTCGTCGCTCATCTGTGCGCGGCCTGCGGAGAGCCGCACGTGCGAGCGCGGCATCAGGATGCGCGCGAGAGCGACGATCCGGACGAACTCGATCGAATCGATTGCGGGCGTACCGGCGAGCGGCGTGCCTTCGACCTGAACGAGGTTGTTGATCGGCACGCTCTCGGGATGCGGGTCGAGGGTCGCGAGCGTGTGCAGGAATGCGATCCGGTCCTCCGCCTGCTCACCCATGCCGAGGATTCCGCCGCAGCAGACGTGGATGCCTGCATCGCGCACGGCCGCGAGCGTGTCGAGACGGTCCTGGTAGGTGCGCGTCGTGATGACCTCGGCGTAAAAGGCTTCCGACGTGTCGAGATTGTGGTTGTAGTAGTCGAGTCCCGCCTCCCGCAGTCGCCGCGCCTGCGGCTTCGATAACATGCCGAGCGTCGCGCAGGTCTCGAGCCCGAGTGCAGCAACGCCGGAGACCATTTCGACGACCTTGTCCAGGTCACGGTCCTTCGGGCTCCGCCAGGCCGCGCCCATGCAGAAGCGCGTCGCTCCCGCCTCGCGCGCGTCGCGCGCACGCGCCACGACGGCTGCGGGTTCCATCAAAGATTCGCGCTCGAGCCCCGTGTCGTAGCGGATGCTCTGCGGACAGTAGGCGCAGTCCTCGGGACAGGCACCGGTCTTGATCGAAAGCAGCGTCGAGACCTGGACCTGGTTCGGGTCGAAGTGACGGCGGTGCGTCGATTGCGCCGCGTGAATCAGGTCCGAGAAGGGGAGCGCATGCAGCATGCGCACTTCCTCGATCGTCCAGTCGATCCGGACATCGCCGACCGCGCCGCCGTTGCCATCCATTGCATTGCTCCCCGTTCGGAACGAAAAACCGCCGCATGCCCTGTGTTTGCGCGGCGCAGTGTCTCGCCGTGGCGCAGTATTCGAACGCCCTCGAGGACTGTCAACCGAACTTGCTCCGGCAGGTTTACGGCGCGTCCAAGTCACTGATTCACAGGCTTATTCCGGTCACCTGTCTGCTCTGCCTCGAGCCCGGACAAAGGCCTGCGCTGGACCTCTGCAAGGGTTGTGAGGAGGACCTGCCGACAAATACCTCGACCTGCGGAATCTGCTCGGCAGCTGTGGCGAGTGCGGGCGTTCCCTGCGCTCACTGCCAAAAGCGCCCGCCCATCTTCGACCGGGCCTTCGTGCCTTACCGCTACGAATTTCCGCTGGTCGAGTTGATCCATCGCCTGAAGTACGGCGGGCAGGTCGCGATTGGTCGAATACTCGGCACCCTGCTCGCGAGGCGTCTCGCGGAGCGCGGCCGACCGATGGTCGATGCCATCGTGCCGGTTCCGCTGCATCCTTCACGCGAGGCGCGGCGCGGCTACAACCAGGCGCAGGAGATTGCGCGCTTCGCTGCAGAGATCCTGGAGCTCCCGGTCGCCGATGGAATTGCGATGCGCATCCGCGCGACGGAGGAGCAGGCGGCGCTTCCTGCCATCGTCCGACGCGTGAATGTCAGCGGCGCGTTCGAGGTTCGCGCGAATACGGTGCCGGCCTCGGTCGCGATCGTCGATGACGTGCTGACAACCGGAGCGACAGTTGATGCATTGGCCCAGGCGTTGAGGCGCGCGGGTTGCCGGCGCATCGAAGTCTGGGCAGTCGCGCGGGCGGGCTGACTACTTCTTCTTCGCCCTCAACATGAGCGCGACAATGATTACGATCACCAGACCGATCACCAGATATCGCACGACTCACCCCCGATACAGGTAATCGAGCGCAAGCCCGATGAAGACGACCATTCCGACGTAGTGGTTGTTGTTGAAGGCGCGGAAGCAGGCCTCCGGTTCGCGCCCGCGGATCAACCAGAGTTCGTAAAGGGAAAAAACTGCCCCGGCGCCCAATCCCGCGCGATACCAGTCGCCGAGGCCGGCTTCCTTCCCGGCAAGCCAGAGAGCGAACACCATCATCGCCATCATGATGGCGATGATCCCCCGGTCCGCCTCGCCGAACAGGATCGCAGTCGACTTCACGCCGATGCGTTCGTCATCCTCGCGATCGACCATCGCGTACATCGTGTCGTAGACCGCCGCCCAGAGCACGACGGCCGTGAGCAGTAGCCAGGCGATCTTCGGCACTTCACCGGTCTGCGCGGCGAACGCCATCGGAATCGACCAGCCGAAGGCGACGCCGAGATAGAACTGGGGGACATGAATGATTCGCTTCAGCCAGGGGTAAGTGACGGCCAGCAGCGCACCCGCGACCGCGAAGAGCTGTGCGTAGGGGTCGAGCTGCAGCGCGAGCCAGACCGCAACGAGTCCGAGTGCGACGAACAGGAACAGTGCCTCGGCGGGCGCGATGCGCCCGGCGGCAAGCGGCCGGTCCCTGGTGCGCGCGACTTTCGGATCGAAGTCCCGGTCGGCGTAGTCGTTGATGACGCAGCCTGCCGAACGCGTCACGACGACACCGATGGTGAATATGATCAATAATCGCGGATCCGGGCGGCCATCGCCCGCGATCCACAAACCCCAGAGTGCGGGCCACAGCAGCAACCAGATCCCGATGGGCTTGTGCAGGCGCATGAGGAGCGCGTATTCGCGCATGGTCCGGCCAAGCGCGCCAAACGCGTCCCGCACACCGTGCGGCTTCCACTCCGGCTTGTAGTCGGGATCGACCGGAGGCCCGGCGTTCACGTATGCGCTTCGGGCAGGAACACTTCCTGCACCAGCAGGCGGTCGCCTTCGATTGCAAACCAGGAACGCCGCGCCCAGAGCACGGTTGGGTTGTCGCCGCGCTCGCGCAACGCGCGATGGTAGAGGCGGTCGCCTTCGACGAGCCGCGCAAATTCGAGCGGACCGCGCTCGATCCCCGGTATGGCAGCGAGCCGCTCGCCGAGCGCCGCGCGGCCGAGCGAAGCGAGCCAGTGCTGGCGCGCGAGCGTCACCTGCGGGATCAGCGTCTGCGCGAAAACCCAGGGACGGCCATTGCAGGTGAGCTCGATCTCGCGGATGAATGCGGCGTTGCCGGGGGCCTTCAGTACTGCGGCATCGTGCGTCGAAATCGGCGCCTCCGCTTCCGAGATCACGGACAGCCCCGTCTCGCCGTCGCAGCAGGCGCGAAGGCGCTCCGTGAGAAGTCCCGGCTCACGGAGCCATTCCGAAGCCGCGGGAAGTGCGGCGGGCGCGAATTCCTCGAGGCGCTCCGTCCAGCGGGGCGCCGGTCGCGAATCCGTCCTGGCGGCGGTCTGTCCGTTCATACCTTGCCGTACCGGGTCCCGGCGCCGATCCAGCGGCGCTTCAGCGGCGCAATGTTATCTGCATGTGAACGCATCATCACGTCGGCTGCCGCCTGCACCCGCGGAAGCAGGTCGGCGTCCCGCATGAGGTCCGCGACCTTGAGCTGCATGAGCCCGGCCTGGCGCGTGCCGAGCAGCTCGCCCGGGCCGCGAAGTTCGAGGTCGCGCCGCGCGACGGCAAACCCGTCGTTGGTGCTCCGGAGCACGGCGAGCCGCTCTTTCGCGAGCGTCGAGAGAGGCGCATGCCAGAGCAGGAGGCAGCTCGAAGCCTCACGCCCGCGGCCAACCCGGCCACGCAGCTGGTGCAGCTGGGCGAGCCCCATGCGCTCGGCGTTTTCGATCACCATCAGGCTGGCGTTCGGCACGTCGACACCGACCTCGATAACTGTGGTCGCGACGAGCAGCCCGATCTCGCCCGCCTTGAAGTTCGCCATGGTCTTTTCGCGCGCGGCCGGCGGCATGCGCCCGTGGACGATGCCAACTGCGACGTCGGGTAGCGCTTGCGCAAGCGCTGCGGCGGTGTCCTCCGCGGCCTGCGCTTCCAGCAGCTCGGACTCCTGTATCAGTGGGCAGACCCAGTAGGCCTGGCGGCCTTCGAGACAGGCACTGCGCACCCGGCGCACGACTTCGTCGCGCCGCGAGTCGGGAATCGCGACCGTCAGCACGGGCGTGCGGCCTGGCGGCAGCTCGTCAATCACGGAGACGTCGAGGTCCGCGTAGGCGGTCATGGCGAGCGTGCGGGGAATGGGTGTCGCCGTCATGATCAACTGGTGCGGGTAGCGGCCTTGTGATCCCTTTTCGCGCAGCCGCATGCGCTGGTGCACGCCGAAACGATGCTGCTCGTCGACGATGACGAGCACGAGCTTCCTGAAATTCACATCCTCCTGGAAGAGTGCATGAGTGCCGATGGCGATTCCGGAACGGCCCTCGGCAAGCGCGGCCTGTGCGTCGCGGCGTGCCCGTGCCGCAAGTCGTCCTGAGAGAAGGAGCGGCTCGAGGCCGAGCGGCGCGAGCCAGCGCGAGAAATTCTGTGCGTGCTGCTCGGCAAGCAGTTCGGTGGGTGCCATCAGCGCGGCCTGGGCGCCGGCCTCGACGATATCCGCGGCCGCGAGCGCGGCGACGATCGTCTTGCCGGAGCCGACGTCGCCCTGGACGAGGCGGAGCATCGGATTCGCGGCTGCGAGATCCTGCCTGATCTCGCCGATCACGCGCCGCTGCGCCTTCGTCAGCGTGAAGCCCGTTCCCTCAAGCAAGCGGTCCGCAAGCTTTCCCGGTGCGACCATCGGCCAGGCCGGGTCACGGCGGATCTCGTTCCGCAACTGCCGCAACGAGAGCTGGTGTGCGAGCAACTCTTCGAATGCGAGCCGCCGTTGCGCAGGGTGCCGGCCTGCCTCGAGTTCGGGTAGCTTTGCGTCCGGCGGCGGGCGGTGCAGGAACTGCAGCGCTTCGCGCAGGCCGGGAAGCTTCAGCTCATCGCAGATCTCCGCGGGCAGCCAATCCGGAAGCTCCCCTTCGCTCACGGCGGCGAGCGCCTGTGCCGTCAGGTTTCGCAGCCGTCCCTGCTGGACGCCTTCGGTGACCGGATAGATCGGCGTGAGCACACCCTGCAACGCCTGCGTGTCCGGAGCATCCGCATTCCTGTAC
Source organism: Steroidobacteraceae bacterium (assembly GCA_036781365.1). Classification (GTDB taxonomy): domain Bacteria; phylum Pseudomonadota; class Gammaproteobacteria; order Steroidobacterales; family Steroidobacteraceae; genus SCUD01. Next base: position 137,710 of record DAIQBB010000002.1, on the reverse strand, counting down.
TCCGGGTGAACGATCTCCGGGCCATGCTTGCCGCGGCGTACTTCGCCGAAACAGCGCAGCCGCGCACCGCGAGCGAGCTGCTCCTGCTGGGCTCCGCTGAAATGGAAGAACCGCAGCGTGAGGAATCCCGTGCCGTCGGAAAGTCGCACGAGCAGCGAGCGGCGTCCGCGGAACACGACCTCGGCGAGCTCGATGCTGCCCTCGACCGCGGCGCGCGCCCCAGGCCGCAGCGAGCCGATCGGCACGATGTGCGTACGGTCTTCATAACGCGTCGGCAGCCAGAAAAGGAGATCGGCAACGGTCTCGATGCCGAGCTTCGCGAGGCGCTTCGCGAGCGCCGGTCCGACGCCCTTCAACCCGGTGACCGGGCGGCGCTCGATCGTCACGGCACTAGGATGCAGTCGACCTCGATCGCGGCGCCGCGGGGCAATGCCGCCGCGCCGATGGTGACGCGTGCCGGGTAGGGCGCGCCGAAGTACTCCTGCATGATTCGGTTCGCGACGGCGAACTGGCCGAGATCGGTGAGATAGATCGTCACCCGCACGGCAGAGGCGAGGCTCGAGCCCGCAGCCTCCGCGACTGCGGCGAGGTTCGAGAAAGCGCGCCGCGCCTCCGCCTCGAGGCCACCCGCGATGATTTCACCGCTGCTTGGATCGAGGCCGACCTGGCCTGAGAGGAACACCATGCCGCCCGCCGCGACGGCCTGCGAGTAAGGGCCGATCGCCTTCGGCGCGCGGTCGGTGTGGATGATCTTGCGTGTCATGGCCGCATGATAATCGAGTTGTGTCAGCCGCTTGACAGAACCGTCCTGCCGACACGCCCAAGATCACCCTCGGATTCACGCACAAACCCGAGGAGACTGATCATGAACAACGGATATTCATCGCGCGGCCGAACCATCGCTTCCGGCATTGCCGCGGCCGCCGTCACCACGATACTGCTGTCGACGCTGGTGGAGTCGTTCGAACCGGCGAAGCTGCAGCAGCTCGAGGAGAAGTCCGCGCCCGAACAGGTCGCTGCAGTCGACAAGCGGGCGCAGGCAGCTTGATGGGGCGATCCGCCGCCATGTTTGATTGCCTGTTTTGAGCGGGCGGCGGCGGACCTGCCGCCGCCGCCCGCGAGGCTCAGGCCAGGCTTCGTTCGACTTTCATGACGTCCGGCATGCCGCGAATCGCGCGGATGAGCCGCGCGAGGTGCGCACGGTCGCGGACCTGGACCTCGAACAGGATCGTGGAGTGGTCGCCCTGCGAGGAGTCGACGTTAACGTGATTGATGTTGCTCTGTTCCGCGGCGATGCGCGTGGCGACTTCTGCGAGGATGCCCATGCGGTTCGTGGCCTCGACCACGAGACCCGCGATGAAGACGTGCTGCTGGTCCTTCTGCCAGACCGCGGGAATCCACTTGTCCTGCTGCTTGCCGAAGGCGGCGACGTTCGAGCAGTTGTCGCGGTGGATGACGATCCCGCGGCCGCTCGAGAGGTAAGCGACGATCGAATCGAACGGAATCGGGAAGCAGCAGCGCGCATAGCTGACAACCAGTCCCTCCGTTCCCGCGATCGCGAGCGGCTGTGATATCAGCGAGTCCGGTCGCAGGTCGTCATCCGGCAGCAGGCGGCGCGCGATCAATCGCGCGAGGCGTTCGCCGAGGCCGATCTTCTCAAGGAGCTCCTGGCCGTCCTTGAGCGCAAGTGAACGCGCGACTTCGTCGAGACGGCCCTGCGGAAGCTTCTTGAGCGAAAGTTCGAATTCCTCGAGCGCTTGGTTCAGCATGCGCCCGCCGAGCTCCGCGGCCTCGCCGCGCTTCAGGGTCTTGAGGTACTGGCGGATCGCGGATCGCGCTTTCGCCGTCGTGACGAAACTCGCCCAGGCGGGATTCGGCTGCGCGCCTTTCGCGGTGATGATCTCGACCGTCTGGCCGTTTCGCAGCACGGTGCGTAGCGGCACGAGCCGCCGGTCGACCTTCGCCGCGACGCAGCGCTGGCCAACGCCGGTGTGCACGGCGTAGGCGAAGTCCACGCAGCTCGCACCGCGCGGGAGCCGCATGATGTCGCCCTTCGGCGTGAAGACGTAGACCTTGTCGGGGAAGAGGTCGACCTTGACGCTCTCGAAGAGCTCCTCGGCTGAACCCTCGTGCAGGTCCATCACGCCCTGCAGCCATTCGCGGGCGCGCAGCTGCTGCTGCGCCTGGCCGTCGTTCTCGCCCGTCTTGTACTGCCAGTGCGCCGCGATGCCGGACTCCGACATGCGATGCATGTCCTCGGTCCTGATCTGCACTTCGATCGGCATGCCGTTCGGGCCGAAGAGCGAGGTGTGCAGCGACTGGTAGCCGTTTACGCGTGGGATGGCGATGTAATCCTTGAAGCGCCCCGGCATCGGCCTGTAGAGGCCATGCACCAGCCCGAGCGTGCGGTAGCACTCGTCGACGCTGCCGACGACGATCCTGACGCCGAACATGTCGATGACCTGCGAGAGCGAGAGATGCTTGCGGCGCATCTTCACGTACACGCTGTACAGGTGCTTCTCGCGCGCCTCGACGCGGCCGTTGACGCCCGAGTCGGTCAGCGCCTTGCGCAGCGCCTTCACGATCTTCGGCAGGAACTCGCGCTGGTTGCCGCGGGCGCGCTTCAGCTCGCGCTCGATGATCCGGTAACGCTGCGGGTAGAGCGTGTGGAAGCCGAGCTCCTCCAGCTCGAGCTTGATCGAGTGGATGCCGAGGCGATTCGCGATCGGCGCGTAGATGTCGAGCGTCTCGCGCGCGACCGCGCGGCGCTTCTCGGGCGGCATGGCCGAGAGTGTCCGCATGTTGTGCGTGCGATCGGCGAGCTTGACCATGATGACGCGGATGTCACGCACCATCGCGAGGATCATCTTGCGAAAGCTCTCGGCCTGGGCTTCCTTGCGGCTCTTGAACTGGACCTGATCCAGTTTCGTCACGCCATCCACGATTTCGGCGACTTCCTTGCCGAACTTCTGCTCGACCTCGGCCATTGAGGAGGGCGTGTCCTCGACCACGTCGTGCAGGATCGCGGCTGCGATGGTCGCGCCGTCGAGGTGAAGGTCCGCCAGAATGTCGGCGACCGCGATCGGGTGTGTGATGAAGGCTTCGCCGGACTTGCGCTTCTGGCCCTTGTGGGCGGTCTCGGCGTACTCGAAGGCCTCGCGTACCCGCTCGACCTGGTCGGCGGGCAGGTAGCCCTCGATCTTGGAAGTGAGCTGGCCGATTCCGGGAGCGCGTCTTCCGCCCGGCAACAGTCCGAGGATGGAAGACGCGTAGTTCATCGGATCGGCGATCTCGCGGTCAGTCCCCCAGGCCGAGCTGCGGGGCGCGGAAATCGACGCCGAGGTCGAGCGGGTTCTCAGGAATCATCTCCTGCTCCGGCTCCGGATCCGGCTCGGAGAGCAGGTCGATCGTGACCTTGCCTTCCGCGATCTCGCGCAACGCCACTACCGTCGGCTTGTCGTTCTCCCATTCGACGCGCGCCTCGGCGCCGTTGACGAGGCGCCGCGAGCGCTTCGCGGCAAGCAGGACGAGGTCGAACAGGTTGTCGACCGTATGCAGGCAATCTTCGACGGTGATGCGGGCCATGGAAAAGACCGTAATTTCAGTGAATTGGACCGGAAATAATACCAGCAAACAGGTGGGGAAGCTCGGTCTTAAGAGGGGACAGTCCCCCTTGCGGCTTCGCTTGAGCGATGTGCCGGTTCAGTCGGAGCGGCGGGTTTTGCGGGAGCGGCGCTCGTTGCCGACTCGTGGGGCCTGGCTGAAGGCGTCCAGGTCCTCAGCTCGCCGGCTGTTGGCCCGCCGGTCATCGTGGTGGTTATAGGTGCAATGGCAGGTGTCGGGCCGGGTACAGCCGGGCAGGGGCAGCAGGGGGGCTTCGCGGGATAGCCAGCGCCGGTTCTTGCCGGAGACGGCGGCGTTGCAGGCGCCGCTGCCTGGCTTGACCGACACCGCGTGCCAGCGGCGGTCGTCCGACTTGGTGTCCTTGCCAGCCATGGGTCCTGCCACTCCTTGCAGGCGCAATGCTAGCGAATCCGCGGATGAAGGGAACCAGTCCGCATCGGAATGTGATTCAGCTCCCGAGCAGTTCCCGGGTGAGTGCCTCGAGTTCGGGCCGGTCCCGGCGGCTCGCTTCGCCACGGCCGTCGAAAATGGCCTCCAGCTCCGCGAGAGAGCGGTCGAAGTCGCGATTGACGATCACACAGTCGAATTCCCGCCAATGCGACATCTCGAGGACGGATTCCTCCAGGCGGCGGGCGATCGCGTCCTCGCTGTCGCTAGCGCGCTTGCGAAGCCTTGCCTCGAGCTCGGCTCGGGAGGGCGGGAGGATGAAGATCTGCACTGCCTCCGGCAGCTTCTCGCGCACCTGCTTCGCGCCCTGCCAGTCGATCTCGAGGATCAGGTCGCGGCCGTCGGCGAGCGCGGCCTCGACGACGCTCAGTCGCGTGCCGTAGAGATTGCCGAATACGTTCGCGTGTTCGATGAATTCGTCCGCCGCAATCAGCTTCTCGAACCCGGAGCGATCGATGAAGTGATAGTCGCGCCCGTCCTGTTCGCCTGGGCGGGGTTTGCGCGTCGTGCAGGACACCGAGAACGAAACTGCCGGGCGCCGCTTCATCAGGGCCTGCAGCAGGCTCGTCTTGCCGGCGCCCGACGGCGCAGCGATGACGTACAGGTGACCGCGTTTCGACACGCGGCGATTCTAGCGGTGTCGGGTCGTACTTTCGCAGTCTCGTTAGGCCGGAGCTGCGGAGAGGCCCCTCAGCATCCCGACGAAGTCGCGCGCCACACGCTCCGACTGGAGGGCGAGCGCCGCGCGCCGCGCCGCGGCGCCCATCAGCCGACGCTGGCCGGCGTCGGTTGCGACCTCGACCGCTGCTGCGATGAATGCGGCATCGTCCCCATTCGCGACGAATCGGCCGTGCTCGCGATCGCGAAGGTGCGCGCGCGCAGCGCCGTAGTCGAACGCGATCGTCGGCACGCCACTCGCCATCGCCTCGATCGTCACGTTGCCGAAGGTTTCGGTCAGGCTCGGAAAGAGGAAGAGGTCCGCGGAAGCGAAATGCTCGGCCAGGTCCTCGCCGAGCCGGAGACCCCTAAAGTTGAATTCCGGGTGTTCCTGGCGCATGCGCGCCGCGAGGGGTCCGGTGCCGACCCAGACGAAGCGTGCGTCCGGCCGCCGTTCGCGAATGCGGCGGAACGCCTCGATGGCGAGCGCGAGGTTTTTCTCGGCCGCGATGCGGCCAACATAGATCACGGCGAGCCCGTCCGGCGCGATACCCCAGCGGTCACGCAGCTTCTGCCTGCGGCGCGCGGGATCGAAGAGTTTCGTGTCAACGCCCCGGGCGACGACTCGCACCCGCTGGAACCCAAGCCGTTCCAGCCATTCGCGGAGTTCGGGGGTGGGCACGACCGTCGCGCCCGAGGCGTTGTGCATGCGCCGCAGCCAGTAGCGGACGAGCGGCGTGATGGGGCCGAGGCCATACGCTCCCGCGTAGGCATCGAAGCGCGTGTGGAAACCGGTCGCGACCGGAATGCCGAGCCTCCGCGCGGTTTGCACGGCCGACCAGCCGAGCGGTCCTTCGGTCGCGACATAGACCGCGTCCGGGCGTTGCTCGCTGAATAGGCGCTTCAGCGCGCGGCCCGCGGGAAACCCGAATCGCAATCCCGGGTACTTCGGCAACGCCGCACCGCGAACGAGCAGCTCGCTGATCGGGCGCCGCGGAGGCAGCGTCGATACGCCTGGCTGGAATGGCCGCACGAGCAGCATTTCGTGACCGTCCTCAGCCATGCCGGTGACGAGGCACTGCACGGTCAGCGAGACGCCGTTGACCTCGGGCGGATAGGTTTCTGTGACGACGGCGATTCGCATGGGGCACCGCAAGAAGCGGCGCCATTGTCCGAACGCCAGATTGCGGTCCCGTGACGGCAGTGTGACGCTTTGGTGAATCGAAGGGGACGCGCCCCTTTGCGAATATGAAGGGGCGCGTCCCCTTCGATTCAGCGGTAGCGGCGGCTCAGCCAGTCGTCCGGCTTGGGGAATGCGGCGGCTTCGTCGCGCAGCCATTGCCGGAGCGCCAGGACCATCGGCATTTCGGCGTAGGACGGCGGGCAAACGAACCAGTAGCGGAATCGGGAGGGCACGATCGTCTTGCTCGCGAGCACGAGGGTGCCATTCTCGAGGTCGTTCGCCGCGATCGACCAGCGCGCAGGCGCGTAACCGAGGCCCTCGATCACCGCCGAGAGCACGCTCACCGAATCGTCGATGATCGTCGGCCCCGCGGGCCAGGGCGTCGGCGCCGCGCTCCGTTCGAAGCGCGCCCACGGCTCGTCGCGCGCCTGGAGCATCGGGATGCCTTCAAAAGTCTCGCGGTCGTCCAGCGAGCCGAATTTCTTGAAGAGTTTGGGCGAGGCGACGACGACCAGCCACTCATCCATCAGCTTGTCGTAGTCGAGGCCCGGCGTGACCGTTTCGCCAAGGCGCACCGCGGCGTGAAAATCGCTGCGCGAGAAATCGACCGCTTCACGCGACGTCTGCCAGTCAACGCGCAGCTCCGGAAACCGCGAGTGCAGGCGATGCAGCCGCGGCGTCAGCCATTTCTGCATCAGCGAGGAGAGCGTGCTGACATTGATGATGCCGCTCGCCCGATTCATACGGGTTTCGCGCAGCACGGCGACGAGCGAGTCGAGGCCGGACTGCACGCCGGGAAGCAGTTTCGCGCCCTCGGGCGTCAGTTCGACCTTGCGGCCGCTCCGGCGCAGCACCGGAATCTGTAGGTATTCCTCGAGCGCCTTGATCTGCTGTGAAACCGCGGCCGGCGTCACATTCAGCGCATCCGCGGCCTCGGAAAAACTGAGGCGCGTGGCCACCGCCTCGAATACGCGAAGCGCATTCAGTGGCAATCGGCCATAGGCGGAAGCAACCACAAGATTCCCTTAACCGAGCTTGAGTTATTGCGTTTGTTCGCAATGCTCCGGCACTTCAAAGTCTAGCCCGAACAGGGATGAAAGGGCGCGGGGCCCGATCCCCTCGGCAAAGGAGAACGGAAATGAACGGTCGTTTACAGGGTTTCCTGAGCTTCCTGGATCTGCTGGCCGAAGGCCAGCGCCGCCAGGCCGAAGTCGTCACGGGCCGCAGGTTCGAAGCTGCCCCCGGATTGCAGCCGGTCCAGGCGGGCAACGTGGTCAAGTTTCCCTTAACCGGGCATCAGAAACCGCGTTTGTTCCAGGCCTCCCGGAAGCCCACAGTACCAACCAGACACTGAATGTCGATTTTCAACGGGCCCGAACGATTACAGGGCAGGCAGAGCAAAGGAGAAATGAAATGAGCACTTATTCAACGGTTCGCAACACGGGACTCGCAACAGTCCTCGTTGCATCGCTCGCCGGCGCGGTGAGCAATGGCGTGTCGCTCAACCAGCAGGTTGTGTTTGAGCGCGAGCTTCCCAATCAGGCCTCGGTCGTCGTCCTGCCCGAGGTTGTGGTCACTGCCTCGCGGCTCGAGTGGTGAGCGCCGGTAACGGGTGCCGGGCCACAGGTTCGCAGTTATTGCCCCCCAATCGTGACGCTGCTTTCCTCCCCTCCAGCGCGCGAAACAATGACTGCGAACCTGTGGCCCGGCGCTTCATTACAATCGGTCGGTGTTCCCGATCCGGGATGACAATCCGCACTTCCTGACGCCGTACGTCACGTACGGCCTGATCGGTTTGAACGTCCTCGCCTGGTTCCTGTTGCAAGGCCTCGGCATGGAGCCCGCGCTTTCCTCCTCCGTATGCCGTCTCGGCCTGGTACCGGCGGATGTCCTGGGCACCGCACCGGCAGGTACGAGTTTTCCCATCAGTCCGGAAGCCGTCTGCACGCTGACCGGCGGCGGCGGTTCCTGGCACACCGTCCTGACCTCGATGTTCATGCACGGCGGCTGGATGCACCTGATCGGCAACATGTGGTTCCTCTGGATCTTCGGCAACAACGTCGAGGACGCGATGGGGCATGTGCGCTTCGTCGTCTTCTACCTGCTTTGCGGCATTGCCGCCGCGGCACTTCAGACCGCGTTCGATCCTAATTCCATCATCCCGATGGTCGGCGCCTCGGGTGCGATTGGTGGCGTGATGGGCGCGTACGTGCTGCTGTACCCGCGCGTGCATGTCCACCTGTTTGTCTTTCTGGGGTTCTACGCGACGACGATCGCGGTGCCCGCGTATTTCATGCTCGGCTACTGGTTCCTGGTCCAGTTCGTCAGTGGGTCGGTCGCGATCGGCGCGCAGGGCGGCGGCGTCGCGTTCTGGGCGCACGTGGGCGGGTTCGTCGCCGGTGCGCTGCTCAGCATCGTGTTCCGCAACCGGGAGCTGCTCGCCCGGCATCCTTATTACGGATGGAAGCAGCAGGTCGCGCCGACGCAGAACTGGCATCGCGTGCGGCGCTGAGTCGGATTGCGACCGTTCGTCGGAGCGCGAACCATTCTGTCAACAAGTCGTTGACGCGCTCTGCGGGCGGCACAAGAATCACGCTCCGTTGACAAGGGCAAACCCGTCGAAAGACGGGGACGCAAAGCCACCGGTCTACCGACGGAAACGTCCACGACAGCGGGGTCGCCAACGAACGGCATGTCATTCGGCCAGCAGGCCGGGCCGTTCCCCGCCGACGCTCCAACGGTTGTACTGGCTCGCAGCCTCTTGGCAACGCGTGAACACGCGTACACCTGAACGACAGGAGGTCGTAACCATGTCCAGATCCTCGTTTTCAAGACCAAGATTGAGGTTGGCGGCGGCGGCGGGCGCGTCGATTCTTGCGCTGTCGAGCGTCGCCATGGCGGATTCCGGCGCCGCGGAAACAGGCGCCTGCCTCGAGGACGCCAGCACCGTGCGCGCCTGCTCCACAAAGGAGCTTTCGAATGTCGTCGTGCAGTGCGGCGACGAATCCGGTTCGTTCTTCCTGAAGTACGACGATCTCGACCTGGGCACATTCGAAGGGCTGACGAGCCCCAACGAAGGTTCATTCGCGTGTCCGGAAGGCGAGGTCATCGCGGTCTTCATCAAGTCGGGCCGGAATAAGTACGACGGCCCGGCGATCGAGGGCCTGCCCTCGGGCAGCGGAGCGTCGTGGTCACCTCTGACGTGCGGGACCGAAGAAGCAGGCTGTCCGTCTGATGGCGACGAAGGTGGCGGCGATGAAGTGGGTGGCGACGAAAGTGGGGTAATCGACGAATAGTCGCAGTTCGGGTCCCACACGCGGCACTCCGGTCTTGCGGACGCCGCGTAATAGCTTTTCCTCGGACAGGCTCGAACGCTACCGCGCCGAGGCGCGTGCCGGCAGCGGCGTCGCCAGCTTGTTCGCCGCGGCTTCGTCGATGAGCTTGCGCAGCTCGCGCTCGACCCGCTCGGTGGCTTCCTCGAGCACGCGGCCCTCGGCTTCCATCTGCTCGCTGATCGCTTCCATCGGCTTGCCGGCCAGCTCCATCTCGCGCGAGAGCGCCTCCATGGGCGCCTGCCGCGCCTCGAGGCGCTCGGATTCCTCGTCCATCACTTCGGCCTGCTCGTCCATTTGCCGGCCGAGCTCGTCCTGCTTTTGCCCGAGCTCGTCCATCTGCCGGGCGAGCTGCGCCTGCAATGCCTCATCGTCGTCCGCGACCCGCTGCTGCCGCGCCAGCTCGCGCTGCTCGCGCCCGAGCTCGCGCTGCTGGCGTCCCAGGTCCTCCATCGTGCGCTGCGCAGCGACGGCGCGCGGCGTGGGCTCCATGTCGTCGGCCAGCTCCTCCATGCGCTTGCCGAGCATTTCCATCCTGCGGCTGTGCGGTTCCATCAGCTCGCCCAGCGCCTCCATCTTCTTGCCGGGCTCCTCGGTCTCGCGCGTGGCCGCGAGGGCGCGGGCGAGCAACGCCGGATCGGTGACGATGTAGGCCTGGTCGCCGCGGCGGAACCACAGGTATTCGCCGTTCACGTCCTTGCGGGCGGCCTTGATCGCGTCGATGTCGTCGATCGAGCCCCACATGTGCATCTCATCGCCAGTGCCGCGCACCAGCGCGAAGCTGTCGCCGTGCTTCTTGCCGTCCAGGTGCAGTGTCCCGTGCGTGGTCATGCTCGGTTCGCGATCGCCGATCTGCGCCCAGGTGTATGTGGCGAAGCAGGCGGCGACCAGGCCCAGCAGCGGGAAGAGGATGCGCGCGCCGGGGTGGGCGCGGCGGGTGGGGCGCAGGAGTTGCTGGATGCGGGACATGAGCTGGCCTCCATCGGCGGCTTGCATGAGGTGGAGCGCGGGCGCGGCGCGCTGGAGATCGGACAGTTCGGACAACGCGAGCGCGAGCCGGCGCGGCGCGCACGCCACTTCGGTGGCGAGCTGGTCGGCGATCTGCTCGCGCTCGACGCGGATGCGGTGCGACAGCCACCACACGACCGGGTGGTAGAACAGCACGGCCTCGATCGCGTTCTGTAGCAGGTTGACGAGGTAGTCGTGGCGGCGGATGTGGGCGAGCTCGTGGGCGAGCAGCGCCTCGATCAGCTCTGTCGGCATGCGCGTGAGCAGGCCCGCGGGCAACAGCACCACCGGGCGCCACCAGCCGGCCGATACGGGCGACTCGAGGTTGTCGACCAGGCGCAACGCGACGCCGCGCCCGAGCTGGAATTGCACGGCCATCGCGTCCAGGCGCGCCCGCCAGGCAAGTTGCGCGGGACCCTGCGGCACGTTGCGCAGACGGCGAACCCATGCCAGGCCCAGCGCGATGCGCAGCGACAACAGGCAGGTGCCCGCCGCCCACGTCGCGACGATCGCGGGCAGGTAGGCGTGCACCTGCGCCGTGGTCGGCGCGAGCGTGGACAGCGCGCCCTCGGCAGGAGCGCCCGCGTCGCGGCTGAACGTGGCGAATACGTTGCTGGAATCGGTCGCCAACAGGTCGGGCGCGAGAACCAGCAGCATCGTCGCGATCGGCGCCAGCACGCAGGCCAGCAACGCGAGGCAGGCGACGGCGTAGCGCGCCTGCGGCCGCGCATTGCGCAACGCGCCCAGCACGAGCGCGGCGAGCAGCCCGATCAGCGCGCCCTGCCATACGAAATGCAGCAGTGCCTGGCCGAGCAGGGGCACGAGGTTGGCGAGCAGGTCAGCCATTGGGGCTCCCCTTGAGGAAGCGCTTGATCTCGTCGCGTTCCTTGTCAGTGACGTGTCCGTTGAGAGCGGCGAGCACCAGTGCCTTGCCCGAACCGGCGAAAGCCTTGGCGATCAGCTCGCCGAGCAGATTGGTCTGCAGCGCGCCCTGCGCGTGCGCGGCGGCGTACACGTGCGAGCGCTCGCTCTCGTCGCGGACCAGCAGGCCCTTGCAGTGCATCACCTGCATCAGGCGCAGCGCGGTCGCATAGGTGAGCTCGGGGCGCTCGCGCACGCGCGCGGCATGGACGTCTTTCACCGTGGACGGGCCGAGGCGCCAGATGACCCGCAGCAGGTCGAGTTCGGCGGCGGTGGGCTTCGGCGGCTTGGCTGGCTGGCGGGGCATGCGGCGCACCTGGAATCCGGGGATGGCCACACCGTAGACCACCTAGATCGGTTTGTCTAGATCATTTGGTCTAGGTCCCCGCACCACGCCGAATTAAGTGAACTCATTCCACATTCTGGATCTGCTCCCGCATCTGCTCGATCAGGACCTTCAGCTCAACCGCCTTCCTCGTCGTCTCCACGTCCTGCGACTTCGACGAAAGCGTGTTCGCCTCGCGATTGAATTCCTGCATCAGGAAATCGAGTTTTCTGCCGACCGCTTCGCCCGAGGCGAGCGTCGTCGACATTTCCTCGACGTGACTCTGCAGGCGGTCCAGCTCCTCGGCGACGTCCATCTTCTGCACCAGGATCGCGATTTCCTGTTCGAGGCGGTCGGGATTGCCCTCGGCGCTAAGCGTCGCCAGCCGTTCCAGCATCTTCACCCGGATCCGCGACTGGACTTCGGGCAGACGGGAGCGGACCTCGTCCACGATCGTGCTCACCTGCGACGCGCGGGAGGAAAGCATCTGTGCAATCCGCTCGCCCTCGGCGGCTCGGTTCGTCGTGAAAGACGCGAGTGCCTCCGCGAGCAGGTCCATGGCGGCGGCCGCGATCGGCGCCGTATCCCTTTCTGCCTCGCGCACGACGCCAGGCCAGCGCAGGAGGTCCACCGCGTCGATGCGGCCTTCGGCGCCGAGGCGCCGCCGCACGGCGCTCGCCTGTTCGATCAGGCGATCGAGCATGGCCTCGTCGAGCGTGAGTTCACGGCCGGTCGTGGCAACCGATCGTATGTAGAGCGAGGCATCCACCTTGCCGCGGCGTGCGACCGCACCGATGGCACGGCGATATTCCGCTTCCGAGCCGCGTAACTCCTCGGGCAGGCGGAGGCTGACCTCGAGGTAGCGGTGATTGACGCTGCGGATTTCCCAGGCGAGAAGCCCGGCCGGTGTCGCCCGCTCCGAGCGCGCGAAGCCAGTCATGCTCCTCAACATTGGATTGGCATCCCCGGGGTACAAAAAAGGCGGCTGATGTAAGCTCTGCGGCAGTTTAGCAGGGGGCGGCGGTCACCGGACCGCCGGAACACGCGTGGCTATCGAGTTCGCCGAAGTCAGCCTCACCGGTGATCGCGAAGACAACCAGGACCGCGCTGCCGTCGCGTCGGGCGACGGCGCGTCGCTGCTGATTGTGATGGACGGGATGGGCGGCCATGCCTACGGGGCGCGCGCGGCGGAGATCGGCTGCAAGGTCATGCTCGAATTATTCCGCACCGAGCCGAAACCGATCTTCGATCCGCTCGGCTTCCTTCATCTCGCGCTCGGGCGCGCACATGCGGCCATCGTCGGGATTGGAGGCAAGCTTGCGATCGATTTGCGGCCGCGCGCCACCTGCGCGGTCTGCCTCGTGCAGCGGCAGGAAGCCTACTGGGCGCATGTGGGCGACAGCCGCGTCTATCACCTTCGGGGCGGGGCGGTGCTCGCGCGCACGCGCGACCACAGCCACGTCGAGCAGCTGCTGCGCGAGGGCTCGATCAGCGAGGAAGAAATTTCCGGCCATCCGATGCGCAACTTCGTGGAATGCTGCCTGGGCGGCGAGCCGGCGCTGCCCGAGATGTCGATTTCCCGGCGTGAGCCGCTCGAGGAAGGCGATGTCCTTCTCGTCTGCACGGATGGTGTCTGGTCGAACCTGAAGGATGCCGAGATCGCAGGCTTCCTCCGGCCCGGCAATGGCAAGGCCAACTGCGGCTGCAGCTCGTCACTTGAAAAGCTGGTCGAACAGGCGGTAGCCGCATCGACGCCCCACAGCGACAATGCCTCCGCAGCCAGCCTCGTCTGGCGCCACTGACCAGGGTCACCCAGCCCATGATTCGTTCAGGCGGCCGCGCGGCCGACCAACTGCGACCAGTGCACTTCACGCGCGGGTATACCGCTCACGCGGAGGGCTCGGTGCTCTGCGAATTTGGCGCGACGAGAGTGCTTTGCACGGCGAGCGTCGAGAATGGCGTGCCGCCATTCCTGCGCAACAGCGGCAAGGGCTGGCTGACGGCCGAGTACGGGATGCTGCCGCGCGCGACGCACACGCGCTCGCCGCGCGAGGCTGCGCGGGGCAAGCAGGCCGGCCGCACCCAGGAAATCCAGCGGCTCATCGGGCGGTCGCTGCGCGCCTGCATCGACCTCGGCGCGATCGGCGAGCGCACGATCACGATCGACTGCGACGTGCTGCAGGCCGACGGTGGCACGCGGACGGCCGCAATCACGGGCGGATTCGTGGCGCTGGCGGATGCGGTGGACGTGCTCATCCAGCGCAAAATGCTCACTGCCAACCCCTTGCACGGGCAGATCGCCGCCGTCTCGGTCGGCATCGTCAAGGGATCTCCGGTACTCGACCTCGAGTACTCCGAAGACGTCGATGCCGAGACCGACATGAATGTCGTGATGAACTCCGGCGGCGCCTTCATCGAGGTGCAGGGCACGGCGGAGGGCCACGCTTTTCGCCGCGAGGAACTCGATGCGATGCTGAACCTCGCAGCGATGGGCACCGCGCGGCTCTTTGGCCTGCAGCTCGAGGCACGGCAGGACTGAAACCCCAGGCCATGCGCCGCGTCGTGCTCGCGACCGGCAATCCCGGCAAGCTCATGGAGATGCGCGCGATCCTCGCGGGACGCGAGCTCGAGGTCGTCGCGCAGGCAGATCTCGGCATCTCACCGCCCGTCGAGGACGGCGACAGTTTCGTCGCGAACGCTCTCCTGAAAGCTCGCCACGCATCGGCAATAGCGAAGCTGCCGGCGATCGCGGACGATTCCGGCATCGAAGTGGACGCATTGGGAGGCCGGCCCGGAATCCACGCCGCGCGCTACGCGGGACCCAACGCCAGCGAGCGCGCGAACAATGCCAGGCTTCTCGCGGAGCTCGCGGGCGTGCCGCCCGAAATGCGATCCGCGCGTTACCGCTGCGCGATGGTGTTTCTGCGGGAGGCCGGTGACCCGGCTCCGGTCATCGCTGAGACATTCTGGGAAGGCCGCATCGGTCTTGCTCCTCGCGGAACCGGCGGCTTTGGCTACGACCCGCTGTTCATTGTCGAGGGCGGGTTAATCACAGCGGCCGAAATGCCGGTCGAGGAAAAGAACCGCGTGAGCCACCGTGGTCGCGCACTCACCGCGCTCGCCGCGCGAATGCGGGAGGCTGGTTGGTGATCATCGAACCGTCTTGATCAGGTCGCCGGCCTTCGGCTCACCGTCCGGATAGAGGTCGTTGATGAGCCGCAGCTGCTGCACCGGGTACTTCTTGATCGCCGCCTCCTTCGCGAGCCCCTCGATCGTCGTGTCTGTGCTCGCGCGCACCACGTGAAGCCGGTGCGGTTCCGCGAGCGCCATCTCGCTGGGGCGAATGCGGCGGAAGGTGTTGGCGGTTGAAAGGAAGAACGGGTCGCCCGACGGCGCCGTCATGCCGGTCCGGCTCGCGCCCTTGAAGACCCACATCAGGTTGGCGAAATAGATGATGACGTAGCGCACGTTCGTCGACTGGCCGAATGGCGAGGGATCGCCGCGCACGATGCCGGTCCAGGCCTTGAGCCCGTTGACTTCGTAGGTATCGGTCTGGTCAAGGCGGCGACTGGCGAGCCCGCGCATCGCGAAGTCCCTCGGATTCGTGAGGTCGGCCGGCGGACCCTGGGTCCTGATTTCCATGACGTGCTCCTTGTTTGGAGCAATGGCGAGGATCTTGTCCGGCTGGTTCAGGATCTGCCAGTCGCGCGGGAAGGCCAGCGTGAACTGCATGTCGGAATGGTAGAAGCGGTTCTCGCGCACCATGCCCTGGTGCTCGCTCGAGCCGACCGGCAGGCCTTCAATCGCCTGGAGGAAACCCTCCCTGTTCGACGTGTTGCCGGTCGCAGCGGCCGCGTTCCTTCCGGCCGACGCAACCGCCTGTTGCAGGCGGGTGTCGTTGGAGGGGTGAGATGCGAACACGCCGTGGTAGATGCGTGGCTCGCGGCCCTCGAGTCGCGCGCGCTCGCGCTCGAAGGTGTCCTGGGCTTTCAGCGTCGAGATTACATTGATCATCGCTTCCGGGTCGTAGCCGGACTTGACGAGATAACTCGCGCCGAGCCGGTCTGACTCGAGCTCGGCCTCGCGGCCATAGCCGCTGATGATCGCCTGGCCCGCCATGTTGGTGAGGTCCGCGAGCGCCGGCATGCCGGTGAAAATCGCGGTCGCTGCGCTTGCGAGGCCGGAGAGCATGCCCTTGCGATTCTGCTTCTTCAGGTGTTCCGCGGTGATGTGCCCGATCTCGTGGCCGAGCACGGCGGCGAGGTCTGCCTCGCTCTGGAAGTAGGGCAGGATGCCGCGCGAGATGTAGACGTATCCGCCCATGGTCGCGAAGGCGTTCACGTCGTCGGTGTCGACGATCGTGAAGTGCCAGTCGAGCTCGGGCCGCTCGCTGACGGCCGCGACCTTCTCGCCGACGCGCTGGACGTATTCCTGGAGTTCGATGTCCCCATGCACACCCATCTGCTGGGTGAACATGATGTGCATCTTCTTGGCCGTCTGGACATCCTTGCTGTCCTTCTGCGGCTTTTCTATTTTCTCGTCGGCGCCGAAGACCGGGCCACCGGCGACGAGGGTCACCGCGGCGAACGCCAGCAGGCAGGCAAGCTTGGCGGGAAATGGACGCATTGAAGTCTCCGGACCCGGCCCCAAGGGTACCGGTCTCGGATTAGACGTGGGGGAACTCTGAAAGTTGACGGCGCCTGCGGCCCGGCCGGACTTATTTCAGGCCGTACTTCTTGCGGAAGCGATCGACGCGGCCGCCCGAATCCACGATCTTCTGCTTGCCCGTGTAGAACGGGTGGCAGTTCGAGCAGACTTCGACTTCGAGGTTCGTGCCAAGCGTCGAGCGCGTCTGGAAGCTGTTGCCGCAGGTGCACTTCACCGTGATCTCGGTGTATTTCGGGTGAATGGCGTCTTTCATGGCGGTGCTTCCCGTGCCGTGGTGCGAGGGGGCGCGCAGTCT
This sequence comes from Steroidobacteraceae bacterium, assembly GCA_036781365.1. Lineage (GTDB taxonomy): Bacteria > Pseudomonadota > Gammaproteobacteria > Steroidobacterales > Steroidobacteraceae > SCUD01. The sequence continues at coordinate 121,250 of DAIQBB010000002.1, read as the reverse complement.
ATCGGGAGCACGCTTTTCGTTCAAGACGGCCCGGAGCCATTGGCGGGGTTAAGGTAAGTGGCGGGATTTGCAGGGTTTTTTTGATTATCCACAAAATGTGTGGATAACTCTGTGGACCATCGGTCGCCCCATGATCGCCTCTTCGACCATTCCTGCATTTATGACGGATTGATTAAATTTTGAGCAGGCAGTTTTGTGAATATAAAACAATAGGTTAACGCATGGGAGTTAACGCACCTCACTAACAAAGCGACGAAAGTCCCTATCCGAAACGAACCGCGAAGGCGCTGTGTACAACTCGCCGGGCGCCCGACAGGGGTTTTCGTCGGGCAGGAAGCCGGCGAGCAAGTCGTTCAGGAAGCGGAATCCGAGGGCGGTCGCCCGGAAGCGGCCATTATTTTCGTCGATAAGCCGCCGGGCGGCGTAGTCGCCTAGTTTGGGAAGGACTGTCGCGGCCGGGAGCCCGGTCGTGCGCTCGAAATCGGCGAGTGCAAAGCCCTCCATGAGTCGAAGCGCATTCAGCATGAACTCGAATGGCAAATCCGCCGGCTCCACGATGCGTCGCACGGCCCCAAGTTTTCCGCCGCCAGACAGGTACGCCCGGGGTGAGCGCGGCTTTTCCGTTCGGATGACGGCGCCTTCCACGGTTGCCTTGCCATGGGCGCCCGCGCCGATGCCGAGGTAGTCGCCGAAGCGCCAATAGTTGAGGTTGTGCCGGCATTGCCGGCCGGGCCGCGCGTAGGCAGACACTTCATATTGCGCGAGGCCTTCCGGCGCCAGCAGCCGCTGGCATTCGAGCTGCATCTCGAAGGTCCGTTCGTCGTCCGGCAGGGGCGGCGGCCGGTGATAGAAGGCAGTGCCAGGCTCGAGCGTCAACTGGTAATGCGAAAGGTGCGCGGGTCCGAGCGCGATCGCAGCTTCCACGTCGCTCAACGCGCCATCAAGCGTCTGACCAGGCAGCCCGTACATCAGGTCGAGATTGAAGTTCCCGATGCCGGCGGCGACGAGTTCCGAAACGGCGGCGCCGATTTCGCCCGGCCCGTGAATGCGTCCAAGGGCGCGCAGAGCTTCGGCATCGAATGTCTGCGCGCCAAGTGACACGCGATTGATGCCGGCTTTCGAATAGCCCGTGAACCGGCCGTGCTCGACGGTCCCGGGATTTGCCTCCATCGAGATCTCCACGTCGCGCGCGAAGGGCAGGCGCGATGCGAGTCCCTCGATCAATGCCGCGATCGATCCGACGCCAAAGAGCGAGGGCGTGCCGCCGCCCAGAAACACGCTCGACACCACGCGCCCGGCGGCGAGATCGAGGTCGCCCTCGAGATCCACCAGGAGCGCGGCGACATAGTCCGTTTCCGGAATGCTCTCGGGCCGTACGTGCGAATTGAAATCGCAGTACGGGCACTTGCGCACGCACCAGGGCAGGTGCACGTAGATTGAAATCGGCGCGTTCATGCAAGCATTCTATTGAAAGTCGGCGGTCGAGCCTTGATTCCTGCAGTGCAGCATGACAGTCTCCTTCGCTGGAAAACGATGGCAAGCAAGAAATTTCAGCTGACCAACCTGGCGACCAGCCGCACGAGCGAGCATGCCACCCTTTCCGGCTCCGTCGGGCCGGATGTGCTGGACATCAGCACGCTCCAGAAGGAACAGGGCGTCTTCACCTACGACCCGGGCTTCATGGCGACCGCGGCGACCGCGAGCGCCATCACCTACATCGACGGCGAAGCGGGGGTCCTGCTCTACCGCGGCTACCCGATCGAGCAGCTCGCCGAGCACAGCAGCTTTCTCGAGGTCTCGTACCTGCTCCAGAAGGGCGAGCTGCCGAGCGCAAAGGAGCTCGCGGCCTTCACGCACTCGATTTCGCGCCACACGATGCTGAACGAGTGGCTGATACGGCTCTACCGCGGCTTCCACCATGACGCGCACCCGATGGCGATGGTCGCGACCATCGTCGCCTCGCTCGCAGCGTTCTACCACGACTCGACCGACATCACGGACGACCGGCACCGCGAGATATTCACGCATCGCATGATCGCGAAGCTGCCGACGATCGCGGCCGCCGCCTACAAGCACGCGCTCGGCCAGCCCTTCATCTACCCGAGGAACGACCTCGACTACACGGCGAACATGCTGCACATGTTCTTTGCCGTGCCCTGCGAGCCTTACGAGCTCGACTCACTGCACTCGGAGGCGCTGGACCTCCTGTTCATCCTGCACGCGGACCACGAACAGAATGCGAGCACCTCGACCGTGCGCCTCGCGGGAAGCACGGGCTGCAATCCGTATACGGCGATGTCGGCGGGCGTGTCGGCGCTCTGGGGCCCGGCGCACGGCGGCGCGAACGAAGCGGTCGTCGACATGCTCGAGAGGATCGGTGACGCGAGCCACGTCGGCGAGTTCCTCGCGCGCGTCAAGGACAAGAAGGAGGGCGTGCGCCTGATGGGCTTCGGCCATCGCGTGTACAAGAACTTCGACCCGCGCGCGACCATCATCCGGGAGATGTGCCACAAGGTGCTCGCGAAGCTCGGCCAGAGCGAGAACCCGCTGTTCGAGCTCGCGCTCAAGCTCGAGGAAGTCGCGCTGAAGGACGACTACTTCATCAGCCGCAAGCTCTATCCGAACGTCGACTTCTACTCCGGGATCATCTACCGCGCGCTCGGGATCCCGCGCGAGATGTTTACCGTGATGTTCGCGATCGCGCGCACGGCGGGCTGGGTGGCTCACTGGTCGGAGATGATCTCGGACCCCGAGATGAAGATTGCGCGACCCCGTCAGCTCTACACCGGGCCCACGCGCCGGGATTACATTCCAGTCAAGAAGCGCTGAGACTGTAAAAGGGGACGCGCACCTTTAAAGGGGACGGACACTCTTGCAGTCGTTGACGCTACCGCGAAAGTGTCCGTCCCCTTTAAAGGTGCGCGTCCCCTTTTGATGTGAGAAGCGACTCCACTTCCTGAAGACTCGCTCGCCGCATCGGCCGGCCGTCGACTGGCCCGTGCGGCGCCTGCCGGATGCCGTCGAGCGGGAAGATCGTCGCATCCACCCCGTGGCTGCCCGCCATGAATCGCACGGCGGGAAATGCCTCGGTCTCATCGCGCGATATGCGCAAGCGGCGTTCGGCGACTTCGTGCGGTATGCCGCGATCCATGAGCTTGACGGCGACGTTCTCCGGCGTGTCGGCAAAGAGGTGCAGCGTAATGTCATTGTGGGCGGTGGCCGTGCCGGACAGGACCGGTCCGACGAGGCGCGGGTCGAACTCCGCGAGCAGCCGCATCGCTTCGAGGGCGGTGCTGCGCATCGACGAGAGCTCGCTCGCGTGCGTCTCCGGAACAAAAAGGCGCTGGTGCTCGGCCAACGCCTCCTCGATCTCGATGTTCCTCGGCAGCACGGCGAGGTCGGTGACGCCGAATCGCTCCGCGGCCTTGCGCTTCGCGAAGCCGTAGTCCTCGTGGCCGTGCTCGATCATGAGCCGTGCAGCTTCCCGCGCGATGGCCTGGCGCATCATGTCGCCGCGCACGGATCGCTTGGCCATCAGAATATTGGCTCCTCGTATTTCTGCGGCGGCACCTCGCCGTCGGCCGTGCCTTCGCCGGAAACGCCCGAGGGCAGGTGATCGGCGAGGAAGTACTCGAATTCGGCAGGCGCTTCCTCCGGGAGTTCGGAAGGGTCGGCCGAGATGCGCGCGGTCACGACGCCGTCCGGCATCGGCAGGCGATGCTGCGGAGTGCCGGCGAGAGCCTCGCGCATGAAATAGATCCACATCGGCAGCGCCGTGCGCGCGCCTTCCTCGTCGGGCCCGAGCGGCCTCTCCTGGTCGAAGCCGACCCAGGCGGTCGCGACGAGGTCCGAGTTGAAGCCGGAGAACCAGGCATCGCGGCTTTCTTGTGTCGTGCCGGTCTTGCCGGCGATGTCGTCGCGGCCGAGAGAGCGCGCGCGCTGGCCGGTGCCGCGGCGGATCACGTCACGCAGCAGGTCGGTGATGATCCAGGCATTGGCCTCCGAGATGACGCGCGGCGCGACTTCGTCGGGAACCGGCGCAGGCAAGCTCCCGCCGACGTCCGCGGCGCGCACGATTCCGGCCGCGCCGCTGCCCGGGACGATCACCGGCGGGTCCCCGGTGAATGGCGGCGGCGTTTGTGCGCAATCGACGCAGGCGATTGCTATGTCCGTCTCGATCACGCTGCCGTCGGGGACGAGAACGCGGTCGATGACGTGCGGTTTCACGAGCGAACCGCCGTTCGCAAATACGGCGAAGCCGTCCGCCATCTCGAGCGGTGTCAGCTGCGCCGTGCCGAGCGCGGCGGTCAGATCGGCCGGGATGTGCTCTTTCGGCAGTCCGAAGCGCTGGACGTACTCGCGGGCGTAGCCAACGCCGATCTGGCGCATGACGCGGATCGTGACGAGGTTGCGAGAACGCGCGAGCGCGTTGCGAAGTCGCGTCGGCCCGTAGAACCGGCGCGAGTCGTTCACCGGCCGCCAGTCCTCGGCTTCCGGTTCCGCGCCCTCGACGGTCTCTGGGTTCTGGCCGATGCCGACCACGGGATCCGGCGCTTCATAGACGACCGGCGCGTCGAGAATGACGGTGGCGGGCGTAAGTCCCGCCTCGAGCGCGGCGGAATAGATGAAGGGTTTGAAGGACGATCCGGGCTGGCGGCGCGCCTGCACGACGCGGTTGTACTTCGAGGCGTCGTAGTCAAAGCCGCCCGAGAGTGCGACCACGGAGCCGTCGTGCGGATCGAGCGCGACGAACGCACCCTGGACTTCGGGCAACTGGGCGAGCAGCGCATCGTCCTTGCTGGTCGGAAGGACGTAGACCACGTCGCCAATCTTCATGACGTCCCGCGGCGATTTCGGCGTCGCATTCCCGGTCCGCGCCCAGCGGATGCCTTCCATCGGTAGGCCGTAGCGCATGCCGCTTCGCGCGACGACTGTCGCTGCGTCTGCGCCCGTGCGAACGACGATGGCAGGTATGAGCCCGCCGACGACGGGCCGGTCTTCGATCAAGGCCGCGAGCCCGGCGTCGTCCTGCTTGCCGACCTCGACGTGCCCGACGGGTCCGCGCCAGCCATGGCGGCGGTCGTATTCGAGCACGGCGCTCCTGAGCGCGACATCGGCGGCGCGCTGCAGGCGGCTATCCACGGTCGTGATGACCTGGAAGCCCTCGGAATAGATGCGTTCCCCGTATTTTTCGTAGAGGATCAGCCGCACCATTTCGCCGACATAGGGCGCGTCGACCTGCACGCGCGGCCCATGCAGGCCGCGAGCCACCGGCTTGTCCATCGCGGCCTGCCAGGCTTCTTCGTCGATGTAGCCGAGCTCGCGCATGCGGCGCAGCACGTAGCTCCGCCTTTCTGTCGCCTGCTCGACGCTCGCGACTGGATTCTGGCGCGACGGTGCCTGGAGGATGCCGGCAAGGAGCGCCGCTTCGCTCGCGTCCACCTCGGTGAGCGACTTGCCGAAGTAGGTCTCTGATGCTGCGGCGAATCCGTAGGAGCGTTGGCCGAGGAACTGCGTGTTCACGAATAGCGTGAAGATCTCCTGCTTGTTGAGTTCGTTCTCGAGCGAGAGCGCGAGGAAGACTTCACGAAGCTTGCGCCGCAGCTGTTTCTCTTTCGTGATAAGCGTTGTACGCACGAGCTGCTGGGTCAGCGTGCTGCCGCCCTGCGAGAGCTCCATGGTCGTCGCGGCGACGACCACGGCGCGCACGATGCCCTGCCAGTCGACGCCGGGATGCTCGAAGAAGCGGTCGTCTTCGGCGGCGAGGACGGCCTGCACGACGACCGGCGGAATCTGCTCCCAGATCACGGGGACCCGTCGCTGCTCGCCGATCTGCGCCAGCAGGCGCCCGTCCCGGCTGAAGACGCGCAACGGCACCTGCAGGCGCACGTCGCGCAGCACGGCGACATCCGGCAGCGTCGGCTTCAGGTAGTAGTACGTGGCGAGAAAAGCGAGCCCGACCAGGCCCGCGATTGAAACTATGACGGTGGCCGCGATTCGCAGCCGCCTTTCCAGGCGCGTAATCACCGGATCCGATTATGCATAGTAATGTCCGGCACGTCCGGGGGGAGGGTCGCGGAGCCGCGACGCCGGGACCGTGACGGCAGACACGGTTGGCCTTTTCGTTCGCGTGCAGCATCGACCGCGGATCGGCTACCTGCGGCCTGTGGGCGCGAAAGGCCGGATACCCGCGGTCTGGGCCGGGGGAGAACCCCCGGCTACGCCCGTGACCCTCGCGAAAGGGTCTGAATGCGAGTGAATTGCGAGTCGGGTCACGTTCAATTTAACAGTTGCTTGCTATATAGTTGGCCGCTAACTTGACCCAGAATAGCGATTGGCCGCGTAATAGCCTGACCTGAAAAGGAAATTTCTGTGCTCAAGCTGCCTAAGTTCTCGCTGGGACCGCGGTTCTCGCCGCTGATCGGGTTGGACATCACGACGTCCTCGATCAAGCTGATCGAGCTTGCGCAGTCGGGCGGCCAGTACCGGGTCGAGGCCTATGCGGCCGAGCCGACCCCTCACAACGCCATCAACGAAAAAGCCATCGTCGACGCGGCAGCCGTCGGCGATGCCATCCGCCGGGCGGTCAAGCGCTCGGGCGTCCGTTCCAAGGAATGCGCGGTCGCCATCTCCGGCGACGCGGCCATCACCAAGGCCGTGCAGATGCCACGGAACCTGTCGGACTCCGATCTCGAGCAGCAGATCGAAATGCAGGCGGACCAGTACATCCCCTTCCCGATGGAAGAGGTCAGCTACGACTTCCAGGTCCTCGGGCCCTCGGAGAAGGACCCGGACATGCGCGACGTGCTCCTCGTCGCCTCGCGCTCCGAGAACGTCGAGCAGCGCGTCGCCGCCGTGAATGCGTCCGGCCTCGTCGCCAAGCTCGTGGACGTCGAGGCCTTCGCGCTCGAGAACGCCTGCAAGCTCCTCACGCACCAGATGCCCGACGGCGGCATGGACCGCACGATCGCGGTGGTGGACTTTGGCGCGAGCACGACGACGTTCAGCGTGCTGAAGAACCTCGTCGTCGTGTATACACGCGACTTCGCTTTTGGCGGCCAGCAGCTGACCGAAGAGATCATGCGCACTTACGGGCTCTCGATGGAGGAAGCCGGCCGCGCCAAGAAGGAAGGCGGATTGCCCTCGAACTACCAGCCCGAGGTGCTCGACCCGTTCATCGACGACATGACCCAGCAGGTCAGTCGCTCGCTCCAGTTCTACCTGGCGTCGGGCAGCGGCCGCAGCCAGCCGGAACAGATCCTGATCTGCGGCGGCTGCGCGAACATCCCGGGCGTCGCCGACGTGATTGCAAGCCGCGTGGGAATCCCGGCAGAGCGGGGAGATCCGCTCGGCCAGATGAAGATTTCCTCGAAGGCCAAGGCTTTGGGAGTGACGCGGGACGCAACGGCGTTGCTGCTCGCGTGTGGTCTGGCACTGCGGAGTTTCGACGAAGATGCCAAGTATTAACCTACTGCCCTGGCGGCAAGCGCTCCGCCAGCGGCGTCGGAAAGAATTCCTGGTCGGGATCGCCGGCGCGGTCGGCCTCGCGTTGATCATCACGCTGCTCACGAACCTTGCGGTCAGCTCGATGATCGATTCGCAGAACCGCCGCAACGAGCTGTTGAAGGCGGAGATCGCCGAGCTCGACAAGGCGATCGAGCAGATCCTCGTGCTCGAGGACCAGAAGGCGCGGATGATTTCGCGCATGGAGGTCATCGACACGCTCCAGGCCAGCCGGCCCGAGGTCGTGAAGCTCTTCGACCAGGTCGTCTCGACGCTGCCCGAAGGCGTGTACCTCACATCGGTCAAGCAGAGCGGCAAGAAGATCGAGTTCAACGGCGTGGCGCAGTCGAGCACCCGCGTCTCGGCGTTCATGCGCAACATCGACTCGTCCGAATCGCTGTCCTCGCCTGAGCTCAAGGTCATCCAGACCGGGACCAGCACGGGCCCCGGCGCCCAGTTCACCCTGTTCGCGTCGCAGCGGGCGCCTGCGAGCGACGAGGCGGCTGCCGAGAAACGCAACGCGCGCGTTTCGGAGGCACGTCAATGACATTCGTCGAACAGCTGCAGCAGCTCGACTTCAAGGACATCGGCCGCTGGCCGTTCCTGTTCCGCGCGCTTGGCGTGCTGATCGTGCTCGTGCTCATGACGGTCCTCCTCGTGTGGTGGTTCGTCTGGGGCGAGAACGGCAACCGGCCCGAGCTCCTGAAGGCGCAGGCCGAACAGAAGACGCTCTGGCAGACCTTCGACGAGAAGCAGCGCAAGGCCGCGAACCTCGAGGCCTACCGCCAGCAGCTCGCGGAGATCGAGCGCACCTTCGGCGCGATGCTCCGACAGCTCCCTGGCAAGACCGAAGTGCCCTCGCTGCTGGTGGACATCTCGCAGACGGGCCTGGCATCCGGGCTGCAGGAACGCCTGTTCCAGCCCGGCGGCGAGACAAGGATGGACTTCTACGCGGAGCTGCCGATCAAGATCCAGCTCACGGGCGGCTTCCACGAATTCGGGCTGTTCGTGTCCGGCATCGCGGCGCTTCCGCGCATCGTGACGCTGCACGACATCGAGATCTCGCGCGGCAACACGCGCGGATCCTCGCGTCGCGGCGCGCCCGCGCCTACGGACGAGCTGACGCTCAACCTGACCGCCAAGACCTACCGCTACCTCGACGAGGACGAGACCGCACCGGCCGCGGCCGAAGAGGAGAAGGGCAAGGGCAAGAAGGGCGGCAAGTCCCGGCGCGAGCGTGAACAGGAAAAGAAGACATGAGCCAGCAACGCATGCGCAGGATACTCACCGCTGCCGGCATCGCCGCGACGCTCGCGCTTACAGGCTGCGCCGACGGCCTCGACGACCTGCGCGCCGAAATCGAGACGGCGAAGCAGCGCCCGGGCGGCCGAATCAAGCCGCTGCCGGAGGTGCGCCCCTACGTGAGCCACGAATACCAGATGGCGGACCGCCGCTCGCCGTTCCTGCAGAGCCTCGCGGGCGAGAACCCGAGCGGGCCCCGGCCTGACGTACAGCGCCCGCGCGAATACCTCGAACAGTTCCCGCTCGACACGCTGAAAATGGTCGGTACGCTCCGTCTCGGCGCCGGGAATTACGGCCTGGTCCAGACCAAGGACGGGCTGATCCACCGCGTGCTTCCGGGAAATCACCTCGGCCAGAACGATGGCCGCGTGATGGCCGTGAGCGACGCGAAGATAACTCTGGTCGAAATCATTCCTGATGGACTTGGCGGATACCTCGAGCGCCCCGCGGCGCTGGCCCTTGCCGACTGATTTCTGGGAGAAAGTCTGATGGCTGGCAACAACCGGACAACGGTGTGGAACATGAACACGGCACGCAGCTTCGTGGCGTGGCTGGGCGCAATGGTCATCCTGGCCATCGCGTGGTCGCAGCTTGCGCAAGCACAGGGAACTGCCCGGCTGACCGCCATTGAGGTGCTGCCCATGCAGGGCTCCACCCTGCAGGTCAGGCTTCGCACGGACGGCACCGCGCCCCAGCCGCTGACTTTCACGATCGACAAGCCCGCACGGCTCTCGATCGACCTGCCTGACGTCGGGCTCGCGCTCGACAACCGGCGCATCGACGTGGGTGCCGGCGGCGTCGACACGATCGTCGCTGCCGAGGCCACAGGCCGCACGCGCGTCGTGTTCAACCTCGACTCACTCGTTCCCTATACCGCGGTTGCCGAGGGCGACAGCGTGATCGTGACGCTCGGCGGCAGCGCCGGCGCACAGTCCGCCTCGGCGGCGCCGAACCTCGCGGTCGCACCCTCCGCTTCGCGCGCCGTCACGGGCGTGGACTTCAGGCGCTCGCCGGAAGGCGCCGGTCGCGTCGTGGTGCAGCTCTCCGATCCCTCGATCCCCGCGAGCGTCAAGCAGGAAGGCAACCGCGTGATCGTCGACTTCACCGGAGCCGCGCTCGGCGAAGAACTCATGAAGCGCTACGACGTCGTGGACTTCGCGACGCCGGTGACGATGTTCGACGCGACCCGCTTCGGGAACAGCACGCGCATCGTCGTGACGGCGAGCGGCGACTTCGAGCAGCTCGCCTACCAGACCGACAACCAGTACGTGGTCGAGGTCCGCCAGCGCCCGCGTGCCACGGCCGTGGTCGCTGAGAAGGACAAGGTCTACACGGGTGAGCGCTTGACGCTCAACTTCCAGGACATCGACGTCCGTCCGCTGCTCCAGCTCCTGGCTGACACCAGCGGGCAGAACATCGTCGTGTCCGACTCGGTCAAGGGCCGCGTGACGCTCAGGCTCCAGAACGTTCCCTGGGACCAGGCGCTCGATATCGTGCTGAAGACCAAGGGCCTCGACATGCGCCGCAAGGACAACGTGATCCTGGTGGCGCCGCAAGCCGAACTCGCGGCCCAGGAGAAAGCCGAGCTCGAAGCGCAGAAGGACATCCAGGAGCTGGCGCCGCTGCGCACCGAGTTCCTGACGGTCAACTACGCGAAGGCCACGGAAATCGCGCGCCTCGTGAAGTCGAGCGGCGGCGGGTCGCTGCTCTCCGACCGTGGCAATGTCACCGTCGATGAGCGTACCAATACGCTGCTCGTCCAGGACACGGCGGACAACCTCACGGCGATCCGCTCCATGGTCTCGACGCTCGACATCCCGGTCCGCCAGGTGCTGATCGAGTCGCGCATCGTGATCGTGGCCGACGACTTCAGCCGCGACCTCGGCGTGCGGGCGGGCTTTACCCGCGTCTCCGACGACATCAAGGACCTGATGGCGGTCAGCGGCAGCGCGCAGGCGACCGATACGATCATGGGTTCGGCGCTCGACAACCTGGCGGCGAGCGGCCAGCCGTTCCCGGTCGAGGTGCCGTTCGGCCCTGCGTTCGATCGTTACAACGTGAACATGCCGGTCGCGAACCCCGCGGGCCGCATCGCGCTGTCGATCCTCGACTTCGACGACTTCCTGATCGACCTCGAGCTGTCGGCGGCCCAGAACGAAGGCCGCGGCGAGATCAAGTCGACCCCGCGCGTCATCACGTCCAACCAGCGTGAGGCGATCATCGAGCAGGGTGTCGAAATCCCGTACCAGGAGTCGGCCTCCAGTGGCGCGACGACGACGCAGTTCAAGAAGGCGGTGCTGTCACTGAAGGTGACGCCGCAGATCACGCCGGACGACCGCATTATCCTCGACCTCGTCGTCACCAAGGACAGCGTCGGCCAGCTGGTGCCGTCGGCGACCGGCGGCTTCGTGCCCTCGATCGACACGCGCAACATCCAGACCCAGGTGCTCGTGAAGGACGGCCAGACGGTCGTGCTCGGCGGCATCATGGAGACGGAGCGCCGCGACTCGGTCAAGAAGGTGCCGGGCCTCGGTGACGTGCCGGTCGTAGGCGCCCTGTTCCGCACCAAGAGCAAGATCAACAACCGCGACGAGCTCCTGATCTTCGTCACGCCAAAGATCCTGCGCGAGGGTTCTTCGATCGCGGAGTGAACCACGGCCGGCCCGGCTTGCGTCCGGTCCCGGTTCCAAGCACAGTCACACGGCCGCCTCGGGGCGGCCGTGTCTTTTCCGAGTGATGCGCAGCGTTTTCCTGATAGGTCCCATGGGCTCCGGCAAGACCGCGGTCGGTCGGGCACTCGCCCGCCGGCTCAGCCTGCCGTTCGCCGACAGCGACGCCGAAATCGAGTCGCGCACCGGTGTCGATATCGCCTACATTTTCGAGCGGGAAGGCGAAGAGGGCTTCCGCATCCGTGAGCGCGACGTGATTGACGCACTGACGAAGACGGCCGGCATCGTGCTTGCAACCGGCGGCGGGGCAATCCTGCTGCCCGAGAACCGCGAGCGTCTCGCCGCCCGCGGGACCGTCGTCTTTCTCGACACGACCATCGAGCAGCAGCTCGAACGGACGCGCCGCAGCAGGCATCGGCCGCTGCTCGCCGGGACCGACCGCCGCGCCAGGCTCGAGGAACTGGCTCAAACGCGGGACCCGCTCTACCGCTCGATCGCCGCGATCACGATCCGGACGGATGGGCGCGCCCCAACTGCGGTCGCGGGCGACATCGCCCGCGCGCTCGGGGAAATCTGATATGGAGCGACTCGAAGTAAAGCTGGGCAAGCGCGCCTATCCGATCCTGATCGGGCCGGGCCTGCTCGGCTCGCCTGAGGTGCTCTCGGCGCACGCCCCTGCGGCAAAGCTGCTGGTCGTGACCGACGACGTCGTCGGGCCGATCTGGATGCCGAGGCTCGAGCAGGGCCTCGCCGGCCGCGCGTACGAGATCTGCGTACTGCCGGGCGGCGAGGAACAGAAGACCCTTGGTAACGTCGCCATCATCATCGACGCGCTCGTCGCCGGGCGGCTCAACCGCGACGGTATGGTGCTCGCGCTCGGGGGCGGCGTGATCGGCGACATCGCGGGCTTCGCGGCCGCCTCGTACCAGCGCGGCATCGCGATCGTGCAGCTCCCGACGACGCTGCTTGCACAGGTCGATTCCTCGGTCGGCGGCAAGACAGGCGTGAATCACCCGGGCGGCAAGAACCTGATCGGCGCATTCCACCAGCCCGCTGCCGTCATCACGGATACCGATACGCTCTCGACGCTGCCGGACCGGCAGCTCCGCGCCGGTCTCACCGAGATCGTAAAGGCCGCGCTCGTCGCGGACGCAGAGTTCTTCAGCTGGCTCGAGACGAACCTGCCGCGCCTCCTGCGGCACGAGGCCGGCGCGCTCGAAGAAGCGATCCGCCGCGCCTGCGGGATCAAGGCAGCCATCGTCGCTTCGGACGAGCGCGAGCAGGGCCGGCGCGCGCTCCTGAACCTCGGACACACCTTCGGTCACGCGATCGAGGCGGGCGCCGGCTACGGCAACTTACTGCATGGAGAGGCAGTGGCTGCCGGGCTCGTGCTCGCCGCGGAGCTGTCCGCGCGCACTGGCCGCATAGCAGGCGCCGATGCACGCCGGATACGCGAGATTCTCGTCGCTGCGGGGCTCCCAGTAGATCCGCCGCGCCTCGGGAGGGCGCGCATGCTGGACCTCATGGGCTTGGACAAGAAAGTGAAGGGCGGCGAGCTCCGGCTCGTCCTGCTCGACGGCATCGGCAAGGCCGTCGTCACCTCCGGCTATCCGCGCGATGCGCTCGAGACCTTGCTGGAGGAACGGGCGGGCGCATGAGGAAGGGCCGCGATCCGGATGCCGCGCTCGCCCCGTATGCCGCCCTCGAGCGGAAGTCGCGGGGGCGGCGCCATCCCGAACCGCCCGCCGACTACCGCGGCGAATTCCAGCGCGACCGCGACCGCATCATCCATTCGAACGCCTTCCGCCGCCTGGTCTACAAGACCCAGGTGTTCATCAACCACGAAGGCGACATGTATCGCACGCGTCTCACGCATTCGATCGAGGTCGCGCAGATCGGCCGCTCGGTCGCGAACGCACTCTCGCTCTCCGAGCCGCTGACCGAGGCGATCTGCCTCGCGCACGACCTCGGTCACACGCCATTCGGCCACGCCGGCCAGGACGTACTGAACGACTGCATGCGTGAGTACGGCGGCTTCGAGCACAACCTGCAGTCGCTCAGGGTCGTGGACGAGCTCGAGGAGCGCTACGCGGAGTTCCCCGGGCTCAATCTCTGTTTCGAGACGCGCGAAGGGATACTCAAGCACTGTTCGCTCGCGAATGCGCGCCAGCTGGGAGAGCTCGGAACCCGTTTCATCGAGCGCAGGCAGCCGGGCCTCGAGGCGCAGATCGCGGATCTTGCCGACGCAATCGCCTACAACAACCACGATGTCGACGACGGGCTCCGATCCGGACTCGTGACGCTCCCGGAGTTGCACGGCGTCGCCCTCTTCGCGCGCCACCATGACGCGGTCACTGCACGCTACGGCGAACTGCCCGGCCGCAGGCTGGTGCATGAGGTGATACGGAGGATGATCCACGAAGTCGTGAGCGACCTGATCGAGGAATCCGCCCGCCGCCTCGCGGCCGCGCGACCCGCGGACATCGACGCCGTGCGCGCACACGCTGGCCCGCTGATCGGATTCTCGGAAGCGCGGGAGCGGGATCACCACCAGATGAAGAAATTCCTGCGCACCAAGCTCTATCGCCACGAGCGCATGCAGGGAACGCGCACCGGCGCGGGCAAGGCGCTCGAAGATCTTTTCCACAGCTTCATGGCCGACATCGCCCGCATGCCGCCGGAGCATCGCGATGCGGCGATTGCGATGGAGGCTCAATCGGGCATGGCCGGCCGGGCGCGCGCGGTCGCTGACTACATCGCCGGCATGACGGATCGCTACGCCTTCCAGGAGCACGCGAGGCTGATAGCATGATGGGCCCGCCAGGAGGACTGACCCGGTGCCCAGAGCCGCCGTACCCGCGCACGAACGCCTGATCTTCGCGATGGACGTGCCGACGCCGGATGCCGCGCGCCGCCTCGCGGACCAGCTCGGCGACTCCGTTTCATTTTACAAGCTCGGCCTCGAGCTCTTCATGTCGGGAGGAGCGTTCGAGCTGCTCGACTGGATGGTCGGCCGCGACAAGCGCGTGTTCCTCGACCTCAAGCTCTTCGACGTTCCCGCGACCGTCGCGGGCGCGGTGCGGAACCTGCGCAATCGCGGCGTGACTTTCGCGACCGTGCACGGCAACCAGGCGATCATGGAGGCGGCGGTCGAGGCCGCCGACGGCGTCGGCATCCTCGCGGTCACGGTGCTGACCAGTCTCGATCGCGGAGATCTCGATGACCTCGGCTTCCAGTGCGACGTCGAGGAGCTCGTGCTTTCCCGCGCACGCCGGGCACTTGCGGCGGGTTGCGCCGGCGTCGTGTCCTCCGGCCTCGAGGCGAAGTTGCTGCGCGAAGGCGTCGATGACCGCCTGATCGTGGTGACGCCCGGCATCCGTCCGGTCGAGAACCGGCCGACCGACGACCAGAAGCGCGTCGTCGGCGTCGCCGAAGCATTCGGAAACGGCGCCGACTATATCGTCGTCGGCCGCCCGATACGCGACGCCGCGGATCCGAGAATCGCGGCGGAGGCAATCCAGGCAACGATCGCCGGGTTGTTCCCGGGAAGATGACCGGATTGCAGAACGACCGGCTGCTGCGCGCGCTCGCCTGCGAGCCGGTGGACCGGACGCCCGTCTGGTTCATGCGGCAGGCGGGCCGCTACCTTCCGGAGTATCGCGCCACGCGCGCGAAGGCCGGCAGCTTTCTCGGGCTGGCGATGAACCCTGAGCTCGCCTGCGAGGTGACGCTGCAGCCGCTCGCGCGGTTTCCCCTCGATGCAGCGATTCTCTTCTCCGACATCCTGATGATCCCGAAGGCGATGGGCGTGGGCCTCGCATTTGCGGAGGGCGAGGGACCGCGAATCGAACGTCCGGTGCGCTCCTCGGCGGACATCGATGCGTTGCCCGTGCCGGATGCCACGCGCGAACTGAAGTTCGTCATGGACGCGGTTGCACTCATCCGCCGCGAGCTCGACGGGCGCGTGCCGCTCATTGGCTTCGCCGGCTCGCCCTGGACGGTCGCGACCTACATGGTCGAGGGTGGCGGCAGCCGCGACTTTCCGAAGTCGAAGGCGCTTCTCTACGGCGAGCCAAAGGCGCTGCACCGCCTGCTCGCGAAGCTGGCGCGCGCGACGACGGACTACCTGAATGCACAGATCACCACGGGAGCGCAGGCCGTGATGATCTTCGACACCTGGGGAGGGATCCTCTCGACGCCAGATTACCTCGAGTTCTCGCTCGCCTACATGCAGCAGGTTGCGTCCGATCTCATTCGCGAGCGCGAACGACGCCGCGTGCCGGTGATCCTGTTCACGAAAGGCGGCGGCGCCTGGCTGGAGCGCATGGCGGCGACGGGCGTGGACGCACTCGGCATCGACTGGATGACGGAGCTCGCAGGCGCGCGCCGCGCGGTCGCGGACCGGGTGGCGCTGCAGGGCAACCTGGATCCGGGCGTCCTGTTCGCGCCGCCGGCGGCGATCCGCGCCGAGGTCGCGCGCGTGCTCGAAAGCTATGGTCGCGGGCCCGGCCACGTCTTCAACCTCGGGCACGGCATCCAGCCGGGCGTCGACCCGGACAACGTGGCCGCCATGATCGCGGCGGTGCACGAGCTCTCCCCCGCATATCACGGCTGATCCGGGGAGGACCGCCCGTTTTTCCTTCGGTCCTTCGGGAAAAACGGGCGGTCCTCCCCGGATCAAGCCGGAGTACGTGGGTTGAGCTCGTCGCGCAGTGTGCGGCGGAGAATCTTCCCGACATTGGTCTTCGGCAACTCGTCGCGGAAGTAGATGTGCTTCGGGACCTTGTAGCCCGTCAGCTCGCACTTGCAGAAGGCGACGACCTCCTCGGCCTTGAGCGCCGGATCTTTCTTGACGATGAAGACCGCGACAACCTCTCCGGACCGGTCATCCGGCTGCGCGACCGCCGCGACCTCGAGCACGCCCGGCATCTGCGCAACGACGCCCTCAATTTCGTTCGGATACACGTTGAATCCCGACACGATGATCATGTCCTTCTTGCGATCCTCGATGAACGTCCGGCCACGCTCGTCCATCCGGCCGACGTCGCCGGTGCGAAGCCATCCGCCAGGCAGCATCACCTTCGCGGTCTCCTCCGGGCGGTTCCAGTAGCCGCGCATGACCTGCGGCCCGCGGAGGCAAATCTCGCCGACGGAGCCGACGGGAAAAGCATTCCCGTCGTCGTCGCGGATTGAAATTTCGGTGGACGGCAAGGGATAGCCGATCGATCCCGTGAACTCCGAAGTCCGCGGCAGGTTCACGGTGCCGACGGGCGAGGACTCCGTGAGCCCCCAGCCCTGGCAGATGTGCCGGCCCGTGACCTTGCGCCAGCGCTCGGACACGGCGGCCTGCACCGCCATGCCGCCACCGAGGGCGACCTTGAGCGAGCTGAAGTCGAGCTTGTCAAAGCCGGGCGTGTTGAGCAGTGCGTTGAATAGGGTGTTGACGCCGGTGATGAAGGTGAACTTCGTCCTGGCGAGCTCCTTCACGAAGCCGGGCATGTCGCGAGGATTTGTGATGAGCACGTTGTTTCCGCCGACCCGCGTGAATAGCAACATGTTCGTGGTCAGCGCGAAGATGTGATACAGCGGCAGCGCCGTGATGACCGCCGGGTTCGTAAACTGCGTCAACTCGGGCAGGAAGGCCACGCACTGAAGCGTGTTCGCGACGAGATTCCGGTGCGTCAGCACCGCGCCCTTGGAGACGCCGGTCGTGCCGCCCGTGTACTGCAGGAAGGCAATGTCCTCGCCGCGGACGTCGACGGAATCGAGCTTGAATGACTTGCCGCGCGCAAGAGCGCCGTTGAACCGGATGGCGCCCGGCAGCGAGTACGCCGGCACCATTTTCTTGACCTTGCGGATCACGAAGTTGGTGATCGGGCCCTTCGGGAAGCCGAGCATGTCGCCGATTCCCGTCACGACGACGCGCTTGACGGGCGTGCGTGCGATTACCTGCTGCAGCGTCGCGGCAGCGTTCTCGAAGATCACGATCACGGTCGCGCCCGAATCCGTGAGCTGGTGCTCGAGCTCGCGCGCGGTGTAGAGCGGGTTGACGTTGACGACCGTGCAGCCGGCGCGGTGGCTGCCGATGATCGCGATGGGGTATTGCAGGATGTTCGGCATCATGAGCGCGACGCGGTCGCCCTTGCCGAGCCCGGCTTCTTTCTGCAGCCAGGCGCCGAAATGGCGCGACTGCTCGTCGATTTCCGCGTAACTGAGCTTGCAGCCCATGTTGAAGTATGCGGTCGACGCCGCGTGCTTGCGGAAGGCGTCCTCGTAAAGATGCTTCAGGGATGGAATCGAGTCCGGATCGATTTCCGCGGGCACGTCGGGCGGGTAGTCGCGAAGCCAGATCTTGCCCGCGGCCGAATTCGATTCATTCATTGCTGCATCGCAAAAATGGCGCGGAACGTTCCGTCCGGCCATCGTCCGGCTTTCGCGCGCATTTGACTAGGGGCGAAGGAGCGGCGTCAGCTGGACCCAGACGTTGTCGAGCAGCAGTGGCTGGGCCCTGGCGTTCGGATGGATCCCGTCGGGCTGGAAGTAGGCAAGATCGAGGGCGACTTCCGGGCTCATCAGGGCGGCGACGCCGATCTTGTATCGGATCTGCAGGTCCCGATAGATCTGCTGGAAGGAACTGCTGTACTGCGGGCCGTAGTTGGTCGGCACGCGAACGGCGAGCAGCAGCACGTCGGCGCCGGCAGCGCGGCTCTTCGTGATGAGGAGCCCGAGGTTCGCCTGGACGCGCGATACTGGCAGGCCCCGGAGCCCGTCGTTCCCGCCAAGTTCGATGATCACGATGCCGGGCCTGTGAGTTGCGATGGCGCGATCGAGCCGCGCAACCCCGCCATCGGTCGTCTCGCCGCTGACGCTGGCATTGACGACACGGTGACCGTAACCTTCTTTTTTCAATCGCTTCTGCAGCAGGGTGACCCAGCCCTGGCCGGGCGAAAGCCCGTAGCCGGCGGACAGCGAATCGCCCACCACGAGGATCACCGGCGGTTCGGCAGATCGCGCGGGCAGCGCCGCGGCGAAGAGGCATAGCACGAGGATCAGTACGCGACGCATGGACAAGAAGACCGTTCTCGAAGCCAGAAGTTTGCGCAAGCAGGTTACCAGCCCCGAGGGAATGCTGACCATCCTCGACGACGTGAGCTTCGCGGTCGAGGCAGGCGAGACGGTCGCGATCGTCGGTGCGTCGGGAGCGGGGAAATCGACCCTTCTTGCACTTCTTGCCGGGCTCGACGAGCCGAGTGCGGGCGGAGTCTGGCTCGAGGGAATAGAGTTGTCTGCGCTGGACGAGGACGGCCGCGCGGCGGCGCGCGCCCGGCACGTGGGTTTCGTGTTCCAGTCCTTTCACCTGATCCCCTCGCTGACGGCGCATGAGAACGTGATGCTCCCGCTCGAGCTCGCGGGGCGGGCCGACGCGCGTGCGGCGGCGCGCGCCGTCCTGCAGCAGGTGGGACTGGAGCCGCGGCTCGGGCATTACCCGCGCCAGCTCTCGGGAGGGGAGCAACAGCGCGTTGCGATCGCCCGCGCCTTCGTCACCAGACCCTCCGTACTGTTTGCCGACGAGCCGACCGGAAACCTCGACACCACGACGGGCGGTCGCGTGATCGAACTCCTTTTCGACCTCAACGCGGCGAACGGGACGACGCTCGTGCTCGTGACTCACGACCGCGCAATCGCGGGCCGCTGCAGCCGCTTGATCGAGCTCGACGCCGGCCGGCGGGTGAACTAATGAGGGCACTGCGTTTCGCCCTGCTTGCGCTGCTTCGCGACTGGCGCTCCGGTGAGCTCGCCGTACTCCTGGCGGCCTTGCTCGTCGCCGTCACGGCGCTGACCGCGGTCGGTTTTTTCACTGACCGCATCGGCCAGGCGGTGGACCAAAGGGCCGCGGAGGTCATTGCGGCGGACCTTCGCCTGCGTTCCGCCGAGCCGCTTTCGGCGGACTACGACGAGCTCGCGGCGGAGAATGGCATCGCGACCGCCCGCACCATCTCTTTCCCGAGCGTCGTCTATTTCGGCGCGGAATCTGCGCTGACGGCGATCCGCGCCGCCGGCCCGGGCTACCCGCTGCGCGGGCGCATCAAGATTTCGGATGCGCCTTTCGAGGTCGCGCGCGAGACGGCGACGCTGCCGGGCCGCGGCGAGGTCTGGCTCGATTCGCGGCTGCTCGCCCGGCTCGGTGCAGTGATCGGCGACCGCGTCAGCATCGGCGCCGCGGGTTTCACGGTCACCCAGGTCCTGGACTACCGCCCGGACCAGGGCTCGGCCTTCGTCGATCTCGCCCCATCGCTCATCATTCCGATCGCGGACCTTGATTCGACAAAACTCCTCGGCCCCGGCAGCCGCGCGACGTACTCACTCCTGTTTGCCGGGAGGCCAGCCCAGATCCGCGAGTTCCGCACTGTGCTCGTCGCGCAGAAGGCGAAGAGCGAGCGCCTGGTGGGCGTCTCCGAGGAAAGCCCGCAGATCCAGTCCTCGACCCGCCGGGCAGGGCGCTTCCTGAATCTGTCCGCGATGATCACGGTCCTGCTGGCGGCTGTCGCCGTCGCGATGGCCGCGCGCCGCTATACGGAGCGCCACCTCGACAATGTCGCGCTGATGAAATGCATGGGCGCTCCGCAATCGCTCGTGCTCTGGGTCACCGTCATCGAGCTCGCGCTGATCGCCCTGATTGCGGCCATCGCCGGCAGTGCGCTCGGCTTCATCGCGCAGGAATTGCTGACGCGGCTTCTCGGCGACATCGTGCGGGCCGACTTGCCGCCGCCGACGCTGGCGCCCGCCATTCTTGGCGGGGCGACGGCGCTCGCCATTCTCGTCGGATTCGCGCTGCCGCCGATGCTGCAACTGAAGCGCGTGCCGCCCGCGCGCGTGCTGCGCCGAAACCTCGAGCCGCCGCCGCTGCGCTATTCGCTTTCCTATGGACTCGCGGTGGCGACCATCCTCGGCGTGCTGTTCTGGCTGGTGCGTGACGCCAGGCTCGTCGGCTACCTGGCGGCCGGGATTGGCGTGACGCTCGCGGTGCTCTATGGCGCGGGATTCGTGCTGGTGCGGCTCGCCGGGCGGCTGCGCGGTGCGGTGGGCGTGGCCTGGCGCTATGGCGTCGCGAATCTCGCGCGGCGCGGACGCGAGAGCGTCGTCCAGGTCGTCGCATTCGGCCTCGGCCTCATGGTGCTCCTGCTGCTCGCGGTCGTCCGCAAGGACCTGCTCGAGGACTGGCGCGCGAGCCTGCCCGCGGACACGCCCAATTTTTTCATGATCAACATCCCGGCCTCGGAAACGCAGGATTTCGTCCGGTTCATCGAGGACCGCAGCCTGCCGACTCCGCAGCTCTTCCCGATGATCCGCGCGCGCATGACCTCGATCAACGGCAGGCCGATCGAGGAGATTACGCCTGCGACCGACCGCGGCCAGGGCTTCGCCGAGCGCGAGCAGAACCTGTCCTGGGCCGAGAAGCCGCAGCTCGACAACCGGATCGTGTCCGGCCGCTGGTGGATCGAGGCGGATCGCGGCAAGGCGTTCGTGTCGGTCGCATCGGAGTACCAGGAAGAGCTGGGGCTCAAGCTCGGCGACCGGCTCGCATTCGACGTCGCCGGGGAGGCCGTCGAGGCGGAGGTCCTCTCCTTTCGCGAAGTGGAATGGGACAGCTTCCGCCCGAACTTCTTCCTCGTGTTCTCGCCGGGAACGCTCGACGGGCTCGCCGGTACCTGGCTCACGAGCATGAAGCTCGAACAGCAGCAACGAAAGATGCTGGTCGACCTGGTGCGGCGATTTCCTTCCGTGTCGGTCTTCGACATCGACGCGATCCTGACCCAGGTGCGGGACGTGATCGATCGCGCCTCACTCGCTGTCCAGTACGTCTTCCTCTTCACGCTTGCCGCGGGCATTACCGTGCTGCTCGCCGCGATCCAGTCGACGCGCGACGAGCGCCGCTACGAGAGCGCGATGCTCCGCACGCTCGGCGCGCGGCGGCGCGTGGTGCTCGCGGGCGTCGCTTCCGAATTCACTGCGCTCGGGATGCTCTCGGGCTTGCTCGCCGCGATCGGCGCGACGCTCGCAGGCTGGCTGCTCGCGACGAAAGTCTTCGAACTGCCGTATTCGATCGATCCCTGGGTCTGGGTGATCGGTCTCGCGGCGGGTGCGATCGTCGTCGGGGGCGCCGGCACGTTCGCGGCGCGGAACGTGATCAATCACCCGCCGATCAGCATTCTTCGGGAGCGCTAGGACGCGCTCAACTTCGCTTCGGCGAAGCGCTCCAGCTTGCCGCCGCGCCCATATCCCTCGACGCGAATCACGTACGCGCCGGCCGGCAGGATGGACGAGTTGAACGAAAACCTGAGGTCGAAGTTCGAATCGCGCACCACTTGGTCCGCATGCACGAGCAACGTACCGTCATCGCGCAGGAGGCTCACGCGAAAACGGGCGTATTGCTTCGTGCGTGCATTCATGAGCAGGTCGATGCGTTCGGGGAATGCGCCGCCGCCGATTGAAACGAGCCTCGGAGCTCGAAGGTCGATTCGCACCATCCGGGTCGACGAGGGCGCCTGGAGGAATCCCGCCTCGGCCTGCTTCTGCATCATCTCCATGCGGTCCTCGGCGACGCCCCAGCGCCAGGCCACCCAGATGAGCGCCACGAGGAGTACGAGGACCAGGGCGCCAATCCCGATGGTGATCCGGTGCGGTTTCAGCTTCTCGACCCAGGGCGAGATTTCGGTGTGCATTGACCCAACTCCGGCGGCCCGTCCGTTTATTCTATGCATTCGCTGCCCAAGGAGGGCCCCATGTCCCTGCCTCTTGCCCGTTCCGGCCTGCTTTCAGCCGGCGTCCTTCTCGCGCTCAATGCCGTCGCGGCCGAGCCCGAGGTTTCTCTGACCGTCTACAGCTCGGCACGGCCGGGCGGCATTCCCGTCGAGTGGTACCGGCCGTTGCCGGGCATGGGCACGCCGCAGGCGAACCAGCTGCCGGGCTTCGCGCTCGTGCGGACGGACCGGGACCTCCAGATTCCCCGCGGACGCGGCACGATCCAGTTCACCGACGTCGCGGCGCTCATCGACCCGACCACCGTGCAGTTCCTGTCGTTGACGGATCCCGAAGGCACGAAGGTGCTCGAGCAGAACTTCCAGTTCGACCTCGTGAGCCAGGAGAAGCTGCTGTCGCGTTATGTCGACCGCCAGGTCAGCGTCGAACAGCAGAGCGGCGACGGCATCAAGGTCGTCGACGGCACGCTCGTCTCGTCGAACGACGGGCTCGTGATCAGGGGCAGCGACGGCCAGATCCATGCGCTCCGCGAATGGAGCAACATGCGCTTCGGCGAGCTGCCGGGGGGCCTGATCACTCGTCCGACGCTCGAGTGGGACGTCGTCTCCGGCAAGGGCGGAATGCAGAAAGCGCGCGTCTCCTACCAGACAGGCGGGATCACCTGGTGGGCCGACTACAACCTGATCTTCACGGAAGGCGCGGACGCCAACTCCGGGTTCGTGGACGTAGGCGCGTGGGTCAGCCTCCTCAACCAGTCGGGCGCGCGCTACCAGGATGCGAAGCTGAAGCTCATCGCCGGCGACGTGAATCGTGTCCAGGGGAACTTGGGCGAGATCATGGTGACTGGCAGCCGCATCGCGAAAATGGAGGCCGCCGCGGACGCCGGGTTTGAGGAAAAGTCCTTCTTCGAGTATCACCTCTATACGCTCGGCCGGCCGGCGACGATCCCGAACAACTCGACCAAGCAAATCGAGCTCTTCGATTCGGCGACGCGTGTGCCGGCAAGGAAGCAGCTCGTCTACTACGGCGCGGATTTCTCCGGTGTCGCTTTCCATGGGCCGATGATGGACCGCGAGTTCTTCGCGACGTCCAACACGAAGGTAGACGTCTGGCTCAAGTTCAGGAACGACAAGGACTCCGGCATGGGCATGCCGCTCCCCGCCGGTCGCATCCGCGTGTCGCAGCAGGACAAGGCCGACGGCAGCCTCGAGTTCATCGGCGAGGACAAGATCGACCACACGCCGAAAGACGAGGACGTGCGAGTCAAGCTCGGCACGGCCTTCGACATCGTCGGCGAGCGCCGGCAGACCGACTTCGTGCTGAACTCGAAGGGCCGCGTCATGGAAGAGGCCTTCGAGATCAAGGTGCGCAACCACAAGGAGCAGCCGGTCGAGGTGATCGTTCGCGAGAACCTCTATCGCTGGAGCCAGTGGTCGCTGATCGAGCAGTCGTCGCCCTCCGAGAAGAAGGACGCGAGGTCGGTGGAATTCCCGGTGCGCATCGCCGCGGATGGCGAGGCTGTCATCACCTACCGCGTCCGTTACACCTGGTAGGTTTTAAAGGGGACGCGCACCTTTAAAGGGGACGCGCCCCTCTAGAGGTGACCGTCCCCTTTAAAGGTGCGCGTCCCCTTTAAAACGCTACGCCTGGTAGGGATCGATCGAGAGCGGGGTGCCGGCGCGAAGCTTCTCGCCGACGCCCGCTTCGACGGTGCAGTTCTGGCCGAAGGTCAGGCCCTTCAGCACGTAATCGTGGCGGTACTTGCCGAGGGCGCGCAGCGGTTCCTGGTGCGCGTCACGCGCGCCGGTGACCTGGTCGGTCGTCGTGACCGAGCAGCGCGTGCAGAGCTTTACGCCCCGCAGCACGATCGGGCCGAAGCGGAAGAGCGTCATCGCATCCTCCGCATAGGCGGCGACGCCCTCGATCACGACGTTCGGCCGGAATCGTGCCATCGGAATGGGTTCCGCGACGCGGTGGTTCAGGTCCGCAAGCGATTCGCTCGAGATCATGAGGATCGGGTAGCCGTCGGTGAACGTCACCGGGTGCGGCGCGGGACCCACGTGCTTCGGTTTCGCGAGCCGCGGCAATGCGGGGTCGAGGCGCACGAGCCGGAACTGGTCGCCCAGCACATCCGACAGCCAGGCAGCCGCCTCATCGCCGGCATCGATGCCAAGGCATTCATCGTTCCAGATCGTGACGCGCCTTGAGTCGCCGGCGTGATCGACATCGATCGTGAGTGGCGCACGGCCTTCGACGGACAGTCGCAACTCGCCGTCACTCACGGCCACCGAAATGGTCGCCATCTTCGGATGCGAGCGCTGGGTGATGAACTGGTTGTCGGCCGTCACGATCATCCAGCGCCGGTCCCATTCAGGACCGGTCGGTGTCATGAGGACGGCGTCGACTTCGATCCCGCGGCAGGACTTGACCGGGTAGATGTGAAGGCTCGTGATGCGGGGCATGGCGGGACCCTCAGGCCTTCGGCGTCTTAAGCGTGAAGTCGTAGCTGCCGTAGTGCAGGTAGTTCGCCCAATCGGCGGAGGGTAACGACCGCACCGCGCCGCGGGCGGAAGTGAGTGCATTGCCGATCGACTCGCCTTTCGCGAGGTCGCGATAGAGCGTGGTCGCGAAGGACGAAGCGGCGCTGTCGGACACGGGCCACCAGGTGCCGATGAAATTCGCGACGCCACCGCGGAGGAACGCCTCGGCGAGACCCACGCTGCGGTCGAGCTGGCGAAGCGGATTCACCGTCGCGCGCAGCCGCCCGGATTCGCAGGCATTGAAGAAAACGAGGGCGGGCACCGAGTCCATCGCCGCGACGTCGCTGCCTGAGAGCACACGGCCTCCTGCGCAGAGGATGCCGCTCGAGGCGGGCGCCGCGGCGTCGAACCAGGCGTGGCCGGCGAAATGGATTGCGTCGTAGTCTCCCGAGCGGAACTCCGCGAGGAGACGCGCGCGTGTCGCGTCGGCGCCGCGGATCGCCGTGATGCCGGCGCCTTCGAGCTGCGCCAGCATGGCGGCGACCCGCTCGCCTTCCTCGACCGCGCCCGGCAGGTCGCCGGTCGGGTTGATGACGAGCAGCACGTTGAATTCGCGCGCGCGCCGCCGCTGTTCGCGCCACTTCGCGACCGACATGCCCTCCGCCGCGTAGCGGCGGCTGAGGCCCCTGGACTCGGCCGGCGCCCAGTCCTTGATCCGCAGGACTTCCCAGGGCCAGTGAGCGCTCGCGGTGTCGTGGACGACGACCAGCGGCGAGGATTTCACGGTGGGCAGGGCTTCGGCGATCTCGGCCGGCAACAGGAGCCCCGTGAGCCGCTCGCCGAATTCCTCCAGGTCACCGACGGACATTCCCGGCACGAGACGCGAATGCTCACGCTCGAGCAGGCGCAGGTCGAGGCGCCGGCTTGCGACGAGCGCGGTCGCCTTCGGCGCGGGCCCGAGGAGAGCGACGCGAAGCTGCGCCGCGGACTCCTGCACGAAGAGCCAGGCGAGGGGGGTGGCCGTCGGCTTCTGGATTCGCGCGGGTTTCCTGGCCGCCTTGCGTTCCCGCGCAATGCGCATGAGCGGCGCCGCGGGATGCAGGCGCAACAGGTCCTCGGCCACGCGCCGGGCCGCCGCGATTCGATTCGCATCGCGGGAGACGATGGTGATGCGCTTGAGGCGCTGCTCGGGCTCGAGGTCCGCGAGTGCGGTCAGCACGCCCTCGAGCTGGGCGCGAGCGGCGTCGGCAGGTTCCGCGCCCGACGCCGTGCCCCACAGGACCATGGCGAAGTTTTCAATGCCCGAAAGCGCGAGGGTGCGCGTCACGTTCGCCGCGGCAAGGCGCTGCACGTCCGGTCCATAACGGCCGAAGTGCCCGAGCCCCGCGAAGACGACGAGTTGCGGCACGAGGCCGCTGCGGCCGACCGGTAGTACGAAGACTTCACCTGCGGCCGAGCTGATGGCGCGCCGGCGTGCGAGGTCGCTGATGGCGCCATGCAGCATGCGGTCGATCGCCTGTGCGGCGCCCGCGGGCTCAACGTTCGCGAAGGCGCCAAGCACGATCGCAGCGGCGCTGCTCTGCGTGATGCTGCCCTGGATGAAGGAAAGTTCGACCGGCTTCGTGGCCGCCGCGCGCTTCGGCGAGGCGGCGGCGGTCGAGGGCTGCGTGACGCCCACGAACTCGTGCAGGAATTCGCGCTGTTCGCGCTCCGAGAGATCGTTCCAGGCGATCTTCGGCTGCGGCGCCTCGCGCAGGTCCTCCTGCCAGAGTGTCGGCACGCCGCCGCGGCGCGGCAGCACCTGCGGCAGCGCAGGGGTCGATCCGCTTCGGGCGAGGTCCGCGACTGCGCGGCCGACCTCCGCATTGCCGGGCAACGAGCCGTGGCTCTCCTCGGCGTACCAGGTCTTGAGATTTGGCCACTGCGCAAGCGCGAGCGGCACCGTACCGTCGCCCGCCGGTCCGCGCCCGAATTCGAGTTTGCGATTCAGGCGGCGGAGCCCAAGCACCGTGTCCTGGCCAAAACCGGCGATGAGGCGGAAACGATCGTCAGGCGGTGGCAGCGACGCAATTGCATCGCGCGCTTCCTTGAGGAGGCTTGCGGCGGGCTTCGGTCCATCCGGCCATTGGTCCGGATCAAAGGGGTCGAAGTCCTTGCAGAGACTCGCCGCAGGCAGCAGGTCGCACAGTCCGGGGAAGGTCGTCAGCATCTTGCGCGCGAGCTCATCCGCGCTGTGCTTGAGATCAAGCATCGAGACACGGCGGATCAGCGGATAAGTCCCGCGCAGCGCCTGAACTGCGACGAAGACGCCCTTGTTCGGCGTGCCGAGCTGGATCACGCGGCCGATGCGCTCGCCGCCCTTGTGCGCGAGTGCTGCTCGCGCGACGAGACCGCCCGCGCTGTGGCCGACGAGTACGACGTCCTGGCGTTTTTCACGCAGCAGCCGGTCCCCGAGTTCGCGGCCGTTCCACAGGATGTCGCGGCGCCAGTCGTAGGGATGGAAGACGGCATCGAAGCCGGCGATCCGGAGCACCAGCCGGAGGCGCTCATAGGCGAATTTCAGGACGCCGACGGCCCAGTAACGATTGCCGGCGGGCAGGGCGAGCTTCACCAGCTGGCCCTGCGCGATCTCTACGGGATCGAACCAGGTGATGTCGACGCCGCCGTTCTTGCGAAGGAGCCCGATGCTCGAGCCCATCATGCCGGGCAGGATCAGGAGGCGCGGTCCGCCGCGCATGCCCGCGGCGCGCCGCGCCAGTCTCGACAGCTCTTGTTCCGTCTCGAGGTATGCCGGCATCGCGCGATTCTACCGGCGCGAACAGAAAAGGGGACGTTCCCCTTATTCCCGAAGGACCGAAGGAAATAGGGGAACGTCCCCTTTTCTGTTCGCGCCTTTAAAATGTCGCGGTGGACACGTTCGCGAAGGACCGGTTGCCGCCGCAGGAACTGTGGCCGCGGCTGCACTTCGACCTGCCGGAACTCCAGTATCCGGCGAAGCTGAACTGCGGGGTCGTGCTGCTCGACGATGCGGTGGCTGAAGGTCATGGCGACCGGCCTGCCATCCTGACGGACGCCGGGACGATCACCTATCGCGAGTTGCTGGCGCGCGCGAACCGGATCGCGAACGTCCTCACGGCCGCGGGGGTGATGCCGGGCAACCGTGTCCTGCTTCGCGGCTTCAACGGCCCGGAGATCTATGCCGCCTGGCTCGCGGTGATGAAGGCGGGCGCCATCGCGGTCACGACGATGCCGATGCTCCGCGCGCCGGAGCTGACGGCCGTCATCGGCAAGTCGAAGCCGGCCCTTGCCCTTTCGGACCATCGCCTGCTGGGGGAACTCGCCGGTGTCGCCGAGGCTGGTGGAGTCGGCGCCGTCATCGCCTGGGGCAATGGCGATCTCGAAGGCCGAATCGCCAGGGCTTCTGACCGATTCGTCAATGCGGATACCGCGTCGGAGGACGTGTGCCTCCTGGCATTCACCTCTGGCACGACGGGCCAGCCGAAGGCCTGCATGCATTTCCACCGGGACGTGCTCGCAATGGCGGACGTCGTCGCGCGGCACCTCCTCAAGACCGCCCCGGACGACGTTTACGCGGGCAGCCCGCCGCTCGGCTTCACCTTCGGGCTCGGCGCGCTTCTCGTGTTTCCGCTGCGCTTCCGCGCGGCAACCGTTCCGATCGAGGCACCGGCGCCTGCGGCCGTGCTCGCCGCGATCGAGAAGCATCGCGTCACCTGTCTTTTCACCGCGCCGTTCGCCTATCGCGCGCTTGCCGCCGAGCTCGCGGGCCGCGACCTCAGCTCGCTGAAGCGCTGCGTTTCGGCAGGCGAGTTCCTGCCGAGGTCGGTGTCCGATACCTGGTTCGAGAAAACCGGGATCCGCATCATCGACGGCATTGGCGCGACGGAGATGATCCACATCTTCATATCCGCCGCCGGCGACGACATCCGTCCGGGCTCGACAGGCAAACCGCTTCCGGGATACAACGCCTGCCTGCTGGACGACGACGGAGAACAGATGTTGCCGGGTGCGACCGGCCGCCTCGCGGTGACCGGGCCCACCGGCTGCCGTTACCTCGACGACGAGCGCCAGCGCGACTATGTCCACGACGGCTGGAACGTCACCGGCGATCTCTACCGCCTGGACGAGGACGGCTACTTCTGGTTCGTCGCGCGCGCCGACGACATGATCGTCTCCGCGGGCTATAACATCGCGGGTCCCGAAGTGGAATGGGCCCTGCTCGCGCATCCGGCGGTGCGCGAATGCGCCGTCATCGGTACCTCGGATCCCGAGCGCGGGACGATCGTGAAGGCCTGCATCGTGCTCGCGCCGGGAAGGGCGGGGGATATCGCGCTCATAAAGGAATTGCAGGACTTCGTGAAACATCGCATCGCGCCATACAAATACCCGCGCGTGATCGAGTTCCTCGAGGCCCTGCCGAAGACCGCGACCGGCAAACTCCAGCGCAAGGCGCTCCGGGGGTAAACAGGCGGCGGTCACGTTTTCCGGCGGATATAGTTGACATTTAAACTATTCACACCTGTAATGCCGCGGTGAAGCGCATCGCCTGCCTCGGCGGCGGGCCCGCCGGGCTCTATGCCGCAATACTCTTCCGCAAGGCCCTGCCGCGGGCCCGGGTGGAGGTCTACGAGCGCAACCGTCCCGACGACACATTCGGCTGGGGGGTCGTCTTCTCCGACCGCACCATGGAAGGCTTCCAGGCCGCCGACGGGCCCTCGCACGCGGCGATCACGGGCAGCTTCCACCACTGGGACGACATCGACGTCCACTACCGCGGCACGACCACGACCACCGGTGGCCACGGTTTCTGCGGCATCGAGCGCAAGCGGCTGTTGGGCATCCTCCAGGAGCGGGGCGCGGAGCTCGGCGTGACCCACCATTTCCAGCACGACGTCGAGGACGACGCGCCATTCGCGGACGCCGACCTCATCGTCGGGGCCGACGGCGTCAACAGCAGGACACGCAAGCGCCATGAAGCCGTGTTCGAGCCGGACATCGACACGCGCGAGTGCCGCTTCATCTGGCTCGGGACGACGAAACCGTTTCCGGCATTCACCTTCGCATTCGAGGAGACCGAGCACGGCTGGTTCCAGGTACATGCGTACCAGTTCAGCAAGTCGCTCTCCACGGTAATCGTCGAGACGCGCGAGGAAACCTGGCTCGCGCACGGCCTCGATTCGGCGAACCACGAACAGTCGATTGCCTTCGCCGAAAAGCTCTTTGCAAAGTACCTCGACGGCCACAGGCTCATGAGCAATGCCGCGCACCTGCGGGGCTCCGCCTGGCTCAATTTCCAGCGCGTGCTCTGCAAGCGCTGGCACCATGGCAAGCGCGTGCTGATCGGCGACGCAGCGCATACCGCGCATTTCTCGATCGGCTCCGGGACGAAGCTCGCGATGGAGGACGCCATCGCGCTCGTCGCCCGCACGGCTGGCAGTACCGATGTGCCTGCGGCACTCGCGGCTTACCAGGAAGAGCGCTCCACGGAGGCATTGAAACTCCAGAGCGCAGCGCGAAACCGCATGCGCTGGTTCGAGGACGTCGCCCGTTACACGCGTCTCGAACCCTGGCAGTTCACCTACAGCCTGCTCACCGGCAGCCAGCGCATCGGGCACGCGAACCTGATGCTTCGCGATCCGGCCTTCGTCGCGGATGTCGAGGCGCGACTCGCGAGGCGCGCCGGCGCTGCGTCGCCGCGGCCGCCGATGTTCCTGCCCTTCGAGTTGCGGGGCATGAAGCTCGAAAACCGCATCGTCGTTTCGCCGATGGCGCAGTACTCGGCAAAGGACGGCCTGCCGGACGACTGGCATCTCGTCCACCTCGGGGCGCGAGCGACCGGAGGGGCGGGGCTCGTTTATACCGAGATGACCTGTACTTCGCCCGAGGCCCGCATCTCGCCCGGATGCACGGGGCTCTGGAACGGGGCGCAGCGCGATGCCTGGCGGCGGATCGTCGGGTTCGTGCACACGCAGAGCCGGGCGAAGCTTTGCATGCAGCTCGGTCATTCGGGTCGCAAGGGCTCGACCCAGCTCGGCTGGCAAGAGGAGAACAGCCCTCTCGAGTCGGGCAACTGGCAGACCATCGCGCCGTCGGCCTTGCCTTACCTCGAAGGCATCAGCGCTGCGCCGCGTGAAATGACGCGCGCGGACATGGACCGCGTGCTCGACGACTTCCTGCGCAGCGCGCGCTTCGCGGCGGATGCCGGCTTCGACATGCTGGAACTGCACATGGCCCACGGTTACCTGATGGCGAGCTTCCTCTCGCCGCTCACGAACCTGCGCGAGGACGCCTACGGCGGCGCGATCGGCAACCGCCTCCGTTATCCGCTCGAAATCCTCGCCGCCGTGCGTGCGGCCTGGCCTGCGGACAGGCCGCTCTCGGTTCGCCTCTCATCGAGCGACTGGGCGAAGGGGGGCCTGACCGAGGATGAGCTGCTCGAGATTGCGCGGGCAATGAAGGCGGGCGGCGCCGACGTCCTCGACCTTTCGAGCGGCCAGACCGTACCCTGGCAGAAGCCGGTCTACGGCCGCATGTGGCAGACGCCGTTCTCGGACCTGGTGCGAAACATCGTCGGCATACCGACGATCGCGGTCGGAAACATCTACGAACCGGATCACGCAAACTCGATCATCGCCTCGGGGCGCGCCGACCTCTGTGCGCTCGCGCGTCCGCATCTCGCGGATCCTGCGTGGACATTGCGTGCCGCCGCAGAACAGCATTGGCAGGAACAATGGTGGCCGCCGCAGTACGAATCCGCGAAGCGGCAGCTCGAGCGGAACCTCGAACGCGCGGCCCAGATGACCGGGCCGGTGTAAGGAGGCAGGAGGATCCATGGCACAGCCACTGGCAGGCCGGCACGCACTCGTCACGGGAGGCGGCCGCGGCATCGGCGCCTCGATTGCACGCGCGCTCTCCGCGGCAGGCGCGCGCGTGACGCTGCTCGGGCGCAACACGGACGAGCTGGATGAAACCGCGATCACCCTCGACAGGAATGCCGTCACCGTGACTGCGGACGTGACCGACCCGCGGCAGGTCGAGCGCGCCTTCGCCGAGGCGCGGAAAGCCGCCGGGGAGGTCGACATCCTCATCAACAGTGCAGGGCGTCCGGCGAGCCGCGCGCTCGCGAAGAGCGACACGGCTTACTGGCACGCGATCCTCGACGTGAACCTGAACGGTGTCTTCAACTGCACGCACGCAGCGATCCCGGCGATGCTCAAGTCGAACTGGGGGCGCATCGTCAATGTCTCGAGCACGGCGGGGCTTCGCGGCTACGCCTACTGCACAGCCTACTGCGCTGCCAAGCACGGCGTCATCGGAATGACGCGGGCGCTCGCGCTCGAGGTGGCGAAGACCGGCATAACCGTCAATGCCGTGTGCCCCGGATTCACGGATACCGGCGTCGTGCGCGACGCGGCGCGGGCGATCAGCGAGCAATCGGCCCGCAGCGAGTCCGAGGCGCGGGAAACGCTCATCTCCTTCAATCCCCAGCATCGTTTCGTGCAGCCCGGGGAAGTCGCTAACGCCGTCCTCTGGCTCTGTGGACCCGGGAGCGAGAGCATGACCGGCCAGAGCATCGCCATCGCCGGCGGAGAAGTAACCTGATGCCGCGGCCCGCCATGGATGCCGAGACTCGTTTAGATAACGCGGCCCACGGCGCGATCCGCTTGTGGCTCCGCATGCTCGCGACCAACCGCCTGGTCGAGACGCGAACGCGGCGCCTCCTGCAGGAGCGCTATTCGACGACACTGCCGCGCTTCGACCTGATGGCCCAGCTCGAGCGCGCGCCGAAGGGACTCAAGATGGGCGAGCTCAGCAAGCGCATGATGGTCACGGGCGGCAACGTCACGGGCATCACCGACATGCTGGAAGAGGAAGGCCTGGTCGAGCGCGCGGCCGACCCCGCCGATCGCCGCGCCTGGCTCGTGCGGCTGACGCCGGCCGGCCGGCGCGCCTTCGCGGCGATGGCGGCAGAGCACGAGGGCTGGATCGTCGAGTCATTCCGGGAGCTGTCGGGCCGCGAGATGGCGACGATGGCGTCGCTGCTCGCGAGGCTCAAGACCCATGTCCGTTCACTCGAGGAGCGGGATGCATGAAGACCGAGATTCCGGACCTGACGGGATATCAGGCGCAGCATTTCCTCTGGCGCGTGGAGAACCGCGTCGGCTACCTGACCCTCAATCGCCCGGAGAAGAAGAATCCGCTGACCTTCGAATCCTACGCGGAGCTGCGCGACCTGTTCCGGTTGCTGCACGACGGCTGCGGCGTGCGCGTCGTGGTGATCGACGGCGCCGCGGGAAACTTCTGCTCCGGCGGCGACGTGAACGAGATCATCGGCCCGCTCACGAAGATGGACGAGAAGGGACTGCTCGAATTCACTCGCATGACCGGCGACCTGATCCGCGCGATGCGCGCCTGCCCGCAGCCAATCATTGCGGCGATCGACGGCATCTGTGCGGGCGCGGGCGCCATGATCGCGCTCGCGTCGGACTTCCGCATCGCGACACCCGCGGCAAAGACGGCATTCCTGTTCGTGCGCGTCGGGCTCGCAGGCTGCGACATGGGTGCCTGCGCGTTGCTGCCGCGGCTGATCGGACAGGGACGCGCCGCCGAGCTTCTGTACACTGGCCGCTCGTTTGACGCGGCCGAGGGCGAGCGAATCGGCTTCTACAATTCAGTCGTGCCTGCGGCCGAGCACATGTCGGCGGCATCCAGGCTCGCGTCAGAACTCGCCTCGGGCCCGGCACTTGCGCACGCGCTGACGAAGAAAATGCTGCATCTCGAATGGAACATGGGCGTCAATGAGGCACTCGATGCCGAGGCGCGTGCGCAGGCCGGCCTCATGCAAAGCAACGATTTCCGCCGCGCCTTCGAGGCCTTCTCGAACAGGCAGAAGCCGGTTTTTGAAGGAGACTGATGGCCACTCAAGACGATCGCCTGCAATGGCCCTTTTTCGACGAGCCGCACCGGCGGCTTGCGACCGAGGCGGAGAAGTGGGCCGATGCGACGCTCACGGGCGAGGCACATCCGGTGGAGCGGACCGCCGTGGACGCGCGCTGCCGGGTGCTCGTCGGCAGGCTCGGCAATGCCGGGCTGCTTCGCCATTGCCTGCGCGCCGCGGATGGCGGCGTCGCGGAGGACTTCGACGTCCGCTCCATCTGCCTGTTGCGGCAGACGCTTGCCTACCATGAGGGGCTCGCCGATTTTGCATTCGCGATGCAGGGGCTCGGCAGCGCGCCCTTGTCGCTCGCCGGCAGCGAGCGCCTGCGTGCGGCCTATCTTCCGCGCGTCGGCGAAGGCCGGGCGCTTGCGGCCTTCGCGCTGTCGGAGCCAGACGCTGGTTCTGACGTCGCCGCGATGCAGACGAGTGCGCGCCGCGACGGCGATTCGTACGTGCTGAATGGCTCGAAGACCTGGGTCTCGAATGGCGGGATCGCGGACTTCTACTGTGTGTTCGCGCGCACGTCGCCTGGTCAGCGCCGCAACGACGGCAGCGTTTCGGCGGACGGCATCAGCGCCTTCGTCGTCGAGCCGGGCGATCGCGGTTTCGCGGTGGCCGAGCGAATCGACGCGATGGCGCCGCATCCGCTGGCGCGCCTGTCGTTCGACGACTGCCGCATTCCGGCCGGGCGGCTGATCGGCGAGGAGGGCGAGGGCTTCCGCACCGCGATGCGCACGCTCGACATATTCCGCACTTCGGTCGCCGCCGCCGCCTGCGGTTTTGCCCGCCGCGCACTCGACGAAGCGCTCGGCCACACGCGGTCCCGCGGCATGTTCGGTCGCATGCTGGCGGACTTCCAGTTGACGCAATCGGCGCTTGCCGAGATGGCGACCGCGCTCGACGCCGCGGAGCTACTGACCTACCGCGCGGCCTGGCTGCGCGATGCCGGCCGGCCATTCACGGCAGCCGCCGCAATGGCGAAGTTGACTGCGACCGAGAACGCGCAAACGGTGATTGACCGCGCGCTTCAGATGTTCGGTGGCCGCGGGCTCGTGCGCGGCGAGATCATCGAGCGGCTTTACCGCGAGATCAGGGCGCTCCGCATCTACGAAGGTGCGAGCGAGGTGCAGAAGCTCATCATCGGCAGGGAACTGCTGAAATGAGCCGCGAAACACTCCAGCCGCCGGGTTGGGACAAGCCACGCGGTTACTCGAACGGAATCGCGGCGGAAGGCCGGCAGGTTTTCGTCGCAGGGCAGATCGGCTGGAATGCCGAGCAGAAGATCGTCAGCGACGATTTCGCGATGCAGACCCGGCAGGCGTTGTCGAACGTCATCGATGTGCTCGCTTGTGCCGGCGCCGGTCCGCGGAATATCGTGCGGCTCACGTGGTACGTGACGAGCCGCGACGAGTACAACGCCTCGCTCGCGGAGATCGGCACGAGCTACCGCGAGCTCTTCGGCAAGAACTTTCCGGCCATGTCCGTCGTGGTCGTCGCGGGGCTCCTCGAGCCGCGCGCAAAGGTCGAGATCGAGGCGACGGCGGTCGTGTGAGCGGGCAAAGGGGACGGTCACCTTTTCCCGAAGGACCGAAGGAAAAGGTGACCGTCCCCTTTGCCCGCTCACCCCCGCCAGGCGTCGCTCGTGTACTCCATGTAGGCGGCCGTGGCTGCTGCGGTCTCGACGCCGAAATAGCGGGCGACGATGTGCAGCGCCATGTCGATACCGGAGGTGAGCCCACCGGCGGTCGCGATGCGGCCGCTGTCGACGAATCGCAGTCCGCGGCGGAGTTCGATGTCGGGGAACTCCTCGTGGAAGCTGTCGAAGAAATCGTGGTGGGTCGTGGCGGGAATGCCCTTCAGCAATCCGGCTCGGGCGAGCTGGAATGCGCCGGTGCAGATCGAGATGGTGACGTCGGTTCCCGCGCTCGCTTCGCGCAGCCAGTTCCGCGATTCTTCGGTCGACTTGTGGGCGGGTACGACGATCACGTTCGGCTGCGGCGCGTTCTTCACGCTGTACTTCGGCTTCACCGTGAGGCCGCCCGTCATCTGAAGTAGACCTTCCGTGGGCGCCACCGTGTACAGCTCGAATGCTTCGCGGTGCCCTCCGCCGACCTGGACCACCGTGTCCTGGAAAACCTCCCAGGGGCCTGCCGTGTCGATCACGTTGGCGCCTTCGCCCAGCATGAAGGCTACCTTGACGCGCTCCCTCTTCGGGAGCGGGGCGGCCTCGCCACCGCCGGGCGCGGCACGCGCGCCCGGCGCGAACAGTGCGACGGTGGCCGCGAGCGCGCTGCCCAGGAAATTCCTGCGTTGCATGGGGTTCTCCTATCCGGTTGCGACGATCATGCTCCCGCCGCAGATGGCAGAACGGACCAGGTGGCGTCATTTACTGCCATACTGCTTCGGCACGCATCCGCATCGGATATGTTCGCGAAACCATGAAAAAAGCAGCGAAATCCCGTGCGTGGCCACACCGGGTGGTGATGCTGGGTTTCCCGCAGGCGCAGGTGCTCGACATCACGGGGCCGCTCGAGGTTTTCTCGCGCACGATGCGCTGGCTCGCCGAGCATGGCGGCACGCGTACGCCGGCTTACACGACCGAGCTCGTGGCCGCGCGCGCGGGCCCATTCGCGACCTCGGGCGGGCTCCAGCTTGTCGCAACGCGACGCTACGCAGACGCAGGCCCGATCGACACATTGCTCATCGCGGGCGGCATCGGATTCGAGCCGGCGGCCAGGGACCAGGCGCTGCTTCGCTGGATATCCGCGCAATCGCGGCGCGTCGAGCGGCTCGGCTCGATCTGCAACGGCGCCATGATCCTTGCAGCGGCCGGCCTGCTCGACGGCAAGCCGGCAACCACGCACTGGGCTTATCTCGACCGCCTGGCCAAGGTCGCGCCGAACGCGAACATCGAGCGTGACGCGCTCTATGTGCGCGCAGGCAACATTTATACCTCCGCAGGCGTCACGGCCGGCATGGACCTTGCGCTCGCCCTCGTCGAGCAGGACCACGGCAAGGCGGTTGCCCTCGCAGTCGCCCAGGAACTGGTGCTTTTTCTCAAACGGCCCGGAGGGCAATCGCAGTTCAGCCGGCACCTCGAGGCACAGAAGCGCGACGACCTGTTCGGCGAGCTCGAGCTCTGGATGCTCGAGAATCCCGGCAAGGACCTTTCAGTCATGAGTCTCGCGAGGCGCATGAGCATGAGTCCCCGCCATTTCGCGCGGCAATTTTCCGCGCGCCTCGGGACGAGCCCTGCGGCATACGTGCGGCGGCTTCGCGTCGAGCGGGCGCGCCGCCGGATCGAGGAGGGCGCCTCGCGCCTCAAGCAGGTGGCGCGCGAATGCGGATTCGCCGACGAGCAGGCGCTGCGCCGCAGCTTCCAGGATGTCGTCGGCATCACGCCCATGGAGTACCGCGCGCGCTTCTAACGCGCGCCGAGCGCCGCGAGCATCCGGTGCACGCTCGAGAGCTGCGCGCCGCTTCGCGCGGCGTAGTCGGCGCCCGAATAACCCCACCAGTCCCAGCAGCCGCGGGGATTGAATGGAGCGACCAGGCTTTGTGCGGCCTGCGGATACAGCACGACGATGCGGTTCAGGTCGGCCCAGCGGTTGTATCCGGCTTCGCGTGCAAAGGTCTTGCCGAGATAGCCCATGCCTTGTCGACAACCGTGGAAGGCGACGTGGATCCGGCAGGGCTTCCCCGCCGCACAGTCCCTAGGCACGAAAACGAGTCCCGTCTCGTGCAGCGACGAAAGGGATTCGTGCGCCGAATAGTTCGCCTGGCCGAACTCGCGCAGTTCGCCCGTGATCTCGCCTGCAGGCTTGCGCAGGCCGTCATACAGGTAACGCAGCATTTCGCCCGCAGCGTCGAAATCGCAGTCGAGGATCCATGGCGACTCGTCCACGTCGCAGGCCGGGCCCGACTCCCTCGTCGGAAATCCGTGGGCGGCGGGAACCTGGATTTCGTAGCGGATTCGTTCCTGCGGGATGAACGCAAGATAGAAGCGAAACAGGGAATCCGAGACGGCTGCGCCAATCTTGTGGTCCTGCTTGCCGTGGAACAGCCAGACGCGGTCCGGCTCGAGCCAGGATGGATCATCGACGATTCGGACCGCGGCGCTCGCGCGCAGCGTCGCGACAAGCAGACGCTCGTCCGGCCCGCCGGCGCTGCCCTGGGCGCATTCATTGAGCGCGCGCGTGATGACGCCTTTCGCGCAGAGCCAGGGACCCGCGCCGATGATGCCGGCGCCGATGACGTCCTTCGAATAGGCGACCTGATACTGCGTCGCCATGTAGCCACCGGCGGACACGCCTGAAACCGTAAGGCTGCCGGGCAGTATGTTGAGGCGTGGCAATGCCTCCATTCCGGTCGCGGCATCCGCCGCCAGCCACAGCACGATTGAACCCAGGACGCGCCAAGTCTGAAATAGCGGCTTCTTCACTTCTCAATCATGGCAAGAAGCAGGCGGCGCGCTGCATCAATGTCCGGCGCATAAAGGGACAATTACGTGCCCGCGCTGGCCTTGTGAATCAGCCCATTGTCCGGATTGCCCGTATCACTACGGATGGACGCCGGTCGCGCGGTTCGCAACACTGTAGTCATGGCTGGTACGGGGTCGTCGGGAGGCGGTTCGCCGGTAGCGGGTTGCGGGCTGTCAATCGAGGAGCTGCTCACAAGGACTGCGTACCCGCACACGGTGACGCGTCTCGCGCTCAAGCAGACACATTTGTCCTGGATCGTGCTGACCGGCAGTATCGCCTACAAGCTCAAGAAGCCCGTGCACTTCGACTTTGTCGATGCGTCGACGCTCGAACTGCGCCGCAATCTCTGCCATGAAGAGCTCCGCCTCAATCGTCGATTCGCTCCCGGGTTGTACCTGGATGTCGTGCCTATTACCCGCGAGCCGGACGGTTTGAAAGTGGGCGGCACCGGCGAGCCGATCGAGTATGCGGTCCGAATGCAAGAGTTCGACGAGGCGCAAGAGCTTGGATCCCGCCTGGAGCGCCGCGCGGTGACGCCGCAGGACATGGCCGCACTGGCCAAGCTGCTGGCGGATGTGCACGCGCGCGCGGACCAGGCGACAACCGGCGGCCCGTTTGGTGCGCTGCAAACGGTACGGCAACCGATGCTGGACAATTTTTCATTGCTGCGGACACGACTGAGCGACCCGCAGCAATTGCAGCAGCTAGCGCGCCTCGAAGCCTGGACCATCAGTTCGCTTTCGAATCTCGAGCCAGTGATTGAATCGCGCCGCCGGTCGGGTCGTGTTCGCGAATGCCATGGGGACCTGCATGCGCGCAACATCGTGTGCTGGGAGGAACGGTGGCTGCCCTTCGACTGTCTGGAATTCGATCCTCGCCTGCGCTGGATCGACGTGATGAACGATGTCGCCTATCTATACATGGACCTTGTCTCGAGGTCGCGGGAAGATCTCGCCGCTTATTTCCTGAGCCGATACCTGGAGGTCAGCGGCGACTACGAAGGCCTGAGTCTGCTCCACTTGTACTGCGGCTACCGCGCACTCGTCCGCGCAAAGGTCGACGCACTCTGGGCCGACACGGCCGCCCCACATGAACGCAGGGAACTCGATGCTCGGCTCGCGCGCCGGCTCGCGGCTGCCGTCCGATTCATTGATGCGCCGCAGCCGATATTGGTCATCATGCACGGCGTGACCGCGTCCGGTAAGTCCTGGCTGAGCGAACGCCTGGTCGGCGCGATTCCGGCAGTGCGGGTGCGGTCGGATCTGGAGCGCAAGCGACTGGCTTGCGTCGATGAACTCGCACACCGCGGCCTCGCGGTCGGCGCAGGAATCTACTCCCAGTATGCGACACGGCAGACTTACGACCGCCTGCTGGCCTGTGCCGGTGCAGCGCTCGAGGGCGGCTGCAGTATCGTCGTCGACGCGGCATTCCTGAGAACGAGGGAACGGGCAGCATTCCGTTCGCTGGCGCAGCGGCGGCGATGCAGCTTCCTGATAATCTCCTGTGTCGCCGATCCTGCCACCCTCGCAGAACGCCTCGACCGCCGCGACCGGGGCGGCCTCGATCCCTCCGAAGCAACGCGAGATGTTCTTGCCTATCAGCTGGCAAGCAGGCAGCCGCTGAGTCCGGCGGAAAATGTACAATCGATTGAGGTCGACATGAACCGCGGGACCGCGGTCGAGAGCGTCATCGGGCAGATCCGCAGCCTGCTGGATCGGGCCAATCTTGCGAATCGCGGGTCTTCCTCCTGATTCGACCGGAGTCAGATGCGTCCATCGTCCGCGAACCGCGAAGTCCAGGCCCTGCTCGACGTCGCCATAGATGCAGTGATCATCATTGACCACCGCGGAATCATCGAGTCCTTCAACCCCGCGGCCGAAAGGATGTTCGGGTACACCGCGAGCGAGGCCCTCGGATCGAATGTCAGCGTATTGATGCCCGAGCCCGACCGGAGCGCACACGACTCCTACATCGCGCGCTATCTAGGGAGCGGGATCCCGCACATCCTGGGTATCGGCCGCGAGGTCGACGCGCGCCGCAAGGACGGCAGCATCATTCCGGTGGCATTGGCGGTCGGCCGCATTCGCGACAGTGATCCCCCGCGATTCGTCGGATTCCTGCACGATCTGACCGTCCGGCGCCGTGCCGCCGAGGAGCAGCAGCTGATACGCGAGCGGATGACGCGAGTTTCGCACCTGGCAACGCTTGGCGAGATGGCGGGTGCGATCGCGCACGAGATCAACCAGCCGCTTGCGGCCATTTCGAATTACGCGCTGGCCTGTCAGCGAATGCTCGAGGCCACCGAACCCGGAATTGCAGAGATTCAGGACGCGCTCAAGCAGATCTCGGGCCAGGCCCTGCGCGCTGCCGAGATCATCGGCCGGGTGCGCAGCCTCGTCCGGGCGCGCGCGCGACGCCGCGAGCCTTGCGACATCAATGCGTTGATACAGGAGGTCTCGGCTCTGGTCCGCAGCGAAGCGCGCCCGCAGGGCGTGCAATTGTCGCTCGACCTCGCCGACGATTTGCCGCCGGTAGAGGTCGACGGGATCCAGATCCAGCAGGTCCTGCTCAACTTGATCCACAACGCAATCGAGGCGTTATCGACGGTTGGCAGCGGCGAGCGTCGCGTGACGGTACGAACCGGGCGAACGACGCCGACCGAGCTCACGATAAGTGTCATCGACTCCGGTCCCGGTGTCGATCCGGCACTGTCAGGGCGCATCTTCGATCCGTTCTGCACGACCAAGGAACATGGGACGGGCCTCGGCCTGGCGATCAGCAAATCCATCATAGAGGCTCACCGCGGCCGGCTGGTCCATCATCCAAACGTGCCGACCGGAGCATGCTTCTCGATCAACCTGCCGGTCCTGGAAGGCGTGCAATGAAGCCCGCGGCGACGCTGGCACCGATCGTGTATGTCGTCGACGACGACGAAGCGGTCCGAAGCTCGTTGAAGCTGCTGCTCAAGTCCGCCGGTCTGACGTCGCTTGCGCACGTTTCCGCCACGGATTTTCTGGCGGCGTTCGATGAGGATCAGCCCGGATGCCTCGTCCTCGACATCCGCATGCCCGAAATGAACGGACTCGAGCTGCAGGACGAGCTCAATCGCCGCGGGGCGATGATTCCCGTGATCTTCATTACCGGCCACGGCGACGTGCCGATGGCAGTGGAATCCATGCGACGCGGCGCGCTGGATTTTCTCCAAAAGCCGTTTCGTGACGAGGATCTCATCGATCGTGTCCGAATAGCGCTGGCGCTGGACAAGAATAATCGTGAGCAACTCGGCGCCCGGGACGCGATCCGGTGCCGGCTGGCGGCATTGACGCCACGGGAAATGCAGGTACTGCAGCTGCTCGCTCTCGGAAAGTCGAACAAACAAATGGCCGGCGATCTCGGTGTGAGCCAGCGCACGATAGAGATTCATCGCGCGCATCTCATGCACAAGGTGGAGGCGACTTCGGTCGCGCAGCTGGTGCGCATGTTCCTCGCCGCCGACATCGGTACAAGTACGTATTGATCCTCCCACGCGCCGGACTAATGTTGATGATGTTGAAGAAGATCGGGCCAGGTGGAAAGGAGGAAATCATGAACATCATGCGTTGGGAGCCCTTCCGGGACACCGGTGATTTCTTCCGCAGCATGTCGCGGCCGATGTTCGGCAGGTGGCCGGGCGTGTTCGGCGACGAGATCGCGACGAAGTACGAGTGGTCGCCTGCGGTTGACATCAAGGAAACGGACAAGGAATACCTGGTTAGAGCGGAACTTCCGGGCCTTACCCGCGAAGACGTCAAAGTGACGCTTGAGAACGGCGTCCTGACGATCGAAGGGGAGCGGCGCCAGGAGAAAGAGCTCAAGGACGAACGGGTTCATCGGATCGAGCGCCTCTATGGCGAATTCTATCGGAGCTTCACGCTTCCGGACGATGCCAAGGCCGATGGAATCCGTGCCGAAAGCAAGGATGGAATCCTGAGCGTCCATGTACCGAAGCTCGCAGTCGAAAAAGCAAAGGCTGTCGAGATCAAGGTCAATTAGGGATTGATCCGCTCACGGCGCCTGGTCCCGTCGGGGCCAGGCGCCTTTTTCCTGTCCGCGCGCCTCGCAGGCGCAGGTCCCATCAAGACGTGCCCGCGCTCGCCTCCTGCTCCTCTTCGTATCCCTGCGGAAGATGGTGGGCGATGCCCTTGTGGCAGTCGATGCACGTCTCGCCCTGCTTGAACGCCTTCTCGTGACGCCGGGCGGACACGCGCTCCTGGGCTTCGGTGTCCATGTGCTGGAATTCGTGGCAATTCCGGCATTCCCGCGAATCCGTCTCTTTCATCACCTTCCAGACGCGCTCCGCCATCGCGCGGCGCTGCGCCTCGAATTTCTCGCGCGTGTCGATCGTGCCGAGCATCTTGTGCAGAAGCTCGTTGGACGCGTAGACCTTGCGCTGCAGCTTGTAGATGTAAGGCTTCGGCACGTGGCAATCCGGGCAGCTTGCGCGCACGCCGGTCCGGTTCGAGTAGTGGATCGTTTCCTTGTATTCCGGGTAGATGAAGTCCCGCATTTCGTGACAAGAGACGCAAAACGTCTCCGTGTTGGTCATCTCGAGCGTCCAGTTGAATCCTCCCCAGAACAGGACGCCGGCGACGAACATCACGAGGCCGCCGGACGGAATCCCGAGCAGCCAGCGGCTTTTCGGCCGCTTCCACAGGCGAGTCCAAAGGTTCTCTTTTTCCGGATTCATTCCCCGATCTACCCGAGGCCAGGCCGCGGCAGCCTACTGCAGGCTGGCGTAGTAATGGGCTGCCGCTTCGGCGTCAGCGTCGGTCCACTTGGAGAGTTTTTCGGCCATTTTCTTGCTGGCCTCGCGCTCGCCAGACCTCAGGTCGGAAAGCGCCTGCTGCAGGTACTTCAGATGCTGCCCGCCCAGGATGCTGGCGTCGTCGTCCGGGTTGCGGCCCCCATTGGCATGGCACTTGGCGCAATCGCGCGCGTGCAGGGTCTTGCCGGTCGCCGCCTTCGCTGCATCGAAGGATTGCTTCGCTGCGACGAAAGGCCGCGCCGCGAAATAATCCACCAGCGCCTCGATGTCGGCAGCGCTCAACTTGTCGGCTACCGCGCACATGTCGGTCGCGGGCCGTGAAGTATCGCCATGGCGAAACTTGGACGAACGGCAGGGTCGCGTCTTGTCCTGATAAGCCATCAGGAAATCGCCGTGGACTAGCGCCGAAATGCCGGCGATGGTCGGCACGTCGTCCGACTGGCTCACGCCGTCGCTGCCATGGCAGTCCACGCACTGCTTCGCCAGCGCGGCGACATCGGCAGTCGCGGCGGGCGCCGCAGACAGCAACGCGAACAGAAACACTGCAGACAGGCTATAATGCAACGCGGACATGGTCAGGAACTCCCAATTGATCTAGATCAAGAACAGGATCACCCGACACTTCTATTATCGATCAAGCGTGTGAAAAGTTTGCGGGGAATTTGACCAGGCGACGGACGACGCACATTGAACGCGTTGCCAAGCGGAGCTCAGTTCCGAAGGCGTCTTTGCCGGCGGAATAATTTGCTTGCGATCGCCGCCGGCATGCTTGCGCTGGCATTGCAGGCCTGCAGCGGCGATCAGGGATCGACGGGTTCCGCAGGCCCGCCGGGACCGCCCGGACCGCCGGGGCCACCCGGATCCGGCGCGACGGTTGACGTCTCGAATGCGGAATCGATAACCGCTCTCATCACCGGCGTGACCGTGCCAGCGACGGGCACGCCCGTCGTGGAGTTCGGCCTCGCGGATGAACTTGATCGACCGTTGAGCGGCCTTCAGGCCAGCCAGATCAGTTTCGTGGTGGCGCGACTCGCGCCGGGCCAGAACGGCAAGTCGAGCGAGTGGCGAGCCTACACCCGCCGGACCGAGAATCCGGGCCCGGTCGGCCCCGGCACGGAACCCGTCAACCAGGCGACCACCGAGAGTGCCTCCCTCGGCCAGTTCGTCGACAATGGCGACGGCACTTATCAATACACGTTCGTGAAGAACATCACGAACGACGTCGACATCCCCTACGACGCGACGCTGACCCACCGGATCG
Organism: Steroidobacteraceae bacterium; assembly: GCA_036781365.1. Taxonomy (GTDB): domain Bacteria; phylum Pseudomonadota; class Gammaproteobacteria; order Steroidobacterales; family Steroidobacteraceae; genus SCUD01. The sequence goes on along the minus strand of DAIQBB010000002.1, from coordinate 77,033 downwards.
GATTCGAGATCCGCGGCCTCGCACCCGCGATCAATCCGGTCTACACGTTTCAACCGTCGTCCGGCGCGACTGAGGGGATTTTCTCACGCGAGATCGTGGACAACGATACCTGCGAAGCCTGCCACGACCAGCTCGCGTTTCACGGCGGGGCGCGCTTCGACACGCGCTACTGCGTCATGTGCCATTCGCCGACCAGCTTCGACGCGCAGAGCGGCAACACCGTCGACTTCAAGGTGATGATCCACAAGATCCACCGCGGCAGCGAGTTGCCGAGCGTCCAGCCCGCCAGCCTCCCGCCGGGCGAGACGGACGGCGAGATCGGCCTCGGCCTGACGTACGGCATCTACGGGCGTAACGCCAGCCTGGCCGATTTCACCGACGTCGTCTTCCCGCAGGATCATCGCAATTGCACGACCTGCCACGAGGAGACCGACGCCGATACGCCGCAGGCCAGCAATTACCGGGTCACGGTCAATTCCGCGCCGTGCGGCGCCTGTCACGACGCCACGACGCAATCGATAGTTGCCGGCATTCCAGAGGGCGCGGCGCCGGTGCGCATCAACTTCCAGACTGGCGTGGGTCATAGCGCCGCCAACCTGGCCGTGCAGGACCAGGACTGCGTCACCTGCCACGGCCCGGACGCCACCATCAACAACGGCCTGCTGCGCACCGTAAAAGTCCACGAGATTCCCGAGAAAATCGCAGCCCAGAAGTTCAAGTACACGGTCGTGAGCGCCGTCAACACCGCGCCGGGCCAGAATCCGACGGTCACAATCAAGGTGACCGACCCGACCAACGGCGACGCGGCATACGACATCAACGATCCCGTCGGCCCGTTCAGGCAGGCCAATGCCGCGCTGACGGTGGATGTCGCCTGGAATACGATCGATTTCAACAACCGGGGCAGCGGCTCGGCTCCCACTGCCGATAGCGGCACGCCGGCTCTGCCCGTGCGCATCAATTTCCTTGGTCCAGGCGTCACCGCGAACCTGGACCTGAGCTTCACCGCCACGTCGTCGATCCCGATACCGCTCTACATGACTGGCTCGGGCGCGGCGATTCTCGAAGGCCGGCCCCGGGTCGACGCCAACGGTGACGGTACACTGGAAAGCCTGCCGGTCGCAGCTTCAGGCATCACTTTCGCCATCACCGACGCCAGCCCAGTAGCGCGACGCCAGCCCGTCGAGCTCAGCCGCTGCAATGAGTGCCACAATGTGCTGTCGCTACACGGTGGCAATCGCACGGACAACACCGAGCTCTGCACGACCTGCCACAACCCGAACAACACGGATATCGCACGGCGTGCCCCGCCCTGCAGCAACTTGCCGACGGATGCGGAACCGGGCCTGGGGCCGGACGACGCGCCAATCGATTTCAAGTTCATGATCCACCAGATCCACTCGGCGAACTTCCAGGTGTGCGGCTTCGGCAATTCAGTGCACGATTTCACCGACCTGAGGTTCCCCGGCAAGCTCGACAATTGCGAAGGTTGTCACCGGCCTGATTCCTACTATCCCGTCGATGGCACGCTGGTGCAGGCGACGACCGTCGATGCCGGCGATCGCACGACGCTGGCTGACGATCACGCGGTGAGCCCGAATGCGTCGGCATGCTCAGGCTGTCACACCAGCTCCCTGGCGCATGTGCACATGGAGCAGAATGGCGGCGACTTCAATGCCGGCAAGACGACAGAGGGCACCATCGTCTCCGCGGGAGTCGAGACCTGCGCGTTGTGCCATGGCCCCGGGCGCGTCGCCGACGTCAAGCTCATGCACGGCGTCATTCATAAGTAGCGGGAATCGCGTGAAATTGCTGCGCCTGCCTGCGCTCGCCGGGCTGCTCTTGACGGCGGGTGCGCTGGCGCCGGCAGCATGGACGCAGGAGGCGACGCGGGAGCCGGCTGCGCCGGTGCCCGCGGCCGAGGCCGCATACAGCCGTGACGGCGCAGACACCTGCATCAAGTGCCACGACGGTGCCGACGTCCTGTCCATCTTCAAGACCCTACATGGATCGCGCGCCGCCGCGGAATCGCCGTTTGCCCGGGGACAGCTGCAGTGCGAGGCCTGCCACGGCCCGGGCGGGGCGCATGCCGGGCGGGTGCGCAGCGGCGAGCCGCGGCCGCCGATCATGATGTTCGGCACGAGCTCGACGACGACGCCGGCCGTGCAGAACCAGGTTTGCCTCGGTTGCCATGACGACGGGGTGAAAGACGCGTGGCACCTCGGGACACACGCCGGTCAGGGGGTGGCGTGCGCAAGCTGCCATCGCGTCCATGCATCGCATGACGAAGTCCGGACTGTGGACCGCCAGGCCGAAGTCTGCTTCGACTGTCACCAGCGGCAACGCGCAGAACTTTCTAAGCCGTTCCATCATTCCGTCGAAGGCAACGCCATGAACTGTGGCGGCTGCCATGACCCGCACGGCTCGGGAAATGAATTCGAATTGCGCCGTGCTTCGCTCAATGACACCTGCTATTCGTGCCATGCCGAGAAACGCGGACCGTACCTGTGGGAGCACGCCCCGGTTACGGAGGACTGCTCGAACTGTCACGAGCCCCACGGCTCGAGCCAGCCGGCCCTGCTTGCAATGCGAGCGCCCTTGCTTTGCCAGCAGTGCCACTCGCAGGCTGGCCATCCCGGCTTCGCCTACGGGCCCGAAGGCCTGCCTGGTGCAGGCCTGCCGTCGCCGTACCTCGTGGCAGGCAGCTGTCTCAACTGCCATTCGCAGGTGCATGGCTCCAATCATCCGTCCGGGCGGAAGCTGACCCGATGAGTTGGCATGACTTCATGACTTGCGGCGGATCACTCCAGGGCAGGACGAGCCGGCTTTTGACGTCGCTGCTGCTGTTGCCGTTGCCGGCGTTCGGCGCAGAGGTCGACACCTCCGCGTGGGAATGCAATTTCTGTCCGTTCGAGGACGGGCAGGCGACGGGCGAAGTGCAGGCAGGCAGCCTGTACGTGGACGGCGCGGCGGCGAAGTTCGGCGAGTTCGACGGCATCAGCGAGGACGGCGGCTACCTGGCAATCGACGGCAGCTCGGGTCAACGCGAGGCGAGCGGAACGTTCTGGCGCGTCAGCGCGAACGACCTGGGCCTCGACAATGGGAGCTTTGCGGCGGCAGCGGGCAAGGAGGGTTCCTGGAAGGTGGGTCTCGGCTATACCGCTTCGCCGCACGACGTCTATGACACGACAGTGACGCCATTTTCCGCCTCGGAGTCGACGCTGGTGCTGCCGGCAGGCTGGGTGCGCGCCGGCAATACCGGCTTCATGACCGCGCTCGACTCCTCGCTGCGGCCCTACGACGTGGAGACGAACCGCGAGCTCTGGTCGCTGGGAGGGAACTTCCAGGGCGCATCCGGCTGGGACACCGAGCTTCTCTTCACGCACGAAACGCGAGATGGCCGGCGCCTCATGGGATCCAACTTCGTCACCACCGCGAGCCAGCTGCCCGGGCCCGTCGACTTCGTCACCGACCAGGTGGACTGGACCGCGCGATACGAAACCGGCCGTGCCGCCGTGGCCCTGAGTTTTTTCGGATCGTACTTCTCGAACAGGCGCCACGCCTTGGCCTGGGAAAATCCGTTCACGGCGATCGCGCCTGGCGCCGACCTGGGCAGGTCCGCACTCGCCCCTGACAACAACTACAACCAGCTGGCACTCAGCCTCGACTACCAGCTCGGCGCAGGCTGGCATCTCAACCTGGATGGCGCGCTGGGAAGGGCACAACAGGACGATGACTTCCTGCCCTACACCTCGAATCCGCTGATTGCGACGACGGCATTGCCGCGCGAGTCGCTGGGCGGCGAAGTTGACGTCCGGAACGTCAACCTGCAGCTCTTCGGCGGCCTCGGGACGATGATCGCGTGGCTCGAGGGGCTGCAAGCGAGACTCAGCTACCGCTACTACGAGCGCGACAATGCCACTCGGCAGTCTGATTACAACTATGTGGAAAGCGACAGCTTTCCCGCCGGGACGGAAACCAATATTCCCTACGGGTACCGGCGGCAGAAACTGTCCCTGACCGGAGATTACGACCTTGGGCGCGTGCTATTGCCCGGCTCGGGTCATTTGCTGCGACTGTCGGGAGGCTGGGACCGCGAGGAATGGGACCGCAAGTTCCAGGAAGCCGACAATTCCACCGAGGACCGCGGCTGGGCGCGCCTGCGGTTCAACCCGCTCCAATGGCTTTCGTTCGACGCCCGCGCCGGCGCCGCCAATCGCGACACTGACCCCTATGTCGCGAATCCGCCGGGCAGCGCGCCCCAGAACCCGCTGATGCGCAAGTTCAACCTAGCCGATCGCGAGCGCGATTTCTGGGATCTCTCGGCGCACCTGGCGCTGCCGGGCGACCTCGCGCTGTCGCTCGCGGGCTTTCACCGCCAGGACGACTACGTCAACTCGGAGCTCGGGCTTGCGCGCAGCCGCGACTCCGGCGGTACGGCCGACCTGTCGTGGGCTATCAGCGAAAAAATCTCCGCATTTGCGTTCCATGGGCGGCAGGAAATCAGCAGCGTGCAAAGGGGCAGCCAGTCATTCAGCTCGCCCGACTGGCAAGCCGAAACCGTCGACCGGTTCGACACCTCGTCCATTGGCCTGAGGATGGACGGCTTGCGCGACCGCTGGAACGTGCAGTTCGACTATTTCCTGGTGGATGGGCGCGGCGAGATCGAGATGCGAAGCGGCCTCACAACGAAATTCCCGCCCCTGCGCACGCGTTCGCACGGGCCCACGATCGAAGTGGAATACCGGGCGACGCCGGCGCTCGACATCATCGGCCTCTTTCGTTACGAGCATTTCGACTCCGACGACTGGGCGCTCGACGGCGTCGCGCCGGACACCCTGCCTTCCATACTCGCAAGCGGCGCCGACGCCTACGATTACGACGCAAGCCTCATCGGGCTGTCGTTCCGCTATCGCCTTGGCGGCGGTGCCGGGGATTCCGAAGCAGACGAGCCCGAGTGAGCCGGCCAAGGACTGCAGGACTCTGAATGGACGTCCAGGCTGAATGCGTCCCCGCTGATGCCGCAGTGCCGGGATACCTCGTGCAGACGTACTGGTGGGCTTACGTGCATCCGCGCGCAGTGCAAGTGTTCGAGCGGCAGTGGCTCGTCAACCTGATTCTCTGGGGCAACTTCAACCGCTTGTGCGATGCCGCGATCGGCGCCCTTGGCCCGGACCTCGGCGGGCGCACCCTTCAGGTATCCTGCGTTTACGGCGACCTGACTCGACGCATCGCGGCCCGGTTGACGCACAAAGCCCAGCTGCACGTGGTCGACGTGCTGCGCATCCAGCTCGAAAACCTCGCCCGCAAGCTGCCCGATGGCCTGCTGGGCCGGCACGGACTTGAGTCGGGCGAGCCGCGCGTGGAACTGATCCAGGGCGACAGCGCGGCGCTCGAATTCGCATCCGGCAGCTACGACCGCGCGCTGCTGTTCTTCCTCCTGCATGAGCAACCCGAGGATGTTCGTCGTGGAACGCTCGCTGAGGCGTTGCGGGTCGTGAAACCGGGCGGTCACATCGTGATCGTCGACTACCACCGCCCGCATCCGTTCAATCCCCTCTATTGGCCGATGGCCGGGATATTCCGGACGCTCGAGCCGTATGCACTGGACCTGTGGCGAAACGAGGTCGCGAGCTGGCTTCCGTCCGGCGCCCGGCTGATTGCGTTGCGCAAGCGGACTTTTTTCGGTGGGCTCTACCAGCTGATCTCGATCGCCGTGTAGGAGCTGGCGGCCGGGCGCGCCGCGGCGGTCCGCAATGGGGTGTATTGGTGCAGGTAGTGCAGGTCGATGTGGTGGTGATCGGCGGCGGCGGTGCCGGCCTGCGTGCCGCGATCGCCGCGGCGGAAAGCGATCCGCGACTCCGCATCGCCCTCATCTCGAAGATCGTGCCGATGCGCAGCCATACCGTGGCGGCGGAAGGCGGTGCTGCCGCCGTCGTGCGCCCGGATGACAGCCTCGACAGCCACTTCGAAGACACGGTTTCCGGCGGCGACTGGCTCTGCGACCAGCCTGCAGTGGAATATTTCGTCGCTCACTGCGGCCCTGAAATGATCCGGCTCGAGCAACTGGGCTGCCCATGGAGCCGCAAAGCGGACGGCAACATCAATGTCAGGTTCTTCGGGGGCATGAAGGTCCAGCGCACGTGGTTCGCGGCCGACCGCAGCGGTTTTCACATCCTGCACACGCTGTTCCAGACTTCGCTGAAGTATCCGGCAATCAGGCGCTTCGACGAGTTCTTCTGCGCCGAACTGATCGTGGAGGAAGGCGCAATCCGGGGCGTGCTTGCGATCGAGATCGCCACCGGCGAGTTCTTCCTGTTCGAGTGCGCTTCCGCGGTGGTGTGTACCGGCGGCGCGGGGCGGGTGTTCCGGCAGAATACGAATGCGGGAACCGTCACCGGAGATGGCATGGCGCTGGCGTTCCGCCAGGGCGTGTCGCTGCGCGACATGGAGTTCGTGCAGTGGCATCCGACCGCGCTGCCCGGCACTGGCATCCTGATCACCGAGGCCTGTCGAGGTGAGGGGGCAATCCTCGTCAACAAGGACGGGTACCGCTACCTGCAGGACTACGGCCTGGGTCCTGTCGACCCATGGCCGAGAACGAAGGCGATGGAGCTCGGACCTCGCGACCGGTTGTCGCAGGCTTTCTGGCACGAGCTGCAGAAAGGCCGAACCGTGGCGACGCCCCGTGGTCCGGTCGTGCACCTCGATTTGCGCCACCTCGGCGCAAAAAAAATCCACGAACGGCTGCCGCTGATCACGGAAATCGCGAAGACCTTCGTCGGCGTCGACGCGGTCAAGGAACCCATCCCGGTCTGCCCGGCAATGCACTACACGATGGGTGGAATCCTGACCAATGTCAGCTGCGAAACCTCGTTGCGCGGCCTGTTCGCGGCCGGGGAATGCTCGAGCGTTGGCATCCACGGCGCCAATCGCCTCGGCTCGAACTCGCTGGCCGAATTGCTCGTGTTCGGGTCGGCCGCCGGGACCGGTGCGGCTGGCCATGCGCATGCCGTGCCGAGGCGGAATGGAACACGTGTGCGGCAACTCGCCGAGTCGTCGGCGCAGCGACTGTCGGCGATGGTGACGGCAACGGCTGGCGAGCGTCTCGCGACCTTGCGCGAGGAGATGCTGGACAGTATGGAGGCCGGCGTCGGAATCTATCGCCGGGAAACGACCCTGAAGGCCGCCTGCGACAGGATGGCAAATCTGCGCGCGCGCTACCGCGCCGGGGTGCTGCTCGACGATCGCGGCCGTGCCTTCAACACCGAGTGGTTGGGTGCGATTGAACTCGGGTTCATGCTGGAGGTGGCCGAGTCCATGGCACACAGTGCCCTTGGGCGCCGGGAATCGCGCGGCGCCCACATGCGCCTCGACGGGTACGAATCACGCGACGATGAAAATTTCCTCAAGCACTCCCTCGCACATTTTGACGGTGACGGGCCGCCGCGGATCGACCATATGCCCGTGACCATCACCAGGTCGCCGCCGCGCAGCCGCGCTTATGGCGGCGCCGGCAAGAAAGCCGAGATGTCCTAGGAGGCGTATGGAATCCCGCGAGCCAAGAACTGACATGAGCGCGTCATCCACCAGGACCATCATCATCGAATGCCTGCGATTCGACCCGGCGTCGGACAGCGAGCCGAGGGAGCAGGCTTACCGCGTCCCGTTCACTGACGACATGTCGGTGCTGGAGGGATTGCAGTACATCAAGGACACGATCGACGGCAGCCTGACTTTCCGCTGGTCGTGCCGGATGGCGATCTGCGGCAGCTGCGGGATGATGTTGAATGGCAGGCCGGCATTGGCGTGCGAGACGTTCTTGCGCGACTTCCGTCCGGGGCCCGTTCGAATCGAACCCTTGAGCCACTTTCCGATAATCCGCGACCTCGTGATTGACCAGGCTGATTTCCTGGCAAAGCTGGAATCCATCAAGCCTTACCTGATCCCGGCGGAAGACAAGTCCGTCGCGGATGGGACATACCTGCAGACGCCCGGGCAGATGGACGATTACTACCAGTTTTCACAATGCATCAACTGCCTGCTCTGCTACGCGGCCTGTCCGCAATATGGGCTCAACCGGGCGTTTACGGGGCCGGGCGCACTGGCGCTGCTGCACCGGTATAACGAGGATTCGCGCGACGCCGGGACCGCCGAACGGATGCCGATCGTCAACGCCGAGGACGGCGCCTGGGGGTGCACGCTCGTCGGCTACTGCTCCGAGGTGTGCCCCAAGGCCGTCGATCCTGCGCGCGCGGTGAACGTGAACAAGATCAACAGCGCCAAGGACTATTTTCTCCATCTGCTGATGCCGAAATGACCGCCGGTTCGAAGCAGGCCGCGCCAGGCATGAAGACCTACGTTCGCCCGATAGGATCGTGGTGGCTCCGCAATTCCTTCTACCGCTGGTACATGGTGCGTGAGCTGACCTGCGTCTTCATCACCGCCTATGCCGTGATCCTGCTCTGGGGGCTCATGCGCCTGGTCCAGGGTCGGCCGGCGTTCGACGCGTGGCGCGAGAACCTGGCGAGCCCGTCGGCGATCGGGTTCCACCTACTTGCCCTGCTGCTCGTGACGTATCACGCATGGACCTGGTTCAAGGTGATGCCGAAGACGCTGCCCTTCATTTCGATTGCCGGGCATCGGCTCTCCGATCGCACGATCATTGCCCTGGGCGTGGCTGGCGCGATCGTGGCGTCGGTTCTCGTCTTCCTCGCCATCCTGCTCAGTATTCTGCAGGCTGCGCCGTGAAGCGCTCGAACAAGCCCGTTTTCTGGTCACTGTTCGGCGCCGGCGGGATGCTGTCCGCCCTCATCGGGCCGATGCTGATCTTCGTGACCGGCATTGCGGTGCCCCTGGGATTCCTGCTCCCACGGGAGACGATGAGCTACGACCGGATGCGGGCATTTGTCCAGAACGGTTTTGGCAAGCTGGCCGTGCTCCTCGTCATTTCGCTGTTTCTGTTTCACGGCCTCCATCGCCTGTATCACTGCCTGCACGACTTCGGCATTCACGTGAGCACCGTCCTGAAGGCAGTCTTCCACGGACTGGCCATCGCGGGAACGATTGCGTGCATCTACCTGCTGTCCAGGCTCTGACGCCCGCCAGGCAAGAAGAACTGCGAGGGAACCTCAGGGCGCTACGCGCGAGATGAGCCTGCAGACGGCATCGATCGCTTGGGCGCGCGATGTCGATCGGCGCCAGGCGGCGCCGATCACGCGGTTCGGCGCAGGCGGCGCGAACGGGCGCACGACGAGACCGCGCGCCGAAGCGAAGGGGCCCTCGGCCGCGAGCCGCGGCAGCAGCGTAATGCCGAGGCCGGCAGCGACCATTTGCCGCAGCGTCTCGAGGCTCGTTGCCCGGAAATCCTGTTCCTCCGTGCCCGCGCGCTCGCAGACATCGAGTGCCTGGTCGCGCAGGCAATGGCCGTCCTCGAGCAGCAGCAGCTTCTCGCCGGAAAGATCCGACGACTTCACGCGCTTCTTCGCAGCGAGTCGATGGCTTTCCGGCATCGCGACCAGGAATGCCTCGGCGAACAGCGAGCGCGTGACGAGGCCCCTGGTGTCCGCGGGCAGCGCGAGGATGGCGAGATCGAGCTCGCCGGCGAGCGTGCGCTCGACGAGTCGCGCCGTCTGGTACTCGTGCAGTATCAATTGCAGCTTCGGCAATGCGCGCGCGATGCGTGGAGCGACGCGAGGCAGGAGATAGGGACCCAGAGTCGGGATCAGTCCGACCTTGAGTTGCCCCGCGAGCGGGTCCTGGCTCGCGCGCGCAAGCGCACGGATGTCGTCGGCATCGCGGAGCATCCGACGCGCGCGCTCGACGACCGCCTCGCCCGCCGTCGTGAGCGCGACCTTCCGGGGCCTGCGCTCGACCAACGCAACGCCGAGGGAATCCTCGAGCTTCCTGAGCTGGGCCGAGAGGGTGGGCTGGGAGACATGGCAGCGTTCGGCCGCCCTGCCGAAATGCCGCGTTTCCGCGAGTGCTACCAGGTATTCGAGGTCACGAAGTGTCATAGACATAGACTATCATAATAATTAATACAATCGATTGTACAAATCACACTGGCGGCGGCATCCTCGCACTCACAACTGAGGAGAGGAGTTCGACATGATTGGCATTGGCAGGAAGTTTCCCGCGTTCAAGCTGACGGGTGTCGTCAGCAACGACGCGGCGAAAGCGTTCAAGGACATCGACAATTCAACCTACGCGGGCAAGTGGCTGGTCGTCTTCTTCTGGCCGAAAGACTTCACCTTCGTCTGCCCGACCGAAATCGCGGGCTTTGGCAAGCTCAGCCGCGACTTCCAGGACCGCGACGCGCAGCTCCTGGGCGTCAGCACGGACTCGGATTTCGTGCACCTCGCCTGGCGCAAGTCGCACGAGGACCTGCGCGACCTTCCGTTCCCGATGCTCTCGGACATCAAGCGCGAGCTGTCGACGGAGCTCGGTGTCCTCGACCCGGAAGCGGGCGTTGCCCAGCGTGCGACCTATATCGTGGACCCGCAGGGCGTGATCCGCTTCGTGTACGTGACCGACCTGAATGTCGGCCGGAGCCCCGAGGAGGTCCTGCGCGTACTCGACGGACTGCAGACCGACGAGCTTTGCCCCTGCAACTGGCAGAAGGGTGAAGACACCCTGAAGGCGGCCTGAGCATGGACACGCTCAGGGACCGGATCCCCGACTACGCACGCGACCTGCGGCTCAACCTTTCTTCGGTGTTGACGCCGCAGGGCGCGCCGGGCCTTTCCGAACCGCAGCTCTGGATGACCGCGCTTGCCTCGGCTATCGCATCGCGAAACGCCGAGCTTGCGCGAGCCGTCGAGGCTTCGGCCACGGAAAAGCTCCAGCCGGCGGAAATCGAGGCCGCGCGCGCCGCGGCCGCGATCATGGGCATGAACAATGTCTATTACCGCTTCCTGCATCTCGTCGAAGACGACGAATACGCGAAGCTGCCGGCGAAGCTCCGCATGAACGTGCTCGGCAGCCCCGGGATCGCGAAGGCCGATTTCGAGCTGATTTCGCTCGCGGTTTCCGCGGTGAACGGCTGCGGCAAGTGCGTGACGGCGCATGAGCGCGTGCTGCGCCAGCACGAAATCGGGCGCGAGGCCGTGCAGTCGGCCGTGCGCATTGCCTCCGTGATGCACGCTGTCGCCGGTGTGCTCGACTACGAGAGCTCCCGCGCCGCCTAGGGGAATGTCCCCTTTTCCGCATTGCGGAAAAGGTGGACTGTCCCCTCCTGATCTGAGCATTGCAGCGCACCATTGCGCTGGCGGGCTCCACCGGCGCAACATGCGGCCCGCACGACAAGAACCGCAGGGGAGTCCCGTGAACTGGAAGATCGTCTTCATCGGCGGCGTCGCCTACTACGTCTCGCTGTTCGTTGTTTCGATGGCATCCGGGCATTTCATCCACTCGCCCGAGGCGGGCGTGCTGGCCGATGCCTATCGTGAGACCGCCTCATTCTGGCGCCCGGAACTCAAGGCGAACCCGCCCGACATGAGCCTGATGTGGACGATGTGGGTTCCATCGGGTCTGCTCGGCGCCATCCTTCTCGCTGGCGTCTACTCGGTCGTGCGCTCGTCGCTCATCGGGCCGGCATGGCAACGCGGTCTCAAGTTCGGAGTCATTGCGGTCGTCTTTTTCATCGTCAACGTGCTCGGCTATCGGGGAGTGTTGGATCTGCCGGACCAGATCTGGATCTGGTGGGTGATCGGATCGGTGATTTCCAACCTGATCGCCGGCCTCGTGCTTGGCGTCGTTGCGCAGAAGCTCGCGCCCGTCAAGTCCTGACGCTTAAACTGGCCAGGCCCCGGCCCGCGAGGTTCGGGGCGTTTTCCTGTCCGCCACAAGTCGATCCCATGAGCCTCACCGCGCTCGATTCGCGATTCCCCGGAAAGCGCGCCGTGATCACCGGCGGCGCGAGCGGACTCGGGCTTGCGGCCGCCGAGCTCCTTGCCGCGCGAAGCTGGCGTCTCGCACTGCTCGACCGCGACGAAGCAGGACTCGCGAGCGCATCCGAGGCGCTTCGCGCGATCGGCAGCCCGCATTGCGAGGCATTCACCGTGGACACTACGGACGAAGCGGCGGTCAGGTTCGCCGTCGACTCATTCGCCACGCGGCTCGGCGGGCTGGATCTCGCCATGAACTGCGCCGGTGTCGCAGTCGGGGGCGGCCTGCTCGAGACGCCGGTCTCCGACTGGCAGTGGATCCTGCAGATCAACGTGCTGGGGGTCGTCAACAGTTGCCGCGCCGAGATTCCGCACATGATCAGGTCGGGCGGCGGCCTCGTCATCAACGTCGCGAGTGCTGCGAGCTTCGCCTGCCTCGGCCGAATGGGCCCGTACAATGCCTCCAAGGCGGCTGTGGTCGCCTTGTCGGAGACGCTCCTGCAGGAGTTCGAGGCAAATGGCGTTGACATAGCCGTCGCAATGCCGGGATTCTTTCGCACGCGGCTCATGGAACATGCGCGCGTGCCGGCGGACGTTCGCGGCGATGCCGAGAAGCTGATCGAGCGCTCGAACCTGGAGGCAGGCCCGGTTGCCCGGGAGATAATCGGGCGGGCCGCAGGCGGGGCGACGCACATCGTGCTGCCGGCGAGTTACCGCTGGCTGTGGCGATTCAAGCGGCTCGCGCCGCGTTCTTTCATGCGTTGGCTCGCCGGCAAGCAGCGGCAGCCGGTGTCACGAGGAGGTTGAGGCAATGTATCTTTGGCTGAAGTTGATCCACATTCTTGCCGTCGTGATGTTCATCGGAAACATCGTGACCGGCCTCTTCTGGCACAAGCACGCCGAGCGCACGCGTAATCCGCGGCTTCTCGCGCATACGATGGATGGCGTCATCCGCAGCGATCGCCTGTTCACGGTGCCGGGCGTCGTCCTGATCCTCGCAAGCGGCATCTTCGCCGCGGTGAAAGGCGGCTTCCCGCTCCTCGGCACCGGCTGGATCCTGTGGACGCTCGTGATGTTCGGCATCTCCGGCCTCGTCTTCATGCTGCGGCTCGCACCACTGCAGCGGAAGTTGCAGGCTCATGCGCAGGCGGGCGCGTCGAGCGGCTCGTTCGACTACGACGCCTATCACCGCATGTCGAAGCAATGGGATATCTGGGGCGCCGTCGCGACGCTCACGCCGCTGATCGGCCTCGCGCTGATGGTGCTCAAGCCGGCGATCTGAGCGCGAAGACGAGAGTCTGGTTGTTCGCCGGCATCGGATGGTCGGCGACGAATTCAAAGCCGGCGCCCCGCGCGAGCGCATCGACCTTCTCGAAGTCGCGGATGCCGGAACCGGCATCGCGCGCATACAGCAACTTGTCGAATGATTCGTTGCTCGCCGAGGTGTATTCGCCGCCGTAGCGGAATGGCCCGTAGATCGCGAGCACGGCGCCCGGTTTCGTGACCGCAGGAAGGCCGGCGAAGAATGCCTCGACCTGGGGCCAGTGCATGATGTGCAGCGTGTTCGCGGTGAAAACGCCGTCGACCTTGCGCACGTCCCAGGGCGGCTCGGTCACGTCGAGGGCAACCGGCGCGCGGAGGTTCGACGGGCCCTCGTTGAAAATGCGCTTGCGCAGGGCAGGCATGGCGTCCGCGAGTTCCGACGGCTGCCAGACGAGCCACGGCAATTCGGTCGCGAAGTGCACCGCGTGCTGTCCGGTGCCGCTGCCGATCTCGAGCACGTGCTTGCAGCCGGCAAACGCCTGCCTCAGGACCTCGAGGATCGGGCCCTTGTTTCGTTCGCAGGCATCGGAGTGCGGGAACATGCGCCAATCGTAGCGCGCGCTATGTCAGCGCCAATGCCCACGCAGCCGAAAGTAGGCTGAAGGCAGCGAGGCCCGCGGCCCATTGCAGGCCATTGCGGCCGGGGGGCGGCATCGGCAGCCGCGCGCACAACGCGCCGAGGCCCGCGCCGACGAGGAAGCCCGCAAAGTGCGCGAGGATGTCCGTGTTCTCGCCGCCGGTGCCGGTGAAGGCGAGCAGCGCAAGTCCCGCTAGCAATGGCGAAGCGTTCCGCATCCACGGCGTCCAGTCGCGCATATGCCGGCGCCATCCGTAGGCCGCGATCAGGCCGAGTGCCGTGAAGACTGCCGTGGAGGCACCGAGCAGGTAGTGCTGTGGCGGATGGAGCAGGGCGTCGATGCCGTAGGCGAGTGCGCCGCCGACCAGGATCAGGAGCCAGGCAACGCCCGGTCCGAAAAGCCGCGCGGCCGGGTAACCGAAGAGCGCGCCGAATGCGAGATTGGACAGGAGATGCAGCAAGTCGCCGTGGAGCGTGAGCGCGGTCAGCGCGCGCCACCATTCGCCACGGTCGAGAAAACCCCGGTCCAGCACGCCGGCCGAAATCCATCCCTTGTCGCCGGCGTGGGAGATCGCGGCAATCGTTACTGCGACCTGCACGAGGGCATAGGCGAAGACCCCATACAGGGCGTGCGGATGCCGCGGCCACACGACCGGCGGCCGGACCGGGCGGCGGTTCTCGCGGAGAAATTCCCGAAGCTCACCGGCTGCGCGCGCGTGGTGTTCTGGCGCGACCCAGAGGCTCGCGCCGGTCGCCGTCGTGCGCCGCTCGTAGGGGATGCCGACGGCATCGAGCAGGAAGGCGCAATCGGCGCATTCCTTCGGGGGCAGCTCGGGCGTCAATGGAATCAGGATCAAGGGAACCGTCTCCAATATTGCCGGGTCTCCTGGGATGATGCCGGATGGGCAGGTATCAACTAAAGTGAGCCCCATGTACGCAGAGAAACGCGATCCCGCCACCTCGCCGGACGAAAACCTTGGCCGCTGGATCCTGGGCGGGGTCATCCTGCTCCTGATCGGCGCCGGCATCTGGTACTGGCAGAAACGCCAGGCCGACCAGGCCGAAGAGGCCGCGGCAGGCACGCCGCCCGTCGCTGCCGCCGAGCCCCGGATCAAGAACCCGATCGTCCCGCCCGACGACATCGACCCGAACCTCTCCGCCACGGAACAGGTCGCGACGCTCGTCGGCACGCCGCGCTTCGAGGCGATGTTCGTGCCCGAGGACTTCGTGAAGAAGGTCGTCGCGACCGTCGATAGCCTGGCGCGCAAGGACATCTCGGCCCGCATGAATCCGGCGAAGAATCCTGCGGGCGAATTCGTCACGGCAGGCAGCGGCGACGCGATCGTGCTCGGCGCCGCCAACTTCGCGCGCTACACGCCCTGGATCGAGCTCGTCGATTCGCTCGACGCCGGTGCGACGGCCGTGCTTTACAAGCGGCTTTACCCGCAGTTCCAGTCGGCCTACGAGAATCTCGGCAATCCCGACGGCTATTTCAACGACCGGGTGATCGAAGTGATCGATCACCTGGTGTCGGCGCCGGAGGCACCGGCGACGATCGCGCTCGTGCGGCCAAACGTGCTTTACGAATTCGCCGATCCCGCGCTCGAGGCGCAATCTGCCGGCCGCAAGCTCCTGCTTCGCATGGGGCCGGGCAACGCCGCGAGCGTCAAGGCGAAACTCAAGGAAATCCGCGACCGCATCGCGACCCAGCGTCAGTGACCCGAACCCTCGCGTTCGAGAATCTCCGGCTCGAGCGCAAGCAGGAGTTCGGCCTTGTCACGGACCTTGCGTCGCTTTCCGCGTAACCACCACACCGCGCCGGTGCCGATGCGCCACGAGGACTGCTGTCCGTCGATGAGCTGAGCGGCGACTTCGCCAAGCGTCGGCTGGTGCCCGATGACCAGGACCGGCCGCTCACCATCCGGCCAGCCGACGATCCTGAGGAAAGTCGCGACATCGCATCCCGGGGCGGCCGCCTCGATCGTTTCGAAGGAACGGGCAAGGGTGAGCGCGGTTTCCTGGGCGCGCCGCGCGGGCGAGACGACGAGTCGCAGGTCCGGCGGCAACCGGGGCGCGAGCCAGCGCGCCATCACCTGCGCCTGCGATCGGCCGTGATCGGTGAGCGGCCGCGCCGAGTCTGGCTCGCCTGGCGCGGCCTCCGCATGCCGCCAGAGAATCAGCTCCATCGTCAGGACATCCGCCGGACCGCGAACTGGCGGCCGACAGCCTCCCATTGGCCCGCCTCGGATTCGAGCGCGGCCGTGGTCAAGGCATTTCGCGCAAGCCAGGATTTCGGCAGTTCGAGCGAGAAACGCGAATCGCCTGCGATCACGCGAAACGCCGGGAGACGAACGCTCCTGCGACGGCGCAGCAGAGTGGAAGCGAGCCGGAGCGCGAACACGAGGTGCCAGTCGCCGTTCTCGACGCCGTCGCTGCGCATCTTCTCGAGCTTGCCGCGATGCGCGAGCACGATGCGCGCAAGCCGTTGCTGCTCGACCCGCGAGAACCCGGGCATGTCGGCATTCGAGAGCACGTAGGCCGAATGCTTGTGGTATTGCGCATGTGCGATCGAGAGGCCGACCTCGGCGAGGCGGGCGGCCCAGCCGAGAAGCGTGCGATCAGGATCCTCCTCGGCGGCGCCCTTGCCGGCGAGCTGGTCGTAGATCCTGAGCGCGAGTTCCTGGACACGCGCGGCCTGCGCGGCATCGACCTGGTAGCGGCGCATGAACTGCGTGACCGTCGCCTCGCGCATGTCGTGGTGCATGACGCGGCCGAGCAGGTCGTAGAGGACACCATGGCGGAGCGCCGCCTCGGACACGGTCATGCTTTCGAGGTCGAGCTCGTCGAAGATCGCGTACATGATCGCAAAACCGCCGGGCAGCACCTGCGCGCGCGCGGACTTCAGGCCCGGAACGCGGTCGGGATCGGCTCGTCCGGCGTCGATGAGAAGATCCCACATCCGGTCGAGGCCGTCGCGCGTGATGCCGTTCGGGGCGTATCCATTCTCCACCAAGATTGCCTCCAAACTTCGCGCCGTGCCCGAGGAGCCGACGACTTCCTGCCAACCGGAGCGCAGGTAGCTCCGCGACACCACGGCAAGTTCCTGGCGCGCCTCGAGCACCGCCGCCTTCAGGCTTCTCTTGTCGATGCGGCCGTCCGCGAAGTGCTTCAGGCTAGAGCTGACGCAGCCGATGTAGAGGCTTTCCATCAGCTTCGGCTTCAGGCCCTGGCCGACGATCAGCTCGGTCGACCCGCCGCCGATATCGACCACGAGGCGCTTGTTTTCCGCAGGCGGCAGCGAGTGCGCGACGCCGAGATAGATGAGCCGCGCTTCCTCGCGGCCCGCGATGACCTCGATCGGGAAACCGAGCGTATCGCGCGCCTCGCGCAGGAAGGCGGCGGAATTCTTGGCAATGCGCAGCGCATTCGTGCCGACTGCGCGCACGGCGTCGCGCGGCAGGCCGCGCAGTCGCTCGCGGAACTGCGCGAGCACCACGAGGGCGCGCGCCTGGCTGGCGCGATCGAGCCGCTTGTCCGCCGTGAGCCCGGCGCCGAGCTGGGTCTGCTCGCGGAGCGTGTCGAGGGGGTATATCTGGCCGCCCACGATGCGCCCGACCAGGAGATGGAAGCTGTTGGATCCGAGGTCGACGGCAGCAAGGATTTCGTGTCTCGGCATGCGCCGGGCACGGTAACACTCGCCCGCGCGGCGCGTAAACTGACCGTCATCGGAATGTAACCTCGGGACCGGATGCTCATGCGCCGCATGACAGGCAAAACCGCGACACGGGTGCCGCTGCTCAACCGCGAGCTCGGCATCCTCGCGTTCAACCGCCGCGTGCTCGCCCAGGCGGCCGACGAATCCGTGCCGCTGCTCGAGCGGCTGCGGTTCCTGACGATCGTCTCCTCGAACCTCGACGAGTTCTTCGAGATCCGGGTCGCGGGCATCAAGGAGCAGATCAAGCTCGGCATCACGGATCCTGGCCCGGACGGGCTGACTCCAAAGGAGACGCTCACGATAGTCACGCGCGAGGCGCGCGAGCTCGTCACCCAACAGTTCGACCTCCTGAACGACGTGCTGCTGCCCCAGCTTGCCGCGGCAGGGATCCGCTTCCTGCGGCGCGGCTCCTGGAACGACGCGCAGCGCGCCTGGGTGCACGATTACTTCACGCGCGAAGTGCTGCCGGTCCTGACGCCGATCGGCCTCGATCCCGCGCATCCGTTCCCGCGGGTCTTCAACAAGAGCCTCAACCTGATCGTCGAGCTCGAGGGCCGTGACGCCTTCGGCCGCGGCTCGCGCGTGGCGATCGTACAGGCGCCGCGCATCCTGCCCCGCGCGATCCGCCTGCCTCCCTCGATCGCGGAAGGCGAATACAACTTCGTCTACCTGACCTCCGTACTCCATGCGCACGTCGACGAGTTGTTCGCCGGCATGACGGTCAAGGGCGCCTACCAGTTCCGCGTGACGCGGAACTCCGACCTCTTCGTCGATGAGGAAGAAATAAAGAACCTGCGCATCGCGCTGCAGGGCGAGCTGATGCAGCGGCACTTCGGCGATGCCGTGCGCCTGGAGGTGGTCGAGGAGATATCGCCGGCGATGATCGACTACCTGCTCCAGCAGTTCCAGCTCGACGAGCAGGATCTCTATCACGTGGACGGGCCGGTCAACCTCTATCGCCTGCGCGAAGTGCTGACCGAGATCGACCGGCCGGATCTCAAGTACACGCTGTTCACCCCGTCGGTGCCTGCGGCGCTCGAAGTGGGCGACGACGACCTGTTCGAGACGATCGCGCGCCAGGACATCCTGCTGCACCAGCCATATCAGTCGTTCGCGCCCGTACTCGATTTCATCCGCTCGAGTGCGCACGACCCACGGGTCGTCGCAATCAAGCAGACCGTATACCGCACCGGCGCGGTGTCGGAGCTCATGCAGATCCTGCTCGACGCGGCGCGCGCGGGAAAAGAAGTGACCGTGGTCGTCGAACTGCTCGCGCGCTTCGACGAGGAGGCGAACCTCAACTGGGCTGCGCAGCTCGAGGCCGTGGGCGCGCACGTCGTCTATGGCGTGGTCGGTCACAAGACGCACGCGAAGATGGCACTGATCGTGCGCCGCGAACCGGGGCCGGAAGGCACGGTGCTCAGGCGTTACGCGCACCTCGGTACGGGCAACTACCACTCGGCAACGGCGCGGTTGTACACGGACTTCGGCATCCTCACGGCAAGGGAGGACATCTGCAGCGACGTGAACGAGGTGTTCAAGCAGCTGACCGGCCTCGGTCGCGCAGGACGCCTCAAGCACGTCTGGCAATCGCCGTTTACGCTGCACAAGCGGGTCGTCGAGGCGATACGGAACGAGGCGCGCATCGCGGGGGAGGGCCGGCCGGCCCGGATCGTGGCCAAGATGAACGCGCTCCTCGAGCCCGCGATCATCGACGCGCTCTATGGGGCGTCGAAGGCGGGCGTGAAGATCGATCTCGTCGTGCGCGGGATCTGCGCCCTGCGGCCAAGCGTCGAGGGACTGTCCGAGAACATCCGCGTGCGCTCGATCGTCGGACGATTCCTCGAGCACTCGCGAATTTTCTGGTTCAGCAACGACGGCGCCGACAATGTATGGCTGTCATCCGCCGACTGGATGGACCGCAACTTCTTCCGCCGTATCGAGCTTGCTTTCCCGGTACTCGACGAGGGGCTCAAGCGCCGCGTGATCCGCGAGGGCCTCAAGCCTTACCTCGACGACAACTGCCAGAGCTGGAACATGGAGGGTGATGGCGCTTACAAGCGCCAGGTGCCCAAGTCCGGCAAGCGCTACTCCGCGCAGGAAGAGTTGCTCGCGCTCCTCTCCGTCTCCGGCTGAAGCCCCTAAAGGGGACGCGCACCTTTAAAGGGGACGCGCACCTCTAGAGGTGCGCGTCCCCTTTAAAGGTGCGCGTCCCCTTTAGGGAAGGGTTTTCCAGACGCCTTCGCGCCGCGGGTCGGCGGCGCCGGTCACTATTCCGTCGGCATTGATGACGAGGCCGTGCAGGCCCGATTCTTCGCCTCGGCCCGACTTCACGACGACGCCGCGCGCAGCGAGCGCTTCCAGCACGCCCGGTGCGAGCTTCGCCGCCTCGCCGTAGTACTCATCGCCGCGCGCGACCACGTTCGGCAGGTTGATCGCTTCTTGCAGCGGCAATTTCCAAGCGAGCAGCCCGACGATCGCCTTCGCGTTGTACGCGAGGATGGACGAGCCGCCGGGCGAGCCGAGCGCGGCGATGGGCCGGCCCGACGCGTCGAGCACGATCACCGGTGCCATCGATGAGCGCGGTCGCTTGCCTCCTGCGACCGCATTCGCGACAGGCTTGCCGTCGATTGCAGGCCGGAAGGAAAAATCCGTGAGCTGGTTGTTCAGCATGAAGCCGTCGACGGCGCGGCCCGAGCCGAAGAGGGACTCGACCGTCGTCGTCATCGATACGATATTTCCATCGCGGTCGATCACCACAAAATGGGACGTGCCGGCGGCCTCGCGAGTCGCATCGGCGCCGCGCTCGATCGACACGGGTTCGCCAGCCGCGGGCGCCGGGCCCGGAACGTCGCCGATCAAGGCGGCCCTTCGCGAGATGTAATGCGGCTCGATCATTCCCTGCACGGGCACCAGGACGAACTCGGGATCCGCGACGTACTGATCGCGATCCGCATACATCAGCCGGCTCGCCATCGCGAACAGGAACCAGGCCTGCGGATCCTCCGGACCGCGCCTTGCGATATCCGTGCGATCGAGGATCGCGAGCATCTGCAGCAGCGAGACGCCGGAGGAGGGCGGCGGCGGCACGCAGACCAGGTAAACGAGATATGGGCCGCACAGCGCTTCGGTGATCCGCGGTTGCCAGGCGTCGAAGTCCGCCGCAGCCAACGAACCGGGGCGCGGCTCGGCCTGTGCGCGCGCGATGATCCTGTCGCGCAGCGGCGGCTCGAGCAGGGCACGCGGGCCCTGGCTGCCGATGCTATGCAGCGCCGCGGCGTAGGCCGGATTGCGAAATGAGTCGCCAGCCTGGATCTTGCTGCCGTCGGCGCGCGAGAAGATGGCGCGCACGTCGGGCTGGCCCGACTGCGCCGACTCGCCGTTCACGAACCGTGCCATGCGCTTCGGCACCTCGAATCCGGATTCAGCCGCGCGGATCGCCGGCTCGAAGAGCTTCTGCCAGGGCAGCGTTCCCTGCCGCGCGTGCACGGCGCCGAGCATCGCGATCGCCCCCGGCACGCCGGTCGATCGTCCCGAAAGCACGGCGTCCCGATACGACAGCGGCTCACCCTTCTCGTCGATGAACATTTCCGCCGTCGCGCCGGCGGGTGCCGTTTCCCGCCCGTCGAAAGCCGTGAGCTTCTTCGACGCGGCATCGTAATAAAGCATGAACGCGCCGCCGCCTACACCCGAGCTCTGCGGCTCGACGAGACCGAGCATCGCCTGGATTGCGACTGCCGCATCGGCCGCGTTGCCACCAGCTGCCAGCACTTCGAGTCCGGCATCGACGGCGAGTGGATTCGCGGCCGCGACGCCAGCTACGCGCGCGCCGGTGCCGGGAACGGCGGCTGGAGCCTGGGGTGACGCCGGCGCGCCTGGGGCTGAAAGAGTTTCGGGCGGCGTGCAGGCCGAGAGCCAGAACGCGGCGAGCAGCAACCGGAACACGGCGGACACGGAAGTTGAATTCATGCAGACCTCGATTGCTCAGCCTGCATTATGGACGAGCGGCGAAGCAGGTCAGCGCCAGCCCTTGTCCCGCGCCGCCTGTTCCAATGCCGCATTGAGCGGCTCGCCGTCGATCGCGGCATCGACTGCATGCAGCACCGCCATCGGCATGGCAGCGGCCGGGCGCAGTTCGCCTTCATGTGCCGGCGCCGTCGCGAGCACCTGCAGTCTCCATTCCTCGCCGCTGCGGCAGGCGAGACCGGCGACAGGCGCCTCGCGATGCATGTGAAACGTGCGGCAGTAGTCGCCCTCGCGATCGCGGAAACTGATTCCGATCCGGACCCCGGCATCGCCGCCAGCGGACGCGAGCTGCGAGGTCAGCGCCTTGTCGAGCGCGCCGCGCGCGACGAGTCCGGCCGCCGTCTCTTCATAAGCTGCGCCGCCACTTCGCATGAGCAAGACACCGACGAACAGTCCGACGATGACCGATGCGGCTAGTGCGGCCCATTGCGGCAGCCGCCAACGGCCGACTGCAATCGCCGATTCAGACGCGCGCCGCCTGGATGCGATGTCGACGATCGCCGGCGAGCCGGGCGCAGCGACGAGTTCTGCGAGCCGGTCCGGCACCGGCTCCGTGAGCACGGCGTCGTAAGCAGGGCGCAGCTTCGCGGCGAGCGCGCGATGCCGCTCGACCGCTGCGGCGACCTTCGGATCGCGGGCCATGGCCGCCTCGATTTCGGCCCGGGCGACGAGATCGAGCTCGCCGTCGGCATAAGCCATCAACATCTCGTCGGAAAATCTCATGGCTTGCCCCCCTGGCCGCCGAGCAGCGCCTGCAGTGCCTCGCGGCCGCGCGCGAGCCGGCTCGTCAACGTACCGATCGGGATCGCGAGCGTATCCGCGGCGTCCTTGTAAGACAGGCCCTCGATGAGCACCAACGCGATCGCCATCCTCTGTTCCTCCGGCAGCCGCGCCATCGCGACCTGCACCGAGAGCGCGATGTCGCGCGATGCGGCCGAGGCATCGCCGACCGAGAGGCCCGCTTCTTCGGGCGCATGCACCCGCTCGCGCCTGCGGCGCGCGCGAATCTCGTCGATCCAGGCATTCTTCATGATTCCGAACATCCAGCTGTCGAGCCGCGAACCGGGCCGCCACTGCGCGGCACGGGTCAGGGCCTTTTCCACGGCCACCTGCACGAGATCGTCCGCGTCCGCGACGTTTCGCGTGATCACCCGGGCGAATCGCCGCAGCCGCGGCAACATGTCGCCCAGTTGCGCACGCACTTCATCGGCGGGCGTTGACTTACTCATGATGTAGAACGTCCAGCGTGGCCCGGTTCTTCCACGGGGATGAAAATAGATGGGGGAAGCGTATAGAGATCAGGGCCAGCGCGCCGGGATGCTAGCATTTCCCGGGAGCACGCCGGCCAAGGAGCGGGCATGAAGCGGCTGTTCCGGATCCTCTCGATCTTGCTCGTCGGAGCATGCACGGCGACGCTCGCCTCCGCGCAGGTGAGCATCCCCGGCGTGCCATTGCCGCAGCTGCCGAACTTGCCGGCCGGGACGGATCCCGTGACGGGTACGCTGCGCACCGCCCAATCGGCGCTCATGGAAGTCCGCAAGCGGCGTGTCCGCGAGCTTCTTCGCACGGAACGCGAAACCGTCGAAACGGACCCCGACGGCCAGCCGATCGTGCGGCGGCAGGTCGGCGCCCTCTCGCCGACTCCCGAGGCGCTCGAGCGCGCACGCGCGGCAGGATTCACGGTGCTGCGCACGGAATCACTCGAAGGGCTCGGCCTGACCCTCGTCGTGTTGCAGGCGCCGGATGGACTCCCGACGCGCCGCGCCCTGAAGAAATTGCGTGAGCTCGATCCCGAAGGCCAGTACGACTACAACCACATTTATCTCGATTCCGGGCTGCAATCGTCCGAGCCTGCGACGGCTGCGCCCGCGGCCGCGGGCGCCGCGGCGCCCGCAGCCAGCGGAATGCGCATCGGCCTGATCGACAGCGGAGTCGATTCGACACATCCCGTGCTCAATGGCGCAAACATCGTGCGGCAAGGATGCGACGGCAAGTCATTTCCCGCGACTCATGGGACCGCCGTGGCCTCGCTCCTGGTCGGGCAGGGCGATGGATTCGAGAGTGTCATTCCGGGCGCGACGCTGTACGCAGCCGACATCTTCTGCGGTCACGGCGGCGGCTCGATGTCGCTGCTCGCGGTCGCACTCGACTGGATGGCGCGCGAAAAAGTGGCGGTCGTGAACATCAGCCTGGTCGGGGCGAAGAGCCTCCTGCTGACGGGACTCGTGCGCGCGATGACCGCTCGCGGATTCCTGCTCGTCGCGGCCGTCGGCAACGACGGTCCGACCGCGCCGCCGCTGTTCCCCGCAGCCTATCCCGATGTGGTCGGCGTGACGGGCGTGGATGCAAAGCACAAGGTGCTGCCCGAAGCCTGCCGTGGCGAGCAGGTGGATTTCGCGGCAGTGGGCGCCGGCCTTGTCGCGGCCGATGTCGGAGGCGGCTTCAGCGAGATTCGCGGCACGTCTTTCGCAACACCGATCGTCGCGGCCCTGCTCGCCGCATCGCTGCAGTCCCCGGATTCCGCGAAGGCGAGGGAGGCTCTTACAACCCTTGAATCAACCGCAGTGGATATCGGCAATAACGGCGTCGACCCGTCTTATGGTAAAGGCCTGGTGGGCGCCGAATTGCACCCCGGCCGGCGGGAAGAAACCTAGCCTCCCAGCCGTACTTGCTGGTGAGAACCGCGGAATGGCCGCGGGGTCACAGGAGCAAGTCCATGAAATATCGTAACTTTTTGACAAGCGCCGCCGTGGCTACGGTTCTGGCCGTGAGCGGAATCGCCAATGCCCAGATTCTGGGTGGTGGCGCGACGGGTGGGCTCGGCGGCTCGGTCACGGGCGGCCTCGGCAACGTCGGCGCGACGGGCAGCGGAACGCTGAATGGCTCGGTTCGCGGTACGACGGATGCGCTCGGGCGCACACGCGAGATCGGATCGCGCGCGACCGATCGCGTGAAGGACACCGCAGCCAGTGCGAAGGGCCAGGCGGAGTCAGCCGAGGCGAGTGCCCTCGGCTCACTGGACTCGGCGGTCGGCACGGCGACGGACGCGACTGACGCGGTCTCCGCATCCGCAGACGCTGCGAGCGAAGTCGGCTCGAGCGCCGATCTCGCGACCGAAGACCTGTCGGGCAACGTGGGCGGCAACGCGTCGGGCAATGGCGCCGGTGCGCTGGACCTTGGCCAGGATGACCTCGTCAGCGAGGACCCGGCCAAAGGCGCGCTCGGCGGGATGACGGACGTCGCGAGCGGCCCTGCCGATGCCGGTGCGATGCTCTCTGGCCAGGGCTCAGGCAAAGCGAAGGCGCATCGCCAGCAGCCCTTGGCCCGCGAGGAAATGCCGGCCGCGCACCGTACCGCGAAGCCTTCCGACAAGTCCGCCGGGAAGCCGGCTGCCAAGCCTGCTGCGAAGCCGCAGCCGCAGCCGAGGGCCAAGGCCAACGGCAAGGCCGACGCGAACGGCGGTCTTTCGGCTTCGGGCGACGGCAAGGCCTCGCTGGATGCGAACGCCTCGGCCGATGCGGGCGCAAGCATCGAGAAGTAATCGGGAAAGGCGTCAAACGGGCGGCGGGAGAGCGGTCTCCCGCCGCTTTTTCTTGCTTGCCTGCCGGCCCAGCCGGGGGTGTAATCTGGATGTGTGGATAAGCCGTAGGAGGATCCTGCCAATGCACGACGAGCTGACCACGTTGCCCGGCATCGGGCCCGCGATTGCAGCCGACCTTCGACACTTGGGAATTCACTCCATCCGGGAACTCGCCGAGTCCAACCCGGAACAACTCTTCCAGCGACTCCAGAAAATTACCGGACACGAACAGGAGCCCTGCCTGCTCTACACGTTCCGCTGCGCGACGTACGCGGCGCGGACGCCGGAGCCGAAGCCGGACCTCCTCAAGTGGTGGAACTGGAAGGACCGACGACTCGAGGATTGAATAAAAAGGGGACGGTCACCTTTAGAGTGACGCGTCCCCTGTCAATAAAGGGGACGCCACCTTCTAAAGGTGACCGTCCCCTTTTTATTCAATCGTTGACCGAGGGCGACACCCCGTCCTCGATGACTTCGATCAGTTCGAGGTCGCCGTCCCGCACCATACCCACGTTGGGGCAATAGGTCTTCAGCGACACACTGCCTGGTTCCAGCGGCGAGGTTTCGGTGACCTCGACGCAGTTCTTGAACGAACCCGCCGGCACTTCGACGTCAATCCCCAACGAGGTGTGCTCGACGCGATCCTGCGCATTCGGCGCGAACTCCTGGAAATAACGCGACCCGAGAAGGTACGCGCGATCCGGCACCAGGATGCCGGGCCGGGCGCCGTCCACGCCCGCGAGCCAGGCGTCAGGCAGCGGCAATCCGTCACCGTCGAAGACGTCCTCGCCGAAATAGTAGACATCGTTCATCGGATTGCAGTCCGCGACGAAGTTCTTGGAGACCTCCTCGAGTTCACCGTCTACCGTTTCGTATTCCTCCATCACCCGTGTGCGCACCGTGCGCAGCTTGCCGCCGTGGGGCCATGTCACCAGGCGGGTCTCCGGCAGGATGGTGATCCAGAGCTCCTCCAGCCCATCTTCTGCGACGCATTCCTCGCATGCCTCGTTGCTCAGGTAGAGCTGGCGATTGACCCTGAGCTTCAGGAAGCCATTGCCGCCGCTCGAGGCCCAATCGCAGGAGGCAATCGGAAACTCGAGGGTGAAGCCATCGGGATTGACACCGAAGGCGGCCCCCAGGGGGGCCAGGGCGGCCAAGACAAGGGCTGCGGACCGTTTTGGCATTGACATGGATTCCTCCTGCGCATTGCGCGGTATGTACTTGTCATGAGACGCAATGCACGAAAAAATCCTTTGTTCAGAAGGATTTCCGGCCGTGCAACGTCCAATTTGACAATGTCGGAACTCGTACACGTCGACCGGGCCGTGGCCCGCCGGATCCTGGGGGGAGACGAGGAAGCGTTTCGGGAGGTCTTCGACCGCTACTTTCCGCGCCTCTACCGCTTCGCGCTGGCGCGCCTCGGCGGCGACCGGGACACGGCGCAGGACGTGGTGCAGCAGACGTTCTGCAACGCGATCGAGCGCCTCGACAGTTATCGGGGGGAGGCGGCGCTTTATACGTGGTTCTGCCAGATCTGCCGCAACGTCATTGCGGATCACTTCCGCAGGAACGGGCGTGGCGTGGCGCGAGTCGTGTTGCTCGAGGATCAGCCGAATGCGCGCGCCATCCTGGAGTCGCTTGCCGCGCCGGCGGCGGACGGACCCGAAACCGGCGCCTGGCGCGCCCAGGTGCATCGCCTCGTTGAGGTCACGCTCGACTCGCTGCCGGGCCGGTACGGCGAAGTTCTCGAATGGAAGTACATCGACGGGTTGTCGGTCAAGGAGATCGCGGACCGGCTGCAACTCGGCCCGAAGGCGGCGGAATCGCTGCTGACCCGCGCGCGAGATGCATTTCGTGAGGCGATCGTCGAAATGATCGGCGCACGGGAGGATATTTCCGCGCCGTCCGTCCAACTGATCTGAGGATTCACATGGAGAATGAAAAGGACATCGTCGAATCGCTGCTCCGCGCTGCAGGGCGGCGCGCCGAACCGCCGCAAGAGGTGCACCGCCAGGTGTTCGCCGCGGCATCGGCCGCGTTCCGCGAAAAGTCGGCGCGCCGCCGCCAGGGCCGGTGGGTCGCCTTCGCCGCCGCGGCCGCCGTGCTCATGCTCGCGGTCGCAGCGGTACTCCAGTGGACTACGCCTGCCGACGACCGCGGCGTGCTTGCCAGAGTCGAGCGCAGCGTTGGCGGCGTGGAACAGGCGACCGGCGACGAATGGCAGGCCATCGACGGGTCACGCGCCTCGCTGGGTCCGGGCGCGCGGCTTCGCACGCTCGCGCACGGCCGCGCCGCGCTTACGCTCGCGGGCGGCGAGTCCCTGCGGTTGGCGGGAGACACGGAAGTGATGCTCGACGCGCCGGGCCGGATCTATGTGCAGCGCGGAACGGTCTACGTCGACAGCGGCGCGCGCGCCGCCGCGGCACGGCTCGAGATCGTGACGCCGGCGGGCACGGCGCGCGATCTCGGCACCCAGTTTGAATTGCAGGTCGACGGTGCGGCGCTGCGACTGCGGGTGCGCGAGGGCATCGTCGCCATCGATCACGGTGGCCAGTCGCACACCGGGAGCGCCGGCGAGCAGATTGCGATCGGTCCGCTCGGCGGCGTGTCGCGCGAGCGAATCGCACCCGACTCGCCGGCCTGGGAGTGGGCGGAATCGATTGCGCCCGCGCCTGACATGGACGGCAAGCCTGCGAACCTCCTGATCGCCTGGGTCGCGCGCGAAACTGGCCGCCGGCTGCGCTATGAATCTCCGTTCATCGAGCAGCGGGCGGCGACGGTGATCCTGCACGGAAACATCCGCAACCTGGCACCGCTCGCGGCGCTCGAGGCAATGCTTGCGACGACCGACCTCGAGTGCGTGCTGCAGGGCGATACAATGGAGATCCGCACCAGGGACTTCGTCACACACGACCCGTGAGAAAGCTGCTGCTCGTCCTGGCCTGCTTCGCGGCGACTGCCGGGGCCGCGGAGTACCGCGGCATGGCGGTCGAGGACGTGCTGGAGCGGATGCGCGAGGGCGGGCTCGAGCTCCTCTATAGCAGCGACCTCATCAAGCCCTGGATGCGCGTCGACCAGGAACCGCGCGCGATCGAGCCGCGCGCATTGCTGGCCGAGATACTAGCGCCGCATGGCATCACGGTCGAGACAGGCCCGCAGGACCGGCTGATGCTGGTGCGTGGAGCCCCCCGCGCGCCGCGCCAGGCTCAGTTTGGCACGACGCACAGCCCGGCCCCGGCGCCGATCGACGCGGTGGTCGTCAGCGCAAGCCATTACCTCTTCGGCGACGAAGAGCCGCTCGCACCGGTCGTCCTCGGCGCGGCGCAGCTCGAACTGCTGCCGGACATCGGCGAGGATCCCGTGCGCGCGGTCGCGCGCCTGCCGGGCGTCGCGCGCCAGGACTTCTCGAGCCGCAATCACCTGCGCGGCGGCGCGGATAACGAGACGCTCGTGCGCTTCGACGACCTCCGGCTCTTCAATCCGTATCACCTCAAGGATTTCTTCGGGGTGTTCAGCAGCATCGATCCCGGGATTATCAGCGACATCCGCGTCTATACCGGCGGCTTCCCGGTTGCGTTCGGCGACCGAAGCAGCGGCGTCGTCGACATCGCCCCGCGCCTGCCCGCGCGGAATTTCCAGGGCCAGGCGGTCGCGTCGATGTTCACCGCAGGCCTCGCGGTCGACGGCGGATTCGACGAGGGCGCGGGCGACTGGACGGTCGCCGCGCGGCGCGGAAACATGGACCTCTACATCGACCTGGTCGATTCGCCGCTTGGCGATCCGGACTACTACGATTTCTATGCGCACACCGGCCGCAGGTTCAACGACTGGCTGGCTGTCGCCGCGAACGCCCTGGTATTCGACGACCGGATAGTCGCCTTCGACAGCGACCAGGAAGAGCAGGCCATCGCCGAGTATCGCGACGAGTACTACTGGATGCGTGCGGATCTCGGCGCGCCGGATGGTCTCGGTGGGCGGGTGCTTGCATCGCACACGCGGCTCGCGAGCGAGCGCAACGGCACTTCAGAGCTTCCCGGAGTCGAGTCGGGTTCGCTCTCGGACGAGCGCGACTTCGAGATCAATTCTTTGCAGGCCGACGGCTGGTGGCGGGTGGGCGCGCGCTCGTTGCTGCAGGCGGGGGCCGAGTGGCGGGCGCAGAGCGGCCGCTATCTGTACTCGGATTCGGTCGATTTCGAGCTGCTGTTCGACACGCCAGGCGCCGCCGACACACCGTCGCGCACGCGCTCGATCAGGCTCCAGCCATCCGGCCACCAGGCGGGTGCCTACCTCAACTGGCGGCTCGAGCCGACGAGCTGGATCGCCACCGACCTGGGTCTCCGCTGGGACGAGGCGACGCTTTCCGACCTCGACTCATCGGAGTGGAGCCCGCGCGCCGTGCTGATGTGGCGTCCGACCGATTCAACGCGCGTGCGGCTTGGCTGGGGCCGTTACTTCCAGGCGCAGGGCATCAATGAACTGCAGGTCTCCGATGGTGAAACTGTATTCCAGCGCTCGCAGCGCGCGACGCACCGCGTCGCCAGCATCGAGCACGATCTCACACCGTCGCTGACTCTGCGCGCGGAGGTGTATCGCAAGGACTACGACCGGCCGTTCCGCCGTTTCGAGAACCTGCTGAACACGCTCGTCGTACTGCCCGAGCTGAAACCAGACCGCATCTTCATCGCGCCGGATGCAGCGCTCGCCGAAGGGGTGGAGGTTTCGGCTCGCTACGAGGCCGGCAGGTATTCCTCGTGGCTGAGCTACACGCATTCGCGGGTGCAGGACCACGTGGACGGCGAGTGGCTGTACCGGAGCTGGGATCAGCGCGACTACGCGAGCGGCGGCGTCAGCTGGCGGAACGATCGCTGGGAGGCGTCGCTCGCACTCGCCTGGCATCGCGGCTGGCCGACCACGGAAGTGGAACTCGAGACACTCGACCCATTCCCGGTGGTCGCGGTCGAGAAGCGGAACGACTCGAACCTTTCCAACTACTCGCGCATCGACCTTCGCATCGCGCGCCGGTTCGAGCTCGGATCGGCGGGTGAGCTGACGGCCTTCTTGGAGGTGAACAACCTCACCAAGCGCAACAACGACTGCTGCGTCGAGTATCAGATCGAGGAGGACTTCGAGGAGGTAGGCGCAGAAGAGCCCTTCCTCGACGTCGAGACACGCGGCTCGCTGCCGCTGATCCCCTCGATCGGCGTCATCTGGAAATTCTAAAGGGGACGCGCACCTTTAAAGGTGCGCGTCCCCTTTAAGTCGTCAGGCCGCGGGTGCCTCCGCGGCCGGTTCAGGCGCCGGCGCCGGAGGCGGCCGGTCCGAGTTCCAGATGTCGCGGATCATGAGCCACTGGCCGTCGATGTTCTGCTGGACATCCATGTAATTGCCGCTGTCGATCACGGCGCCCGTCGAGTCCTTGACCACGTAGGAGCCCGAGTGCCAGCCCAGGTCACCGGATGCGCTCGCCTTGTCGTCGTCATTGACGGCAAGCGTGATGCCCGCGGCGCGGATGGTGTCGCTTTCCTTCTCTACGAGCGCGCGGATCGCGTCATGCCCGGTCGCCGACGGATTGCCGGGTGCCATCACCACCGCGTCGGGCGCGTATTTCGCGACGACCGTATCGACGTCGCCCGTATTGAATGCGGCGATCCACTCGCGCACATCTGCCTTGGCCTTGGCCTCGAATGCGGCGACGTCGGTCGATTTCTGGCAACCGGCAAGCGCCAGCACTCCCGCTGCCATCACGGCAGCCAGTCTCAGGATCTTCACGTGTTTCCCCCTTGATTCTTCCGCTTTCCCGTCCGCCGGTTCCGGCGGTCGGCTAGCATCGTACACCTGCTGCCGGAGCCATGATGCGCGACCTGACCCAGGGCCCGATACCGGGCCATCTTTTTGCGATGGCCGCGCCCATCGCGGCCGGGATGCTGGCCCAGACACTCTATTTCCTGATCGACCTGTACTTCGTGGCCCGTCTCGGCGACACGGCGCTTGCCGGCGTCGGTGCCGCCGGAATCGCGATGTTCGTGGTGATGGCGATGACGCAGACGCTCGGCGTCGGCGCGATGGCGCTCGTCGCACAGGCCGTCGGTCGCAAGGACCCGGCGGACGCCGATCTCGTCTTCAACCAGTCGCTATCGCTCGCCGGATTCTGCACGGTGGCGACGATCGTCGGCGGCTACCTGCTCGCAGGGCCGTATATGCGCACGGTCGGCGCGGACGCCGAAACCGCGGCGGCGGGTGCCACTTATCTCTACTGGTTCATGCCCGGGCTCGCCCTGCAGTACGTGAACATCGTGATGATGTCGGGGCTTCGCGGCACGGGTGTCGTCCAGCCGACCATGGTCGTTCAGATGGTGACCGTACTCCTGAACGCGCTGCTTGCGCCTATCCTGATCGCCGGCTGGCTGACTGGGCACGCAATGGGCGTCGCGGGCGCGGGCCTCGCGAGCTCGATCTCGGTCGCCATCGGCGCCGTATTGCTCTACATCTATTTCCATCGCCTCGAGAAATACATCCACTTCCGGCCCGCGCTCTGGCGACCACGCCTCGACGTGTGGGCCCGGATGATCAATATCGGGCTTCCGGCGGGCGGCGAGTTCGGGTTCATGTTCGTATTCATGGCCGTAATCTACTGGGTGATCCGCGATTTCGGCGCAGCGGCACAGGCGGGATTCGGGCTCGGCACGCGACTGATGCAGTCGATCTTCCTGCCGGCGATGGCGATCGCGTTCGCGACCGGCCCGATCGCGGGCCAGAACTTCGGCGCGAAGCAGTACGCGCGGATCCGCGAAACCTTCCGCTCCGCCGCGACGATCAGCGTCACGCTGATGCTCGCCATCACTCTGCTCTGCCAGTGGCGGCCGGAGTGGCTCGTGGAGGTCTTCACGAGCGAGCCCGAGGTCATCGAGGTCGCTTCGCATTTCCTCCGGCTGATCTCGTTCAATTTCGCGGCCTCGGCCCTCATCTTCACCTGTTCCGGCATCTTCCAGGGCCTTGGCCACACCTGGCCCGCGCTTGGCAGCACGGCATCGCGGGCCCTGACCTTCGCGCTGCCGGCACTCTGGATCTCGACCCTGCCGGGGTTCAGGATCGATCACGTGTGGTATCTCTCGGTCGCGAGCGTCTGGGTGCAGGCGATGCTGAGCCTGTATTTGTTGTCGCGGACGATGAAGCAAAGGCTCGTTTCGTGACGGCTGCCCTCGTTGTCGACCTGGAGAGCTTCCAGATTGTCGACGCAACGTTTACTCTCGCCGCGGACAAATGGAATGCATGACTGAGTCAAGACCAGCTTCTGCGGCGAAAGCGACTCCGGCTCCTCCTCCGTGACGAAGCCCCCGACGGGCGCCGACGCCGCCGAGATCCGGCGTATTGACGGGCTGCTGCAGCGCCGCCAGGTACCGGAAGCCCGCACGCTCTGCGACGCGATGCTGATGCGTCATCCCGACCTTGCCGAGGGCTGGCTACTCCTCGCGCGAATCAACCAGCAGTCCGGCGATTTCACCGGCATGCTCGACGCAGCGCGGCGCGCACTCGCTCTCGAGCCCTTGAGCACGGTCGCGCGTTTCACCGAGGCTGAGGCGAGACAGCACGCGGGCGACGTCGCCGGCGCCCGCGCAACGCTCGCCGCGATCGAGAGCAATGCCGGCGCGGACAGCGGCACCTGGCGCCGGCTTGCGGAGTTCCACACGCAGCTGAATCAGCACGAACACGCTGCCACCTGCGCGATCCGCGTCGCGACCCTGAAGCCCTATGACGCGCAGGCTGCGTTTGCGAAGGCGAGCGCGCTGATCGCCGTCGGGCGCATGGACGAAGCCGAGGCGCTCCTCGACGAGCTGATCAAGCGGACGCCCGACGACGCCGATGCCTGGTACAACCGCGCGATGCTCCGGCGCCAGACGCCGGAACGGAACCATGTCGCGGCGCTGCGCGCCGCGCTCGCGTCCCGTTCGCCCGGCTCATCCCCGATTGCCCTGCACTATGCGCTCGCCAAGGAGCTCGAGGACCTCGGCGAGTACGCTGATTCGTTCGCGGCACTCGCAAAGGGCGCCGCGGCCCGGCGCAAGGTGCTCTCGTACCGTGTCGCGAGCGACGAGCAGGCGATCGCCTCGACCATCCGTTCCTTCGATCGTTCGTGGTATGACGGCGCAGGGCCCGGCTTCGAAGTCGACGGGCCGATCTTCGTCGTCGGCCTTCCGAGAAGCGGCACCACCCTCGTCGAACGGATCCTGGTCCGCCACGAGCAGGTCGCTACCGTCGGCGATGTCAATGATCTCGCGCTTGCGGTCATGCGCGCGGCAGGGCCGATGGATGGAAAGGAAGAGCTGATCAAGGCCGCGGCTCGCATCAAGCCGGCCGCGCTCGGGGAGTCCTACTGGGGCGCGATCCAGGGCTACGGACACTCGAGGCCATTCATTGTCGACAAGTCGCCACTCAACTATCTCTATCTCGGGCTGATCGCGCGCGCACTGCCGCGGGCGCGCATCGTGCACCTGCGGCGGCATCCGATGGCGTCCTGCTACGCGATGTTCAAGACGCTCTTCCGCCTGGGCTATCCGTTCTCCTACGATCTCGACGATTTGGGCCACTACTACATCGCCTACCACCGGTTGATGAATTACTGGCGCGCATTGCTGCCGGGGCGCTTCCTCGATCTCGACTACGAGTCGCTCGTCGAAGACCAGGAAGGCACCACCCGCAAGCTGCTCGAGCATTGCGGGCTCCCCTGGCGCGATGCCTGCCTCAGGTTTCACGAGAATCCCGCGCCCACTGCGACCGCAAGCGCGGCCCAGGTGCGCCGGCCCATTTACCGCGAGTCGCTCGTCCTCTGGCAGAATTACCGGCGGGAACTCGCGCCGCTCGCGCGCGTGCTCGCGCACAACGGAGTGCGGATCGAATGATTCCGAGGGCGGCGTCGCTCTCGCTATTGCTGGCGATGTCTGTTGCGAACGTGAACGCCGCCGTCGCACCACCGTTTGATGCGGCGACCCTCGCCGGCGACGCGCCGTATCAGAAGCCCGTCGACCTGGCCTCCTATGCAATGCCTTTCGGGGCAGAAGACGCGCAAAACGAATTCAGGGGCCGGCTGAGCTTCACAGTCGAGCCTGGCAACGCCCGCTCGGAACTCCTGCTGGACCAGCTGAAGATCGAAACGCCGTTGCGCGAGTATGCCCGGCCGCCCACATTCGATTTTGGATTCGCGCAGGTGGACGGACGGCTCGTCCCCGTGGAGCGCGGCATCGTCGCTGGCGACGGTGAGAGGTGGGACTGGATCGTCGGGCCGGGAAAAGTCTGGCAACAGGGCGACGACGGCGACTGGTCGCGCGCTTCGGTCCCGTTCGCGCTGATCGAGAAGAACGCAAACTGCATGCACCACGGGGTGCTGACTTTTCGTTATCGCGGCGAGACGGAAGTCTCGCGCGTCGCCTACCAGGTATCGCAGGAGACTTGCCGTTACTTCCAGTTCAATGCGTGGGGAGCGGCGAGAGCGACTCGAACGGCCGACACGAGCATTGACAGAGCTGCAATCGGTGCCGCTTATCGCAGGGAGGTCGCCCGCCGGCTGCCCGTAAAGCCCATCGAGCACCTGAGAAAGGACCATCCCGGCCTCGATCCCGCGAGCTTTGGCTCGGCGGAAGAGATCGCGCCTCGCGACATGACGGTCTACGGCGTGCTCATCCGCGGCGTCCATTACAGCGGCGGCTGCGAAACGCGCCACGGCCGCTATCCTTATTGCGACGA
Source organism: Steroidobacteraceae bacterium (assembly GCA_036781365.1). Taxonomy (GTDB): domain Bacteria; phylum Pseudomonadota; class Gammaproteobacteria; order Steroidobacterales; family Steroidobacteraceae; genus SCUD01. Next base: position 42,186 of record DAIQBB010000002.1, on the reverse strand, counting down.
GATGCCGCTGCCCTCGTATTCGCTCGCGAAGACGGTGATGGCGGGATCTGCGCTGATGCGGGCGGAAGCCCTGCATCCGGGTGTGCGCAGGCTGCTCGTGACGGATTACGTTCCGGAATGCCGCGACGCGGGCGGCTGGGATGGCGTCACCTTCGAGAACCTGCTCGACATGGCGACAGGGCGATACGATTCGGCGGATACGGACGCCGACGAGAATGTAGCGAATACGAGCCGGTTCTTCCTGAGCACGACGCACGCCGAAAAGATCCGCATCGCCTGCACGGTTTATCCGCGCAAGGACCCTCCGGGCAAGCGCTGGGTCTATCACACGAGCGATACGTACATTCTGGGTGCCGCGCTTTCCGCCTGGTGGCGGAAGGAGAAAGGGCCCGAGGCGGATTTTTTCCGCGATCTCCTGGTCGAGCCTGTCTACCGGCGGCTCGGCCTCAGCCCCGAAATCGCGACGAGCCGGCGCACGCCGGACGATGCCGCCCAGCCATTCTCGGGCTGGGGCCTCGTGCTCCGGCGCGACGACATCGTGAAGCTCGGCGGATTTCTTGCGATCGGTGATGGCAAGCTCGGCAAGGACACGCTGCTCGATCCGCAGATGGTGCGGGCGAGCCTGCAGCGCGACGAAACCGACACGGGATTGCCGGCCAGGGACGGGAGCTTCCGCTACAACGACGGCGTATATGCCTGGAACATCGCGGAATACCTCGGTTGCAGGAAGCCGGCGTGGATTCCATTCATGGCAGGCTATGGGGGAATCGTCGTCGCGATGCTGCCGAGCGGCATCGTGTACTACTACGTGAGCGACGGCGGCGAGTTCCGCTGGGCGCGCGCGGCCGCCGAAGCGAGCCGCCTCCGGTCAATCTGCGGGGACTAGGCCTGCGAAGTCGGCTGCGGCGCACTCAGAATCCGCAGACGTGGTTCGCGGTAAAGACCTGGCCGGTCTGTTCGGTGCCCGGCAGAACGTCCGTGTTGTGGCGGACCGGGTAATCGAGGCCAAGCGCGAAGCGCTCCGCGATCTTCACCTCGATGCCGAGCGCGTTCTGCAGGAACGTGTTCTCCGAACGGCTTTCAACGAGGAAGCGGTCGTAGACCAGCGTCGTGGCAGTGAGCTTGTGCTCGTAGTTGAGCGCACCGCGAATAATCGCGTCTTCCTCAAAGTCGCGCAGTCTAGCCGGTAAGCACGATTTCGACACGCTTGTTGTGCTTCCCTTCGTTCCGTATGCGCGTCACGCGGATGCCGCCGATCTCGGCAATGTTCGCGACATGCGTTCCGCCGCAAGGCTGCAGGTCGATGCCGGGAATGCGGAGCAGGCGGATGCGGCCGGCGCCGCGCGGCGGCTGCACGCTCATGGTCTTGACGAGTTCCGGCCGCGCGTCGAGTTCTTCGTCGGTGATCCAGACGGATTCCGTCGCGACGCCGCGCGCGATCAGCTCGTTCGTGCCCGATGCGATCTTGTCCGCATCGAGCAGCGTCATGTCGATGTCGAAATCGAGGCGCGCCTTGTCGGGTGCGATGTTGCCGCCGGTGACGGGCGCAGTGACGATGCAGGACATCACGTGGAGCGCGGTGTGGAGGCGCATGAGCGCATGGCGCCGCGGCCAGTCGATTTCCAGCGCGACGCTTTCGCCGACTTCAGGCAGCGCTACGCCCGCGGCGACGAGGTGCGCGACGGATCCCGGTGTCGCGCCCTTGCGCGTATCGGCGACGGCGATGCGCTCGCCGTTTTGACGTATGAGTTGACCGATGTCGCCCGGCTGTCCACCGCCGAGTGGATAGAAGATCGTGCGATCGAGTTCGACTTGGCCGTTCTGCACGCCGACGACCCGCGCCGTCGCGGTCTTCAGGTACGCGTCATCGCGGAACAAGAGCTCGGTCAACACGTCACTCCAAAGGGGACCAAAAGGTGACAGTCACTTTTAAATGTGACTGTCCCGTTTGGCAATTAAAGGGGACGCGCACCTTTAAAGGGGACGCGCACCTTTAAAGGTGCGCGTCCCCTTTAAAGGTGCGCGTCCCCTCTAGGGATCGTGGACGAAGGCCTCCGGGAACGGGTCAGGCTGCTGGCGCGCGAATCGGTGATGCGGCCTCGGGATGACGCCGCGGGCCAGGAGGTTCCGCCGCGAGTCGTAGTAAATGCGGATGAGCTCGTCGGGATTCTCGCTCGCGCGCTAGAACTGCGTATAGACGGCGCCGGAATCGAGGCGCTGGCCGTGACCGGTGCCGAGGCGGGACTCTTCGCGGGCGCGCCCCGCCTGGTTGCCGCTCGATTTCTGTGCGGGCGCAGGCGCCGCGTCGGCGGAGGCGGCCGATTCGCGCTCGAGCATCGGCGCGTAGTTAGGCTCTTCGCGGAACAAGGCGATGCCAATGACGCCGACGTTGTCGGGCCGGCCGGTGCGCGCCGCGTAAGAGTCGGGCAGAGCGGTGAAATAGAACGCCGCAACCTCGTGCATGCTCTTCCGCCATCCATCGATTTCGACCCGACCATGGGACTCCACGACGTAGCCGCCCTGGTCGGGCGATGCAGTTCGGCCCGTGATCACGTTGACCCCGTCGACCGAGGTCACCGCGAGCACCCGGCCGTAGCCGTCATTGCAGATCCGGATCTCGTATTCGTGGCCCGGCTCGCCGGCGACATGGCGCTCGCCGTCATGCCAGTACGCGGGCAGCAACTCGCCCGTCGTGCGGTCACGGATCTCGACGTCGACCGGCGGAACGGCGAGTGCAGACAGGGGAAGTGCGAGGGCGAGGATGAGGGGGATTCGCGTCATCGTACAGCTCCAGCGTGAGGGTCCTGTGTGTCAAACGCCCGCTGGCGTTCCAGTGGGTTTGTATATACAATTCGCCTTGACTTAATGCCCATGGAACGGGCGGTGGAGACGGCCATGAAGAGCGGATTTTTCTCGCGGTTCGGACGGACGGGGCAGGTCGAAAGCCTGGCACCCGGCGTGTTGCCGCGGGCGGAAGCCGCCGCGGCCGCCGCCGCCGGCGTCGCCGAAGCGGTGCGCGGCATGGCACGCAATGCCCACTCCCGGGCACGCCGGAAATCGGCCATTTCGCTTCGCGTGGATCCCGAGGTCCTCAACTGGTTCAAGGCCCAGGGGCCGGGCTACCAGACCCGCATGAACGCCGTGCTGCGCGCGTACAAAGACGCCTCGAGCTGAACGGGCCGCCCCGGAAACACGCAATTTCGGGGTCTTGGGGACTCTTTTCACGAATTCCCTGCCCCACCTCCACTTGCGTCTAAAGCGGATGTTCATACCCATCTGAAATAAGGCAAAAGACACCGCTACGCGGCTCTTGGGGACGATCGCCAGCCAAAGCCACTCTGGTTCAGGCCAGCCCATCTCCTCGATCTCCAGGTCGGCACGGCGATTTCCGGAATCCCGGAGTCGACTGATTTTCAGCGGCCGACCATAACCTCCCGGCGGTGCGCCGACCCGAAGTCGAGGCGCCAAGCGCGGACCGAGCACTACACATGCAAGTCCTTCCTGGCCATGGCTATACACCGCGGCCTCGTTTCATCGTATATACGGCCGACTGCCGTAGTGGTCTGGCAGCGATCGCGGGGGTGCACCATCGGTTCCGCATGCGTGGTTGTGCGTCAGCAGTCCTCAGGCTTCGACTGGGAGGTCAGGCGTATATACATGCTGCGACTGGCATGAGTCGCGCAGTTCAAGGCAGAAGTGAAACTGCCCGGCCGCACTTCCGGCCATGATCGGTCCGCGATCAGTTCAGTGCCGCCGTTTGCTAGGTCCAACGTCCCATTTGCGGGCATCGCGAATCGGATTACGCTTGCGGGCGCTGGGACTTGGGACCAGCTGCCGGGCACGCCCATGCGCCCCGGTCGATGCCGCGGTAAATAAAGAAACAAGGGGAGACGGAAATGCACAAGGTCAATAGGAGTGGCGGCCTCTCGCTGCTGCTCGCGCTCGCGCTCTTGAGCCCGATCGCGACGCATGCACAGACGACCGTAACCACCCGAGAGAGCAACTTCGAAATTATTGCAGTCGACGGGAACACGCTGGTGGTGCGCGACCAGAAAGGCACGCGTGAACTGACCGTGCCACCGGACTTCGTGTTTACGGTCGACGGCAAGTCGATGACGGTCGGTGACCTGAAAGCCGGCATGAAGGGCACGGCGACGATCACCAACACGACGATCCAACGGCCCGTCTACGTCACGGTTGTGAAGTTCGGCACCGTGACGAATCAGACCGGACGCACGGTTGTGATCAAGGAAGACAACGGCCCGGTACGTCGCTTCACGCAAACCGAAATCGATGCGCGCGGCGTCCGCCTGTTCATGGACGGCAAGGCGATCCGCATCAGAGACCTGAATCGAGGCGACCGGATTTCCGCGACAATCGTGTCCGAGGGCGAGCCGGAGATCCTCACGGCGCAGGCCGTGGACGCAGAACTCGCAGCCGCCGCCGCGGCCCCGCCAACTGCAGCGGCTCCGGAGGCCGAAGCGGCAGCGGCCGAATCGCCTGCGGCAGAACCGGCGCCTGAGCCGCAAGCCGCAATGGAACAGGCGGCGCCCGCGGAGGTGACGGAAGAAGCGTCGGCGCCTGCGCTGCCCAAGCCTTGGACCAGCAACCCGTTCTTCTGGCTCTTTGTGGTGATCGTGGTGGTAGCGCTGATCTGGGTGCTCATGCGCAGGAAAGTCAAAAAATAAGGGCTGAAATTGCCCGTTCCCGTGCCGCCCGGGTACCGCAAGCTCGCGGAACCCGGGCGGCACGGTGTTCAGTCACTTGCGCCGAGACCGGATGGTCATAGCCATCCTCTGAATCGCGCAGTTTCACGCGCGGCAGGCGCCTCGCTCAGTACTTCGTCCCATCCTTGTGCGAATACGCGGCCGGGGCTGCTGGCGCGTTCCAGACAAGATCGACGTCCGGATAGTGCGCGACGTCGGCCTCGTCGCGATTGCTGATCTCGAGATATACCGCAGGCACCGTGCCGCGATTGACGAGCTGGTGGGCGTCGCGATGGCCTGCCGGAAATCCCGCGCAATGACCGGCGCGGAGTGGCGCCTCCCCGGCGTCCGTGACGAGCACGAGCGCACCCGCGAGCACGTAAATCAGCTCGTCCTCGTGCGTGTGCCAGTGACGCATCGACGAGGCGGCGCCCGGCGCGAGTGTCGTGTGATTGATCCCGATCCTGGCGAGACCGGCCGCGTCGCCGAGCGCGCGTTTTTCTCGCGGCAGAACCTCTGAACGGTAGGGCTCCGGGTAACCTGACCCCGTGTTGGCCGGTAGCCGGGCCGGATCGATCGCCGTCGCGATTGCATTCATGGGGGTCACACTGCTATACGATGTTTATAAGCATCCGCTTGCGGGAGTCCAGCTTGAGCCAGAAATCCGCGAAGAAAGAAATCATCCCGCATCGCGGGCCACTCGGAAAGCGGGCCGAAATCGCGAGCAGCTCGCGCGCCTTTCCGCGCATGAATGCTTCCGCGGTCCCGCGCACCGGCTGGGTGCGCGAGATCCGCACGGCGCTCGGGCTCTCCCAGTCGCAGCTCGCGGCGCGCGCGGGCGTGTCGCGCGCGACGGTTCAGCAGATGGAGCGTGCCGAGTCACGGCGCCGAATTACGCTGGCGAGCCTCGATCGCCTCGCGAGCGCCATGGGCTGCACGGTCGCCGTCGCGATCGTTCCGAAGGGCGGTACCCTCGAAGACCTGCGCCGCCGCCAGGCGATGGCGCGCGCCGAGGTGCTGCTGGTGGAAAAGCTGAAGGAAAAACAGATGCCAGGCGCCGCGGCTCCGAAGCCACACGATATCGAACACAAAAAAGAGCGGCTCGCCGCGAAATTGCTCAGGGGCAGTTCGCGAAAGCTCTGGCGCTGACTACCTGCGGACAAGAAAACGGCGGCCGGGTTGCCCCGGCCGCCGCTTGTCGTCAGTCAGTCGACGCTCTTAGGAGCGGGGCTGCTGGGACGGGGCCGAAATCTGCGAGATCGCTTCCTTCAGCTTGGCTGAACCTTCAGCGGTCTTGCCTTCGGTGCAAAGCTTCTCGCCTTCATCGCGAGCAACCTTCGCCTGGCTCAGCTGCTCAGCCGACGCAGCGGCAGCGGCCTGGTCGTACTGCGCCTGCAGTGACGCACAGTCCGCGGTTCCCTGCACGGCCTCTTCAGCGAGGGCGAGAGGGGCGACGGCGAGCGCAGCGCTCGCGATCAAAACGTGACGAATCTTCATTGAATAGTCTCCTTCACTCAACATGGTTTGTATGGCCGCATCCGGCTGGTACATAAGACACCATCACGCTGTTCATTAACCAATGGCGCCGTCGTCTTTCAGCGACAGAATTTCGGCTTCAGTCAGCCCAAGTTCGCCGATAAGCACGGACTTCGTGTGTGCGCCGAGCAATGGAGGCGATTCGCGACAGTCCACTGCGCTTCGCGTGAATAGGACTGGATTACGCACTTGTGGGACTTGTCCTCCAAGCGCGTGGGACAAATTGAAGCGCAACTTGCGGTGCTTGACCTGCGGTTCATCAAATACTTCCGCAAGGTTGTTGATGGGCCCGGCGGGAACGCCGGCGGCGGAGAGCAGCTTGAGCCAGGCCGCCGTCGGCTTCTTTCCGAACAGCCTTGCGATTTCCGGTATCAGCGCCTCGCGATTCGCGACCCGGTCGGCGTTCGTCCGGAACCGCTTGTCCTGCGCGAGGGCGGGTTTGCCTGCCGCCCTGCAAAAAGCTTCGTACTGCCGGTCGTTTCCGACCGCGAGCATGAGCCAGCCATTCCGGGTCGGGAACGCCTGGTAGGGGACGATATTCGGGTGGGCAGTGCCGCGGCGGATCGGCGGTTTTCCCGTCACGAGGTAATTGAGTGCCTGGTTCGCGAGTGCCGCGACCTGTGTGTCGAGGAGCGCCAGGTCGATGTACTCGCCGCGGCCCGACGTTTCGCGGTCCACGAGTGCCGACGAGATCGCGATGGCGGCATAGAGGCCGGCGATGAGATCGGACACTGCGACGCCGACCTTGACGGGTCCCGCGCCCGGCTCGCCGTCCGGCACGCCGGTCACGCTCATGAGGCCGGCGACCGCCTGGATCATCGCGTCGTATCCGGGCTCGGCAGCGGCCGGCCCGTCCTGGCCATAGGCCGAGATCGAGCAATAGATCAGCCTTGCATTGAGCTTGCTGAGCGACTTGTAACCGAGCCGGTATTTCGCGAGCGTTCCGACCTTGAAATTTTCGATCAGCACATCGGCGCGGAGCGCAAGCGAACGGATCAGCTGCTGTCCTGCGGGTTTGGTGAAGTCGATGGCGAGCGACTGCTTGCCGCGGTTCGTGCTCGCGAAGTAGGCGGAGTCCGCCGTCGCCTTGCCCTTGCCGTCCTTGATCCAGGGCGGTCCCCAATGCCGGGTGTCGTCGCCGCTGCCAGGCTTCTCGATTTTCCAGACCGTTGCGCCGAAGTCCGCGAGGCACTGCGTGGCCCAGGGTCCGGCGAGGATGCGGCTGAGATCGAGGACCTTGATGCCGGCAAGCGGACCCATGCGCCCGTATTATGAACTGAATGACCGCACGAACGATGTTCGAGAAGATCTGGCGCGCACATGAGGTCGTGCCGGAAACCGCGGAAACGCCGGCGGTGCTCTACGTCGACCTGCACCTGACCCATGAAGTCACTTCGCCGCAGGCCTTCGCGCAGCTGAAGGCCCGTGGGCTGCGACTGCGCCGGCCAGAACGGACGCTAGCGACGCTCGATCACGCGGTGCCGACCGAAACGGGCCAGGTTTTCGGCGGCCTGCCGATCCGTCTCGAGGCCGCCGCGCGGCAGATCGGCGAGCTCGAGCAGAACGCGCGCGAGTACGGCTTCGAGCTCCTCGGCCTTCGCGACGAGCGCCGCGGCATCGTGCACGTGATCGGACCCGAGCTCGGGCTGACGCAGCCGGGCATGACGATCGTCTGCGGCGACAGCCACACGAGCACGCATGGTGCATTCGGCACGCTGGCTTTCGGCATTGGCACGACGGAGGTCGCGCATGTCTTCGCGACACAGTGCCTGCTGCAACGGAAACCCAGGACGCTTGCGATTGACATCGAGGGACGCCTCGCGGCGGGTGTCGGCGCCAAAGACCTCGTGCTCGCGCTCATCAGCCGCATCGGCGTCGCGGGCGGCGCGCGGCAAGTCATCGAGTACCGCGGCAGCGCCATCCGCGCGCTCTCGATGGAGGAGCGCATGACCGTCTGCAACATGTCGATCGAGGCGGGCGCACGCGCCGGCATGATCTCGCCGGACGCGACCACCTTTGAATACCTGCGTGGCCGGCCGCGCGCGCCGGCCGGCGAGGATTTCGATCATGCCGTGGCGCAGTGGAGAAGCTTCCGCGGCGACGTTAGCGCAGTTTTCGATCGCGAGATGCGCCTCGACGCTGCCACGATCGAACCGATGATCAGCTATGGCACGAACCCGGGCATGACGATGGCGATCAGCGGCGCGGTTCCGGAGACGAATGACAGCAGTGCGCTGCACGCGTTGCGATATATGGGCCTCGAGCCCGGCGAAGTGCTGCTCGGAAAACCGGTCCAGATGGTCTTCATCGGCAGTTGCACGAACGCAAGGCTCTCGGACCTCGTCGCGGCGGCGCGCGTATTCCAGGGCAGGCGCGTCGCGAAAGGCTTGCGCGTGCTCGTCGTGCCCGGCTCGCAGCAGGTCAAGCGCGACGCGGAAGCGGTGGGGATTCACAAGATTTTTCTCGACGCCGGCGCCGAGTGGCGCGAATCGGGTTGCTCGATGTGCGTCGGAATCAATGGCGATACGGCGGCCCCGGGCGAGTACGTCGTGAGCACGAGCAACCGGAATTTCGAGGGACGCCAGGGCCAGGGCGTGCGGACGCTGCTTGCGAGCCCGGTCACGGCCGCCGCGGCCGCGGTCACGGGCCGGGTCACCGATCCGCGCGAGCTGGTGGGCTGAATGAAACCCATCCGGCACATCCGCTCGCGCACCGTCGTCATCCCGGCTGCGGACATCGACACGGACCAGATCTTTCCGGCGCGTTTCCTGACGACGACGGGCGGCAGCGGATTCGCCGAAATGCTGTTCGCCGACTGGCGATTCGACGCGGCGGGGCGCCCGCGGCCGGACTTCGTTCTCAACCGGCCGGAGGCTGCCGGTTGCGAGATCCTCGTCGCGGGACGGAACTTCGGCGGCGGATCGTCGCGTGAACACGCGCCTTGGGCGCTTCGCGACTACGGCTTCCGCGCGGTCGTCAGCTCATCGATTGCGGATATCTTCTTCAGCAATGCATTGAAGAACGGCCTCGTGCCGGTGCGGGTGGACGAGGCGACGCATGCCTGGCTGCTCGCAAATCCCGGCGCGGAAATCGAGATCGACTTGGCGGATGGCAAGGTTTGCCTGCCGGAAGGCGGCAGCGCGGATTTCGCCCTGGATCCATTCGCGCGGGAATGCCTGCTGGAGGGCGTGGACGAACTCGGCTACCTGTTGTCTAAATTGCCGGATATCGGGGCCTGGGAGCGGACCCGCAAGGCATGAATGCCCCGACCTCGCGGCCAGATGGCGCATCGGCCGGGACCCCCGGATGAAACCCCCGGGGCCCGAGCTTGTCCCAGCAGGGCTGGGAGTCCTGGTTTGGGATACCCAAGGGCTAAACTGCGCCTGGCAAGCATTACTATCTGCTCCAGACGGAGTTGCGGGTGGAGAAGCTCGCGCCCCCGGACTGGAGTTACGACGCGGAAGCAGCGAACTGGAATGGGTTCGTGCCGGAGCTCGAGGCCCTGTACGATCGCATCGAGTTCCTGAAACCGTAATCAGGGAGTGAACACGGAGATGCCGAAAATGACCTTGAGAAAGACCCAAGTATTGATGACGATCGCGCTCGCCGCGCTTGCGCTCACTGCCTGCGGCAAGAAGCCCGCGGAGGAAGTGACGGCCGAGGATCCCGCGGTCCAGGCGCAGATCGACCGCGATGCCGAGCTGAAGGCGCGCGAGGAAGAGTTGAATCGGCAAATGGCCGATCTCTCGCTGAGAGAGAAGGAAAAGGAGCTGGCGGAACGCGAGGCGGCGCTCGCCAGGGCGAGTGCGCCGAAGCGGGCACCGAAGCCGGCGGCCTCGCCATCGAAGCCCGCTCCGAAGCCGGCACCGACGCCGGTCGCGGCGGGTCCGAAAACCTACACGGTTCCGGCGGGAACCTCGGTCTCGGTGCAGATCCCGGCGGAGATGTCGACGAAGACCGCCCAGGTCGGCCAGCGCTTCACGGCCAACCTCACGTCTGACCTCATCGTGAACGGCGTGACCGTTGCGCGCGCGGGCGCGCCGGTGCAGGGCTCGATCACCGAAGTGATCTCGGGCAGCAAGACCATCGGCGGCAAGCCGACGCTCGCGCTGACGTTTGACAACATGACATTCGCGGGCGGCGACATGCCGATCAACGGGCGCCTGACGCAAGTCGCGGCCAAGAGCGACAAGGCCGGCGACACTGCGAAGATCGCGGGCGGCGCGGTCGCGGGCGGCGTGATCGGGCATCAGATCGACAGTGACCAGGGCAAGGTCATCGGCGCCATCCTCGGCGCCGCTGCAGGCACCGCGGCTGCGAAGAAGACAGGCAAGGAAGTCGTGCTGCCGGCAGGCAGCGTGCTCGGCTTCACGCTTGACTCGCCGGTCAACGTGACGATGTAACTCTCCGAAGTGTGCGTCCCCTCTAGAGGGGACGCGCACCTTTAAAGGGGACGCACCGCTTTAGGTTGCGATTCTGCTTCCCTCCCTTGCGGTCTGCATCGAAGCTGCCGACCGACAATCTGTTCCAGGCTCGCGACGAATTCCGTGGATCCACACGGCAGGTTCTGGCTCGCGTAACGACGCAAAACCCCGAGGGATTCGTCCGTAATTCCCTCGGCAAGCCATCTTGACCAATTGGCGATGCCAGCAAGGGCGGTCGGTCGGACCTCTGGCTGGATGCCGTGATCATTCCTTTGGCCGCAACGGGCAGCTGCGCTTGACCAGGCATAGTCCTCTGCCTTTACAACCATCTGTGCCCTTACGGGATTCAGCTCAACGTAACGAACGGCGTTCAGGAAATAGGTCGTGTCCAAGGGCGAAGAAAAGTAGCGCCCCTGCCACAAGTGTCCTTTCTGATCCCTCATCCGATTGACGCGTTGCGCGTATTGGCAGTGCACCGCTCTGAGTGCAACGTGCAGCCCGTTTGCGTTGGAAGGCACGACAACCAGGTGTACGTGATTCGGCATTAGACAGTAGGCGACAACTTCAATCCCTTGTTTCACCGAATGGGCTCGAAGCAAGAGAAGATACGTTTCTTCGTCGCCTGGGCTGAAGAAAACGCGTTCCCGATGGTTACCTCTCTGTGTAACGTGGTGAGGCATTCCTGGAAACACCGGCCGAGCGTGTCTTGGCATTCAAGCAAACTAGCCCACGCAGACCAATAGCAGGGGTTGCTTGAACGCGCGTTTCTCAAGAATCTCCAAAGGGGACGCGCACCTTTAAAGGTGCGCGTCCCCTTTAAAGGCGAAAAAAACGGGCGCACGAGGCGCCCGGAGTGGGTGCAGACGCCGGCCCGATTTGTTGGGGGGCCGAGCCGGCATTGCGGACAAGCAATCAGCCGGATGGGTCCGCGCGCGTGTCCACGACGCCCGATTCATTGATCGGAAAGGCCGTCCCATTGCCGGAAGAGGGTTGGCCCGTCGTGGCACGCAAACGCGGATTCAGCAGCACTAGCTGCGCGATCGAATCGGGGGTCACCATCAAACCCGCGATCGGCAGCGAGCGGAAAAGATTGTCCTGCATTTCCAGGGGGAGAACGATGTCCATCGGATCCGCAGGTCCGCCACAGCCGGGCCGCTCCCTGGGTTCATGGCCGGTCGAATTGGCGAAGGCGGCGGGCATGCAATGGCACGCGAGCATCAGTGTGATGACGCGTGCCGGAAACCCCACATGGCTCTTCGGCAATCTTGTTCTCTCCCCAGCGCGAAGGCTCGCAGTGCGCTGCGCTGGCCGGTACCGGCGAGATAACGCGTGCTGGTGTCAGATTGTTCCGACGCAGGCTGGAATGGCGGGGCGCTTCAAGAGGGGATAGCCACCAATAAAGAAGACTTCCAAGCCGAAAGCCTCCGGTGCAAGGTCCCGAGAAAAATATAGTAAAAACAATACTTTATGGAACATTAACTCGCGCGGAACTCGCGGCGCCCACTCGCAACAGCAATGGTGGGAATGGCCAAGAGGATTCGAGGATGGAACTCGATGCTCGCGCGACCCGGTGCAGCTCACGGCCATTGGCCCGCCGCGGCGTGATTGCAGCGGTGTTACAGCAGCGGAACACGACGAGTAAGTCCAGCGTCGAAGCTGCGAACTTTCCGGGCTCAGTAACTTAAGTAAAGGGGACGATCATGTCGCAGAAACTTTTGTATCGGGGCCTGCCGATTTCCGTGCTATTCACGCTCTCGGCATTCGTCCAGTACTTCGGGATCCGTGCCTTCGTGTGAATGTAGCAAAGGGGACGCGCACCTTTAAAGGTGCGCGTCCCCTTTGTCGAACTGCGACCCGGCGCACGCTTTGATCGTCGTACTTCCCGATAGTCGTACGCCGACATCGGCAAGCCGGTAGAATGCACGCAACGACGCACATGCCATTGGCGTGTTTTCGCGTCGGAACCTAACCAACCAGACATTCATCGCGCCGCCAGCTCGCTGCTGGCGCCGGGCCGTTGCAATTACAAAGAGAAAGCCATGTTGAACAAACGGATTTATCGCGGCCTGCCGACCATCGTTCTCCTGATCGTAGCGGCAGCCATACAGTTCTTCGCCATCAGTGCTTTTGCCTGATGACCGTCGCGGTGTGGCACTCTCAGGCGGCGCCTCCCATTTGAAGGGATTTCAGCTCGACCAGCGCCGATTCGAGTCGCCACCTGACGGCGGGCACGAGCGGCCGGAGCGTCACGCCGTCCTCCGCGGCCGCCGCGCTCTCGATCGCGGCCGCCACGGCTTCGAGCCGCATCGCGCCCATGTTGGCGCTGGCGCCCACGAGCGTGTGCGCGGCGCGGCGCGCCAGTCTGAAGTCGCCGCGACCGAGACCGGTTTCGATGTCGCTGCAGGCCTTCTCCGCACTGTGCTCGAAGGTTTCGATGAGGCCGCGCGCGAGCACCGGGTCGCCGGCGGTCACCTCGCGAAATCGCGGAACCGAGATTTCGGCCGCGACCGTCACCGCCACCGCCGGCTGAGCGCGCTCGACCGGCGGGCGAATGACATGGCGGCCGGTGCGCGTACCGATCGCGGGCGCGTAACGCTCGAGAACCGCTTCGAGCCGCTCGCGTTCGAGCGGTTTCGCGATCACTTCGTCCATGCCGGCGACGCGACAGACCTCGACCTGCTCCTTCAGCGCGCTGGCCGTGAGTCCGACGATAGGGATGCGCGCTCCCCCTGGAATCTCCTGGCGGATTCGCCGCGTGGCCTCGAGCCCGTCCATGACGGGCATCTGCACGTCCATCAGCACGAGATCGACCCGCCGTTCCTTGAGGATCGCGATCGCTTCGCTTCCGTCGACCGCGAGTACGACGTCACAGCCCGCGCGCTCGAGGAATAGTTCCGCCACCCGGCGATTCGTCGCGTTGTCCTCGACGAGCAGCACGGTGCGCCCGCGGCGTTGGTGATCTTCGACGATCACATCGCGCGTGACGATCGCCCGCAGGCGCTGCGTAAACTCGGGCCCGGCGTGCGAGAGCACGCGTTCCATCGTCGCGAGGATCTCCTTGCGCCGCATCGGCTTCGTCAGATGCCCGGCGAAGCCGAGTTCGCGCAGTTCCTGCCGGCTCGAACGGTCGTCGATCGAGCTGTAGAGCACGAGGCGCAGCTCGGCAACCGCCGGAATCTCCCGGATCCGGCGCGCGAGCTCGATTCCGTCCATGCCGGGCATGCGGTGATCCGTCAGCACGGCCTGAAAAGGCTTGCCGCCGTTGACCGAGCGTCGCAGCGCGCTCAGCGCGTCACCGGCCGAGGATGCCATCTCGACCTCGTAGTCGGCTCCTTCGAGCAGTTCGCCGATCACGCGGCGATTGGTGTCGTTGTCGTCGACGACGAGCACGCGACGGCCCTCGGGAGGCGCAGGCGGCGGTTCGTCCTCCACGACCTCGCGCGCGCAGGCCGGGAGCCGCGCCGAGAACCAGAAGATCGAACCTGCGCCGGGGCTGCTCTGCACGCCGACTTCGCCGCTCATCAATTCAGCGAGCCGCTTGACGATCGAGAGCCCGAGGCCCGTGCCGCCGTATTGGCGTGCAGTCGAGGCATCGGCCTGCGCAAACGGACGAAAGAGCTTTGACTGCTGCAACGGCGTGAGGCCGATGCCGGTGTCGCGCACGGAAAAGCGGACGAGATCCTTCACCGGGCCGCGCTCACGCGAAACGTGGATCGAAACCTCGCCCGCGGCCGTAAACTTGATCGCGTTCGAAACGAGATTCGCGAGCGCCTGGCGGATTCGCCCGGGATCGCCCAGCACGCGCTCAGGCAGGTCCGAGCCGACGTCGACCACGAGCTCGAGCCGTTTGGCCGCCGCCGCGGCCGCCTGCGTGGTCGCCACTTCCTCGACGTGCGCGCGCAGGTCCATCTCGATGCGCTCGAGCTCGAGCTTGCCGGCCTCGATCTTGGAGTAGTCGAGTAGGTCGTTGATCACGAGCAGCAGCGCGTCGGCGCTCGACTTGATCACGCCCGCGTATTCCCGCTGGCGGCGGTCGAGATCGGTGTCGAGCAGGAGCGTCGCCATGCCGATCACGCCATTCATCGGGGTGCGGACCTCGTGGCTCACGTTGGAGAGGAACTCGCTGCGCGCACGGCTCGCGGCCTCGGCCTGCTCGCGCGCCTCGACCAGGGCGGTCCGCAGTTCCGCGAGCTGCCGCTCAAGTTCGGCGATACGAGGGTCCAAGGGTTGGTTCATCTGGTCGCCCATCGGGACGCGGTTCACATAATGCGGCATTGGCCTGCCCTACTATTGCCAAAATCAGTTTCGGGTCAAGACCTTGGATTCGAGTCCACAACAGCGGCTGCTGATCGTCGAGGACGACGTGCACATGGCGTACCTGCTTGGCTACCTGGCCGAGAAGGAGCGCTTCGCCGTCGAGTCGATCTCGGACGGCCGCAAGGCCTGCGAGCGGATCGACCGCGGTGACGCCGTCGACCTCGTGCTGCTCGACGTCATGCTGCCGTACACCGACGGCTTCGAGCTGCTCGAGCGGCTTCGCGCGAACGAGGCCTGGAAGAAAGTGCCCGTTATCATCCTCACCTCGCGCACGCGGGAGCACGACGCGGTCCGCGCGCTCGGACTCGGCGCCGATGACTACCTGACCAAGCCCTTCAGCCCGGCCGAGCTCGTTGCACGGATCCGGCGCCGTATCGGGCCGGGGAGGGCGCCCGCGTGAGCTCACGAAACCTTCAAAGGGGACGCGCACCTTTAAAGGTGCGCGTCCCCTTTAAGAGGGGACAGTCACTTTTAAAAGTGACTGTCCCCTTTTGGTTGCTCGCGGCGCCGGCGGCCCTGGCCTGCGACCCGGCATTGGAGTCGACTGTCGCCGCCAAGCCGGAGGACACCGACTCCCGCGACGCACTCGCGCGGTCCTGCGCGCAGGCGGGAAGGCAAGAAGCTGCGCTTCAGCAATACGATATCCTGCTCGCCCGCGATCCTTCGAACGTCGATTGGCTCCTCGGCAAGTCCCAGGCGCTCGTCGCGCTCGGGCGTTCGCGCGAGGCGCTCCCGCCGCTCGAGGACGCGCGCCGGCGCGCGCCCGCATACGAAGACGTCTGGCGCGTGAATGCGACTGCACTCGACCAGCTCGACGAGTTCGACGCGGCCGACGTTCTTCTCGCCGACGCGCAGAAGCAGTTTCCGATGTCCGCCTGGCCGCGCGAGCGGCAAGAGGCGCTCGCGGATCGGCGCCTGCTCGAGCGCGGGATGCGGCTCTCGGCAGACGTGAGCTACGAGGATCTTTCGGGCGGCCGACGCGCTTGGCGCGGCGCCTCCATCGGCGTCGATCGACGTCTCGGCGGCCCACGGCATCTCTTCGCCGGCCTGCATCTCGAAGAGCGTTTCGACACGCGCGATGAGCAGCTGATTGCCGCCTTCACCGACCGACTGAACGCTGACTGGTCGTATGGTCTCTCCGCTGACCTCGCACCCGACGCGGAAGTCCTGCCGCAATGGAGCCTCTCCGCCGAGGCGGGCCGCCCCCTGCCGGATGCCTGGAGCATCGGCTTTCGCCTGCGCCACGCGAGCTACGAGACCGTCAATGTCGAGACGCTCTCGGGCACCGTCGAGAAATACCTGGAACTTGTCAGCGTCGGTTACTCGCTCAACATCGCCAAGACCTCCGACATCGACGACCCGAGCTTCGGCCACCTGGTTCGCGTCGGTCACGACTACGGACGCGAAAGCCGTGTCGCGCTCGTCCTCGGCTTCGGCGAGGAGGCCGAGACCGTGGCGCCCGGCGTCGTGCAGGTGACGGATACGAACAGCGTCTCGCTCAACGGCCTGCACTGGACGAGCACTGCCTGGGGGATCTCCTGGGAAGCCGGCTGGTACGAGCAGGGTGATCTCTACGACCGGATCCGGGTGCGACTTGGACTCGAACACCGGTTCTGAACTTGTCGTCGCGCTGGCCTGGCGCAGTGCCGAAGTCGCGGCACTGGCCGCGGCGGCGCTGCTTTTGCTCGCGCTCATGGTGCGACGCTACTATCGGTTCGAGGCGCGCCTCAACGAGCGCGTGATCGCCGCCTGGCGGCCGCTCCTCACGCGCGTCGCACTGGAGGAGGGCGAATCACCCGCCTTGCCGCGCCTGCCCGGGCGTCACCTGCCCTACCTCATGGAAGAGTGGAACGCGCTGCAGGACGCCGTGCGCGGCGACACCGGCGAGCGGCTGAACGCCGTTGCGCGGACGCTCGGCTTCGAGATCGCCGCGCGGCGCTACCTCAATTCACGCCAGGTCGGCCGGCGCATCCTCGGGATCCGCACGCTCGGCCACCTGCGCGATCCGTCGTCGTGGCAGCCTCTCCAGGAGCAACTCGCCTCGGCGAACGCGCTCGTGTCCTTCTACGCGGCCGCGGCCCTCGTCGGCATCGACGCGCAGCGCGCGATGCCTGGCATCATGAACCAACTCGCCGAGCGCGAGAGCTGGCCCGGAGAGGCGATGGCGCGGCTGCTCGTCGACGCGGGCGCGGACGTCGCGCGCGAGCCGATCCGCGCGCTGATGCTCTCGCTCGCGCCGGCCAAGATCCCGCCGCTGCTGCCCTGGCTCTCGCACGTGGATGCCGTTCTCGGCAGCGAGGTCGCAATCGAACTGCTGCGCCGGCACCCGGACGACGTAAACATCGCCTCGGCGGCGCTCCTCGTCGTGATGGACCCGAAGCTCCTTCCGGAACTCGCGCGCTACGCGGACTCGAAGGATGCGGACGTGCGCCAGAGCCTCGCCGGCGCATACGGCCGCCTGGGCGCGGTGGACGACGTCGAGCCGGTCGTACGGCTGATGTGCGACCGCGTGTGGTGGGTGCGCTACCGCGCCGGCCAGGCGCTCCTCAAGCTCAAGGGAATGACGGCCGAACGCCTCGAGGCGGTCCGAGCGCAGCTCGGCGACGTGTACGCGCGCGACATGCTCGAGCACGTGCGCGCAGAGGCGTCGATCCGATGAACGTCCTGCGCCACGCCCTCGAGGCCGTGCAGTGGGGCTTCCTCGGCTATTTCATCCTGCTGAACGCGATCTACGTCGGGCTCGCGTTCATCGCGATCTATCGGCTGCGCCGCTACATGGGCGGCGTCGCTGCGGCCGAGCGGGTCTACACGCACCTGCAGATGCCGGTGTCGCTGGTCGTGCCCGCCTACAATGAGGAAGGCTCGATCGCGACCTCGGTGCGCGCGCTCCTGCAGTTGCGCTACCAGCACTTCGAGATCATCGTCGTCAACGACGGCTCGAAGGACGACACGCTCGGCGCGCTGATCCGCGAGTTCCAGCTCACGCCGTTTCCCGAGGCCTATCGCGTCCAGATCCGGACGCAGCCCGTGCGCGGCATCTACCGCTCGCTCAAGTACCCGAACCTGCGCGTCGTCGACAAGGAGAACGGCGGCAAGGCGGACGCGGCGAACGCGGGCCTGAACGCCGCGCGGCACCCGATCTTCTACTGCGGCGACGCGGACTCGGTCCTGGAAGTGCGGAGCCTCGAGCATGTCGTGCGGCCCTTCCTCGAGGACCCGCGCACCGTCGCCTGCGGCGGCACGGTGCGCATCGTCAACGGCTGCCAGGTTCGCGGCGGCGTGATCGAGAAAGTGGGTCTGCCGAAGAATCCACTCGCGCTCGTGCAAGTGGTCGAGTATCTGCGCGCCTTCCTCGGCGGACGCCTCGGCTGGAGCGCGGTCAACGGCCTGTTGATCGTGTCGGGCGCCTTCGGTGTGTTCCATCGCGAGACCGTGGTCGCCGCGGGCGGCTTCCGCGCCGACGTGATCGGCGAGGACATGGAGCTGGTCGTGCGACTGCACCGCCATCTCTCCGCGCGCGGGGAGCGCTATCGCGTCTCGTACATTCCCGACCCGGTGTGCTGGACCGAGGCGCCGGAAGACCTCGCTACGCTCGCAAAGCAGCGCAAGCGCTGGCAGCGCGGGCTCGCGGAGAGCCTGTGGGAAAACCGGCAGCTACTCTTCGCGAAAGGCAGCGGCACGGCCGGCTGGCTCGCGTTTCCGTTCTTCATCGTGTTCGAGCTATTGAGCCCGGTCGTCGAGGTGGGGGGACTTCTGGTCATGGCGCTTGCCTGGGTGACCGGCGGCATGACGGGCATGGGCTTCCTCGCCTTCGTCGCGGCGGCGTTCGCGCTCGGCGTGATGCTCTCGACCACCGCGCTGCTGCTCGAGGAACTGTCGTTCCACACCTACCCGAGGGCGCGACACTTGCTCGTGCTATTCCTGGTCTCGCTCCTCGAGAACTTCGGCTACCGCCAGCTGAACTCGTGGTGGCGGCTGCAGGCGCTCTGGGGCTGGCTGCGCGGCGAGCGCATGCAGTGGGGCGCGATGAAGCGCAACGCGACCTGGCAGCAATGATCTAAAGGGGACGCGCACCTTTAAATGGGACGCGCACCTCTAGAGGTGCGCGTCCCCTTTAGAGAAGCAGGAGGAGGGCGGTGGCGCCGGTCGCGACGGCGGCGATGAAAGACAGCAGCACTGGCCGCCAGCCGGCCTCGCGCAGGTGCGCGAAGGTGATGCCGAGCCCGACCGCCGCGAGGCCGCAGAGCAGAAGGATCTCGGACACTTGCTGCGCGATGTCGAGCTTCTGCTGCCACAAATCAGACCAGTCGCTGCCGGTCGTCAGCCAGTCGCCGAGCGCCCTCAATCCGGCGAACGCGATGAAGACGATCACGAACCACGGCAGAGCGCGCCGTCGCAGGTCTTTCGGCCGATCCGCGGCCACCGCCGCCGCGCGCTCGCTCCGCGCGACCCACATCGCCGCGACTGGCACGAGCACCAGCAGTCCCGAAGTCCGCAGAAACTTCGTGAAGCCCGCCACCGCAACCGAGTCCGGCGCATCGAATTCCTCGGCGTAAATCAGCGACGCGCCAACGACCTGCGACGTGTCATGGACCGAAGCGCCGAAAAACATCCCCGCGTGCACCGCGTCCGCCCCGAACACCATCCCGGCGAGCCAGGGATAGGCGACCATCGCGATCGAGCCGAAGAGCACCACGCAGGCGATCGCGATACCGACGTCCGCCTTCTGCGCCCGCAGGACCGGTGCGATGGCGATGATCGCCGTGCAGCCGCAGATCGCGGTGCCCGCGGCGAGCAGCTGCCGGATGCCCGTTGAAACGCCAAGCAAGCGCCCGACGCCCATCGCGACGATCAGCGCGACGGAAACACAGGCAATCACGAGCGGAAGCGCGGTCATGCCGGACTCGGCGAGCACGGTCCATGTGAGGCGGAGCCCGATCAGCGCGATACCGATGCGGAGCAGGGTTTGTCCTGCGAACTCGATGCCGGGGTCGGCCCAGCTGCCTGCTCCCACGAGATTCCGCCACAGCATGCCGAGGAGGACCGCGCAGAGAATCGCGCTGACGGCGCCGCCCGCTGCCGTCGACACGATCTTTGCCGCGACCGCAATGGCGACGGCGAAAGCGAGCCCTGGAACTACAGCCCACAGCGCGTTGTTGCGAGGCACAGCGATTCAGTCAGGTGCGGCGATTCTTCGAAGAATAGTTCCCGGCATACTCATCGAGCACGCGACGTATCATCCGCTGATACGGAACTTTCGATTTCTTCGCATAAGACTTGAAAAATCGCACGCTGCTTCGACTCAAAGAGATCGTAACCTTGATGCGGTCATCCTTGAGGATCAACTGATCCGGCGGCGGCAGAAAATCTTCAATGATCCGGATCCGTCCCAAGGGCTCGTCCGTGTATCCTTTGAAGCGCTTCATAGACTCTCCTTCCTCTACGCCAGTATCCCGCCCCGATGATACGGATCAAACTGGCGCGATAAGTGAATCGAACGGTCAGAACACGGCCATCGACTTTGCCGAAACAGTAAAAACGCTCCTCGTCGCCGCTGTGCCCAGTATCTCGGGCAATTACACGAGCGGCATCGAGGAACGCAAGCTGCGCATCCATGAATGGCACGCCATGTTTGCGCTGGTTGTCCTCGTCCTTGTCCGGGTCCCAGTCAAACAGCGCCGCCATGCAGGGAGCTTCTGGAAGATATGGCTATTGTACCATACGATAATATGGCGACTTCGCCGGAATTGTCGCCCGCCGGGAGCCGTTGACTAGCGGATCGACTCCATCAACTGCTCCGGGTCGTACATCACACCATTCTTGATCGTGCGGTGCACGCGCGCGAGATTGCCGATGTCCGCGAGCGGGTCGGCGTCGAGAATCACGAGATCGGCCAGCATACCGCCCTTGATCGCGCCGGTCCGGCCTTCGAGCCCGAGCGCCTTGGCGCCATTCGTCGTCGCGCTACGCAGTACTTCGAGCGGCGTGAGCCCTGCGTCCACCATCATCCGCATCTCGCGGTAAATCGAGGGCCCGTGCAAGGTGCCGATATTGCCGGCATCCGTACCCATGACGATCGTCACGCCCGCTGCCTCGAGCTTGCGCAGATTCTCCATCGCGACTTTCGGCGGCACCGGAACTCGCGGCTGTGCAATGAGCTTCGCTACACGTTCCGGCAGCTTGTCCGCCGGAATGCTGCCGAGGTCGTCCATCGCGGCGAGAATATCCGGGTCCGCGCGCTGCGACTCCTCAGGCGTCGCTTTCCAGGTGTTGGAAAACGTCAGGAGGTATCCGTCGGTGACGAACAGCGTCGGGCAGTAGATCACGCCGTTCTTCTTCGCGAGCGCGATGAATTCATCGTCCACCGGCTGATCGAACACCGAGTGCACAAGGAAGTCCGCGCCGGCGCGCAGCGCCGCCTTCGCGACGAGGAGCTCCGTCGCGTGTACGGCAAGCTTCTTTCCCGCCGCGTGCGCGGCATCACCGATCGACTTGACCACCGCTTCCTGAGCCGCGAGGTCGTCGCCTTGCTGGTGTATGAACCAGACTTTCAGGTAGTCGGGATTGCGATCGAGCTCCTTCGTGAGCAATGCCATGGCCGCCTCGATGGTGTCCGTCTCGACAATCGGCGGATCGCCGAGATCAAGTTGCGGCCGGCTCACAAAAGAGAAGAGGGGCCCCGCGACCGCCATGCGCGGCGCGGCGCTCGAAACGGCCGCCTGGTCGCGCACGTCGAAATCCCAGAACGGCCCGCCGATGTCCACGACGCCGGTGACGCCGCTCGCGAGCCAGACCTTGAAGGTGGCGGGCAGGCGTGCCTTGTTGCGCGCGACTTCGTCCTTGTACGGAACGACCGCATTGAAGTCCGCCCCGTCCGGACGCGTGTACGGATTGCCCGACTGGAAGAAGTGCACGTGCGAATCGACGAGCCCCGGCACGACCCATTTACCGCGGCCGTCGATGATGGTCGCGCCCTGGGGCAGCTCGAGCGTGATGCCGGCGCCGGCGAGCTGGATCTTGTCTCCCGCGATCACGAGCGTCGCCATCGGCTCGACGGCCGCTGCGCCCTCGCGCTCGGGATGAATGAGCGTCACTCCGTTGATGACGGTGACGTCGGATCCAGGTCCTTCGGCCGCCATCGCCTGCGCCGCAAAAAGAGCGGCCAGCCACCAGCAATTTGATCGCATTGCATCCCCCGCCTGGGCCACCGCGAGCGACTTTGGCAGGTTCGCGCCTGCGCTGCGAGCGGTCCGGTTCGTCTGCCCCCTGTCCCCGGCTAAAGAAGGCCGCTCAGGAGGGGAGGGATGATCCGGACGCCGCCGAGAGCCACGCCTGCCAGTGAAAAGGGGACGCTCCCCTCTAGAGGGGAGCGTCCCCTTTTTTGTCAGTAGCTGACCAGTTGGGTCAGTCGCTGACCGGCCGTTTCGCCGAGGGAAAACCGACGATGCGATCACGCTTTTCTGCTGTCCCAAAATTATGTGATCGGTCGCACTGAGTGACAGGCGCGTGACACGGAAACTCGGTTCCATGGCGACGAGACTCTGCCATCGTCTGATCACTGCCACCGCGGTAATCGCGCTTGCGATCGTCGCCGGACCGCTCTGCGCATACGAGCAGGGCGCCTTCGCGGCGGGCACATACACGGCACCCGGCGAATTGTTCTCGGTCAAGTCGCCACTCGGGCCGAGCCCGATTCTCGTGGACAGCTTCGACGAGATGACCGGCGCCGTCACCTTCCTCGACGAAAATGGCGAGCTTTACGGCCTCATCTGCACCCCGAGCTTCGACGTGCTCGCGGGCGCCGATAACGATTTCGAGACCGATGCGGCGATCCTGCGCAACTGGTTCCACGACGCGACCTTCCCGCTCTTCTTCGCGCGCCAGCTCCCGGGCGCTGCGATCACTTTCGAAGAGCCAGGCACGTTTGAGGGCTCGCCCGCGTGGTTCGCCGTCATGCACCTGCCGCGCGGCTCCGCAATGTTCAAGAACGACCCGGAGACCGGCTTGCCGACCCGGCTCGATTCCCTGCGCGGGGTCGTCGTCTTCAGCCGGGGCGGGCAGACCTTCCTGATCATGACCGAGACGGCCCCCGAGCTCGAATGGAACGCATTCCTGCCGAAGCTGTCGAATTTCTATCGGGGCATCTCCTTCCGGAGCCCCGATGCCCCGCTCGTCATCGAAACTTTCGCCGATCTCTCGGACGCCGGAAACTGATCTGACCGGCTGACGTCCAAGCCTTCGAAAGGGGACGCGCACCTTTAAAGGGGACGCGCACCTTTAAAGGGGACGCGCCCCTCTAAAGGTGCGCGTCCCCTTTACCATTTCAGCATGGGCAGGGGGTTCCCGGGGTTTGTGCGCAGCCGCCGCAATGAGAGCTGCACCAGCTTCCTGTGAAATCCGGCATCCGGCCAGGCCGCGAAAACCTGCCTGATGACCTTGCGCGGCAGGCCGAACGACAACAGCCCGTGCGACACGTCGATCCAGTCCGCCTGGCGGAAGGGCTCCACCAGCGACTCCGGCTGCTCGCGATAGCGCGAGATCCGGTGATGCTCGAGGATCATCCTCGACACTTCCGGTTGCCATTCCCACTTGTCCAGGGCAGCGAGATGAGCGCAGGAAAGTTCGACCGACGGCCCCAAGTAGTCGAAAGTCCGCTCCGTCCAGATACCGAGGTCATGGAAGGCGGCGGCGATGGCGAGCTTCCGGGATGCCTCTCCGTCAGCGGGCCGTATAGCAGTGCAGAGGTTTACGACGCGATACGCGTGATTCCGGTAGCCGGTGAAATCGGCGCCGAGTTCCGACGCGTGCGCACGCAGCACCGCGTCGAGATCCGGGATCTCGGTGAGGAGCATCCGCGCTCAGTGAGCGGAAAGCCGCGCAGTCATCCACCCCACGATATCGGCGATGACCTTTTCCTTGCCGACGTCATTCAGCAGGTCGTGGACGTGATCCGGGTACAGCTTCAGGGTCTTGTCGGTGGAACCTGCCGTCTCGAGGAATAACTTGCTGCCAGCCGGCAGCGTCACCGTGTCTGCGGTCCCGTGCAGTATCAGCACCGGCAGCTTGATCGACGAAAACTCCCGCTTGAGCCGCTCGTTGGCGCGGAGCATCGCGGCGACCGTGATCGCCGGCTGCACTTCATTCGCAATGAGCGGATCGTGAATCATCGAATCGACGACATTCTGGTCGCGCGAAAAGCCGGGCTTCGGGAGCTTGAGGACCGGCAGTCGCGGCGCGATGCGGGCAAGGACCTTCACCGTCGCGAGCACGGCGGCTGGCGCGGGGACCTCGAGCGCGAAGCTTTCGCAGATCAATCCTGCGATCTCGCTCTGGCGCCCGAGCGCGTAGACGCAGGAGATGACACCGCCGGCGCTGTGACCGAGCACGAATGCAGGCAGGGTGGGCTCCCGCGTCTTGGCAAGCTTCACGAAGCTGGTGACGTCGTCGACGTAATCCTCGACCTTCTCGACGTAAAAACGCCGGCCTTCGGACTTGCCGCGCCCGCGCTGATCGAGCGCATAGACTGCAAATCCGTTCGCCGCGAATTGTTCGGCGGCCCAGAGGTACTGGCCGCTGTGCGAGTTGAAACCGTGCACGATGACGAGCACGCCGCGGGCCTTTCCGGGAGGGCTCCACGACCGAAAGAAGATATTGAGTCCGTCCACCGCCTTGAAGTTGTCTTCCCGCATGTTTGGTCCTTCTTGAAGTCAGGGTTCGCCCACGATCGGCGCCCGGCAGGTCATCCCCGCACAAAGTGGAACACCACGCCCCCAGCTTGGCAATAATGGTTGATCCACATGACGCGTCGGTTGCCCATGATGCGAGCGTTTCTTCTTGCCTGCTGCCTGTTCGGCGGCACCGCCCTTGCCGGTGAACCGGGCCCGCTGGAACGCACCGAGGCGTTATTCCTCGAGTTTCTCGACGCCCGGGATGCCGTCGCGTACCTGAATTCCGGCCATGTCGCGGAGTACGAAGGACGAAAGCTTGAAGCATGGGACGCGGCGCTGCTTGAGAAGCACAAGGCACTGCTCGCGAATCTCGACGCGCTCGAACCCACGAAGCTCGCGCCCGCCGACACCGCCGCGGTCGCCGCCATCCGCATCACCCTCGCCGATTTCGGCGACCCGAGCCCCGCCGTCGCGAACAAATCCGACGATCCCGAGTGCAAGGACCGGAACGACCCGAAGCTCGACTACGAAGCTCTCTCCGCTGCGCTCTCGAGCTGTTACCGCGAGATCGGCAACCAGCTCAAATTCGAGGACGGCACCATCGACCGTGGCGGCGCGCTCGGCCTCCTGTACGACCTTGAAGAACCCGCGCGGCGCAAGGCGCTGTTCGATGCTTTCCTTCCTTTGTGGGCTGCGCTCAACGGCAACAACGAGCCGGGCAGCCCGTACCGGCGCTTGATCAAGCTGGCCGCCGCGGCTGAAGCAACGAACGGCTCCGGCGTCGAAGCCGCCGCGCGCGCGATCGGCGTCACGGTTCCGGACGTCGAGCGCTGGCTCGTACAGATCCTCGAAGCTTGGCGCGATGCGACCGGTCCCGCGATGGTCGAGCCCTGGGATTATCGCCACACCGTGGGCGAGGCGAACCGCAAGCTCGCCTCGAGCTTCCCGGGCGGTGACATCGTCATCGTCGATCACCGTTTCTACGCCGATCTCGGCGTTGACCTCGACGCGCTCGGTGTCGTCTACGACATCAAGAGCCGCCCCGACAAGTCGCCGCTCGCGTACACGGATTTCCTGAAGCGCGGCAAGTACGTCGACGGCGAATGGCAGAAGACCATCGCGCGGGTCGTCGGGCGCTACGAGGACGGCGGCCTCGGCTCGCTCAACGAGCTCGTGCACGAGAACGGCCACGCGGTCCACATCAGCGCGATCCGCAATCGCCCGGCTTACACCGACTGGACCGACACGCTCTTCACCGAAGCCTTCGCCGACGTGCCGTCATGGAGCGTGTACGAGCCAGCCTGGCAGAAGAAGTACCTCGGCACCGGGCTCCCTGTCGGCATGTCGCTCAAGGGCCTGCACGGCAGCGTGATGATGGACGTCGCCTGGTCGCTGTTCGAGATCCGGATGCTGCGCGATCCCGCGGCCGATCCGAACGCGCTTTGGACCGACATCACGCGCGAGTACCTGCACATCAAGCCGCACCCAGAGGTAGCGTGGTGGGCCGTGCGCGTGCAGCTCGTGAGCCGGCCGGGGTACATGGTGAATTACGGTCTCGGCGCCGTGCTCACCGCGGAGATCCGCAAGGCGACGGCCGCGGCGATCGGCCCGTTCGATGCGGGGAATCCGAGGTGGTATTCGTGGTCGAGCGAACAGTTCCTGCGCTACGGCTCCGAGAAGACCGCGAAGACGCTGATGGATGACTTGCTGGGTCGGCCGTTATCCCCCGACGCCATGCTCTCCGAGATCCGCCGCATACCTAAAGGGGACGCGCACCTTTAAAGGTGCGCGTCCCCTTTGATCCGGACGAAGGATTCGCCCCGCGCGCGCGTCCTATCCGAAAGCAGTTCTGCTTTCGAGGAGGCGCGCCCATGCCGAACCTGCTGTCACGGTCACGAGCTACCTGGTTGCTCGTATTGCTCTTGTCCCCTCAGGCGGCCCTGGCCGACGATCAGCCCAAGTTCGACGTGGGCCTGCGCCTCCGCCTCGGCCTCGCGAGCGGCGTCCCCGCCAACGACATGCCGGGCTACGGTATTTACGGGATTTACCGGTTGAACGACGAATGGTCGGTGGGCCTCAGCGTCGACCAGATGAAATTCGACTACGAAGAACCCGCGAAGCTCCTTGGCCTGCCGATCGATCCCGATGCCGAGCCGATCGACGCCAAGGTCGACCAGACGATCGTCGGCGTCTCGGTCGAGCGCTCGTTCTCGCCACCGGAAGCGAGCCGCGAATGGTTCCTGGGCGGGGAACTCGGCATGGCCTTTACCGACGTGCCAGTCGTCACCGGCCCGACTGCTGACGGCGGCACATTCGAGATCCACACCGAGGTCGATCGCGAGTTGATTGCCTCGCTGCTCGGCGGAGTCCGGCAGCGTTTCGGCGGCAACTGGTTCGCGGAGTTCACGCTCCGCGCCGACCAGCATTTCGCGGCCTGGGAGACCGTGGATGTCGTGTCCGGCGCGGAAACGCGGCACGACGACTACTTCGCCTACGGCGCCCACTTGGGAGTCGGATACCGCTTCTGAAGGGGACACTGAAGGGGACAGCCACCTCTAAAAGTGACTGTCCCCTTTTCGAAGGTGAACGTCCCCTTCGCTAAGCGATTGATTTCAACTTCTCGATGCGTCAAAAGGGGTTTCCGCGCTATGCACGGAGGCTCCTTTTGCGCACTGGATTGCTCGCCGTTTCGGTTCTGTTGATTGCCATGTCGACCGCCCGTGGCGGCGCGGCTACTCCGGCTTCGAATACGGAATCCCCGCCGGCCGTAGTCGCGCCCCACTGGCCCCTGCTCAAGTCCCTGGACGGCAAGGTCGTCCTGGTCGATTTCTGGGCATCCTGGTGCTCGCCCTGCCTGCAATCATTCCCATGGATGAACGAGCTCCAGCAGAAGCACTCTGAAGAAGGTCTCGTCATCGTCGCCGTCAACCTCGACCAGGAGCGCGCGCTTGCCGATGCCTTTCTCAAGAAAGTCCCCGCGAAATTCCGTGTCGAGTACGACGCCGAAGGGGCGATCGCCCGCCAGTTCGGCGTCCAGGCGATGCCGACCAGCTTCCTGATCGACCGCAACGGCCGCGTGCGCGTCCGCCACAGGGGTTTCCGCGAGAAACAGCGCGCGGAGCGCGAAGACCAGATCGAACAGCTGCTCAAGGAAGACGCCACATGAATCGACGCCTGCAGATCGCAATCCTCGCCCTTGCCGTGGCTGTCGCCGCCGGCTGCGCCGAGGTAAAGCCATGGGAGCGTGACCTGCACGCGCGCGCTGACATGAAGGCCGACCAGCATGACGCGGCGATCGACGACCACATTTACTTCAGCAAGGAGGCATCGAGCGGCGGCCGCGGCTTCGCCGGTGGCGGCTGCGGATGCAACTGAAAAAGCCGATCGGCAGTTCACTCGCGGCCGCGACCTGCGGCCTGCTCGGCGTCTTGCCCGCCGCGCCGGTCGCCGCACAGGAAGCGCCCGATTGGGAAATCGACAGCTCACTCCTCTATTACGGCGAGGACAACAACCGCGTTACCGACGGCAGCCTCATGATTTCCGCGCGCCGCCGGCTCGACGAGGACCGCAGCTACAACCTTACGCTTACGGTCGACTCTCTTACCGGTGCGACGCCGAGCGGCGCCGTGCCTGCCAACGTCGTGCAGACCTTCACCGGCCCGTCGGGCGGCGGCTCATACGTCGTGCAGCCGGGTGAGACGCCCTACGACACGAACTTCCTGGACACGCGCATCGCGCTCTCCGGCAGCTGGAACCAGGCGCTCGGCGACGCCATGCGCTACGGAATCGGGTTCAGCAGCTCGGACGAGTACGACTACCTGCATCTCGGCCTGAACGGTCGCCTCGAGCGCGACTTCAACAACCGCAATACGACAGTGTTCGTCGGCGCCGCCTTCGGCCAGGACAAGGTCAAGCCGGTCGGGGGCACGCCAGTCGGTCTCGCGCCCATGTTCGGCGAGGATGATGAAAATGAGGAAGACGACGACGAGGACCGGAACGTCGACCTGACCAAGGACGTGGTCGATGTGCTGTTTGGCGTGACGCAGGTGCTGAGCAGGCGCTCGCTACTGGAGCTTTCGTTTTCGTACGGCCAGAGCGATGGCTACCTGACCGATCCGTACAAGATCCTGTCGGTGGTCGACCCGCTGACCGGCGCGCCGGTGCCGGGGCTGGAGGACGAGGTGCCGTACCTTTACCTGTACGAGAAGCGGCCCGACTCACGCGCCAAGCAGAGCCTGTTTGCCGAATGGCGCCACGCCTTCGACCGCGACTCGATGGCAATCAACTTCCGCCTCATGGACGACGACTGGGGCGTGCAATCGCAGACGGTGGACGCGCGCTATCGCTGGAACATCAATGATGACTCGTACCTCGAGCCGCACCTTCGCTATTACACGCAGAGCGCCGCGGACTTCTATCGCACCGTGCTGTTCCAGGGTGACCCGCAGCCGGATTTCGCTTCGGCTGACCACCGGCTCGCGGACATGGGCGCGTATACCGCGGGATTCAAGTACGGCCGGCGCACGCAGCGCGGCGAGTTCTCGATACGGCTCGAGTATTACCGGCAAGAGGGCGATCCATCGCCTGGATCGGCGGTCGGGGACCTCGCCAGTTTCGAGCTGGTGCCGCCGCTGACCGCTATCATCGCCCAGTTTGGATACAAGTTCCGGTTTTAGGCTCGAACGCGAGCGCGGCTTGTGGCAGGCCGCGTTCACCTCCATGGGCAGCCCCTGCGAGCTGCTCTGCGAAACGGACGACGAGTCGCTCGCGTGGCGTCTCGCACGTCACGCCGTCCGCGAAGCCGAGCGCATCGACCGCAAGTTCAGCCGATACAGGAAAGGCACGGTCGTCGAAGCCCTTCACGAGAGCAGAGGCCGGCCGATTCGCTTAGATGACGAGACAGCGCGACTGATCGAGTTCGGGGCGAAGCTCTGGCAATTGAGCGAGGGGGCGTTCGACCTGACGTCGGGCGTCTTGAGGCGCGCGTGGAACTTTGATGAAGGGCCCGTCGCGGCCAATACCTCGCTCATCCCGGAGCTGCTCGGACGGGTTGGCTGGCAGCGCGTCCACTGGCAGCCGCCGACGCTCACGCTGCCAGAAGGCATGGAAATCGATTTCGGCGGTATCGGCAAGGAATACGCGGTCGATATCGTCGCGGACCATGCCGCGTCCCTCACGAGTTGCCCCGTGCTCGTGAACTTTGGCGGGGACCTGCGCTGCACCGGCGCTGCACCGAAGGCGGGCGCCTGGCAGGTCGGCATCGAATCGATCGAGAGCTTCGGCGAAGCCGTGCGGCGGATCGAGCTCCGGTCCGGCGCCCTCGCGACCAGCGGTGACGCGCGCCGCCACATCGAGATTGACGGCAAGCGCTACGGCCATATCTTCGATGCGCGCACCGGCTGGCCCGCGCCGGAAGCGCCGCGCTCCATCACCGTCGCCGCGGCGACCTGCTCGCAGGCGGGCAGCTATTCGACGCTGGCCATGTTGAAAGGAGCCGACGCCGAGACCTTTCTCGAAGCGGAGGGCGTCCAGTACTGGTGCCTCCGCTGACGAAGGGGACGCTGAAGGGGACGTTCAACTTCAATCCGATTGAATGTGAACGTCCCCTTCAGCGACGGAGAATCAGCCGCCCGGGCCGCGATCCCGTCGTGCTTCCTTCCGCGAACACGAGCCGGCCATTGACCCAGGTCTTTGCGATTCCGGTCGATATCCGGTTGATGTCGCTCATCGTCGCCTGGTCCTTGACCGTCGCCGGATCGAACAGCACGAGATCGGCATACGCGCCTGGCTCCACGACCCCACGGTCCCGGATGCCGACGTGCGCCGCGGACAGCGACGTCATTTTTTGAACCGCCTGCTCCAGCGTCAGGACGCGCCGTTCACGAACGTAGTCCGCGAGCACGCGCGGGAAGGCTCCGCGCCCCCTCGGATGCCCGTCCTTGAGGTCGCCATCCGAACAGATGTTCGCGTGCTGCCAGCGCATCAGCGTGTCCACGTCGGCCTCGGACATGGCGACGCCGATCGCCGTCTCGCTCGACTTGCGGCCGCCTTCCAGCGTCTTCTCGTGCTCGATGTCGCGACGAATCAGGTCCATCAGCACGACAGCGGGGTCGCGACCCTGCATCGCCGCGATCTCGGCGATGGTCTTGCCCACCAGGCTCGGATCCGGTTCGTAGTGGCCGAGCGTCAGGCCCTCCGGGCGGACCAGCTCACTCAGCGCGTACTCCGCGCTTTCCCGATTGTCGAAATCCCTCTTCGCGAACAGGATTCGCATGGTGGACTCGTAAAACGTGTACGGATAAATGTCCGCCGTGACGTCGAGTCCCGCGCTCCGGGCCTGGTCGAGCTTGGCGAGCAGGGCCGGCGCGTCCCCCCACAGGCTTCGCCTCGCCAGCTTGATATGCGCGATGTGCGCGGGAAGACGGGCCTCGCGCGCGATCGTGAGGAACTCGTCCATGGCCGATTCCTGGTGGATGTCCTCGCTGCGGATGTGGCTGTCATAGCGGCCGCCGTATTCCGCGGCGACGCGGGCGAGCGCGACGACTTCGTCCGTTCGAGAGTAGAGTCCAGGGTCGTATTCGAGTCCGGTCGATAGTCCCAACGCGCCCGCAGCCATGTCGTCCCGCAACGCAGCTTCCATCCTCCCCAGTTCCGGCGCCGTCGCGTGCCGCCGGTAGTCGTCGCCCATCACGCCCGAGCGCAGCGTGTTGTGGCCGGAATAGGAGGCCACGTTGACTGCGACCTGCGTGCTCTCCAGCTTCTCGAAAAACGCCCTGAGCGGCCATTCCGAGCCGCCGTCCACCCCAACGACGATCGTCGTGACGCCCTGGCTCACGACCGAAAGCGCGTCCGGCATTTCGAAGAGGCCGGTGCCGTGATGGCTGTGTGTATCGATAAATCCCGGCGCCAGGACGAGACCCTTCGCGTCCACCACCGCCTCACCGGACCGCGGCGAAAGCTCGCCCACCTCAACGATTCGCTCGCCCCTGATGCGGACCGATGCCGTACGTGCCGGCGTGCCGGTGCCGTCGATGAGGCTGGCATTCAGGATCAGTTGCGACTCGCGCTCGTCCGCTGCGGGCGTTTCGCCGCCCGCCGCGAGCAACGGGACGAGCACAAGCGGCCACCATGCTTTCTTCACGATTACCCCCATACGTCGGGCGCCGGAATATGGACTTGGCTGCCTTCATAGCGCAGGCCGGGCGCGCGGTCCCTTGCGAGCAGCAAGGGACTGTCGAGATCGCAGATCTCGGCCAGGGCGCCGATCACCATCGCGGGCGCAATGGCGAGCGACGTGCCATTCATGCAGCCGACCATGATCCGGAGCGACTTTTCTTTCGCTGACTCGGCCAGCCGCAGCGCCTCCGTCAGGCCGCCGGTCTTGTCCAGCTTGACGTTGACATATGCATATCCCGGGCTCAGCGCCGGCAGTGAGGCAGCGTCCAGGCAGGACTCGTCGGCGCACAGCGGCACGGGACCGCGATAGCTGGCGAGCTCCGCATCGCCGCCGGCCGGAAGCGGCTGTTCGATCAGCTCGACGCCCAGTTTCGCCAGCGGAGCGGCAGAGCGCGCGAGCTCGTCGAAGCTCCAGGCTCCGTTGACGTCCACGATCAGGCGCGCATCGGGCGCAGCGCAGCGCACGGCCTCGACGATCGCGAGACTCTCCCGCCTGCCAAGCTTCACTTTCAACAGGGGCCGATTGCGGTTACTTCGCGCGTCCGCAAGCATGTCCGCGAGACTGTGCAGGCTGATCGTATAGGCGGTCGTCAGCGGCGAGCGGAGCGCAACGCCTGCCAGCTCCCATGCGCGCCGGCCGCTCCGCTTGGCTTCGAGATCCCACAGCGCGCAGTCGATGGCGTTCCGCGCCGGTCCCGCCGGCAGCAGACGGTCGAGCTCCTGCCGACTGATTCCCGCCTCGATCAGCGGACGATTGAATTCAAGCCCGCGCAGGACCTCCTGCGCGATGCCCGCATCGTGCTCGTGGGGCTCGCATTCGCCACGACCGGTGAATTCGCCGTCGCGCAGCTCGACAGTAAGCGTGATGCTCCGTGAGATGGAGAATTGCGAGGTGCTGAAGGGCTGCTTCAGCGGCCAGCTCTCCATCCGCAGCGTCATGTCCATCGGCGGGATTGTATGATGCGAAGCCGTCGCGGCCTGAATTGACGGGCAATGATTTCCTCACAGATCGACCGCCGGCACTTCCCCACGCTGGAGTCGCACCGCTACCTGAACCAGGCGTCGCTGGGCCTGATCGGGGAGCCCGCGGTGCAGGCCATGCACCGGTTCATCGACGACACCGCGCGTCACGGCAACAGCCGCATGTCCGACGAGGACGAGGCGCGCTTCCTCGACTCGATGCGAGCGGCGGCGTCGAGGCTCTTTTCATGTCCCGTCGACCGGATGGCCGTCGTCGGCTGCGCCAGTGAGATCCTCGCCCAGCTTCCGCTGCTGATCGACATCCCACAGGACGGCACCGTCGTCGCCGTGAAGACGGACTTTCCCTCGGTCACCCGACCGTGGCTGCGCGAGCAGAGCCTGGGCCGCGCGCACGTCCGTTTCGTCGAGGATCGCCCATCGGAGAGCCTGACCGACGCGCTGATCGGCGCGATCGACGCGAGCACTTCGGTCGTCGCCGTCAGCAGCGTGCAGTATGCGACCGGAACGGCGGTGGACGTCGGTCGCCTCGGCAAGGCCGTATCGGCAGCGGGCAGTCATCTGATTGTCGACGTGACCCAGGAACTGGGCGCGAGGCGTGTCGACGTGAGCGGTTGGGATGCGGATGCCATCGTGTGCAGCGGATACAAGTGGCTGGGCGGGCACGGCGGCGTCGCGCTGGCCGCGATGTCTCCCAGGCTCCTCAAACAGGTGCCGCCCATGACCGGATGGATGGGTGCGGCGGATCCCTTCGACTTCGACGCCACGTCGCTCGCGATGGCGAACGATGCGCGGCGCTACACTCAATCGACAATGTCTTACGCATCCGTCGCCTGCCTGATGGCGGCGATGGACGAATTGGCGGCAGTCGGCGGCGAGCGCATCGAGTCGCATGCGACGGGGCTCGCGCGCCTCCTGGTGGAGAAAGCGGGCAGGCGAGGTTGGATCCCTTTCAGGTCGCCGGTCGACGCGGACGGATGCGCGCACATCGTCGCCTTGTCTCATCCGGATCGATCTGCGGAGAATGCAATGCGAGAGCTTGCGAACCGCCGGATCGTGTGCAGCGCGCGAGGCGGCCGCATCCGCGTTTCCATCGCGCCGTACAATGATGAAAGCGACATCGACGCCATTACGCAGGCGCTCATATAAGGGAGTCAACGAGATGTCCAAGATCACGCGCCGGGATTTCGTCACGCACACCGCCGCCGGCGGCGCCGCAATCTGGGCCGCAACCCACGCGGCGACCGCCGCCGCGAAAACCAAAGGCCTCGGCGCGGTCTACGACGAAATCGAGCGCCGCCACGACGAAACCGTCGCGCGCCTCCAGGAATGGATTCACCAGCCCTCGGTCTCGGCCGAGAGTATCGGCATGGAGGAGGGCTGCGAGCACATGCGCAAGCTCGCGCTCGATGCCGGCTTCCAGCACGCGGAGCGCATCGGCACCAAGGGTCATCCTTCCGTATTCGCTACCCTCGACGCCGGCGCGCGTCAGACGGTCGGCCTCTATTTCATGTACGACGTGAAGCATGCCGATACCGCCGAGTGGAGCTCGCCGCCCTGGGACGCAAAGCTCGTCGAGATGCCGGGTAAGGGCACGGTCCTGATGGGCCGCGGCGCGACGAATCAGAAGGGTCCACAGGCCGCACTCCTCGCGGCTTTGCATGCGATCCGCGGCGCTGGCCACAAGTTTCCCGTCAATCTCGTGCTGGTCGCGGAGGGCGAGGAAGAAGACGGCTCGCCGAATTTCCAGGAAGTCGTGATGACGCCGCGCGTGCGCCAGGCGCTCGAGCGCTGCATCGGCATCTACATGCCGGAGCACAGCCAGGAATCCGACGGCAGCGTGCTGATCAGCCTCGGCTCGAAGGGCGACCTCGAATGCGACCTCGTCGCCAGCGGCGCCGCCTGGGGACGCGGCCCGACGCAGGACGTGCATTCCAGCTACGCCGCGCGACTCGATCAACCCGCCTGGCGGTTGGTACAGGCGCTGAACACGCTCGTGACGCCCACGGGCGATCCCGCAATCGACGGACTTTTTGAGCATGTCCGGCCGGTCAGCGCCGCGGAGCACGAGATGCTCGACAATCTCGCCGAGCGGCTGAGCGAGGCCGCGGCGAAAGAGGCGGTCGGCGCCAAGGTGTGGGCGCGCGATGCCACCTGGCGCCAGGCGCTCGAGGACTACGTCTCACGCCCGACGGTCACCATCGAAGGCCTCGTCGGCGGCTATGGCGGGCCCGGCGGCAAGACCATCCAGCCGCACAAGATGACGGCCAAGCTCGACATGCGGCTCGTGCCCGACATGACTCCCGAGGACGTCATGGCAAAGCTCAAGGCGCACCTCGCAAAGCGCGGCTTCGGCGACATCCAGATCGTCAAGAACGGCGGCTTCACCGACGTGTCATCGACGCCGGTGGATTCGAAGATCATCCAGGCGCAACTCGGCGTGTACCGCACCTACGGCATCGATCCGATGCTGATCCCGCGCTCCGGCGGGTCCTGGCCCGGTTCCCTGTTCACCGGTGAACCGCTGAAGCTCCCGGCCGGATTCTTCGGCCTCGGCTTCGGCGACCGAGCGCACGCGCCGGACGAGTACTGCCTGATCGAGTCAAAGAACCCGAAGCTGCACGGGATGAACGACTTGGTGCGTTCGAGCGTCGATTTCCTCTTTGAGCTCGGCCGCTGAAGGGCCTAAAAGTGACCGTCCCCTTTAGAGTCAAGCATCCTCATGCAGCCCGCGGCGTAGCCTCCGACTCCGTGCGCCCAAGCGGCGTACTCGCCACATCCCGCCACAACAGCAAGTCGCCGACCCGCGCCGACGCGCCATCGTAGAAACCCTGCTGCGGCGCGTACTCGCGCGGATTCCTGAACGTGCCGAACAGGATGTCGAACAACGGCAGGTCCGAGAAATTCCAGGAATGCACTCCGCGCTGATGATGCACGGAATGACTCTCGGGCCGCTGCACGATGTAGCCGAGCCACTGCGGCGTGCGGATATTCGTGTGCTGGAACACGTTGAAGAAGGTCGAGGCGTAGAGCGCCATCGTCGCCGCCTCGGCAGTGATGCCGACCACGAGCGTGAGCGCCAGGCTGTAGACGACCGTGAAACCGACCATGTCCAGCGGGCTGAACCAGAACGCGCCGAAGGTATCGAGCCGCTCGGCGCTGTGGTGCATCTGGTGGAACGCGCGCCACAGCCGGTCGCTGGTGTGCATGGCCCGGTGCCAGCCATAGACGCCAAGCTCGTAGACCAGCACGCCCACGAGCGCGCCGCCCCAGGTGCCGAGCGCCGTCAGGTCAAGGAGCTGATACTGGATCAGCCACTCGGTCCAGAAGAGCGGCAGGTAGGACGAGAGGAAGAAATAGACCGCGAACGCCACGAGGCCCCGCAGCCACCAGCCCCTGACGGGCGGCAGCGCTCGCGCCGGGAACAGCGCCTCGAGGGCGATCAGCGCGCCAAACAGCGCAAAAACCGTCAGCGAGACGGGGTCTAGCAGAAGCTGGAGCGGGGTGGGCATGGCCTTTAACCTTGATCCTCTGTCGTGGGCAGAGACAATACGTTGGAGGCGGGTCCACGGCTAAAGCGATATCGGCAAGGAACCCGACGAATCGGCCAAACGCATGAATCCGACACCCAAATCCGTGGCATTGCTGGCCTATCCCGAGTGCTCGGCCTCGGTCGTCTACGGCATGTACGACTTGTTCATGTCCACCGGACGCGACTGGGACGTTTATGCCGGCAACCCGCCGGGCCCACAGCTGATGCAGCCACGGATCGTCGCTGTCGAGGCGCGCTCGCTCGCGGTCGCCAACGACATCCGCGTCGTGCCCGAAGCCGCATTGAGCGCGAACCCCGTGCCGGACCTGGTCTGCGTGCCGGACCTCAACGTGATGCCGGGCGAGCCGCTCGCCGGCCGCTTCGAAGCGGAGATCGCGTGGCTGCGCGCATGCCATGCCGCCGGCGCTGTCATCGGTACCGCCTGCTCGGGGGCGTTGCTGCTGGCGCAGGCCGGGCTGCTCGATGGGCACGACGCCACGACGCACTGGGCCTTCAGCGAAGAAATGCAGCGCAGCTACCCGGCGGTCAAGGTCTGCCCGCAGCGGGCGCTGGTCGTGAGCGGCGCGGAGCAGCGACTCGTAATGGCGGGCGGCGGCACGACCTGGCTCGACCTCGCGATCTATCTGATCGCGCGGATGGTCAGCGTGCAGGCCGCGATGCAGGTCGCGCGCGTGCACCTGATCAACTGGCACGACATCGGCACGCAGCCGTATGCGCGGCTCGCGCGCTCGCGCCAGGCGGACGACAACGTCATCGGCCGCTGCCAGGAATGGATCGCCACGCACTATCGCGAACACGCGCCGGTCAACGCGATGGTGCAGCTCTCCGGTCTCGCCGAGCGTTCGTTCAATCGCCGCTTCCAGCAGGCGACCGGGCTGTCGCCGTTGCAGTACGTGCACACGCTGCGCATCGAGGAGGCGAAGCAGATGCTCGAATCCGGCGACGCACCGCTGGAGCAGATTGCCGACGAGGTCGGCTATGAAGACGCCGGCTTCTTCAGCCGCCTGTTCCTGCGCAACGTCGGCCTGACGCCGGCGCAGTACCGCCGGCGCTTCGGCGCGCTGCGGCGGGCGCTGGCGTAAAGGGGACGCGCACTTTTAAAGGGGACGCGCACCTTTAAAGGGGCGCGTCCCCTTTAAAAGTGCGCGTCCCCTTTAAACGGGGCCGTAGCCCAGCGCGCGCTGGCCGAGCTCCCAGGCCACCAGCGCCGCCATGAAGGCCAGGATCCACCAACCGACGGTGAACGCCCGCCGCCGGTTCGGCATGTAATTCGAGCCCAAGTGAAAGTAGGCATGCGCGATGCGGCTCAGCACGAAAAGCGTGGCCGCCGTGAGCGCCTTCCAATACACGTCATCCAGAGCCCACAAGGTGAACGACAACACATAGAACAGCACCGGCAGCTCGAACTGGTTCCGGATGTTGTTGTTGATCTGGAGAACGCTGTCGGGCCAGGCGTCCTCGTGCAGGCCGCGGCGCTCCATGTTCACGTTGCCGGCCTTCATCTCGCGGACCTTCACCCTGATCAGGTGCACGTAAATCAGGAGCGACAACAGCACCTGGACGAGGACGGGGACGAAAATCAGGTTGCGGTTCATGGTGTCACCGGTCTCGTGTGGGGTCGAAAGCCTTGTCGGTTCGTGGCGCGTCGGGCAGTTGCTCGTCCAGCGACTGGCGATAGCGGATGCAGCCCGCCAGAAACTTGGGCCAGGTCGGCACGACTGGGACCGGGTCCGTCTTCTCCGGCAGCAGGGACCAAAGCTGCGGGTGGTGCCAGCAGAGGCCATGCCCGCTCGAGTCCCGGTGCTCGCGGATGCCCTGGCGGAGCTGCTTGACCTCCGCGATCAACTGGTCGCGGGAGAGCGAATTGAGATCGTCATCCATACCTTGTCCCCGAAATGCGAGAGTCGTTCCACGCGCGATATTCGGAAAGTCGTATCCGGTAGCGCGCGATGTTGCCCTCGTCGAGCCGCGTAAGTTCCTCCTCCACGAGATCGACAAACTGCTCCAGATCGGACGCTTCGACCAGCGGACGCGCCATGTCGCGAATCGTCTGCCCGGTGATTTCCGGTCCTTGCCGAACGATACCGCCAATCACTTCAATCAGCGAATTCCGATACTTCAACCGGAACACATCCGGCTCCGCGATCGAGTCGCGAATGACGACATACTTCTGACAGGAGCGCTCATATGCCCATGCAAAGACATCGCGCAGGAGTTCCATGCGGGTCATCTCATACACGCCCCGGTAGCCGTCGATATAGGCGTGCTCCGGTACGTCGACGAATGACAGCGGGCAGAAGTTGCCGCGTATCAAGGGAATATTCGCGGCGAGTCGTGAAACGCGCTTGTTCACGTCCTCGAAGGGTTGCAAATACGGAATGTGCACCATGATGAAGAAAGCCTGCTCGAATGGATCGCCGATGAGCGCCGCTTTCTGAATGACCTGGCTGAAATGCTCGTCCACGACCTGCGGAACGGCCATCGGAGTGTAGATACTGCCGGCCACGTCAACGGGCCGCCTTCTCAAACGACCCGAAGCCTCTGGATCCGCCATCAGGTTCTGTGACAGCAGGGCGTGCAGGTTCAGGAACGTGTGGCGATTGATGCCGACCTCGTCATCGGATCCTTCGACGAGCCATTCGATGGCCGCCTTATGGTTCAGGATCATCTGGGTTTCCTTGGCATCCTTGCCAGCCGCCTCCTTGCCAAACCGGATGAGCTGCTCGGTATCGAGGCGCGTGTAGGTATTGCCTTCTAGAAGACTCGATGCCCAGGAAAAATCCACCAGCAGCCGGTTCAGGATGTCGCGCGCGAATGTTCCCGCTGCACGCTCCGCCATGATCGGCTGGCCGATCCCGTGCAGATGGACCTTGAGCTTGTCGGGAACGTACGTGGTTCGATTCGGGACGTACTCCTCCAGGAAGCGCCGCTCATAACCACAGGGCCTTCGAGCTCCGATGGGACGCGAGACGTAATCCCTGATTTGGTGGGCTTCGGGCGTGAGCTTCAGTTCAACGATGCCGGCAGGCGCCTGGTACCTGGCGGTGTCCGCCGTACCCGCGCCTGGCGTTGAAGGTTGAGCCGCCGGCATTGGCATGGCGGCCGCCGGGCGGGCATAGCGCGTGGCTCGTCCCGTACCGCGCCGATCGATCCGCCCGGCTCTAACCAGTTCGGCAAGCCGACGCCGGAGGGTGCGCAGGTTGATGGATCCTTTAAGCGCGGTGTGTAATTCGGCAACCGTTGCGCCTTGAGGGAATCGAAGGAGCGCGTCCTCGATTGGCTGAAAGTCGGCGGGCGTCACTTTTTTTGGCATGCTGGATGGCTATCTGGCCAGAAACGAGCGTATTTGGCCAGTAATTTTGTAAATTATTGTTTTAAAACATAGTTTATTTGGCCGGATATCGACTTAGCCGGCCAGAAAAAAGGCCCGTATCGGCTCAACTAGGAATTGAGTGCCGGCTCGCGGTGGGAATTAGCGTCGCCGAGGTGCAACCTGGCTGATGCCGGTTGTAAAGCGTAACGTTACACATTACACTCGCCAGTGATAAGGAATTTCAGGCACAAAGGCCTGGCCGAGTTTTTCGCGCACGGTTCGCGCGCAGGCATTCAGCCTAGTCACGCGGTCAAACTGCGGTTGATCCTGACGGCGCTCAACTGCGCGAGGCAGCCGGCGGACATGAGCGCACCAGGCTGGCGGTTGCACGCATTGCACGGCGCCCTGCGGGGGTTTCATGCAGTAACCGTTGCCGCAAACTGGCGCGTAATCTTTCGATTCGAGGCCGGCGACGCCGGCGATGTTGACTACGTTGACTACCATTGAGGAGTTCGCGATGGCGCAGATGCACAACCCCGCGCACCCGGGTGAGGTATTGCGGGAGTTCCTGCCCAAGAACCTGCCAGTAGGCGAGATCGCGAGCCGTCTTGGTGTTTCCCGCCAGGCCCTGTCGGCACTTCTGAACGGTCGGGCCGGTGTCAGCGCTGAAATGGCACTACGCCTCGAGGCGGCTCTCGGCACGAGCGCGGAAATGTGGGTTCAGATGCAGGCGAACCACGACCTCTGGCAGGCGCGGCAGTTGGGTCGACCCAAGGTGCGGCGTATCGCAGCGTAGCGCATATGAAAAGGCACGCGCTTCGCGCTTCGCGCTTTGTGGTTCGCGGCTCTAGTTAAGCTTGTGACCGATCAAAAGCAGGCACTGGCGAATCATCAAGGCTTACCGGACATCTCCGCCAGCGCCTTTTCCAGTACCGCTTCGTCGACACCTCGTCGGCGCAGGCTGGCAACCAGCGCGTTGATGTCCGAATCCTCAAGGCGAGCAAGGTCGTCCCGCAATCCACGGCCCACATAAGCGCGCATCAACGGTTGATAGCCAGAATGGCCCAAGAGGGGGGCGATGCGCTTCAGGTCCTCAAGGACGTCCTCGGGCATTCGAAGCGTCACCGCGAGCATTGGCCGGTCGCGTCGCAAGCTCTTGATCACTCGCTCAGAGTTCTTCATAAGCCCGGCGCTCCTGCCGAGTCGCGTTGCGCGCGGAAATGATGCGGATGACTTCTTCATGACGTATCAGATGTATGACGAAAAGGAGGCTCCGCGATTCGGTGTACCCAATGGCGGCATCCCGAGCCTCGTCGGTGCCATCTGCATCCGCCATACGGACGAATCGATCGAAGAACACTTCACAGGCCACCTCGAACGGGACGCCGTGCCTCAACAAGTTCGAAGCGGCCTTGGCCGGGTCCCACTCGAACTCAACTCCGCGAAGGGTGTAGCGGACCGTGCGAATCATAGTGTATTGACATCAGCAATACGGCGCAATCTGTTGCGATGCGAAACCGGTGCCGACAGGGTGGCCGGACATCGCCTAAGCCACAGACGGTTTATCTGATTGATTTGAATACAAAAGGGCCCGCGCCATTGGGTGCGAGCCCTGATTCGAAAAAGGGACGGCCACTTTTAAAAGTGACCGTCCCCTTTAAAGGTGCGCGTCCCCTTTACGGCTCCGTAAACGAGATCGCCACGACGTTCGCCGTCAGCGTTGTCGAGCCTTCGTCGAACGAGCCGCGCGCGGTGAGCGTGCGCATGTTGTTGCCGGCGTTCAGCAGGACGTTGACGCGATCCTGGTATTCGGCGAAGTCGCGGTACATCTCGAGCCGCCGGCCGACGGACAGGGCAAAGAGTCGCCGCCCACTCGTCACCGGTTCGATCGTCATCGGAGAGGCAAAGTCCGTGAAGTCCTCGATCCGTGGCCCGACCTTGATGAAGTGCCGCGCGCCGATGTCCGGGTTGTTGATGTCAATGACGAACCCGTTGGCGCCCATCGAGAGGAAGGGCGAATCCGTCCCGTCAACGCCCCAGCCGATGCCGAGCAGGGCCCGAATGTTGTCGAAGTTCACCAGCGTCCGGCCGGCGAAATCCGGTGGCGCTTCGCCGAACGGCGTGACGAATCCGAGCGCCTGGGCCGGCTCGTCCACGTCGAACTCGCTCACGTCGAGGTCGAGCGTGTCGACCTCGTAATTCTGCGGGTCCGCGTCGGTCAGGATCGACCCGCCGGTGCCATCGAAGATGAAGAACGCGGGGCTGCGGCCGTCGATCGAGAAGAGCTCGAGCGTAATTAGGGTCGGCACCGCAGCCCTGACCGTGCCGACCACGTTCGTCACATGCAGCCGCACCCGGCCGTCCGTCGCATCGAGATCCAGGCCGGGGTCGGAGCCACTCGCCTCGCCAAAGGCATGGATCCGCTGGCCGACGGAGATCGCGTCTGTGTTGAGCGTGTCGACGCCTCCGCCTTCCTGGGTCACGACCGTGTTCGAGCCGATCGTGATCGTGACCG
>DAIQBB010000001.1:263802-448208 GCA_036781365.1 Steroidobacteraceae bacterium | reverse complement strand
TCACCCCGACCAACTGCTGCCGCGCAAGCATGAAAAAAGCCTCGATCATCGGCGCCCCCACGGACATCGGAGCCGGCACGCGCGGCGCTTCGATGGGTCCGGAGGCGCTGCGTGTCGCGCACCTCCAGTCCATGCTCGAATCGCAAGGCGTCGAAGTCTCTGACCGCGGCAACCTGCAGGGGCCCGGCAACCCGGGCCTTCCGCCCGTCGACGGCTACCGCCACCTGCCGCAGGTCATCGCCTGGACCCGCGCTGTCTTCGATGCCTGCCACGCGGAATTTGCCGCCAAACGGCTGCCGATCCTCATCGGCGGCGATCATTCGCTCGCGATCGGCTCGATCGCCGCTGCCGCGCAGCACGCGCGCCAATGCGGCCGCAAGCTTCGCGTACTCTGGTTCGATGCGCACGCGGATACCAACACGAGCGTCCTGACGCCGAGCGGCAATATCCACGGCATGCCGGTCGCCATCCTCCTCGGCCATGGTCCGCGCGAGCTCGTCGAGATCGCCGGCAAGGCGCCTGCGATGCAGCCATCCGAGATCCGCCAGATCGGCATCCGCAGCGTCGACATCGGCGAGAAGCGTTTCGTGCACGAGCTCGGCTTCGAAGTCTTCGACATGCGCTACATCGACGAGACGGGCATGCGCGCCGCGATGAAAGCGGCGCTCGCGGGGCTTGATCGCGACACGCACCTGCACGTCAGCTTCGACATCGACTTCCTCGACCCCGACATCGCGCCGGGCGTCGGCACCACCGTGCCGGGCGGCCCGTCCTACCGCGAGGCGCAGCTCTGCATGGAGATGGTGGCGGACACGGAGCTCCTCGCGTCGCTCGACATCATGGAGCTCAATCCCGCGTTGGACGTCCACAACCGCTCAGCCGAGGTCGCCGTGGATCTCGTCGGTTCGCTGTTCGGCAAGAGCACCCTCATGAGGCGCAGCGACGATGCTTAATCCGGATACACCCATCGACTCGATGACCCGCGACCTGATCGCGATCGAAGCGCGCCTCGGTGCCCACAATTACAAGCCGCTCGACGTCGTCCTGGTCCGCGGACAGGGTGTGTGGGTCTGGGACAACGACGGTAAGCGCTACCTCGACTGCCTGTCGGCCTATTCGGCGCTGAACCAGGGCCACTGCCATCCCAGGATCCTCGCAGCGATGGTCGAGCAGGCGAAGAGGCTGACGCTCACCTCGCGCGCGTTCCGCAACGACCAGCTCGCGCTCCTGTACGAGGATCTCGCGAAGCTCACCGGCTCCCACAAGATCCTGCCGATGAACAGCGGAGCGGAGGCGGTCGAGTCGGCGCTCAAGGCTGTGCGCAAGTGGGGCTATGAGGTGAAAGGCGTGCCTGCGGACCGCGCCGAAATCATCGTCTGCGCGAACAACTTCCACGGCCGCACGCTCGCCATCGTGGGCTTCAGCACCGACCCGGACGCGCGTGGCGGATTCGGCCCGTTTGCGCCCGGCTTCCGCATCGTTCCGTTTGGCGACTACGACGCGTTCGCGGCGGCTGTCAATGAGAACACGGTGGCCTTCCTGGTCGAGCCGATCCAGGGCGAAGCCGGTGTCATCATTCCGCCTCCCGGTTACTTCACGAAGGTGCGGGCATTCTGCAGCGGCCGCAACGTCACACTGATACTCGATGAAATCCAGACCGGCCTCGGCCGCACCGGCAAGCTGCTCGCCGAGGAGCACGAGGGCATCGAGGCCGATGTCACGCTCATCGGCAAGGCACTTTCCGGCGGCTACTATCCGGTCTCGGCCGTGCTGTCGAACTCGGAGGTGCTCGGCGTCCTGCAGCCCGGCCAGCATGGCAGCACGTTCGGCGGCAATCCGCTCGCCTGCGCCATTGCGCGCATGGCGCTCAAGGTGC
Source organism: Steroidobacteraceae bacterium (assembly GCA_036781365.1). Classification (GTDB taxonomy): domain Bacteria; phylum Pseudomonadota; class Gammaproteobacteria; order Steroidobacterales; family Steroidobacteraceae; genus SCUD01. The sequence goes on along the minus strand of DAIQBB010000001.1, from coordinate 446,332 downwards.
TCGTCGAGGAGGGCATGATCGCCAATGCCGAGCGACAGGGCGCCCGTTTCATGGCGCAGCTCCGGAACATCCGCAGCCCTGCCGTTCGCGAGGTCCGCGGCCGCGGGTTGATGCTTGCCGTAGAGCTGCTGCCCGAGGCTGGCGGTGCGCGGCGGTACTGCGAAAAGCTGCGCGACGCGGGCCTGCTTGCCAAGGACACGCATGAGAACACCATCCGGATCGCGCCGCCGCTGATTGTAACCGCCGACGAAGTGGACTGGGCCTGCGAGATCTTCGCGCGGGTCTTGGGGAACTGAACCGGAATCGATTCAGGAGCTCTCTGCTCGATCGCGCGCGTCCTCCCGCAACATTCGCATCAGCGACAGCGCCATCAGCACGCCGACGGCCAGCAGCGGCACCGATACCACGATCGTCGCCGATTGAATGACCTTGAGTCCGCCTTCGGCAAACAGCAGGGTGATCGGCAGGAATCCGAGTGCGCAGGCCCAGAACACGCGGTTCCAGCGGGCCGGGTCGCGGCCTGCCTCGAGTCGCTGCGTGGAAACGGACGCAAGCGTGTGCGACGCCGAGTCATAAGTCGTCGCCAGCAGCACGACCGCGACCAGCACGAAAATGGCGAGTGCAATCTGCCCGAACGGCAGGCTCTGGATCACGGCCGTGATCGCTGCCGCCTCGCCGCCATTCGCCATCATGCCCGTCACGTCGAGCAGGCCCTGCAGGTCGAGGTGCATGGCGTAGTTGCCGAGCACGATGTAGAACGCTGCTGCGCCCAGGCTGCCGAAGGTCAGCATCCCGGCGATCACCTCGCGCAGCGTCCTGCCGCGGGAAATGCGGGTCACGAAGATCCCGACGAATGGCGCATACGCCATCCACCACGCCCAGTAGAACACCGTCCAGCTCTCGACGAATCCACTGTTGCGGACCGGGTCGGTCCAGGTGTTCATGCGGAACAGGTTTTGCAGCATGAGCCCGATGCTGTTGGTCCCCATCTTCAGGATGAAGAGCGTGGGACCGACGACGAGAATGAAGAGCAGCAGCAATAGCGCCAGGATCATGGTGGCATCCGACATTCGCTTGAACCCGCGTTGCAGGCCGAGGAAGGCGCTGGTGCCATACACCGCGATGCACCCGACGACGACGGCGACATCCAGCAGGAAACGCCGATCGAGCCCGAGGAGCTCGGCGACCGCCGCCGAGATCATCGGAGTCGAGAGCCCGAGCGACGTTCCGGTGCCTCCGATGAGGTTGATCATGTACAGGAAGTCGAGGGCGCGGCCACGCCCGCCGGTCACGCCCTCCGGCAGGAACGCGCTGCAGGCGGTGCTGAGCCGGAGGTAAGGAATTTTGCGCACGTAGTACGGGTAAGCGATGGCAATGGCCGGAAGGCAGAAGATCGCCCAGCCGGTGATTCCCCAATGGAACATGCCGTACGTACCCGCCCACTCGATCGCCTCGGGGCTGCGGGGCGCGAGCCCGTAAGGCGGCTTGGCGATGTAGTAGCCCCATTCGATGACGGCCCAGTACAGAAGTGTCGCGCCGACGCCGGCGCAGAAAATCATCGCCAGCCAGCTGAACGTGGAGAACTCGGGCCGTTCATGCGAAGCCCCGAGGCGAACCCGGCCGAACCGGCTCGCCGCGAGCCAGGCCAGGAAGACCACGACGCCGGTCCCATACCAGAGATACACGACCGCGAAATTCCGTGTCACGACGTCGAAGACCCCGGTGATCGTCGCGGCCGCGCTATCGCGAAACGCGAAGATCGGAACGCACGCGAGCGCGATCGTCGCGACCGTCGTCAGGAAGATCGTCCAGTCGGTGCGGAGTTCAGGCTGCGAAATAGCGGCCACCCCGGACGTTACCGAGACGCGAGGCCCGGCCTGCAGCGCCGATGCACGACAAGTACCACTCGCGAAATCCCGCCAGGTCCGTTTCCAGCAGCGATGCCGGACCCGGCTGGTAGCTCGGGGAGCGGACGCCAGACGAATTCGCCTCGATGATCGCCTTGTCCTGCTCCGTCGTGACGCTCCACAGCCACGTCAGGCGCTCGAGGTCGTAGTCACTGCCTTCACGCGCTTCGCCGTGCACGAACCAGGTGCAGACGATGTCGCTGTGGTCCGCATCGCGCGGTACGAATGCGAAGAAGACTGCGTAGTCGTTGTACGCAAGCATGTAGGTGAACGGGTCCGCGGCGAGCGCAGTCTCGCCGCCGTCGTAATCGCGGAACCGGCCCATCAGTGGCGCCGCAGGCCGGCCATCCTCGGTGGCCGTGACGTACGACGCGCGTAGCGGCGCCCGGTACGCGACGGCGATCGGTGTCCTCGACAACCTTTCGTCGAGCGGCAGGCTCGTGCCGACCTCGGCGATCAGCGTATCCAGCCCCTTGGCTCCGGCGCGCCATTCGCGCTCTCGCGCCTCATAGCGCTGCCGTGCCGCAGGCGACCCGTCGCCGATGCCGTCTGCCTTGATTTCGACGGCGCAGTACTCGCGATGCGCGGGCTTGCAGTGGTAGCACTCGAGGTAGTTCTCGACCACGAGCTTCCAGTTGGCCTGCACGGAGAAAGTCCGCTGCGCCGCGACGCGCGCCGTTGCAAGGCCGTGCAGGACCAGGAATGGCGTCAGGCCGTTCGCAATTGCGTCGAAGTCCGGCGCTTTTCCTTCGGCGAGGCTGACGAAGACCAGGCCTTCGAGGTTCCTCACGTGGCAGGGCTTCAGGCCGAAGCAGGAGCGGTCGAAGTCTTCCGGCATGTGCGTCGCGGCCCGGAGCGAGCCATTGAGCGCATAGGTCCAGCCGTGATACCGGCACGTCAACGCCGGGGCGTTGCCGCAAGGCTCGAGCACAACGCGGCTCCCTCGATGACGGCAGACATTGTAGTGCGCGCGAATGCCCTCCTCCCGGTCCCGGACCAGGATGATGCTCTCGCCCGCGATGTCGAAAAGGCGGTAATCGCCCGGCTTTTCGAACTGCGATGCATGCGCCGCGAGTATCCAGTGATTGCGGAATACGCGCTCACGGTCGCGCTCGAATATCGCGGCGTCGGCATAGAATGCGCGGTCGAGTGAATAGCCAGTCCGCTGAATCTCGATCAGCTCGTCCAGGCCTTCGCTACCGCCGGAATTCATCGGTGCACTACCGCGACAGGGAGCGCCAGTCCCGCAGGATTTCGCGCGCCGCGTTGTGACCCGGAATGCCGGATACGCCTCCACCCGGATGCGTGGACGAGCCGCATTGATACAGGCCGCGAATCGGCGACCGGTAGTCGGAGTAATGAGGAGCGGGCCGCTGGAAGAAAAGCTGTTCGAGCGCCAGCTCACCGTGAAAGATATGGCCCTGCGGCGTGTTGATGATTCGCTCGATGTCCGGCGGCAGCAGGACCTGGCTGTCGATGATGCCGCCGCTGAACCCCGGCGCCAGTTCGTCGATCGTGTCGAAAACGTTCTTCACGAAAGCCGGCCGTGCGTCGTTCCAATCTCGGCCGTCCAGGGCATACGGCGCGTGGCCGCCGAACAGATTGACGACATGCTTCCCGGCCGGCGCCAATGTGTCATCGACGGTCGTCGGCACGACCGCCGTGATGAATGGCCGGCTTGAATAGCGTCCGTGGCAGGCGTCGTCATAGGCCTCCTGAAGGTATTCGACCGTCGGGCCGATGTGAATGTAGTTGGGCGCATCGAAACCGCATCGGGCCGCATCGAAGGCCGCGAATCGCGGCGGTGCCTCCGCGGCGACATTGATCTTGAATGCCGTCGAAAAGGTCCGGTAGTCGCGAATGTGCTTGAGGAATTCGGGCGGCAGGTGCTCGGGCGCAACCAGGCGGTCAAACAGGATCTTGCAGCTCGCGTTGCCCACGACCGCGCGGGCGGTGAACTCCTCGCCTGCAGCAGTGACCACTTTGCTCACGCGACCTGCCACGACCTCGACCCGGACGACCTCGGCGTCGGTCCGTATGTCCATGCCGTGGCGCCGGCCGCTCTCCGCAATCGCTTCGCTGATGGCGCCCATGCCACCGCGGATGAAACCCCAGCCACCGGCGCCTTCGTGCTCGCCCATGATGTGGTGAAGGACGACATAGGCCGAACCGGGAGTCTTGGGTCCCGCGAACGTGCCGATCGAGCAGTAGTAGCCGAGAACGGCCCGCGTCACGCTGTGTTCGAACCAGCGTGCCAGGAAGTCGTCCGCGCTCATCGTCAGGAGGTCCATGAGCCGATAAAACTTATTGCCGATCCTGCGGTATTTCCACGCGAGCCTGAACAGTTCGCGACGGCCCCTGAAATCGCTTCTCGTTGGATCGACCGGCGTGTCGAGCAGCAGTTGGCGCACGATGCTCGCGGCCTCGTTGAGCCACGCGTCGAACTCTGGATAGATCTCGCCATCACGCCGTGAAAAGCGTGCAAACTGCCCGGCGGTTTTCCGGACGTCACCACTGAATACGATGTAGTCATCGGTACCGATCGGGCAAAAAAGGTCGGTCGCCGGCAGCACCGTCAAACCGAGATCGCGCAGTCCAAGGTCCCGTATGACCTTCGGGTGCAGCAGGCTCATGACGTAGGAAAAGGTTGACGTCCTGAAGCCGGGCGCGAATTCCTCGGTCACGGCGGCACCGCCAATGATCGGCCGGCGTTCGAGCACCAGGACTTTCTTGCCTGCCTTGGCGAGATATGCGCCACAGGTAAGGCCATTGTGGCCGCCGCCGATGACAATGGCGTCAAGGACTGAGCTGGGCACCGATCGGATGATGCCCGAGGCCATGTCCGAAGTCACCGGCCGCGGCACATGCTGCCAATGAAGGGATCCGCGCCTATGATTCCAATCAATGAAGTCCTCGCTGTTGTTTCTGGCGCTGGCGGCCTCCCACGCCAACGCCACGAATTCGGATCTGGTCCGCTCAATCGACTCGATTCGCGCGCAGGGCTGCGACGGCCGCGATGGCGTGACACCCGCTTTGCGCCACGATCCGCTTCTCGATCGCGTCGCGGAAGCGCAGGCTTCGGGGAGCAACCTGAAAGCTGCCATGAAGGAAGCGGGGTACCGCGCCGTGCAGGCCGCAGTGCTGGAAGCATCCGGAAGCGCGGCTGCGCGGAAGCGTGCCCTGGCCGATGAGGGCTGCAAGGACATCACCAATCCCATCTATCGCGATGTCGGCGTCGCCCTGGATAACGGAACCGCCTGGATTGTTCTCGCGGCTCCTCTCATTCCGCCGTCAGCCCAAGGGACGGGGGACGTCAGCCGCAGGGTTCTCGAGCTCGTCAACGACGCGAGGTCGCGCTCGCGTCGCTGCGGCTGGAAGCGTTTTTCCGCCGCTCCGGCGCTCCTGCTTTCAGAAGGGCTGCAGCGCGCGGCCGCGGTACAGGCCCGCGACATGGCGGATCGCAGCGTCCTTGGCCATGCGGGCATCGATGGCAGCAGTCCCGCGGAGCGCGCGACGCGCGCCGGGTACGCATGGCGCACGATCGGCGAGAACATCGCATCCGGCCAGGCGACGCCGGAGCAGGTCGTCGAGGGGTGGGTCAAGAGTCCGCATCACTGCGCCAATCTCATGAGCGCGGACTTCACCGAAATGGGCGTTGCATTCGCCGCGGACCCGAAAAGCGCCGGAGGAATCTACTGGGCCCAGGTTTTCGGGGCGCCGAGTCCGGGATCGAAGGACTGAATCGCCGCCCTCAACGTCCGACTCGCGGCTTCGGCGCCTTGACGCCGTATTTCTTGAGCAGATCGTTGACGGCCTCCCGCAGGTACTCCGCCAGCGGCACGCGCGTCTCCTTGCTCAACCGGCGCAGGGCATCGTGTTGCGGACGATCGAAATAGACGCCCGTGAATACCCGCTTCTCAGGATCTTTCTTCTGCGGCATCTACGTCACCGTTCGGGCCGCACTCAAGCAGCCGCGACCCGCCAGAGGTCGCCACCAGACAGCTTCAGTTGCATGCACCGGCCATTGACGATCGCGCCGAACCGGATCCAGTCGGTGTTGCGAGGGCTGTCGCGCAGGCGAAACAGGTCGCCGTCTGTTTCCAGCGGCATCGTGCCGTCGATCATGAGCCTGCCCTTGTTGATGACGATACGGAGGCTCCCAAACCAGGGGTTCTCGTTGCGGTAATGCCCGACATAGCTGTTCCAGGCTTTCGGATAGTTGAATTCGATGGGGCCATCATATGTCGTATTCCGGTACCAGTCGCCGCCCCAGCTGACTTCCACGATCGCACTATCAGGCGCCTCGGAGTCCTTGCGACCGAAGACGAAGGCAAATCGGTCGAGCGCATGATGGCGCGCGATGAATCGATCCTGCTTGCTCAGCCGTTCCAGCGGGACGCGAGCACCGTCATGCATGACAAAGAGCCTGTCGTCATCGGCCTGGATTTCAAGGCTACGATCGCTGCCGGCAAAGACGCCCGCGTAATCGGCGGCATTCTTCACGCTCGCCGCATCGTCCGCATCGGGCATCGACGGCAACGAGGTGCCCTTGCGCTGCGCGCGCATCAGCTGGATCGCATACTTCACGACCGCATTCGGCCGATAGTTCTGCTGCGCATTGACAGAGGCAAACCCGCCGACACCCTCGTCGATGTCCACCATCATCGACGACATGAATGACACCATGCCGCCCGTATGCCGGAGGAGCCTGTTGCCATCGAGTGTATCCACCGCAATCCCATAGCCGTAGTGCGCGCCAGGCCCGAAGTCTTCGGCGGAAATGTGCGGCTTCGAGAACAGCCCGAAGGCATCTTCGGAAATGAGCCGGCCCTCGGGCGACTTCCCCTGGTTTGCGATCATGCGAACGTACGCTCCCATGTCGCGCGCGGTCGAGGCGACGCACCCCGCTCCCGATGTCAGGATCAGGGCCGGCGCTTCGCACAGGCGGCCGTTGCGGGGATATGGACGGTCGCCGAGAAATGGCGCGTAGTTCCTGGCCATTTTTTCGCGAACGTCGAACGTGATCACGGGCTCGCTGTGCGACATCCGGAGCGGCCGGAGGATGCGTTCACGCAGGACTTCCGGCAATTCGCGGCCGTCGAGCGTCCACGCCAGGTACCCGAGCACCTCGTAGAGCATGTTGTTGTAGTGAAAGTGCTCGCCAGGGGCATAGGCCGCCAGGTGGCCCACGTCCGGATCGGACGGAAACGTGTCCCAGCCCGCCGAAACTCCCGCGGAGTGCGTCAGCAGGTGGTGCGTGGTAATCGGCGCAAATGCCGATTTGATGCGTAGCCACGGCAGGTACTCGGCGATGGGCCGGTCAAGATCGAGCTTGCCCTCGTCACGCAACTGCAATAGCGCGAGCGCCACGAATGACTTCGAGATCGACCCGATCTGGAAGAGTTCCTCCTCCGCCACCGGCCGTCGCGCCTCGAGGTCGCCGAAACCGTAGGTCACGACACGTTGGACCGCGTCACGATCGGCAATCACCAGCGTCATGCCGGGGGAGTTCATGTCGCGCATGAACTGTTCGACGAACCGGTCGAGCGCGGGATAAATGCCTGCGTAGCGGTCCGTGCCGCCCGCAGTCGCTGCCTCGCTGACATGGAATCGCCCCATCGCGAATAGCGATGCTCCGAGTGCACCGGCGTTCAGCATGTCCCTGCGGGTGATAGTCATGCCAATTAGCGTATCAGGGCCGATCGTTCGCCGGCGCGCTAAACTGCGCGCGTGGTGGGGGAATCAAACGGGGATGCTGCACGCCCGACGGCGTTCCTGAGCTATGCCCGTGCCGACCAGCATCGGGCCGCGAAACTTGCCAAGGCGCTGGAGGCGGCCGGCGTCGACCTGTGGTGGGACACGCTGATCGAAGGCGGCGCGGCATTTGCCAAGTCGATCGAAGCCTCACTCGAGAACAGCAATGCCGTCATCGTCGTGTGGTCCGCGGCCTCCGTCGGATCCGACTGGGTTCTGGACGAGGCGGCGAAAGGGCGTGACCTGCGGAAACTGGTTCCGGTCACGTTCGACGGCGCCGAAGCGCCGCTGGGCTTTCGCCAGTACCAGGCCATCAACCTTTCGCACTGGCGAGGTGATTCGCACGCCCCGGAAATCGCGAGCATCATTCGTGCAGTCCGTGCTGCGACCGGGCAGGCAGTTCGCCAACCACCCTCGTCGGCAGAGTCTCGGAGCGGCCCGTTCGCGTTCCGTCGCGGCATCCTGATTGCAGCGGCCGGCGCGACGATCGCGGGGGCGGCGGGCTTGTTCGCCTGGCGACTTGGCGGCCGGCGCGGCCCTGGCAACAGTGTCGCAGTGCTGCCATTCAAGAACGTGGGCGGCGACCAGGAGCAGGCCTATTTCTCGGACGGATTGTCGGAGGAACTTCGCGCCACGCTCGCGCGCAATCAGCGACTGCAAGTAATCGCCCAGACTTCATCGGCATCATTCCGCGAAAGCAAAGACGATGCCATCACCATCGCCTCCAAGCTCGGCGTCGCCTACCTGCTGGAAGGCAGCGTGCGGCGATCTGGTGAGATCGTGCGCATCACGTCCGACCTGGTCGACGGCAGGACGGGAATCAGCCTGTGGTCGGAGAAATTCGATCGCGTCATGCAGGACATCTTCAGGGTCCAGAGCGAGATTGCGAACAAGGTCGCCAGCGCCCTCGTCGCAGAAGTCGGGTCGGCCGACGGGACCACGACGACGGAAGACCAGCCGGAAACGACCACAGGGGCCACTACGAGTGTCGCTGCATATGACGCCTATCTGCGCGGCAGGGCCCTGTACGATCTGAGCGCCGACGAGGCTTCGGAGCGCGCCGCGCTGGCCCAGTTCGATGTGGCGATCGAAGCCGATCCCGATTACGCCGCGGCACATGCCGCCCGGGCCCGCTCGCTGACTGCGATTGCGAACCAGTATGGGGAGGTCGGGCAGCTCGCCGGACTCTACGATGCCGCCGTCGCCGCGGCAGAACTTGCGATTGCGATCGCGCCCGATTTCGCCGAAGCGCATTCCACTCTCGGCTTCACGCTTTTCCAGGGACGCCTCGATGCACGCGCGGCACGCGAACCGTTCGAACGCTCGCGCCGGCTCGGTGCCGGCGAGGCGACGGTGATGGCCCGCTACGCGCAATTCAGCGCGCGCATCGGCCGCGATCGCGCGGCCGCGGAAGCGATCGAGCGCGCATTGATCCTCGATCCCCTGAACCCACTGATTCACCGGGCGGCCGCCTCGATCGAGTACGCGGCCCGCCGCTACGCCGAGTCGATCCCGCATGCGAGAAAGGCGCTCAAGCTGAATCCGCACATGTCGCGTGCGAATGCGGCGATCGGCGACGCGCTCTTCATGCTCGGGCGCAACGAGGAAGCGCGTGCGGCATACACCGCCGAGCCGGTGGAGGATTTTCGACTGACGGGCATTGCGATTGTCGAACACCGCCTCGGGAACACAGAGCCCGCAAACGCGGCGAGGTCGAAGCTGGTCGCCGAACTTGGCGATCGCGTGCTGTACCAGCAGGCTCAGCTCCAAGCGCAATGGGGCGAGCGCGATGCGGCGATCGAGCGGCTCGAGAAGGCGCGCGAGATCGGTGATTCCGGGCTCATTTACCTTCGCAACGATCCGCTGCTCGACCCCATCCGCGAGGACCCGCGCTTTGCCCGGTTGCTCGCGAGCATGGGCTTCGATTAGGCTCACAAGGACCTGCACGCATTTTGACCAACCAGAACAAATCGGGGAGAACTCTCATGAACGCATTGAAGACGGCCGCCGCCCTTTTGGCGGCATCGCTGCTGATCGCGGCTTGTGCCAAGAAGGAAGAAGCGGCGGCTGCGCCGGAAGCGGCTCCCGCAGCGGAACCGGCAGCTGAACCGGCGCCGCCGCCGGCTGAAGATGCGGCTGTACCGCCAGAGGAGAACTCGGAAGACGGCGAACAGTCTGGCGGGGACAAGGTCAAGCCCTGAAGCCTGATTTGGGAAGACACTCCGCTGCCGGCGCATGCCGCCGGCAGCGGAAGTGTCCAAGTAGTCCCGATTTTTCTAGGGCAGCGCGTTCTTCGATGGATCGAGCTGCATCGCCTGCTTGATCCACACTAGGTAGCTTTCAATCCGCGTGTAGACGCCGGGCTGGCCGTCGCCGCTGCAGCGTTTCTTGCCCCAGCTGACGATGCCGACGACTTTCGGCGCACCATTCGTGAATGTGAGCGCACCGCCGCTGTCGCCCTGGCAGGTTGAGCGTTGCGGGTGGCTGGCGCAAATGACTCCGCCGTGGATCCTTGCGGATCCGAAGGCAGGGCGGCTCTTACAAACGTCAGTATCCATGGCGCGCAAGTCCACCTTCATCAGCACGGCGCTCGGGGCATGACTTTCGACGGCCTCGGTCTTTCCCCATCCTGTGCCCGTGACTTCGGCACCGGGCGCGACCATTCCCTCGAAAAGCGGAATCGCATGGATTCGTACCGGGTCGCGAGGCCCCTGCCGGCGGTCGTCGGCAATTCGAACCAATGCAATGTCATTGGCATACATGTTGGGCGGGGGCGCGGGCAGTTTCTTCTGCTGGTATTGCGAATGCCGGACGATGCGGTCGATCCGGTAGGTCATGCCCTCTTCTTTCGAGATGTCGCTGGCACCGAGCCGGACACGGTAGCCCGCCTTGACCATGTCTTCGTCGATGCAATGCGCGGCGGTCAGCACCCAGTCATCCGCGATCAGCACGCCACCGCAGTAATGCTGTAGTTGCCACAGGGGTGTTCCATTGCGGAGCTTGTCGGCCCATTGCGGCGCTTGGCGCGGATAGTAGATTTGCGCCTGCCATGGTGCCCCGCCCGCGCGGATGGGCTTGCCACCTGTCGAATAAGCAGTGTCTTCGCTTCCGCCCGACGCGGGCTTGGTGCCGGGCGCTGGACGCGCGCCCGGCGCGGCTGGCGCGCCTTTCACCGGGCGCCTGACGATCGGCATGTCGGCCGGATCCCTGACTTCGCCCGTTGAACTCTCCGCGCCTTCTTCCTGGTTGTCACCGTCGTCCGCAAACTCGATGACCTCCCAGGCTTTGCCGGTCGGATTCAACTCGAGATCGGCGGGAATCGCGTCGTCGGATTCGTCTGCGACGACGTCATAAGCCCAGTCGTCGTCCATGTCCTCGACAATCGCCGAGTCATCCCGCTCGTCTTCAATGTCACTGGCAGCATCGGTTTCGAAGTCGTCCTCCGCAGATTCCTCTGCAGCACCTTCGTCTTCCGGCTCTTCGTCAGGGACGGGCTCCTCGACAGGTGGCTCCTCATCGTTATCGGGGTCGCTGTCCTGAAGTTCCGGTTCCGGGTCGACCGGTGGTTCTTCAGCATTCGCGGCGACGAAAGCAGGTCCGATCGAAAACAGCAGGAGCACCGTGTAAAGGCCCGGAGAGGCCCCTAGTCGTTTTGCACGCATCGCGTATTGCCTCGCGCGCTAGCTTCCGGCTGCCGGCGCCGCCGCCTTGACTTCGATCGCGATCACGCGCCCGCCGCCGGCGATCGCTTCCCAGGAGTGAGTCCCGCCTTCACCGAACCACAACACCTGGCCCGGGCTGAAATCGTGAATCACGGTCTTGCCGTCTGGCAGGGTCAGCTTGAGCCGCATCCAGTCGAGGCTCACGTACAGCGACGGAGGATGATTGTGCATCGGGCTCGTCCGGCCGATGGACGTGCGCCCTTCGAAGACGCGGACGTGCGGGTTCTCGAACAGCACGTGATGCGCGTCCGGATCCGCCGCGGCAGCGTCGATCGCCTGGCGCACGGGTGCCGCAGGCGGCGCGCCCGCCTTTTGCGCCGACTTCACCTCGACGCCGATGACGTGCAGCTCGCCGGCAAGCAGCTCCCAGGAATGCTGCGCGCCCTCCACCCAGGCCGCCTGCCCCGGGTTAAGGTCGAGAAGGCTCGTCTTGCCGTCCGGCAGAGTCATGCGGAACCGCGTCGAATCGAGGCTGACAAGTACGAATGGAGGATGCGAGTGCATCGGGCTCTTGGTGCCCCTTGAAGCACGCGCATCGAAGACTCGCAGGTATTCGTTCTCAAGTATGACCTTGTGGACGTCCGGATCGACGGTCGCTGCGTCATTCGGCGGCAGCGCCTGGCCGTACGCCTGGCAAGAAATCGAAGTGACAAGCGCGCCTGCAAGGCGGACATAGCGGTTCATGTGACGCTCCGTGAATGCCGCGCCGTGCGGCGGCGCCACATGCTAGATCCGGCCACTGCGACGGTCAATGCACCCGCTCAAGCTCGTCACGGATGGTAGACGCTGTCCGAATGGTTCGGCGCGCGATCGACGTCCAGATAGGCTTCGGTCACGCGCTCGGACGCAAGTCGTCGCGCGACGGCACCGAAACCGCGTCGCAGGCTAGCGACGTGGGGCGCCGTCGGAGCCGGTTATCAGACGCGCGCCACGCTCGAACAGGACGTAGGACCATAGCCACTGCGTCACGACGATCAGGCGATTGCGCAGGCTCACGAGGAAGTAGACATGCGCAGCGCCCCAAATCCACCAGGCAAGCCATCCGGAAAGCCGCAATCGCCGGTAAGAAATCACTGCGGCCTTGCGGCCGATCGTCGCGAGCAGCCCGCGGTTGCGATAGACGAATGGCGGTGGAGCATCACGACCCTCGATTCTCGCCGCAAGCGCGCGCGCGACATAGGCGCCCTGCTGCTTGGCGACGGGCGCAATGCCAGGTTGCGGCGTTCCGTCCGGATTCTTCGCGGCGGCCGTGTCCCCGATCACATAAATGTCGTCAAGGCCCGGCGCGCGAAGGTCAGGCGCAACGGCAACGCGGCCCGCGCGATCCTGTTCGAGCCCGAGCCAGTTTGCTGCGGGTGACGCACGGACGCCCGCTGCCCAGACCACCGTGCCGGCGCGAATGAATTCGTCGCCGAGGCGGACGCCTTCCCCGTCGCAATGCGTCACCGCCTTGCCAAAACGCACCTCCACTCCCAGCCTCCGCAGGGATTCCTCGGTGTAGAGCGAGAGCCGCTCTGGAAAGTTCGCAAGCAGTCGCTGCCCGGCCTCGATCAGGAGGACTCGCGTCTGTCGCGGGTCGATCACGCGGAAGTCGCGCGCGAGTGCCCGGCGCGAGAGTTCGGCAATGGCGCCGGCGAGCTCGACACCCGTGGGACCGCCCCCGACGATCGCAATCGTCAGCAGCCGCGCGGACTCCGCGGGATTCGATGCCATCTCCGCGCGCTCGAAGGCCAGCAGGAGGCGCCGACGGATCGCAAGCGCGTCGTTGAGCGTCTTCAGGCCCGGCGCGTGTTCGCCCCACTCGTCGTGACCGAAGTAGCTGTGGGTCGCGCCGGTTGCGAGCACGAGCCAGTCGTACGCGATGGGGCGGGCGTGGAGCATGACGACCTTGCGCGCGCGATCAACGGCCGTCACTTCGCCCATCAGCACGTGAGAGTTCGGCTGGCCGCGCATCAGCCGGCGCACCGGCCAGGCGATGTCGGCAGGCGAGAGACCGGCGCTCGCGACCTGGTACAGCAGTGGCTGGAAAAGGTGGTGGTTCTGCCGGTCGATCAGCGTGATGTCGGCGTCGAGGCGCTTCAGCCCCTGGGCAACGGCGAGGCCGCCGAAACCGGCGCCAACGATGACGATTCTAGGTTTTGATACGTAACTCATTGGCACTGAAAGAATTTTTATCTAGTATATGCGCGGCAAGCCAGACAGCGTAATCTGCTTTGACGGCTCCGGGGGGTGCCATGCTCCGCATCGTCCTGCTCAACCCGAAAGGCGGATCGGGCAAGTCCACGATCGCGACAGGCATCGCTGCCATGTACGCGGCGCGCGGCTATCGGCCCGTACTGATGGATTTCGATCCGCAGGGCTCGAGTTGTCGCTGGCTCGAGAAGCGATCTCCCCACCGGCCCCCCATTCATGGAATCGCCGCCTACGCGCGGGCGCTCGGCGTGACGCGGAGCTTTCAGCTTCGTGTGCCGCACGGCACCGACCGTGTCATCGTCGACACGCCCGCAGCGATGCAGCCGCACGAATTCAATGAGCACGTGCGCGATGCGGACGCGGTGCTGGTGCCGGTGATGCCGTCCGACGCCGACATTCATGCCTGCTCGCGGTGCATCGGTCACCTGCTCATCTCCGGCAAGATCAAGCGCCGTGAAAATCGACTTGCCGTCGTCGCGAATCGCGTCAAGCCGAATACGATCATCTTCCGCACGCTGATGCGATTCCTCGACCAGATGCAGATCCCGGTCGTGACGACGCTGCGCGACTCGCAGTACTACGTGTATGCGGGCGAACAAGGCCTCGGGCTGCACGACATGAATCCTGCTCGCGTGCATCCGGAATTGCAGCAGTGGGATCCACTGTGGGCCTGGCTCGAGTCGCGAAAGCCGTTCGCGCAGCCGGCGGTAGCAGTCGGCCTCGACTGAGTTTCTAATGCGCGGATGAGCGGCATTCGCCAGCGTTACGTCGTCGCTGCGTTCCTTGCAATCAACCTGCATCTCGGTGCGGCTGCTGCCATTGCGGCGGGCTATGTCGGACGCCCGATCGTCGACGTGCTCTCGGAGCTGCGCGGGCCGGGACTCGATTTCATCTACAGCTCGGAGCTACTGCCGCGCAGCCTGTCCGTTTCCGTCGAACCGGAATCGAGCAACCGGCTGCTGATTGCCCGCGAGATCCTCGCCGCCCGCGGGCTTACTCTCACGGTCGTGCGCCCTGGCCTTTTCGCGATAACTTCCCGCGCCAAGACGGCACCCGATCGCCTGATTCGCGGATTGGTGGTGAGCGCAGCGAACGGCCGCGCAGTCGCGAATGCAAGCGTCCGCCTCTTGCCAATCCAGGCCGTGGACTGGACCAATCGCCAGGGACGATTCGCGCTCGGCCCGGTCCCAGAAGGCAGCTACACGCTCCGGGTCGAAGCGGACGGCTATCAGGTGGCCGAGATCTCCGGAATCGCGGCTGGCGAGGCATCCGCGGATACGGAAGTGCGTCTTGCGCCAGCGACCGCCGAACTCGGCGAAGTCGTCGTCGCCACGAGCCGCTACGCCCTCGATCGCTTCGGCAGCGCAGGCAGCGTGCAGATCGCGGGCGATACGCTGGCCGCCCAGCCCGCGCTGGGAGAAGACGCGATCCGTGCACTCGGGCGACTGCCGGGGATGGCGCAAGGCGGCCTCACTGCGCAGGCGAACATCCGCGGCGGCGAAGGAGGCGAGCTGCTCACCCTTCTCGACGGCTTTCCTCTGAGGGAAGCCTTCCACCTGCCCGCCTACCACGACGTATTCGGCCTGCTGGACCCCGAACTGCTCGGCGAAGTGGAGGTCTATACCGGCGGCTTCCCGGTGCGTTACGGCAATCGCATGGCGGGTGTGTTTGACCTGCAGACGATCAACGCGCGGGACGTGCCTCACTCCGCGCTCGGACTCTCCGTCTTCAATGCGATGGCACGCAACAGCGGCGTATACGAGAGCGCGGGCCTGGACTGGCTCGCGATGGCGCGGGTCGGCACGATCAGGCCCTTTGTCAACATCTTCGCGGAGGATGCCGGCGATCCAAGCTACAGCGACGTCTATGCACGCGGCGGCTACGGCGAACCGGAGCGTCTCCGGGTCACGGCGCACGTGCTGTGGAGCCGGGACGAGCTCGCGATTTCGCGTGAGCCCGAGGGCGAGCGGGCGACCCTCGAGAGCCGGAACCGTTACCTGTGGCTTCGCGCCGACCACGACTGGCAGAACGGCATCGACGCCTCGGTTCATGTCGGCCACAGCACCATTGACGGTTTTCGAGCCGGCACGATCGATGATCCGGAGATTTCGACGGGAATGGTGAATGACCACCGTTCGTCCGAATACTGGGACTTGCGCGGCCGAGTCGCATGGGAGGTGAATGCGCGGAACTGGCTTGAAGGCGGGTTCGAGTGGACCGATGAAGACGCCTCCTATCGCTACACCGCACAGGCGAGTTTCACGGATTCCGTCGCCGATTTGTTCTCACGCGATGCCGGCTTCTCCCGGGCGACGTTCCTCACTCCAAGCCGCGAACGCTTTGCGCTCTACGCCGCGCACCGCTGGCAGATCCTGGAACCGCTCGTATCCGAGATTGGTATGCGCGCTCAGAGGACGATCACTACCGGCGACAACGCGGAGGACTGGCGCTACGATCCGCGCATCAACTTGCGTTGGCAGTTCCGGCCTGCGACCAGCTTTCGCGCCCATTGGGGGCGTTTCCACCAGACCGACGAAGCCCACGAGCTGAAAGTGGAGGACGGGCTCACGGCCTTTCCGGGGCCGCAGCGCTCCGATCAATTGATCGTCGGCTTCGATCAGCGGCTGAACAACGGCCTCGGGCTCCGCGTCGAAGCATTTCGCAAGCTGCAGTCTGATCCGCGCCCGCATTTTGAGAATCTCCTCGACCCGATGTCGCTCGTGCCCGAGATTGCGCCGGACCGCGTGGAGGTCGCTCCGCTCGCGGCCGAGGTGCGCGGCGCCGAGATTTCGCTCGTCTCCGAGGGCCACGCCCTGAATTGGTGGCTCGGCCTGACCTGGTCGGAGGCGTTTGACAGCCTTGGCGGAACCAAGGTGCCGAGGAGTTGGGACCAGACTTGGGCGGCAACCGTCGGCGCCGACTGGATCCGCGGGAACTGGCGATTCGGCGCGGTAGCAGGCAGCCATCGGGGCTGGCCAATGACCCGCGTCAAGGGCACCGAGCTCGGCGCTCGCAATGCCGACCGCTTCCCGATTCGCGCGACACTCGACCTGCGCGTGGAGTACCGCAAGCCGCTTTCGATCGGGAGCCTTGCCGTCACTTTCGAGATCACGAACGCTGTGAACGTCGGCAATGCCTGCTGCCAACGCCTCATTCCGGAGGACGATGGCGGCGGCGGCACAATTTTCACGACCAAGGAAACGGACTGGCTGCCGATCGTGCCTTCGATCGGCGTACTCTGGGAATTCTGACGCAGTTCACGCCCGAGGTTGATTTCGCCCGATCGTGCCGTCATACGAGGCATGACACATCGATTTCGACCATTGGTCGCGCTCGGCGCGACAGGGCTCCTTGTCGGCGCGCTCCTTCGGGTAACGTTGTGGTGGCAATTCGGCATCGCGGACGGTGTCGCCGCCGCTGAATTGCCGTCGATCCTCCTCCGCGGACTTCTGAACGACATGGTCGTGTCGCTCTACGCATTCACGCCATTCGCGATCTACCTCGGTCTCCTCCCCATTCGCTGGTACCGCTCGCGCGTCAATAGTGCGCTGATCGCCACGGGCGTCTGGGTCGCGCTATTCGCCATGATCTTCCTCGCCGTAGCAGAGACCTACTTCTTCCAGGAATTCGACTCGCGATTCAACCTCGTGGCGTTCGACTACCTTGCCTACCCGACTGAAGTGGTGGGCGATGTCTGGGCCGAATATCCCGTCTTCCGCACGATGCTCGCCGCCACGCTCTTTGCCAGTGTCAGCCTCCAGCTGCTCCGCAGGTGGATCCTGGGCGGGAGCGGATTGCGCGCGTGAAGCGATGGCTTCTCGTGGCCGCCTATGTCCTGGCGGTCGTCCTGGCGGCGCACTACTGGTCGACGGACCTCCTGTCGCACGACAGCAATCGCGTGGAAAACGAGCTGGCACAGAACGGGCTCAGCAGCTTCGTTCGGGCGGCGCTCACGAACGAGATCGATTACCGGGCCAATTACAGGAGCGACGACCCGAGGGAGAATTTCGCGCTCGTCACTAGCGAGCTGGGCCGCGGCGGCGGCGTGTTCACGAGGCTACCCGAGGGGCGGCTCGACCGCTCGTTTCCCGCGCGCCCGGGGCTCGGGCACTTGAATGTCGTGCTCGTCTCGAGTGAGTCTTTCGGTGCCGAGTTCAGCCGCCTCTACGGGTCGGAACGCGACCTCACGCCGAACTTCGATGAGTTAGCGCAGCAAGGCATCTGGTTCTCGAACGCCTATGCGTCGGGAACCCGTACCGTACGCGGCCTCGAGGCATTTTCGGCCTCGATTCCGCCGATTCCCACTGTCTCGATCCTGCGCCGCCCGGGCTTCGGGCACGTCGCAACCTGGGGCGCGGTCATGCGTTCGCTCGGCTACCGCACGAGCTTCCTCTACGGCGGCTACGGCTATTTCGACAACATGAATGCGTATTTCGGCGCGAACGGATTCGACGTCGTCGATCGACGCTCAATCGGTACCGTGCGTTTCGAGAACATCTGGGGCGTCAGCGACGAGGATCTCTTCGACCACTCGCTTGCCTACTTCGATCGCCTGCATGCGGCCGGAGGGCCGTTCTTCTCGATCATCATGACGACGTCGAACCACAAGCCGTTCACTTTCCGCGAGGGCCTGGAGGCACAAGGCATTCCTCGCGAGGGCGGAGGCCGCGCGGCGGGCGTGCGTTATGCCGATTTCGCACTCGGCAGATTCCTGCGCGATGCGCGCGAACATCCCTGGTTCGACGACACCGTGTTCGTGGTCGCCGCGGATCATGGCGCACGTGTCTACGGAGCGGAGCAGATTCCGCTTCGCACCTATGAGATCCCGCTGATGATCTATGCGCCGAAGCACCTTGCCCCGCGGCGGGTCGACGCGCTCACGACACAGATCGACATTGCGCCGACCGTACTCGGCCTCCTGGGTCTGCCCTACGAGGCGCCCTTCTTTGGCCAGGATTCGCTTAATACGCCCGCCGAAGACCGCATCGCACTCTTCAATCACAACCACGATGTCGCGATCTACCGGGACGGACGGCTCGTCGTATTCGGGCTCGGAAAATCGGTGAACACCTTTCACTACGATCCTGCCGCGGACCGCTACACGCCGGCAGCTCGGGATCCGGAACTGGAGCGGCTTGGCATCGCTTATTTTCAGACTGCCTACGACCTCTTCGAGCGCGGCTACTACCTTCCTTCACCGCCGGACAGCCGGATGGCCGACAAGGGTCCGAAACCATGAGGCGACGTATCGTTCGAGCGGCCTGTTCGGCTTCGGTGCTGGCACTTTCGTCATGTATCGGATTCTTCGGCGTCCCGGCATCGGCAGCGACGGTCGAACCGGAAGCAAGCGCGAGTGGCGATTGCCCGGGCATTGCGGAACTCGAAGCGCAGGGTTATCGGATTGGTTCGATCGAGGTGCGGCAACTTCCGATCTTCGAAGATGATCCGGAAGCTGAGCACCAGACACTCTACCGTCTCGCCGATCAGCTCCACATCGACACGCGCGACTCCGTAATCGAGTCACAACTCCTGTTTCAGTCCGGTGACCTGGTCTCGCAACGGAACATCGTCGAGACCGAGCGCAATCTCCGCAATCGCCGCTACATCCGCGAACCCTCGGTTCGGGCCGTCAATTGCCGCGACGGCACGGCCGATCTCGAGGTGTACGTTCACGAGGTCTGGACGACCAACCCCGGCATCTCGTTCGGCCGGAGCGGAGGCGAGAATTCCGGCGGCATCAAACTCGAGGAACTGAACCTGCTCGGTCGCGGCAAGCTCCTGACCCTTGAGCTTTCGAAAGACGTCGACCGCAGTTCCTACGCACTGCACTGGCGCGATCCCAACGTCCGCGGCAGCCGCTGGCTGCACGACATCACGTTGCGCAGCAGCGATGACGGACAGGGCTGGAGCGCCCGTTTCGAAAGGCCATTCTATTCGCTCGACAGCCGCTGGAGCACAGGCCTCGCCCTCCAGCAGGACGAGACCATCGAACCGGTTTACCGGCTCGGAGAGCGGGTCGCAGGCTACGAACGGCAATCCGACTTCGGCGAGGTCCGGTTTGGCCGTTCCGACGGCCTGCGCGAAGGCTGGGTAAGGCGCATGGTCTTCGGGCTGCGCCGCGAGCACGCGACCTTTGCGGTTGCGCCGGAGGAAACTGCCCCTGCTGCCCTTCCGCAAGACCGGCGCCTCGACTACCCGTTCCTCCGCATCGAGGGCATGCAGGATGATTTCGAAACGACGCGCAACCGCGACCAGATCGCGCGCACCGAGGACCAGCGATTCGGCGTGTATTACGCGCTCGAGCTCGGCTGGTCCACGCCCGCACTCGGTGCGGATCGCAACGCCGTGCTACTTCATGCAGAAGCGAGCCGCGGCTGGCGCCTTGGGTCGGAAGTCTCGCTGTTTGCGGACGGCGCGCTCACCAGCCGAGTCGAGGACGGTTCAGCGACCGACAGCCTGTTGTCGGCAGGCCTTCGGTACTACCGCCCTACCGGGCCGAGCGGCGTATTTTTCGCGGGAGTCTCGGCTGCGGCAGGACACGAGCTCGACGCTGATCACGAATTGACGCTCGGCGGCGACACAGGGCTTCGCGGCTATCCGTTGCGCTTCCAGACCGGTAGCGGAACGGCGCTACTCACGATCGAGGAGCGCTACTACACGAAGTATTCGCTGTGGAAGGTTGCGGACATTGGCGCCGCCGTGTTCTTTGACACAGGCCGGGCCTGGGGCGAATCCGCCTTCGGCCCGACTGAAAACCAGGGATTGCTGAAGGACGTCGGCTTCGGGCTCAGGTTCGGCAACACGAGGTCTGCGCTCGGCAACGTGCTGCACTTCGACGTCGCCTTCCCGCTGGACGGGCCAGGCACGATCGATCGAGTCCAGTTCCTGGTCCAGACGAAGCGCAGTTTCTGATCATGAATGCCGTGCATGCGACGCCGGTGCCGATCGGTACGAGGCGATTCTGGCTGCGGCATTTCTGGCTGCCAGCGGGGGTCTTCCTCTTTGTTGCCATGGTCGTACACGGCCTGGATCTCGACCGCCGGATCTCCAGGGCCTGGTTTTTCGATCCGGATGCGCAGGCCTGGATCGGTGCAGGCCGATGGTGGGCGGTCAACCTGATCCACCGCGGGGGGAACACCCTGGTGTTGTCGATCGGGCTTTCGGTGATCGCCATCCTGCTCGCCGGATGCTGGCTCGGAAAGCTGCGTCCATACCGTCGAAAAGCCGCCTATCTCGTCGCCGGCATGGCGTTGTGCGCAACGGTCGTCGGTCTTCTCCAGCTCGCAACCAACGTCGACTGTCCCTGGGACCTCGAAGGATTCGGCGGCACCCACCCATACGTGCATCTGTTCGAGGATCGGCCGGATGGCCTCCCACGGGGGCGATGTTTCCCAGGCTCACATGCGTCGTCGGGTTTCGCGCTCATGGCCTTCTATTTCGTGCTCTTCGACACCAAGCCCCGGCTTGCGCGCGTCCTGCTCGCAGCCGCTATTGCCCTGGGGGTGGTTTTCTCCTTCGGCCAACAGGCACGGGGTTCCCACTTCCTGTCCCACGACCTCGCGAGCGCTGCGCTGGCCTGGTTCGAGTTGCTGGGCCTCTGGTGGCTGCTGCTAAAATCGCCCGCCGCCCAGTCGCGATTGACTCAATCTGGAAGGGCCGTCCAACTTCTGGATACGAGCGCCCTGTGCGTTCCGGGACATGAAAGAAGAGCAACTACTGATCCGCCGCATGCTCGGAGGCGACGAGCAGGCCTTCGAGGCGTTTTTCAACGCCTATTTCGCCCGCGTCTACCGATTTGCGCTGCCGCGCCTGAATGGGGACACCGAGGCGACTCGCGAGGTCGTCCAGGCGACGCTGGCCAAGGCCATGCGCCGGATCGGCGATTTCCGGGGCGATTCCGCGCTGTTCACCTGGATGTGCCAGATCTGTCGCCGCGAGGCCGTGGATCACATCCGGTCGCGGCGGCGCCACCTGAAGCACGTGGTATTGATCGATGACCGGCCCGACCTGCGGTCCGCGATCGACGCACTTGAAGCGCCCGAGGAATACGATCTGGTCAAGGCTTACGGGCGGGAAGAAGTGGGCCGCCTGGTGCGGGTCGTTCTCGACCGGCTGCCGTCGAACTACGGCGACGCACTCGAATGGAAGTACATGGAGGGCAGCTCGGTCGAGGAAATCGGCGAGCGGCTCGGCATCGGCACGATCGCCGCGCAGTCGTTGCTTGCGCGCGCTCGAACCGCATTTCGCGAGGCCCTTGAACAGGTTTTCGGCGCTGAGGCCGCGGACATCGCGGCGGGACTCGGCGCATGAGGAAGTGCCATGAATGATGATGACATCGCAAGAGTGCTGAAGGCCGCCGGCATGCGGGAGCGCGCGCCCGCGGACGTCGCGCGCGCGGTCCGCGAGCACCTTCGCCGGGAATGGCGCGAGATCGTCGCGGAGCGCCGCGGCTCGCGCCGCCGCTGGTCCGGCCTCGCATTCGCAGCGAGTATCCTGGTCGCCGCCCTCGGGCTTTGGCTGGCGGCATTGCAGCCCGGGGCGCCCGCCGGCCCCGTTGCCACCATGGCCATCGCGCTGGACGAGGTGCGCGTCAAGAGTGGCTGGCTGCAGCGCTGGCAACCGGCCGTCGTCGGCCAGATCCTGGCCGCAGGCGAGTCTCTGGAAACGGGTACCCATGGGCGCGCTGCCATTGCCCTGCCGGGCATCGCCTCGGCACGACTCGACCACGACACACGCGTCCGCTTCACCACTGCCGACCTGCTCGTCATCGAACGGGGCGCCCTGTATGTGGACGCCGGCATCGAGCTGCCAGGCGATTCCCGACTCGCGGTCGAGACGCCGTCAGGCTTGGTGCGCCACATCGGCACGCAATACGAAGTCCGGCTCGACGGGTCTAATATCCGACTACGGGTACGCGAGGGGCGCGTCGAGTGGCGCTCCAACTCCGGCGCCGTCGAGCGCGGGCAGGCGGGCGAGCAGCTGATGATCGCCGCCGACGGGGCCGTCCGGCGCGAACAGGCGTCGCGCTATGATGCGTCATGGGACTGGATCGCATCGACGACGCCGGCCATCGACATTGAAGGCCGCCCACTTGCGGAGTTCCTGTCCTGGGCAGGGCGCGAACTCGGCCGCGAAGTCATGTTCGCAACGCCTGAGGTCGCCGAGGAAACAGCCACGATTGTAGTTCACGGTTCGATCGACGGATTGACGCCGAGCCAAGCGCTGGTCGCGGTGCTCGCGACGACCAGCGTGCGCGGGTCGCTCGAAGAAGGCCGGATCGTGGTTGCAGACGGAAGGGAGAAAATTGATTCAAACTGATGTGGCCGCCGCGGAGACGATCAAGAACTCTTTCGAGGATCACGCGCGTGTCATGGCGGACGCCGCGGCTGTCCTCCCGGAAATCCTCGACCGTGTCGCCGCCGACCTGCACGCCTGCTTCACTCGCGGCAACAAGTTGCTCGCCTGCGGAAACGGGGGCAGTGCGTCAGATGCGGAGCACCTTGTGGCCGAGCTGGTCGGACGCTATCGGGATGAGCGGCGTGGGCTGCCTGCGATCACGCTCGTAGCCGGATCGGCCACGGTCACTGCTCTCGCCAACGATTACGGCTACGAAAGAGTTTTTGCCCGCCAGGTGGAAGCGCTCGCGCGGCCGGGGGACCTGTTGTTCGCAATCAGCACCAGCGGCCGGTCACCCAATGTCGTCGAGGCGGCGCGTGCCGCGCGCAATCTCGGGTGCGCCGTCACCGCCTTTACCGGCGCCGCGGAGGGGCCGCTTGCTGCCGAGGCGGACATCGTCGTTGCGGCTCCGTCGATCACGACTGCGCGCATCCAGGAAGTGCACGCGCTGTGCATCCACGTCATCTGCGAGTCATTGGATGCGCGGCTGCGGGCGAGCGGGTCTCAATGATCGACGCGCAATCCGACGAGCACTTCAGGCTTTCCGAGATACTCGATCGCTGTCTGGGCCGAGAAGTCTGGGTCGTCGGCGACCTCATGCTGGATCAATACGTTCAGGGCGCAGTCGAACGGATTTCCCCGGAGGCGCCGGTGCCCATCGTGACTGTTCGCGACGTTGAGTATCGCCTTGGTGGTGCGGCAAACGTCGCGCGGCAGATCACCGCGCTGGGAGGTCGCGCGGTACTCGGCGGCGTCATCGGCGACGACGATGCAGGCAAAACGTTTCTGGAGAACTGTGCTCGTGCCGGAATCGATAGCCGCGCCGTGCTGACGGAAAGCAGCCGTGCCACGACGCGCAAATTGCGAGTGCTTGGGCATGGACAGCAACTTTTGCGGCTGGATTGGGAGGACGCAGTACCGGCCCCGGACCCGGTATCGCAACGACTGTTTCAGCGGCTGTTGTCGGGCCCCGATCCGGAAGTGATCATCCTCAGCGATTACGCCAAAGGCGTGCTCACGGACAGGATGCTCGCAATGATCATCGATCGTGCGCGGGCTGCGGGTGTCAGGGTGCTGGTCGACCCCAAGCGGCAGGATTTTGCGGCGTACCGCGGCGCAAGCATGCTGACACCGAACCTGAAGGAACTTGCGCTCGCCGCCGGCAGAAGCCTCGATCCCGACGACGCCGAGTCGATTGCCGCGGCAGCCCGGCCGCTGATTGCGGCTGCGCAACTCGATTGGATGGTCGTCACGCTGGGACACCGCGGCATTCTGCTGGTTTCCGCAGACGGATCGTCACGGCACATACCGGCCGTAAGCCGGGCTGTCTCCGATGTGACGGGCGCGGGTGATACGGTTGTTGCGGTGCTTGCCATTGCGCTCGCCGGCGGCGCAGATGTCGGGCAGGCTGCGGAAATTGCCAACGCAGCCGCCGGCGTCGCCGTTGGCGAGGTCGGCGCTGTTGCGGTTCAGTCAGCCCAGATTCGCAACGCGCTCGCAGGTCGTGCCGGCGCCAAGGTACTTGACCGGGCGGAGCTCGCGGCGCGCGCTCAAACCTGGCGCGCCGAGGGCAAGCGTGTGGCATTCACCAACGGCTGCTTCGACCTGCTGCACGCAGGTCACCTGTCGCTACTGCAGCAGGCAGCGCATCTGGGCGACTTGCTCGTGGTTGCCATCAACAGTGACGAATCGGTGCGCCGGCTGAAGGGCCAGGAACGGCCTATTTTGCCTGCCGCCGAGCGCGCCGCGCTGTTGGCGGCTCTTGCCAGTGTCGACGCGGTCACAATTTATGATGAGCCCACGCCGATGGAAGTGTTGCTCATAGTCCGTCCTCACGTACTGGTGAAAGGACAGGATTACAAGCTCGAAGAAGTGGTGGGTCGCGAGCTGGTCGAGTCCGCAGGCGGGCGCGTCGTGCTCGTCCCACTGGTCGCGAGCAGGTCCACCAGTGCCCTGATCGAGCGGATCCGCCAAGAGGCGTAGACCCGCCAGCGCGCCCCGCAAGGCGCTTGGCGATTGCCGACCACTATGGCGGAGTCGGAACCGGATTCGGCGACGGTGTCGCTGCAACAAAGCGCCTCGAAACAATGTCGGCGCATTCTCTCGCGACCTGTTGCGGAGTCATGCCGTTTACGAACATCGCCACATCTTTCGGCCCGATTGGTCCGAACGTCTGGGGATGCGTCCAGTTATAGAACGCAATGGTAGGTGCGCCTGCTGCGCTGGCAAGATGCATTGGGCCGGTGTCGGCGCTGAAAAACCCGCTGACATGTGAGATCGTCGCTGCAAGCATCCGCGGCGAAGGACAGTGAACGGTGGCAAATTCGCCGTTGACCGGCGGGTGGCTCGCGCTCGGAAGCACCTCAAGAGGCGCAGTGTCCGGGCGCACCTCAAGGTATGCCTGCCAGAAGTCACGCCACCACTGCATCCCAAGGTTTTTCTTGCCGCGCGCACTGGCGAAGAATCCGATTACAGTCGAGCCGCCGACCGGCTGCCTGGTGGCCTGGCCGAGACGATCCGACATGAGTTCCGCGCCCCGTTCGATCTCTCGGTCACTGTTCGCGACGCGCATGCGCGGCTTTCCTACTTCGTAGCCGAAAGCCTGCTGCAGGAGCGCGAGAGGTCGCAGTACTTGATGTCGGAGTTCCGGGGGCAGTTCGGCCGAATAGTCGAGGTGGAGCCACTGTGTCTCGCCGCCGAAACCGATACGCGAGCGAGACCGGCACAGCCGCAGCGCGATGCGCCCGCCCAGCGAAAATGGAACAGGGTCGATCGCAAGGTCGTACTGGGTCGCGCGGTAGGCCCTGAGGAGCTTTAGTGACTCGCCCGGTCGCCGCCAGCCCCTGTTCGAGAGGACCATGACCTTACCGAGGCCTGGCATGCCATGCAGGAGATCGCCGGCGTCCGCGTAGGTCGTCAGCACGTCGGTGCTGGCGCCCGGCAACATATCGTGCAGGGCGGTGAGCAGCGTAGTCATGGCCAGCGTATTTCCCAGGCGACTGTTCATGCGTACGACCAGGACCCGCCGGATGGACGTCGGATCCAGGCGCGCAGGCGCAAAGCTGCGGTTCGCGCTGCCGCTCGTGAGGACCCGCCCAATCAACCTGCGAAATCCCGCGCGCAGTCGTCTTTCGGCCTGCCGGAACGTGTTCTTGAGCGCCGTTATGGTTTGACTCCAGCTTCCCGTGGGCCGTCGCCACACGGAATGTCGAGCACTACGCGCGTATGACCGACGCGGCGGATGTGACGATCGATGAGGCTGTATTCCCGGGGCGTGGCACTGCGCTTGAGTAGCTTCCGATGGTACCGGAGGTTGCAAGTCGCGGCGCGATCAACCCTCTGGTACTCGGCCTGGTAAGCCTCGCTCTGTCCAGTTTTCGGCGGCTGTACGCAATTCTCGGAAGCGTCATGCACCGCCAGCAGGGGGACGCCGTCTTCGATGCCGAATCGAATTTGACAGCCAGCGACCGGCGGAGCTCCGCACGCTGCCGCTGCCGACGATCCATCGAGCATCGGTCGCATCCTCGCCGGTTGGACCCCGGTTAGACGCTCGATCTGGCAGGAATCAATCGGCATTCGGGCCCAGTCGCGGCACAGAGGCCCGGTCGCACCGCGACTGACGAAGTGTCGGCGGCAAGTCCAGGTCATGCGGCTATTAGAGACTCAGTGGGTGTCTTATGCCACCGCCGGTTTTCCAGCAGGGCGAATCGCGGCGTCCTTGACGATCAGCGCGTATCGATGACCGGATACGAAGCGCGAAAGCGGCGTCGTGGCAACCAGGCTCGCGCCGCCCGCGCGAGCAAGCTCGGCGACTCGGTCCGTCGTCATCGTGAGCTTGGGCGGTTTTCGATTGAACGGGTGCCGGATGCGTCGCGTCAGGTTCTTGATCGAATAGTGGTCGAAGTACGTGACGATCACGAAACGCTTCGAGACGCGCAGCAATTCCTGGAACAGCCGATCGCGCTCGGCGGCCGTCGGGAGGTGATGCGCAAGACGGATGCAGATCGTGCCATCCACGCTGTTGTCGCGCAGTGGTATGTGAAACGCCGAAGCAGTCATCCACGCCCGGGGCGTCGTGACTTTCGATGCCACGCGGCCGTAACGCAATTGTCCGATCGCTATATCCGCTTCGATTACGAAATCCGCGGCGCTTGCGAAGGCCGGCGTGATGCGACCGCCCCCGCTGGGCAGTTCGAGAATCACGCGGGAATGGCCAACCTTGTCGAGATAGCGGCGAATTAGCCGCCACTCGTGCCGCGTTCCGAAACGCTTGTGGGCGTGGCGCTGGTAGCCGTGGTTGTAAGCCGCGGCGCGCTCGATGGTCTGGTATTCGGCCTGGTAATCGTCGCTCTGGGCCGATTCCTGCGGCGCACCCCAGGTGCCGGACGTGCCGCGCATCGCGAGCAATGCGACGCCGTCGTCGACGCCATAACGGGTGCCGCAGCCGGCGCACTGAATCGCGTTGCCGTCGAGGACGAGCGCGGAACTGCATGCGGGGCAGGCGAGAATATCCGCAATGGCCTCAATGCCATTCGGTTGGGCCGCAGTCTTGACGGTCAATCGTTTCCTCTGCCCGGACTGGCCGCAAGCAGCGCCCGCGCAAGTGAGGCCAGGTCATCATATACGGGTACCGCGTGCCGGGAAAACGCGCTGGCCGCGGCACGACCTTTGCCGGTCAGCACCAGCGCTGCCGCGACCCCGGCTCCGTGGGCGGCCTCAATGTCGCGCTCGTCGTCGCCGACCGCGAGCGTCTGTGTGGCCGGGATGCCGGAAGCGGCGACTGCCGCACCGATCAGCCCGGGAGCCGGCTTACGGCAATTGCAGCGGGTTTCCGGCGCGTGAGTACAGGCAAATAACGCGTCAATATGGCCGCCAGCCGATTTCGACTCACGCATCATGCGCGCGTGGACGGCGTCCAGATCCTCCGCGGTCATCAACCCGCGCCCGACCCCCGACTGGTTGGTCACGATCGAGACACGGATACCGGCGCCGGCGATTAACGCAAGCGCCTCGAGCGAGCCGGCAATCCACTGCCATCCATCCGGTCCGGTCACGTATCCCTGGGCCGGGGCCTCCTCATTGAGAACGCCGTCCCGGTCCAAGATAAGGTGGCGGACGTTTGCGACGTAAGGCAACGCTGCCTCAGCGGTTCCGGACGCGGGTCGCGACGTAGCTTTCCATGTGGCGTTGTGGCCCACGCCGTACTTGATTTGAAGCGCTGATCATAGCCCGCGCCGCAACGTTTTTGCATGCGGGCCTCCGTCAGCATCACGCGACTCATCGTACAACTGCCGCTGATTTTCCTGTCCGGCTGCGGCCGAGTCATGGCCGGCACGAGCGATCGAATCCGCTGGAACTTGCTTCGCCGCTCGGACTCGCACGATTGACACGGCACACCGGCACACCGGCACACCGGCAACCTGGCCCGCGCCTAGCCGTCCGGGCGCCAGCCCAGTACCGCCATGATCGCCAAGAAGCCCGCGACGTAGGCTGCTGCAATCGGCCAGCCTTCCCGCAGCCAGCGCCCGGTCGAGCGCGCCTCCGGAAACATGTTGCAGATCGCGACGCCCGCGGAGGATCCGAACCAGAGCATCGAGCCGCCGAAGCCGACGGCATAAGCGAGCACGCCCCAGTCGTAGCCGCCCTGCTCGAGCGCGAGTGCAGTCAAGGGAATGTTGTCGAAGAACGCGGACACGAATCCGAGGGCGAACGCGTTCTGCCAGGACGGTGCCGGCAGCGAATCCACCGGCATCAACGAGGCGGAGGCCACAAGGCAGAGGAGAAAGATCGATCCCTTCACGGCGCCCGGCAGGATGCTCCAGTCCGGCCGGCGCCAGCCGGCGGTGAGCGTGATTGCCGCGGCGACTGCGGCGCCGATGAACGGAAAGCGCGATGAAATCTCCGGATGCGTCGCATTCACGCCGACATTCACGGCAACCGCACTCGCGAGGATGAAGAGGACGATCAAGACCCGTGGCCAGTCGATCACGTGCGCGGTCGGTGCGTCCTTGATAATCGGGGCGTAGCGCTGTTGCGACCTGGCTGCCTGAAGGCCGAAAACGAGGAACGCGGCAGCGGCGGCGATGTAGGCGTGCAGGACTTCAATTGGCGGCACGCCATGAATCCACATCATCGTAGTCGTGGTATCGCCGATCACGCTGCCCGAACCGCCCGCATTGGATGCAGCGACGATCGCCGCGAGGTAACCCACTCGCACGCGTCCTTTGAACAGCGAATGCGCCATTGCGCCGCCGATCAGCGCGCCAGCGATGTTGTCGAGGAACGCGGACAGCACGAACACGATCGCGAGGAGCGCAAGCGCGCCAGTCCAGTCGTCCGGCAGGTAATGCGGCAGGGTCCTGGGCAGGCCGCTCTCCTCGAAATGCGCTGCGAGGAGCGCGAACCCGACGAGCAGCAGGAAGAGGTTGACCAGGATCACCCACTCGTCAGCAAAGTGCGCTGCAAGTCCCGCGGCGCCGGGCCCGGGCGGGAACTCCGTGATCAGCCACTCGAAGGCGATGATGGCGAAGAGCCCGGCGGCCGCGATCGGCAGCGCACGCCGATGGAACAGCGCAACGCCCACGAGCGTGATGCCGAAGATGAGAAACTCGAAAGGCAACGGCAGAGGTGCCTTAGCGGACCTGCGGCCAGTCCCAGTCGGCCGCGGTCGCGCGGCAACCCCCGTCCTTGAGTCCGGTCCAGGCGCGTCCGCGCACGAAGCGTCCCGGCCGCGCTTCGGTCGGCTCCCCGTTCTCGAGTGCGAGCACGCCGTTCACGATCACCTGCGAAACACCGGTGGAGTACTGGTGCGGCGCCACATAGGTGGCGTGATCCTGGATCTTCGCCGGGTCGAAGACGACGACGTCGGCGAAGTTGCCTTGCCTGAGGCTGCCGCGGTCGCGGAGCCCGAGCACCATGGCGGGATGCGAAGTCATGCGGCGTATTGCATCCTCGATCGCAACGCGCTTCTCGTCGCGCACGTAGCGCGCGAGAACGCGCGCGAAATTGCCATAGCCGCGCGGGTGCAGGCTGCTCTTGAGGAATATTCCCTCGGCCGAGACCGCGGAACCGTCCGAGCCAAAGCTCATGAAAGGCAGCGCCACCTTGCGCCGCACTTCGTCTTCCGACATCAGGAAATAGACGGCGCCGACGCGGGTCTCGTCCTCCGCGACGAGGTCCATCGCCGCGTCCTCCGGCGTGACGCCGCGCTCGCGCGCGATCTCGGCGAGTGTCTTGCCGATCAAAGGCTTAAGCTCGGGCTTGCGCAGGGCGATGATCAGTACGTTCTCCGCCCCGCCGGACGCGCGCATCAGGTTTTCCCAGTCGGTCACTTCGGCGCGCATCTCGGCGGCGACGCGCTTGCGGATCGCAGGATCGCGCAGGCGTGCAAACCAGGCGGCGTTGCCGCCCTCCTGGACCCAGGGCGGCATCGCGGCATCGAGCCCCGTGCTGCCGGCCGGGTAGGCGTACATGTCCGTCGTGATGCGAAGGCCCGCGCGCCGCGCGCCTTCGATTTTCGAAATCACTTCGTCCATCTTGGGCCAGTATTCCCGCCCACCCGCCTTCAGGTGATAAATCTCGGCGGGCGCGCCCGAGCGGCGCGAGATCTCGATTGTCTCGTCGACCGCTTCGAGGAGTCCCATCCCTTCGCTGCGCATATGCGTCGCATAGATGCCGCCGCAGCGTGCTGCGATTGACGCGAGCGCGACGAGCTCGTCGGTTCCGGCGAACGTGCCCGGAACGTAGATCAGCGAGGAGCCCACCCCGAGCGCGCCTTCCTCCATGGCCTTCTGCACGACGTCCTGCATCGCCATGAGCTGTTCGGGCGTCGGGTCCACGTCTTCCGACGCGAGGAGGTTCATCCGGGCGGTCGCCGCGCCGATGTGCGAAGCGACATTCATTGAAACTCCCTTGCGTTCGAGAAGCTCGAGGTACTCGCCGAGCGTCGTCCACTCGACGGGGTACTTGAGGTCGCCCTGCTGCGCAACGAGGTCTTCTTTCATCTGGGAGGTCAGCGGTCCCATCGACTCGCCCTCGCCCAGCACCTCGAGCGTCACGCCCTGGCGCAGTTCGCCTTGACCTCGACCGTCGATCAGGAGCGATTCGTTCGACCAGGACAGCATGTTGATGAAGCCCGGCGCGACGGCCTGGCCGTTTGCGTCGATCTCGAGGCGCGCCTTGCCGGTCGCCCCTGGCCCGACATAGGCAATTCGATCGCCCTTGACTGCCACGTCGCCGACGTATCCCGCCTGCCCGGATCCGTCATAGATCGTGCCGCCGCGCACGAGCAGGTCGTACTCGGGCTCGCGCTCGCAAGAGGCAAGGAGCGGCAACAAAATGAACAGCAAGTGGCGGATGCGCATCTTCAGCCGCGCGACGCGATTCGCTTCATTTTCATGCCCGTGGATTATGCCCTAACGTGCGCGACGGCCGGCACTTTGCTAGGGTCGCGGCGTGGGGGGCCAACGCATCGAAACCGCCAGCTTTTCCGGCCGCGTGCTGATGGTCGGCTGCGGCAGCATCGGCCAGGCCATGCTGCCGCTGCTGCGCCGCCACCTGACGCTGCCGGACGACGGGCTCACCGTGCTCGAAGCGAGCGAACAGGGCCGTGCGCTCGCCGGCGCGAATCAGGCGAAGTTCGTGCACTGTCACCTGAAGCCCTCCACCTACCAGCGCGAACTGCGCCGGCGGCTGAAGTCCGGGGATCTGCTGCTCAACCTGTCGGTCGACGTCTCGAGCCTCGACCTCGTCGAATGGTGCTCCTCGCACGGCGTGCTCTATGTCGACACGTCGGTCGAGCCCTGGCCCGGCGTGTTCGACAACCCGATGCTGACGATGCGCGAGCGCACGAACTTCCGAACACGCGAGGACATGCTGAAGCTCGGTCGCCGCCTGAAGCCAGGCGCGCCGACTGCGGTCGTCGACCACGGCGCGAATCCGGGCCTCGTCTCGCACTTCGTGAAGCAGGCGCTGCTCGACCTCGCGAGCGGCCTCAACAGGAGCATCGAGGCGCCCGCCGACCAGGCCGGCTGGGCGACGCTCTCGCGGGACCTCGGCGTCACGCTGATCCAGGTCTCCGAGCGCGACACGCAGGCGACCGACCGGCCGAAGCGGCCCAACGAGTTCGTGAACACCTGGTCCATCGATGGATTCGTCGACGAGCTGATGCAGCCCACGGAACTGTCGATCGGCACTTCGGAGCCGAAAAAGCCCACGGGCTCGCACTGGCACCGGCCGCGCTGCGGATCCGTATACCTGCATCGGCCGGGCGGCGCGACCTATGCGCGCAGCTGGCTGCCTTCCTCCGGCGGCTTCCAGGGCCTCCTGATGACGCATGACGAGGTTTTCTCGATTGCCGACTACCTGACGTTGCGCCACGCGTCGAAGATCGACTACCGGCCGACCGTGATGTTCGTCTACCACCCCTGCGACGACGCGATGCTCTCCACGCTCGAGCTCGAGGGCCGCGGCTGGACACCGCAGCCCACGCGAAGGATCATCCGCGCCGAAATCGTCACGGGAATGGACGAGCTTGGCGTGCTGATCGCGGGCCATTCGAGGAACGCCTACTGGTTCGGGTCGCAGCTTTCGATCGCTGAAGCGCGGCGGCACGTTCCCTACACGAATGCGACCTGCCTCCAGGTCGCGGCCGGCGCACTCGGTGCCACGATCTGGGCGATTCGAAATCCAGCCGAGGGACTGCGCGAGGCGGACCAGCTGGACTTCCGCGAGGTCCTCGAAGTCGCTCGCCCCTACCTCGGTTCGCTGGTCGGCGCGTACACGGACTGGACGCCGCTCCAGGGCCGCGGCGAGCTATTCAGCGAGACTCTGATCCCCGACCAGCCCTGGCTCCTGCAAAACGTATGCGCACGCCAGTGGCGATCCTGAGGAGAGACATGAAATCGCACTGCCTGCTCGTCCTCCTGTGCCTCGCTTCATCCGTTGCGCTTGCGGAAGGCGCCGCGAAGCACCCGATCACGCACGAAGATGTCTGGCTCATGAAGCGCGTCGGCGCGCCGGCACTCTCTCCCGATGGCCGGCTCGTCGTCGTGGCAGTCGCGGAGCCTGCCTACGATGACAGCGCGAAAGCGAGTGACCTGTGGCTCGTGCCTGCCGACGGCAGTGCGCCGCCCAGGCGCCTCACGTTCTCGACCGGTGCCGAGTCGAATGCCGCCTGGAGCCCGGATTCGCGGCGCATCGCATTTGCAGCGAAGCGCGACGGACAGGAAGAAGCACAGGTCTACGTGCTCGACATCGCTGGCGGTGGCGAGGCCGAGCGGGTCACGAAGGTCGCGACCGGCGCGTCCCTGCCGTTGTGGCGCCCGGACGGCCAGGCAATCCTGTTTTCGAGCATGACTTTTCCCGGCGCGATGAACGACATGGACAACCGCAGGCAACTCGAGGAACGCAAGGCCCGCAAGTACGGCGCGCGAGTTTATGACCAGTTTCCGATCCGCCACTGGGACCGCTGGCTGGACGAGCGCCGGCCGACGCTCATGCTCCAGGTGCTGGGCGATGGCTCCGAGGTCCAGGACCTTCTGGCCGGCAGCGAGCTACGGAATTTCCGCGGTTATGGGGGCGACCTCGACAACGATGGCGACCAGCTCCAGGCAGCGTGGTCGCCGGATGGCAGCACCATCGTCTTCTCGGCGACGACCGCCCGCGACCAGTCGGCCCGCGCTGACGTGCAGACGGCGCTCTATGCAATGCCAGCCGCCGGCGGCGAGCCACGGAAGATTACCGGCGACGAGGCGAGCTATTCGCAGCCGCAGTTCGCCGGCGACGGTTCTGCGCTCTACGCGCGCGCGAGCCCCCGGACGAAATTCGTCTACAACGACGAACGACTCGTGCGCTTCGACTGGGCAGATCAGTCGCCGCGTCCCGTCGCTTTCGGATTCAACCGCGCGGTGGGCAGCTTCCAGGTGAGCCCTGACGGCGAAACGATCTACCTGGTCGCGGAGGATGAGGGTCACGACCGGATTTTCACCGTGCGCGCCGCAGGTGGCGAAGTGCGCGAGCTGGGGCAGCTCGAAACAGGCAGCTTCTCCGGGCTCCAGGTCGAGGGCACAGAAGACGCGCCTGTCGTCGTCGCCACCTGGGGCAGCGCGGTGTGCCCGCCGGAAGTCGCGCGGATCGATGCTGCGAGCGGCGGGCGCCAGGCGCTTTCCACTTTCAATGCAGAACAGGTCGCGCAGATCGACTGGCAGCCGGTGCAGGAGTTCTGGTTCGAGTCGAAACGCGGCCGGCGCCTGCACAGCATGATCGCACTGCCGCCCGGATTCGATCCGGCGAAGAAGTACCCGCTCTTCGTGCTGATCCACGGCGGGCCGCACACGATGTACAAGGACGAGTTCTTCATCCGGTGGAACTACCACCTGCTTGCAGCGCCCGGTTACGTCGTCCTGATGACGAACTACACGGGCTCAACCGGCTTTGGGGAGGCATTCGCGCAGGCAATCCAGGGTGATCCGCTCGCGGGACCGTCGGATGAAATCAACCAGGCCGCCGACGAGGCGATCCGCCGCTATTCGTTCATCGACGCGAGCCGGCAGGCCGCGGGCGGCGCAAGCTACGGCGGCCACCTGACCAACTGGCTTGCGGTGTCGGCCGATCGTTACCGGGCACTCGTGAGCCACGCCGGTCTTTACGACCTGAAGACGCAGTGGACCACGAGCGACATCGCCTATTCACGCGAGCGCAACCTCGGCGGTCCGCCGTGGCAGGGCAACGCGGTGTGGAAGGACCAGAGCGCGTTCTGGCGCTCGAAGAAGCTGAAGACGCCGATCCTCGTGACCTTCGGCGAGCGCGACTTCCGGGTTCCGTACAACAACGGACTCGAATTCTGGACCGTGCTGCAGCGGCAGCAGGTCGAGAGCCGGCTCGTCATCTTCCCCGACGAGAATCACTGGATACTGAAAGGAGAAAACAGCCGCTACTTCTACAAGGAAGTGCAGGACTGGCTGGCGAAGCACTACACCGATCAGGGGATCTGAAGCCCGCCCTTCCCGCCCATGCCCTTGAGCGCCGCTCCACCCGCGTCGGGAATCACGATGGACGAGGCGGCCTGGCGCCGCAGCTCCTGCAACTCGCGGGCGGCCTCTTCGATCGCGTGCTGGGCCGCCGGACCGAACTGTGTCACTGCTTCGGCGAGCGACTTCGCATTCAGCTCGAACGAGAGCGGCAGCGAACCCATCGGCGTCATGACAGTCGCCTGGCCGACGAAGATCAGGGGACGCGTGGGATCGTCGCTTCCGTCGGACTTGACCGGCGTCATTCGCCGGACGGTGCCGACGCGCTGGTCGGTGAATACGTCCTCACGGTAGAGCGACTCCGCGCTCATCTGGGCTTCCAGGGGTCTTTCTGTACTCATGCGCGCATTTTATCCGAATCAACGCACCACGGCGAAGCCGCGGCTGTCTGCGCTCCAGCTGGCCGCCGCCTCGATCGCCGGCAGCACTTCATCGGCTTCCCCGACGACGGTCCACATCGATTCGTGCCTCGCATCCATGAAGCGGCGGTCGATCGCCGTCGCGAGCTGCGCGATCAGCGCGTCGTAATATCCGCGCGTGTTGACGACGACGATCGGTCCGAGGAAGAGGCCGAGGCGTTTCAGCGTGATCGCCTCGAACAGCTCCTCGAGGGTGCCGGTGCCGCCGGCCAGGGCGACGACCGCCGTCGCGCGGGTCAGCATTTCGTGCTTGCGCGTGCGCATGTCCTCGACGACGTGCAGCTCGGTCAGGTCGTCGTGACCCCACTCGAGGTCGACCATGAACTTGGGGATCACGCCGACGATGCGCCCGCCGGCCGCCAGAGCGCCGGATGCGAGTGCGCCCATCGAGCCCGCGCGCCCGCCCCCGTAGACGATCGTGCACCCGGCGCCGGCCAGCAGCTCGCCGAGCCGTCTCGCGACGTCGTGGTATTCGGCGTCGCAGGCCTGGCTCGAAGCACAGTAGACGCACACGCTTCGCTGCACGGCGGCCATCAGCCGGTCGCCTGCAACGCGAGCGCGATGCCGGATACGCTCGCGAGCAAGGCGTCGAAGAGTGCCGCATCCTTCCGGCCTGCCGCGCGCCACCGGCGCAGCAGGTCGACCTGCATCAGGTGCATCGGATCGCCGTAGGGCGCGCGCAGGATCACGGAACGCTGCATTTGCGGCCTGTCGTCCAGCAGCTCCTTCTCGCCGCGAATCGTCGTGACCCACCGCTTCGCGAGTGCGTGCTCGCGGCGGATTTCCGCCGCGATCGGGCCGACGTCGCCGCTCGCGAGGCCCTCGTAGAACACGGCGATGTCGAGATCTGCGCGCACCAGGTCCATCTCGACGTCGTCCAGCAGGTTCGCGAAAAACGTCCAGTCGGTGCGCGCCTTCGTCAGCGCATCGGCGCCGTGCTCGCGCGCCGCGGCTTCGAGCCCGGAGCCGATTCCGTACCACCCGGGCAGCACGTGCCGGCTCTGCATCCAGGCAAAGACCCAGGGCACCGAACGCACGGCCGCGACGCCGCTGCCGTGTCGCGTCGCGACGCGGCCACCGATCTGCATGCGCTCGATCACGTCGATGGGCGTGACCTCGCGGAAAAACTTCAGGAACTCCGGCTGATCGTGGACCAGCGCGCGGTAGCGCGCGCGGCTCGCTGAAGCGACGCTTGCCATGAGGCCCTGGACCTCGCGCTCGCGTGCGGCGGCCTGCGGGATCTCGGTGCGGTCCATTGCGACCGCGAACACGGCTTTCTCGAAACTCCTGAGCGCGATGCGCCTGAGGCCGTAACTGTTGCTGATGCCCTCGCCCTGCTCCGTCGCGCGGAGCCGTCCGCGCGTCGCGCCCTCGGGTGCACTCTCGACGAGGCGCTCGATCGGCCCGCCGCCGCGGCTCGACGGCCCGCCGCGTCCATAGAAAAGCGTGAGGTCGACTCCGGCTTTCCTTGCCGACGCAATCAACTCGACCTGCGCCTGGTAGATCGCGTGCCGTGATGCCGCGATGCCGACAGCCTGGTTGCTCTCCGCGTAGCCAAGAAGCACCGTCTGGCGGCCGCCCCGCGCCGCGAGGTGGCGCTGGTATGAGGGCTCGGCCAGCAGCGAATCGAGCACCGGCCCCGCGCCTTCGAGCGCGTTGACCGACTCGAGCAATGGCACGACATCGAGCGGCACCTCCCCGCTATCGCGATCCGTGATGTTCGCCCACCGCGCGAGCAGAAGCACCGACTGGACGTCGTCGGCCGACTCCGTGCCGCTGACAATGTAGTCGCCGATCGCGCGCTCGCCGTACTTGTAGCGCGCCTGCATCATCGCTTCGAACACCGCGAGCGTGCGGCGACCGACGGCGTCGAAGCCGGCGGCCGGGCCGCGGTCGCGGGAAATCGATTCGCAGAGCGCGACGCTCCGGTCCCGCGGGGCGAGTCCCGGCCAGTCCTCGCGGCCGAGCCCCTGTGCTATCACCTCGCGATGGACGGCCGCGTGTTGCCGCACGTCGAGCGTCGCGAGATGAAAACCGAAGGTGAGCGCCCGGCAAAGCAGCCGCTCGACCGCGAACAGTCCCGCGTGCCTGCCGTGATTCTCGCGCAGGCTCGTTGCCATGAGCTGGATGTCGCGTACGAACTGGTCCGCCGACTCGTAATGATTCGGCCTGCCGTCGTAGGTCGTCCGGAGCCGCTCGGCCACCTGGGCGAGGAAGATCCGATAAGGCATCCGGTCATGCCGTGTCGATGCCCGTTCGCGCGCCTTGGGCAGCAGGATGTCGTACTCGGCAATGCGCGCCTCGAGCTCGCGGCTCGCCGCCACGCGCCCGGCGCTCTGTGATAGCTTGCCGGCCAGCGCGCGGCATTCCTGGAAGTACGCGGAGATCACGCGCTGCTGCTGGCGATGCGCAGTCTCCCGGATCGTCTTCGCGTGCACCTCGGTGTTGCCGTCCATGTCGCCGCCGACCCAGCTGCCGAAGCGCAGCATCAGCGGCATCTTGACGAGCTCGGGCGGCATCCCGAAGACGGTCTGCATCCAGAGCGCGATTTCCTCGTAGAGCGCGGGCACCACGCGGTAAATGACTTCCGCAAGGTAGAAGAGCGCGTGCTCGCGCTCGTCGGCGACAGTCAGACGTTCGCGCGAGTGCGACTCAGTCTGCCACCCGGACGTCACTTCCATCCGGATGCGTTCCCAGATGGAGCGCCGTTCGATCGGCGTCAGCGTCGGGTCGAGACGCTCGATCATCATGTCGGCTATCTGCTGCTGCTTGCGCAGCATCGTGCGACGTGTCGACTCGGTCGGATGCGCCGTGAAGACCGGATAGATCGTGACGCCGGACAGCAGTTCGATGACGCGCTGCGCGTCGTAGCCGCCGGCCTTCAGGCGGTACATGCAGTCGCCGATCCCACCGGGTTGCGGCCGGTCGCTGTGCAGAAGGTACTCGCGCCGGCGCCGGACGCGATGCACTCGTTCCGCCAGGTTCACGACCTCGAACCAGGTGCTGAATGCGCGGATGAGATCGCGAGAATCGGCGGCATCGCGCCCTGCAGTGCGCGCGACGAGCAGGGCCGCGCTTTCGTCGCGGCCCTCGCGGCGCCCGATCGCCGCGACGCGGTCCCCCTCGACCAGGTTGAAGAGCCGCTCGCCGCCCTGGTCGCGGAGCACATCGCCCACGAGGCCGCCAAGCGCGTGCACGTCTTCGCGGAGCGCGGTGTCCTTCTCGGAAAACTGCAGGTTCTGCCGGTGAATCACGCGGGTGCCAGGCTGCCGACTAGTGGTGGTGGCCGCCCGGCCCGTGCGCATGACCGTGCGAAACTTCCTCGTGCGTCGCTTTCCGGACCTCCTCGACCTCGAGAGAGAAGTGCAGCGTGCGCCCGGCCAGCGGATGATTGGCGTCGACCGTCACGAAGTCGCGCTCGACTCGCATTACCGTCATCATGCGCGGCCCCTTCGGGCCATTCGAGCGCACTTGCATGCCCGGCGTGATTTCACTGAGCTCGCTGAACTTCGTACGCGGCACGATCTGCACGAGCCGCTCATCGCGGCGCCCGTAGCCCTGATCAGGCGCCACGGTCACGTCAAGCTTGTCGCCCGCTACCCGGCCCGCGAGCGCCTGCTCGAGACCCGGGATGATATTGCCCTTGCCGTGGATGTAGCTGAGCGGCCCGCGGCCGCTCGAGGAATCGATGACCGTGCCCTGCTCGTCACGCAGCGTGTAGTGCAGCGTTACGACGCGGTTCTTTTCGATGTTCATGGCGGCCCCCTGGGATCCCCTGGTTGATCCCTGCGTGGCGGGAGCCGAATGTTAGCCGTTTGGCGTCAGGCCGGGAAGAATTCGATCGGTTTCGTCGTCGTCATCGCTTCGACGTCCTTCTCTTCGAAGCGGAACATGCGAATGCGCGCGACCAGCTTGCGCTCGAGCTCGGCGTCGTTCAGTTCGGTCGACACGACGCGGCAGTCGATGACTTCGCCCGTCGGCGCAATTGTCAGCTGCACCACGACCTTGCCCTGGAGTTCCGGCTGCTCGCGCAATGCCCGGCTGTAGAGGGCATAGATCGCGGACTTGTTGCGGTCGAAGACGATCTCGATCTCTTCGCGGCTGCGCGAAGCCCTGCCGCCCGAGCCGCTGCGGCTGGCCTGCGCCTGGTTGTCGCCGATCTTGTCGGCGAAGGACGGTGAGGCCGCGTCCGTCGCATGTCCTCTCAGGTTTCCAGGGCCGCTGCCGAACCCGGACGAAAGCTTCCTGGTGTTGATGCCTCCGCTGCCGACTCCGGTGCGCGAGGTCACGAGCGAGCGCTCCGCGCGGCTCTGGCCCTCGACCCGGCCGATCAGCGGGGCCGAACTCATCTCGGTCGGCTCGAGCGCCTGGCGCAGGTCCTCGAGCTGGTCCTTCATCGCGAGCAGGCCCGATTTCTCCGCCTTCTTGCGCGCCTCGGCCTGGCGGTCCACGGGCTTCGGAATCGGGACTGGCTTGACCTCAGGCTTGGGCTCGGGCTTCGGCTCCGGCTTCTTCGCCTCGGGCGGCGGCGGTGGCGGCGGCGGCGGCTCGAGGACGAGCCTGACCACTTCCTCGGGCAACGGCGGCGGCGGCGGCCGCTCCCTGACGGGCAAGAGCGGGATGAGAATACCGAGCGCGGCGAAAACCAGGAGTGCCGTGCGCGCGGTCTTGCGAAGGCGCTGTTGTTCGTCCTCGTCGGGCGTCCACGGGAGGTCGAAAATCCGATAGTTGGTTGCGAGCGCGGTCATGTCCGCCTCAGACCGGGTTCCGGCCGCTATAGGCGCGTTCCCGCTCGAGGACTGCGAGCGACACCTTGCCGTACTCCGCCGCCGTGCAGGTGGAAAGGATCGTCTTCACGAAGCTGTAAGGCAGGTCCTTGTCCGCGAGGACCGTGACTTCGTGCGAAGTCGGGTCTTCTCGGTCCTTGAGCATGCGCTTGTCGGCCTCGGTGCGCAGCGCCTTGCGCAGCGGTTCGATCACCGCGTCCTTCCTGGCGCGAAGAGTTGCAACTTCGGCGAGCGCAGTGCCATTCACGA
The DNA here is from genome assembly GCA_036781365.1 of Steroidobacteraceae bacterium. GTDB lineage: Bacteria > Pseudomonadota > Gammaproteobacteria > Steroidobacterales > Steroidobacteraceae > SCUD01. Next base: position 405,876 of record DAIQBB010000001.1, on the reverse strand, counting down.
ATATGGTCTTTTTCGTGATCAGGACCGTCACGGTCTCGCGCGGCTTGGTCTCAGACATGGACTGCGGGATCTGGATGCTCTTGGTGTTCGGAAGTATTTCGTAGTCCGCCGCATGCACCAGCAGGTACACGACGAGGATCGTCAGCATGTCGATCATCGGGATAAGCGACGACATGCCATGCGAGGCGGCGCGGCGGCTGGGCTTGCGGTGGCGCTTGAGGCGCGAGGCAATCATCGGCTGGCCACCAGCGGCATCGGCGCGTCGCCAACTGCGATCTGCGGGAAGAGCTCGCCGCGAACCGGCCGGCCGTCGAGCATTGTGTCGAAGGACTTTATGGTGTCCATCGCGTGGACCATAGTGTCGTAGGGGATGTCCGCCTCGAGCAGAACGGTCGCGTCTTTCTTCTCCGGGAAACGGATCTTGACCCTGCGCAGGTAGTTGGAAAGACCCTCGAAGTCGGCGCCACCGGCAGTGTGCGGAAGCCTCTGGAGCAGGCCGGTGTTACGGTCGGCGACTTCAATCGCGCTGCTGCGCACGATCACTTCCAGCTCCAGCATGGCTGGCAGCTCCGGCGGTGGGCCGCCGTCCACCGGCAGGTTGAGCTCGAGGATATTCATCTTCGAGAACACGGCCGTGAAGATCAGGAAGAAAATCAGGATGACCATCACGTCCAGCATCGGGACGATGTTGATGTCGTTCCTGCCGCGGTAGCGCGCGTGATTGCGCGACTGCCGCTTGGCTATGCGCGAACCGCTCATGCGCGGGCGCCCTTAACGCCGGCCTCGAGCGGGCGATGCTGCTGCCGCGCGGCTTCCTGCTGCGACTCGGGATCCATCTTCCGCTCGTGCAGCGCGTTCAGGAACTTGACGGATGCGACTTCGAGGCTGTCGACGATCTCAGTGGTCTTCGTCTCGAGGTAGAGGTGCGCGAGCAGGAGCGTGATCGCGGTGACGAGGCCGAGCGCCGTGTTGTTCATCGCGACCGAAATCGACGCCGCGAGCAGGCTCGCTTTTTCCGCCGGGTTTGCCTGCGCGACCGCGGCGAAGGCGCCGATCAGGCCGACGATCGTGCCGAGCAGGCCCATTAGCATCGCGATGTTCGCGAGCGATGCGAGGTAGTGCGTGCGCTTCTCGAGACGCGGAATGACCTCGACCAGGCTCTCCTCGAGCGCCTTCTCGATGTCGTCTCGGCGCCGCGCGGTTTGGATGCGCGTGATGCCGTAACGCATGATGTGTGCGAGCGCCGTCTGGGAGTTGGATACGGCCTGCAGGGCCTCGCGGAATTTCCCCGTTTCGAGCAACGGCTGGATCTGCGACCACATGCGGCGGTTTCCTGCGCCGACGCGAAGCACGAACCCGAAGCGCTCGAGAGCGATTACGAGTCCGACGACCCACACGAGAGCGATGGGGTACAGGAACACCCCGCCCTCGCGGAAGAAGTTGAGGATGATGTCCAGGGCGTGCATGGGCGGCTCCAGTTGCGGGCTTTAAGGGGGTTAGGTTGTCAGGGACGGGTTCGTGAAAACGGTACTCATGTCTCGGGTTTCGTCTCAAGGGCCTCGAAATAGCGCAGTTCGCGACGGAAGACCTCGCGGTCGACCGGCTCCAGCACCTCGTTCAGCAGGCTGTTGGCGGGCCGGCCCTCGAGGTCGCCGAGCTCGGCGCGCTTCCAGGGCACGATCACCATGACCTTGGGCAATTCGCGGTTGCCCGTGATGGAGGTCGGATCGAGCTCCAGGTGATCCATGGTCGGCGGCGCCGTGTCGTCCGCGGCGATCGCGGGCTCATCGGCGGGCGCGGCAGGCTCGATCGGATCTGCATCCTGTGCGCGCGCGAGCGGCGCAAGGAAAATCAGCACGGACAGAAGGCGCGGCACGAGGTTCATGGTTGCACTTCCGCGGTCCGGGCGACGTCGCCGACACGTCGCTTGAGTTCCGCGATCCAGCCGGAGACCTGCCGATCCGCCGTCCCTGACTTGGAGAGATAAGCTTCGAAGTGCTGCAGCGCTTCGGCCGGCCTCCAGAGATAGAGGTCGAGCAGCACGGCGAAATTCCGGTGCGTCCGGTAATGCTGCGGTTCCGCCGCGAGCGCCTGGCGATAGCTGGCCTCGGCATCCTTGAACCGGCCTGTCTCGCGCTGCACGGACGCGAGCTCGTTGAGCGCCGCCGCGCTCTGCGGATCGCGGCGGATGCCCTCGGCCAACGCCGTCTCGGCCTCGGCCCAGCGGCCCTCGCGCACATGCAGCATTCCAAGATTGACGGTGGGCGCAGCGAGCAATGGCTCGCCTGCGACGAGCATCTCGAGTATCGGGCGCGCCGCAGCAAGATTGCCGGAGTCGAGCAGCCTGACCGCCTCCGCGAACTGCTCGGCGACCGCAGGCGCGATCGTCGGTACGGGCGCAGGCACAGGCGCTGCCGCCTTTTCGTCCTTCCTGCCCCTCTTCGGCGGCTCGACGACCGGCGCAGGCTGCAGTGGGATTGCGGCGAGCGGCAGCTCGAGGGCGGCCACGAAAGGCTCGGCCTCGACCTTCTTCCCGAAGCGCGCCGGCTCGACTTCCGCGAGGACCGCGTAGCTCTTGCGCACCCACGCGTCGTAAAGGCCTTCTGCCGCGTGCCGCGCGTTCAACTCGTGGATCTCGACCGCCTTCTCCTCGAATGGGAACGCCTGTTCCTCGAGCAGCAGGTCGTATTGCTCGAGCGCCTCGGCATCGAGGTCCGCCGGGCGCTGGGATGACATGAGGTCGGCCGCGAGCCGGCGATACAATTCGCCCATCTCGAAGGTCGCCGCCGTCGTCACCTCGGCGACGGCATAGCTTGCCGCGGCCTGGTAGCCGCCGAGCGCGCGCTCCATCGCCACCTTCTTGTCAGCGAGCGAGCGAGGCAGCGGCGCGACGAGCGGGATTCCCTGGAAGGCGTCGCGGCTTGCGGTCGTGAGCTCCAGGGTCGCGAGCGCCGCGAGGTAGCGGCTGCGATCCGTGCGCGCGGCACCGGCGTCGCGGTCCGCGGCGACGATGCCGTCGAGCCAGCGGCGACGGCCGAGATAGTCGCCGGACTCCCTGGCGTAGTCCGCGAGCTTGAGCCTCGCCTCGATCGCATTGGCGAGCGGCGCCGGGAAGCGCTCCACGTAATTCGCATAGGCTGTCATCGCGCGCGCCGGCTGCGAGGACTTCTCGAAGAGCTCGGCCGCCTGCCAGAGCGCGTTGCGCTGCACTTCCGGCGTCTCGGCGCCCGACGCCGCCATGCGCTCGAATTCTCCGGCGGCTTCGCCGGGCCGCCCACCCTCGAGGTAGGCGAGCGCGAGGTTCCTGGTCACGTCGGCCTGCCGGGCGCTCGATGGATAGGCGCCGCGATAAGCCTCGAGCACGGGTATGGCGCGCTGCCAGTCCTGGAGGCCGACGAGCAGCGCACCCGCGTCGAACTCCGCCGTCTCGCGGATCGCGGCGCCCGGCGCGAGCTTGCCGACGCGCAGGTAGTCGAGGACGGCACCCGCGGCATCGCCGGCGGCCTGCTTCGACTCGCCCTGCTTGTAGATCGTTGCAGCGAGGCGCTCCGTGATCGCGGCCGACTCCGGGTCCTGTGGCGCGAGCAGCGACTCCACCTGCAGATACGCGCCTTCCGCGTCCGCATAGCGGCCCGTGTCGAACTGCGCGTTGCCGGTGACGGTCCAGGCCGTGCGCTGCATCGCGATGTCCACCGGGGGCTGCCGCGCGAGGACGAGACCCGCGACCTCGAGCGCCTTCGGCAGGTCCTTGAGGTCGTAGAACTCGCGCGCGGTGCGCGTGAGCAGCGTCGAACTCTCCGGGTGAGCGGGGAAAGTCATGGCAAAGCGCTGCTGGCTATCGAGACGCTGGCGGTTCCAGGCCGCAAGCGCGGTGCCGTCGAGCGTCTTCGATTCGCGCTCGTAGCAGACGAGCGCCGCATAGCCCGCTTCCGCCGATTTCTCGTGGAACGGATACGCATAGGCGGTCCGCTCGTACTCGACGGCAGCCGTGCGGAAATCCTCGCTTTCGAAGAGCGTCTCCGCGAGCAGGTAGTTGGTGCGCGCCGACTCCGGGTCGTCCGGAAACGACTGCAGGAACTCGCGGTACCAGCGTGCGGCCTCGTGGTAGTCCGCCTTCTTCTTCGATTTCTGGGCCTCGGCGTGGTAGTACTGCGCGAGGTCGGTCAGGTTGGTCTTCAGCTCGCGCGCGACCAGCGGGAATTGCTCCGGTGTGCGCGCCGCCCAGAAGGTGCTGCCGAGCCGGTAGCGCTCGACGAACTCCTTTTTGCCGTCGAGTACCAGCTGGGCAAAGCCACCCTTCTTGTAGGCTTCGATCGCCTGCATCTGCAGGAGCGGAGCGCGCTCGTGATCGGGATAGCGATCGACGAATGCACGGTAGGTGTCCGCGGCGTCGGTGTAGCGCTGCTTGGTGACGTACAGATCACCGAGCTCGGAATAGAGCATGTAGCCATACGGAATCTCACCGCGATGCGCCAGGAAGCCGTCGAGCGTCTCCTTGCCGTCAACATAGGAGAAGCCGATCGAGAGCACGCGGAACGTGTCTTGCACGAGCTCGCGGTCCGCACGCGGGAGATCGGCCGGATCGACCACTCCGCCTGGCTTCGCCGGATCGATCAGATTGAGGTCGAGCACGCGCACGAACGGTTCGATCGCAGCCTCATTCTCCGACTGCTTGAAGAGAGACCAGCCGAGCTTGTAGAGGCTCTGCTCGTAGAACTCGCTCTTGACGCCATAGGCGCTCGCCGCCTCGTACGCTTTCTGTGCCTCGGCATATCGCTTCGCGACGAAGAGGATCTCGCCGCGGCGGAACTGGGCCTCTTCGACGCGCGCGCTGCCCGGGTAGCGTGCGACGAGCTGATCCAGATAGCCGAGCGCCTTGTTGGTGTCGCCGAGCGACTCCCAGGCTCGCGAGAGCTGGTAAAGCACGATGTCTGCGCGCGGGTAGTCGGGCTGTTGCTCGAGCAACCGTGTGTAGATCTCGATGGCTTCGCGGGTCTCGGCCTCTCCGAGGCCTGCGGTCTCGCCGCGCGCCGCGTCGCCCGCCTCGATCTGGAGGTCGCCCAGGCGGCGCATCGCCTCGGTGCGCAGCGCGGGATCGCCCGCCTCGAGCTCGAGGAAGCGGCGGTAAAGTTCCTTTGCGCGCTCCGGATCCGGCGCGACTGTCTCGCCGGTACGGATCTCGGGCGCCTGGCGCTTCAGGTCCTTGAGCGTCGGCGGCGGTGGCGGTGCCTTCTCTGCGCCCGCTGCGAGCGGCAGCAGGGCGAGCGCGATGGCGGCGATCAGCGCACGGCTCATGGCGCCGGCTCCGTCGGCTTCGCGGGCGCCGCGCCGGCCGTTGCGCGGTCGTATATCGTCGCGAGCGCATAGCGCGCCTGGACCGAATATTCGTCGAGGCGCTTGCGCTGGTCCTCGAGTTCGCGGATCGCGATGTCCGCGAGACGCCGGCCCTGGCCGGCTTTCGCATCCACAACGCGCACCGCAAGCGCTGCAACGCGGGGAGACAGCGTCTGCACGCGGGCCCCGAGCGCCGCGGTGCGCTCGGGCGCACCCTCGCGTGCGCGTGAGGACGCGGTCTCCCGCGTGCGCGCATCGTAGACGGAGGCGTTCAATTCACGGAGCGCCCGGCTCGCCTGCCAGGTTCGCACCTTCCAGGCGTCGTCGAGCTTCCAGAGCAGCACGCCGCGCGCGAGACGCGCCTTCTCGCGCGCGTCGTCGTAAGTGGAATCGCCGGGATGAAGCGCCAGTTCCGCGTCGACCGCGTCGAGCGTATCGAGTTGCGCGCGCTCGTCTCCGGTCGCAAGTGCCTCGATGTCGCGCGCGGCAACGGCCGCTTCGAACTCGGCCTGGAGCGCATCGCGCCGCCCGTTGATGGTGGCGACGTCGACGGTCGCGAGCCGCGCGTCGGCAGCCGGCAGGCGTTCCGCAAACGCCTGCTTGCGGGTCTCGACCATGTCCGTAAAGGCGCCGAGGCTGTCGGACCAAGCGGACAGGTTCTTCGCCATCGCGTCGAGCGCGCGGTAGTTCTTCAGGCCTTCCTGGAACTCGTTGCCTGCGAGCAGGTGGTAGAGGTAGCGCGATTCCGGCGATTCCGGCAGGTCCGCGAGCTGGCCGAACCAGCCCTCGCGACCGTCACTGCCGGCCTTCAATGCAGCGTCGAGCAGGTGACCGCTCTGGATCGCGCCGATCGACTCGCCGATGCGCGATCGCTCCGCATCGTACGCCGCGATGGCTTTCTCGTAGTACTCGACCGCCTGCGCCATCGCGCCAAGCTCGGCGTAGGCATAGGGTACGGCGAGATAGGATTCCTGGACCGCGGCGTCGAGCAGGTTTCGTCCCTGCAGTTCCTGCCAGGGCAGCAATGCGGTTTCGTACTGCTTCGCAGTGGCGTCGGCCCATCCCGCGCCGAGCAGCGCCTTGCTCGACTGCGGCCCCGCGAGACGCACGCGATCGAGCGCCAGTCGCGCGGCCGCGGGCTCGCCCGCCTGCAGGTGCGCATAGCCGATCGCGAGGTTTGCCTTGTCCCGGAGCGCCATCAGCTCCGGCCACTTCGTGACGAGCTGCCCCACGCTGTCGAGGAGCGCGAGCCCGCGCTCTTTCTGGCCGACGCGCACGAGCGCAACGCCCAGGTTGAATTGGCCGTAGGCGAGCCAGTAACGCGGCCCATCCCAATTCGACAGCTCTGCGATCGCCTGCTCGTATTGCTTTCGGTACAGGAGCCCCTGGGCGATCAGGAGGCGGCGCTCCGCTTCCTGGTCGACTGCAAGCGAGCCGGCCGAATGGCGCAGTGCCCGATCCGACTCCTCGTAGAGCCCGGCCGCATAGAGGATCTTGCCGAGGTAGTACCAGGCCTGGTCGCGAACGGGCTGCGGCGTCGATGCGTCCGAAAGGAGGCGCTCGAAGATCTCGCGCGCCTCGCGATGCTGGCCGAGCGAGAGGTAGAGTCCGCCGCGCAGGAGCTCCGCATCGCGCGCGTGAGACGTGAGCCGTCCCTGGTCGTGATAGGCGGCGAGCCGCACGAGCGCGTCGAAATGGTCGTGCTGGTAGAAATAGAACAGCACGTCGCCGTAGTGCAGGTCCTGCACCTTGACGGCGGGCAGGCCCGGGATGGCATCCAGCTCGACGACGGGCGCCGCAAACGCCGGACACGCCAGCGTGGCGAGGATGAGGAGTTTCCGCAGCACCCGCGCTTACTCCCAGACGCGGACCACGAATTCGGGCTGGAGCTTCGAGACCTTGCCGCTGATCTTGAGCTCCACGTATTTGGCGCCGACGCTCTTCTCCACCTTGAGCGTCGTGCCGCGCTTGTAGTCGCGTTCGTGCGTGCCCTGCCCCGTGAAGAATGCGACGACTTCGTGTTCGCCGGCCTTCAGGTTGCCCAGCCACAGACGGTGCACGCCGCCGCGCTTCAGCGCGTCCTGCTCGCGCGCGGTGTAGAGGTAGTTCGCAACCTCCTTGTCGTCGACCTTCAGCTGCACGGAGTCGAGCGCGAAGAACGTGCTGCTGTCCATCGACACGAACACCGCGACCTGGGTGCTCGCCGGGAACAGCAGGTCCTCCTCCAGCATGAACAGGTCGCGATTGAGGTCGACGACCTCGCGCCGGAGCGACTGGACTTCGGAATCGAGCGCGGAACGCCCGACGGCAGGTTCCGCCGCAGGCTCCGTGGTATCGCCTGCGAGCACGGGCATCGACATCACGATGCCCGCCAGGAATGAAATAATTGCGCTTCTCATGCTCGCTCCCGCTTACTCGTCGATCAGGTCGCGGAGACTCACAAGGAGTCCCCGCTCCTCGCGCTCGTCGAGCGCCTGGTGCCGGGCGCGGATGGCGCCGCGGCGGTCAATAAGGACGATCAACGGCAGGTCGTCCGCGCGATAGTTCTTGCTGACGTCCTTGCCGGAATCAAGCAGCACCGGGTAGCCGATGCCCGCGGCACCCGCGATCGCCGCGGCGCGTTCGGGCTCCGGGTCGAGGTTTACGCCGAGCACGTTGAATCCGACGCTTCCGTAAGTGCGCCGCAGCCGCTCGAAGCGCTCGAGTTCGCGCCGGCAGTCGCCGCACCAGCTCGCCCAGAACACGAGGGCGACGACCTCACCGCGGTACTCGGAGAGGCGGTAGTTCGTGCCTGACGTCGAGGTGAGGGCAAAATCCGGGGCCGTCGGCCCTTCGGCGGCTGTCGCGGCAAGCGAAATCGCTGCGACTGTCGCTGCCAGCAGGAGGCGCATAACCGCCGCCGGACGAAGATTGCGTCTATCCATAACGTCAACCCCGCGTGACATAACGCCGGCCAATCCGGCTCGGGATATGTTTACTTAAGGCGCGCCGGCGATCTCGGCGCACGTCACACAATGGTGCCGTTGACGATCGGATTGAACGCGATGAGGCTGTCCTGGAGCGAGGTCGATCCCAGTCCGTGGCCCGCGAATCTCGTACTGAACTGGCCCTGTTCGCCGTGCAGCGCCATGTAGTTGAGGATCACGGATTCAACCAGCAGGTTGACGTTGTTCGCGGCTGGCGTGCCCGCGGTCTCCACCGATCCGTCGTTCCTGAACCAGCCGATCTGCTGATGCTGCTCGGGCGGCCGGCTGTCTCCCGTGTACAACTGGGCGCGGCCCCCGGGGTTGTAGACCAGGAAGAACGAGGCGGCCGTCTGCTGGTTGTCGCTCGACCAGTCGAACTTGCCGCGCCCGTCGGTGCTGTTGTCGACCACGCCGTCCGCCGAAAGCGAACCGTCGCTGAAAACATAGAGCATGAGCGGGACGCCGCGGCGTGCCGCGTACTCCAGGCATGCGCCCATGCAGCGGCCCGCGCGCAGGTCGCGCAGCTCGCCGGTCGCGCGACCCTGGCCGTGGTAGTCGTAGCCGCCCATCGTGATGGTGCCCGCGCCCGCGTAGCCGTTGATCACTAGCTTCATGACGGCCGCGGTCTTGCGGAACTCGTCGTCGTTGTCGAACTCCGCGCGCGTAAAGATGCCGGTCGGGCCCACGATGTCCGGGTCGAGCTCCGGGTTCAGCGCCGAAGGGTCGCCGTAGCGGTCGGTGAGGTCCGCAGCTTTCACGTAGTTGCAGCGGACGAGGTCCTTGATGACGGCGTCGCGGGCGATTCCCGTGCTGACGCGCGCGAGCTTGTCGTCCGACAGGCGCTGGATGGACTCCATCACGCGCACCGCGTCGTCCTGGTCGAGAAGTCCGACGAGCTTGCCGGTGTCGACGAGGCCCGTCACGTCGCTCGTCTGCTCGACCTTCGTCGGGCGCACGGACGGGTTGATCAGGTAGGAAGGCGACATCGAATTGCCGCCCGACTCGGAGCTTTCCGAGCCGATCAGCGTCAGGAGCTCGCCGTCGGCGCCTGCGCTGAAGATGCCGTACATCGGGTTGTGCGGATTGTTGCCTGTGTCGTTCTCGGAGCGCGCCGGGATCACCGCGCCGTTCACGTTTGCAGCCGTCGTCACGTTGACGCGCTCGAGGATGCCGCGCACGAAGGCGCTGTCCAGGTGGAACAGGAGCCCGAGGCGGCTCTCGATGAAATCGTTTGTCGGGCTGCCGGCATTCGGTGCGTTCGGGACCATGTCGCCCGGCAGGCCGAGGCGGCCGTAACCGGCGACCGAGAGGAAGTCGCGCTGACCGCCCTGCCCGCCCGTGAGGACGTTGGAACCCGCCATGTTGGCGCCGCCAGCGAGGTCGATGCAGATGAAAGGGATCTTGCCCGCGCCCTGCACGGCAAAGCCGCAGCTCGCCTTCAAGGCCTCGAGATCGGGTGAGAGCGCGGCCTGCGCGGCTCGCGGGTTGGCAAACAGGCCGAACAGCGTCGGCGCGATGACGGTTGCCGCTCCCGCGACGAAGCCCTGCGAGACGAATTGCCGCCGCGTGACGGGACGCGGATGGTCCACCTGGTACAGCGGGGCGTCGGGATGGAGGGCGCCGCGGCGCGATTTACTCTTCATCGTTGCAAGCACCTCATTGCAGCAGCGTGCTGGCGCTGCCGACGACCGCCGAACAAGCCGACTTGACCACGACTTCCGTACGATCGGCGGCGCAGCCCGCGCCGCAAGTCGTGAGTCTTCCGATCAGCGCATCGACTTCCGCCGTGACTTCGGCGGCTGTCGGCTGCGTCGCGAGCCCCGTGCCGACCGCGCGCGCGACCAGCGGGCCCGTGATCTGGGCGCGCTCGGCCGGCGTATCGAAGGCCGTCGCGGCGGAAGCCCCGAAGTTGAAGCCCGGGAAGTACGCGGCGCGAAGGCCGCCGTCGTTCACGAGCTCGTTGCAGTACTCGATCGCGAGCTGGGCGGCACCCACCTGGTGCGAGGACAGGAAGCCCTCGATGTTCTCGACGGTGGGCAGCTGCTCACGCACGCGCAGGTAGGTTTCCGCGACGTTCGGGTTCGTCGTGGGCACACCGGTCATGCCGGAAATCGAGGCGGAAATCTCCTGGAAGGTCCTGAGGCCGATTTCCGAAGCCGGGTCTCCGTCGGGCGGCGGCGGCAGCGGCGTCGGCGCCGGCTCATTGAACGCGTGGCTGTTGGAGCCGATCTGCTCGAAGCTCAGGAAGAACTCGTCCGCAGACGGGCCCTTGTCGAGCGCCAACACCGTGCCGATGTTGGCTAGGTCGAAGCCCGTCGCAGGCTCGTAGGCCGCCGCGGTGACCGTGCGGTCCACCGGTACGTAGGCCTGGCCGACTCTCGCCTCGGCGCCGTTGATGCCGATGCGCAGCCCACGGATGCGGATCTGGTCCGGGTCCTGGCTGCCGTCGAGGCTGATGAATGCCGGCTCGTTGAACAGGTACGAGTAGCTGTCGAACTGGCTCGCCTCGAACAGCACGTAGCTCTGCGGCACGTTGACAAGGTGCGAGACCGAGAACAGCAGGTAGAACCGCTCGCCCACGCCCGCATCGAAGTTCTGGTCGATCTGCGCCTCGGTCAGCGCGCGGTTGTGGATCACGACCATGCGGATGACGCCCTGCCAGGTGCGGTCGTTCGAGACCTCGTTGCCGAGCACGAGCGCGAAAGTGTCATTCCAGTCGGTGAAGAGGCCGGCCGCCACCGGGTCCGCCGTCGTGCGCAGCTCGCCGTTCACGTAGATACGGCGGCCGTCGACCGCGCTGTAGGTCGCGACCACGTGCTGCAGCGTCGCCTGCAGCACTTCGTCCGCGGAGGGCGTGGACAGCGCGGGCTCGCCGTTCGCGTCCGTCGTCGTCGCGCGGTTGAAGTAGTCGTAGTTGTACATCGTCTGGCCGAGCGTGAAGTTTCGCGTCATCGTGCCGCCGGAGTAGCTGACGATGTAGGCCTGCTCCTGCACGACGTTCGCCGGCGCGACCCAGGCCTCGATCGTGTACTCGCCCGTCGCGCGGATCAGGTCATGGAGCTTGCGGCTCGAAGCGGTCGTGCCCTGCGCCTTGCCGCCGCGCAGGTCGATGCCCCAGCCGCCGACCCAGGTCGCGGCGCCGGAGAGTGTCAGGTTGAGCGCGGGCTCGACACCCGAGGTGTCATAGGCAACCGTGCCCGTGCCGGTCTTGAACTCGTAAAGCGCGATCGCAGCATTGTCGAAGCGGTTTCCGCCGCTCGCGACGGTGCCGTCATAGAGCGTCAGCGCCTTCGAGATCACGAGGTTCGGGTCGACCTGCGTGAGCGGCACGCCGTCGGCGAAGTCCTCGATCGCGTCCTGCATGATGTTCGCGGCCGTGGCGCAGTCGGTCCAGCAGTTGTGGAACTCGTCGCGCAGTCGCACCACGAGGCGCGACTGGTCAGGAGAGTCGAGGTTGATCTTGGCGCGCACCGCAGCGTAAGCGACGTCCACGTCGGCTTCCGCGAAGAACGGCGATTGCGGCGTGAGCGCGCCCGAGGAATGGCAGCGCGAGCAGTACTGCGTCAGCAGCGGATAGACGGTCGAGCCGAAGAGCGCGGAATCGGCCGGGAAGGACTTGCTCGCGCCGACGTCCTTGATCGGCGGCGGCTGCAGCGGCGCGCCGCGCGTGCCGCCGAGCGTCTGGCCGGCCCAGTTGCGGATCCAGACTGTCAGCTGGTCGGCGCAGGCGGAATCCGCGGCGAGCCAGCAGTTGTGGCCACCGCCGACCTTCGTGACCATCGTCGATGCAGCCGGGTTTCCGAGATCGACGACGCCGTTGGCCGCTTCATAGGCAAGGTTGATGTCGTCATTGCGCACGAAGCTCGGCACCTGGCCGCCCGTGCCATGGCACTGGCCGCAGCGGTTTGCCGCCTGCAGGTTGTCCCAGACGTTGAGCTTGAAGGCCTGCACGTCCTGGCTCGCCGGCGGCGGGCCGGTATAGCCGGCGGGCGGCGGTGGAGTCGTAGAGGGATTCTCAGTGGTCGAGGCGCCGCCGCAGCCAGCGAGGGCGAGCATGGCGAGCGCAGGCAGAAGGCCGGCGAGGACGCGCATTCGGAAATTGACGCTGCGATTCATCGGCTGTCCCTCAATCGCCCATGCAGTAGGTGGCGGCGTCGGCAAAAGCCTGCTTCAGCCGGTAACCGCTCGAGCGGAATGAATTCGACATCGTGCTGATCATGTTGCGGTCAGCCGTGTCCTGCGGAGCGCGGAGGCAGACGGTGCGGAACACCTTCTCGATCTGGCAGGTCGCGAACGCGTCGCTCGCGCCGAATTCCTGGCCGAGCGACTTCGCGCCCGTGCCGGTGCCTGGCAGCGACGCATCCCAGCCAAGCAGCGCGTTCTGCCCCTTGCGCCAGCGGTTCTCCCACTGGTCGTCGGGCGTGCGGAAGCCGAATGCGAAAGTCGTGTCGTTGTTGAAGTACTTCGGCTGCACCGCGCCGCCCGTGTACACCAGGCGGCCCTGCGCGTCGTCGAAGGTGTAGAACGCGAAGGCCTGCGCCATCGGGTCCATGCCCGAGTGGCAGCCGACACAGTTGTTCAGGAACAGGCGCGCGTCGCCGCCGGGGCTGCGGCTCACGTCCTGGCGGATGCGGTCCGGCGGGCGCGAAGTGTCCTGCACTTCTTCGAGGTCGCGGCACATGTGGTTCAGCAGCGTGAAGCGGAACATCGCCCGGTTCGTGCCGGCGATGAAAAACGACTGTGCCGCGGCGCGCGACGTCATGACGCCGGCGGTTGCCGCGGGCGGCGTGCCGTAGACGCCGGACTGCGTCGTTCGCTGCAGGCCCGTGAGCAGGTTGACGCCGTTCGACTCCATCTGCTCGTAGTGCGTGTTGTTCGTCGCGGATACCGCGGGCAGGCCGAGCCCGGCATTGCCGACGTAGAGGATATCCGCCGACAGCAGCTCGTCGAATGGCACGTCGTCGCGCACCATCCCGATAACGGTCGCGGTGTAGTCGTTGAGCGGCGCGAACACCGTCTGCTCGCGATTGGTCCATGGCGTGACGAGGTTCTTGATCGTCACCGAGTAGAACGCCGGATTGTCCATCGCGATGAGCGCCGCAGCGTCGGTGTCGCCCCCGGCGATCTCCGTTTCCATCGCGTCGAGCACGGCGGCCGACGGCGGCACGCCCGCAATGCGGTCGTGCATCCGCTTCGCCTGCTCGCGCGCTCCCGCGCTGGCGTGTGACGCGAATGCAGCGAGCACCACGAGAGCGGTGACGCGCTTCACGAACGAACCTACAGATTCTGGCGACCAGGGCATTTCCGTGCTCCACTCGCTCGCTGTTATCGAGACTGCGGGCGAATATATCGGCGTGTTCCAGGGTGGGTAATGTCTCTGTACCGCGACATTCACCCGCGACGCAGGTCAAGGTAGGCTGAACTCATGACCGGTCGTCAAACGCGCAAATGCTTGTATTTATGGAACGACAGCAGGTTTTCGACGTCCGTGACGCAGTCGTTCGCCTGCATTCTGTCGTGAAGAAAACGCCGCCGGTACCGGAGTGAATTGAGATGCCTGTCACGAATACGAGAACATGGATATCGGCTCTTGCTGCCGCTTGGCTCGCCGCTTGTGCCACCGGGCACGACGGCGACGTCAATATCGGCGACGGGCAATCGCCCGATCCGGTGACGCTTGATATCCCGATCGCGTACGTGCGCAGCGCGCTGCCGGAGGATCTCGACGACCTGGACGACCTCGACGTTCGCGAGCTCGAGACATTCGAAGCGGGCGCGGACGTGTGGCTTCGCGATCGCGCCGCGCCCGACGTGCCGGAGGTCAACATAACGGAGCGCCTGACAGGCGGACTCTGGGACGTGCGCGACATCGATGCCTCGTTCGACGGCACCCGGATCATCTTCTCGATGCGCATGCCGCTCATCCCCGGCGCGATGGACAGCGAGCAGCCGACCTGGAACATCTATGAGTACGACCGGACGACCGACGTGTTGCGCCGCGTCATCACTTCCGACATCGTCGCCGAGGAAGGCCACGACGTCGCGCCTCACTACCTGCCGGACGGACGGATAGTCTTCTCCTCGACCCGCCAGCGCCAGTCGAAGGCCGTGCTGATCGACGAGGGCAAGCCGCAGTTCGCCGCCGAGGACGAGGACCAAAACGAGCACGCGTTCGTGCTGCACGTGATGAACGAGGACGGCTCGGGCATCCGCCAGATCTCGTTTAACCAGAGCCACGACCTCGATCCTTCCGTGCTCGACGACGGTCGCATCGTCTTCAGCCGCTGGGAAAACGCGAGCGGCAGCTCGATACATTTGTATACGGTGAATCCGGACGGCAGCGTCCTCGAGCTGCTATACGGCGCGAACAGCCACGCGACCGGCACCGGCACCACGGAGATCCAGTTCCTCGCGCCCCGCCCGACCGAGGACGGCCGCGTGGTCTCGCTGCTGAAGCCTTTCCAGGGCACGCAGCAGGGCGGCGACCCGGTGTCGATCGACACGGCGGCTTTCGTCGAGATCGGGCAGGCGAACCTCGCGAACGCCGGGCTTCAGGGGCCCGCGCAGACACGGCTTTCGGTCAACGACGTGCGCACCGATCCGGGCCTCTCGCCGGGCGGCCGCTACTCTTCCGTCTTCCCGCTTCGCGACGGGACTGGGCGCATGTTGTCGACCTGGACCATGTGCCGGCTCAACGACGATGCCGGCCGCACCCTGCCCTGCACGCCCGCGAACCTGGCGGACGCGACGCTCGTGCCCGCTCCTCCTTTATATGGTGTATGGCTTTACGATCCGCGCGACATGACACAGCGGCCCATACTCCAGCCGGTCGAGGGCATCCGATACACCGAGGTCATCTCGCTGGCGCCACGCGTGCCCTTGCCGGCCGTGATCATCGACGCAGTCCCGGGCGTCGACTATGACCCCATCCTCGCCGCCGAGAACGTCGGCATCCTGAACATCAAGAGCGTCTACGATCTCGACGGCGCCGACGTCGCGCCGGGTGGTTACGCCTCGCTCATCGATCCGGTGCAGACGACCGCCGATGAGCGCCCGGCCCGCTTCGTGCGAATCGAAAAGGCGGTCGGATTGCCGGACGACGAGGTGCGCGATTTCCGCGGAACGGCATTCGGAGCCGCGGGCGGCCTGGGCATGCGCGAGATCCTCGGCTACGCGCCGGTGGAGCCCGACGGCTCGGTGCAGATCAAGGTTCCCGCGGGCGTGCCGTTCGGCATCGGCGTACTCGACGTAAACGGCCGGCGTATTTCGCCGCGCCATCTCAACTGGCTGCAATTGCGCGCCGGCGAAGTGCTGACCTGCAACGGATGCCACATTCCCGCGGGCGCGCAGCCGGGCGGGCTGCCGGCCGTGTCGCACGGCCGGCGCGAGCTTTTCGTCGCGGTCAACACGGGCGCGGCGACGACGGGCCAGCCTTTCCCGAACTCGAATCCCGCGATCTTCGCGAACCAGGGCGAGTCGATGGCGGAAGCGCGCGCGCGCGTTTCCTGCCAGACGGACTGCGCGGCGCAGAAGCCTTCGGTCGATGTGCTCTACGAAGACGTGTGGACCGACCCTATCGCGGCGGGACGCGCGCCCGATGTGCCATTCACGTATCGCTACGCGCAGCTCACTACGCCGGCGCCGACTTCGGCAACCTGCCAGTCCGACTGGTCCGCCCTCTGCCGGATCACGATCCACTATCCGGTCCACGTCCATCCGATCTGGTCCGTGTTGCGACTGATCGTCGACGCGAATGGCGCCGTCATCGCGGACAACACCTGCATCTCCTGCCACAGCCCGGTCGATGCAGCCGGTGCAGTCCGTGTGCCAGCATCGCAGCTCGATCTGTCGGGCGGCGCGTCGCCGGATGAGGCCGATCACCTGATCTCGTACCGCGAACTCCTGTTCACGGACAACGCGCAGGAAGTTAACATGGGCGCGCTGCAGGACATCCCGGGACCTGTGCCGGTCGCCCCTTCGATGAGCACGGCCGGCGCCGGGTCATCGACGGAGTTCTTCAGTCGCTTCGATGCGGGCGGCACGCACGTGGGTTGGCTGACGCCGGCGGAACTGCGGCTGATCGCCGAGTGGCTGGACATCGGTGGGCAGTATTACAACGACCCCTTCATGGCACCGGTTAACTGAAACGATGGCGCGGCTCGCGGCCTGCGGGCTGCTGATCTTTCTGGCGGCGGCGGCAACGGCCCGGGCGCAAGGGCTCGAGGTCACGGTCGCCGATCCTTATCTGGAAATGCGCACCGGCCCCGGCCGCGGATATCCGGTCGTCAACGTCGTGGAGCGTGGAGAAAGGGTGCAGGTCGAGAAGCGGCGCACCGATTGGTTCCAGGTGATCGACGAGAATGGACGCGAGGGCTGGGTGCACAAGGGACAGATGTCGGAGACGCTGGTCCCCGCTGGCGTGAAAATGGACATCGACGATCCGTCGCGCGAGGACTTCGGCGCGCATCGCCGCGAAGTTGGGCTGCTGGTCGGTGACTACGGCGGGTCGAACGTGGTGACGGCGTACGGCGCCTACGCCTTCAACGAGCACCTGGCGGCGGAACTGGCGGTAGCGCACCTGCTCGGAAATTTCTCAGACGGCCAGTATCTCACGCTCGGCGTGACGCATGTGCCGCGGCCCGACTGGCGTATCCAGCCGTTCCTCTCGATCGGCACGGGCGTGATCCGCATCGAGCCTAAGGGTACGCTCGTCGGGACCGAAGTGCGGACCGACCAGGTCGCCTATGCGGGCGTCGGAGTCCGCGCTTACCTCGCGCGGCGCTTCATCATCCGCGGCGAGTACAAGGAATACGTGGTCTTCACCGACCGCGACGAGAACGAGGAAGACACGGAATGGAAAATCGGATTCGCATTCTTCTTTTGAGCGCGGTCGTCCTGGTGACGGGCTGTTCATACATGCCCTGGCGCAAGGATGCGCCCGAGGCCGAGCCCCCGCCTCCGCCGGAGGCCGGCGAGACGCCGGTCGTCATCGATCCCCAGGTCGAGCGGCGCGAGGTCAAGCCCGCGAAGATCGACACCGAAAACTGGGAGGCGGGCCTCTACGTCGGGTCGCTCTCGGTCGAGGATTTCGAGGTCAACCCGGTCTACGGCGCGCGGATCGCCTACCACGTCAGCGAGGACTTCTTCGCCGAGGCCATCGTGGGGACCAGCGACGCCGGCTTCTCCAGCTTCGAGCGGCTGTCGGGCGGGGCTCCCCTATTGACCGACAGTGAGAGGCAATTCACTTATTACAGCCTCGGATTCGGCTGGAATGCGCTACCAGGCGAGATATTCCTCGGTGGTAAGCGGGCCTACAACAGCGCCGTTTACCTGACGCTCGGCGCGGGCGCCACGCGGTTTGCCGGTGGCGACCGATTCACGCTGACAGCGGGAGCCGGGGCCCGCATTCTGGTCAGGGACTGGCTCGCCGTTCACCTCGACATGCGCGATCACATTCACGAGATCGACGTCTTCGGTGCGAACAAGACGAGCCACAACTACGAAGCTTCGCTGTCGCTGACGGCGTTCTTCTGAGGGGGTTGCTTGAAGACGATGTTCCGACTTCCGATCGCCGCGCTCCTCGCCGGGCTCGTCGCACTCGCCTGGCCTGCGGCCGCATCAGATGGCTCGCCGCCTGCCCCGCAGTTCTCGCTTGCGAATCGCGCGGGCGGGCAGACCTCGCTCGCGGCGCTCAAGGGCCAGGTCGTGATGATCAACTTCTGGGCCAGCTGGTGCGGGCCCTGCCGCCAGGAATTCCCGGCGCTCGACGAGATGTACAAGAAGTACAAGCCGATGGGCTTCGAGATGGTCGGCATCAACGTCGAGAGCGAGAAGTCCGATGCCGAGCGCTTCCTCGGCAAGACGCCGGTCAGTTTCCCGATCCTGTTCGACCCCGACAACCGGGTGAGCGGCACCTATGGCGTGAGCGCGATGCCCACCACTTTCCTGGTCGATCGCCAGGGCCGCATTCGCTGGCAGCATCGGGCCTACAAGCCGGGCGATGAGGCGAAATACATCGAGCAGATCCGCCTGATGCTCCGGGAAAAGTCGTGAAGCCGGCCCACCTCGCGATTGCCGCACTGCTGCTGATCGCCGCGAGCGGATGCTCGCGCCTCGAGCCCTGGGTGAAGCCCTACGAGCGTGAGAACATCGCGGACCCGATCATGGCCTGGGACCGCGACCCGGTCTCGACTTCCTACATGCAGCACGTATATGACTCGCGCGAGGGCGCGCGTGGCGCTTCGGGCGCGAGCGGCGGCGGCTGCGGATGCAACTGATCCGCCGAATCGCCCAGCTCTTCCTGCTCGCGCCCACGGCGGTCGCGGGCGTCCTGCCGGACGACCGCGCGGACCTGATGTATCACTACTACGACGGCGGCGGCATCACCATCGACGGGCCGTCGCTGCTCGTGCGCAAGAAGTTCGCGGAGAAGTACGCGGTCAACGCAAGCTACTACGTCGACATGGTCTCTTCGGCCTCGATCGACGTCGTCACGACGGCGAGTCCCTACAAGGAAGAGCGCACCCAGTACGGCGTCGGCTTCGAATACCTCCGTGGCAAGGTGACCTACGCGGCCTCCTTCAGCAATTCGAGCGAGAACGACTACAACGCGGACACGGCGAGCCTGTCGATCAGCCAGGACATGTTCGGCGACCTGACGACGGTGTCGCTCTCGTTCACGCGCGGCTGGGACGACGTCACGCGCACCGGCGATGTGGCCTTCGCCGACACGGTCGACCGGCGCATCTATGGCGTCAATGTCTCGCAGGTTGCGACCAAGAACCTGATCCTCGGCCTCTCCTTCGATACGATCACGGAAGAGGGATTCCTGAACAACCCGTACCGCCAGGTGCGCTTCGTCGACCCGGACGCGGCGCTCGGCTATTCCTACGAGGCCGAGCGCTACCCGCGGACGCGCACCGGCAATGCGCTTGCGCTACGCGGCCGCTGGTACCTGCCCTACCGCGCCGCGATGCAGGCGGACTACCGCTTCTACACGGACACCTGGGACATCCGCGGGCACACCGCGGAAGTTTCGTACACGCACCCGCTCGACGAGGAGTGGACCTTCGACGTCCACTACCGCTTCTATACGCAGAACGCCGCCGAGTTCTACTCGGACCTGTTCCCGCGCGAGGACTTCCAGAACTTCCTCGCGCGCGACAAGGAACTCGCCTCGATGCAGAGCCACACGCTCGGCTTCGGCGTCGCCTACGAGTTCAAGCCTGCTTGGGCGGCATTCCTCGGCAAGGCCACGCTCAACTTGCGCTACGACCGCATCCGCTTCGACTACGACGATTTCAGCGACCTGAGCACGACCGGGTTTGCCCCGGGCGCGGAACCGCTCTATAAGTTCGACGCGGACGTCATCCGCTTCTTCTTCTCGGGCTGGTTTTAGGGGACTGTCCCCTCTTACTCCGGCGGAGCCAGCCCCTTCGAATAGAACACCTTTCCGTCCGCGGTCACGATGACCGCGTCGACGTCCGCTTGTGACTCGACCAGCGCAAGCCCGCGCTCCGGTCCCATGATGAAGACGCTTTTCGTGAGTCCCTCGGCGAGCGTCGAAGTCGGGGCGATGATGGTGACGCTGCGCACACCGTGCGGGCTCTTGCCGGTTCTCGGGTCGATGATGTGGTGGTAGCGCACGCCGTCCTCGTCGAAGTAGCGCTCGTAGTCGCCCGAGGTCGAGATGGCTGCGTCCTCGAGTGGGATCCGCGCGATCACGCGCTCGCGGTCGTCCGGGTGGCGGATGCCGACGATCCACGGGCGCCCGAGCCGGTCTCCCAGGATCCGGCTGTCGCCGCCTGCGGTCACCGTGCCGTTCGTGATGCCGCGCTTGCCCAGGATCGCGATGCTGGAATCGACCGCGTGGCCCTTGGCGATCCCGCCGAGGTCGATGCGCACGCCCGGCCGCAGGAAGCGCACGGTGGATGCGCCGCGATCCACGACCACGTGGCGCCAATTAATGGCCGGGAGTGCCGCCTTGATCTGGGCCTCCGTCGGGCGGGTACCGGCGCGGTAGTCGTACAGATAACCGACGCTCGCATAGCTGATGTCGAAGGCCCCGCCTGACATTTCCGAGAATTCCAGGGCGCGGGTAATCAACTCCGCGAGTTCCGGATCCACCTTGACGGGCGTGGTTGCGGCGTCGCGATTCACGCGCGAAAGCTGGCTTTCCGGTTTGTAGGTCGACATCAGCGCGTCGATGCGGTGCATCTCGCCGATGACGGCATCGATCGCCGACTCGGCCGCGGCCGAATCCGCGTGCCAGACCTCGACGGCGATCCGCGTGCCCATGATCGCCTCTTCCCGCTCGTGCCAGTCGGCGCGCGCGGCGCCGGTGAACGCGAGAAGCAGCGTGACCGCGAGGAAAAAACGGCGCATCATTGCGGCCTCAGTGTGGACGATAAGCGGACCGTCGCACAACGGATACACCAACCCCACGCCCGCCTCGCCCGGAACCTGTCAGCCTGTGTGCGGTCTGTCCGGGTAGGCATAGAACAGGAATGACGCCATGAAGCTGTTTTCGAAGATCCTGGGCGCGCTGCTCGCGACCAGCCTACTTTCCCTGCCTGCCGAAGCCGTGACGCGCGAGGAGGCGACGCTCGAACAGTCGCTGCTTGTGCTGCGTGAGCTGCAGGCGATCCCCGACACCCGCATCCCGGACCTGCTGCTGTCCCGGGCCGAGGGCATCGTCGTCCTGCCGGCCAATGTAAAGGTTGGGCTTTGGTTCGGGGCGCGCTTCGGTAGCGGCGTAATGCTCGTTCGCAACCCCGACCGCAGCTGGAGCAATCCAGTCTTCGTCAAGACCGGTGGCGGAAGCTTCGGCGCTCAGTTTGGCGGCCAGGTATCCGACATCGTTCTCGTTCTGACGACGCGCGATAGCGTCGAGGGCATCACCGACGGAAAAATGACGCTCGGAGCGGACGCCTCAGTTGCAGCGGGGCCGGTTGGGCGCACGGCGATGGCTTCGACTAGCGTGGCCTTTGACTCGGAGATCTATGCCTATGCGAAGTCACAGGGGCTTTTCATTGGAATCGCGCTCGAGGGCGGCGGCATCTTCATCGGCAAGAAGGCGAACAGGCAGTTCTACGGCAGCGAGAGCAGCGCGGCACAGATCCTCGCAAGCAAGTCGCCTCCGCCCGCCCCTGCGCCGGACCTCGTCGCGGAAGTTTCGAAGCTCACGACTACCGGCGCCTCTGCGAGCGTCGCAGACGACACCGCAAAGAAGGCCGCGGAAGCCACCGCGCCTGCGACCGAAGCCAAGACTTATCCGCTGCCGGATCCCGAACCGGGCGCCGAGCCGGGCGGGAGTTAGTCCGCGCGCCCCCAGAGACCGCGGAGCAGGCCGAAGTCATACTGACTGCGCTTCCAGAGCGCCGTCGCGACGGCTTCTTCTCCGGGCTTCGCTTCCCTTAACCCGGGCTCCCTCAGCCGCTCCCGGATTCCGCCGAGCGGGACCAGAATGCGCACGGAATAAACTCCGGATCCGGCATGACAGATCCCGCACTGTCGCAGCGCATCGTGATGCGCGGCGGTGAATGAAATTCCCTCCCCGCGCTCATTCGCGTGCTGAATCGGATCGCCACCCATCGTGCGGAACAGGACGAACTGAAAGTCCAATTCGCCGGGCTGAACCTGACGCAGCGCGCCCTGCCGGCTGCGAACTGACTGGAATTCCTGGAATCGTTGAATCGCTTTCGTTTCATCCGGAGTCGGCCACTGTCCCGCCGGAACGTGGTCATAGATCCGCAACTGGATGCTTTCGACCACTGGAGTGGGCCGTATGTTGGCGTTGGGATCGAGCACGGCCATCGTGCGGACGAGCACCCATTGCGTCCCAGCCGGAAATTGGGGCAGGTCAGGTCTCAGTACGACTGGCTCCTCGCGCGGCCAATTCGGTTCTGCCGGACTCCACAGGATGTCGATCGCGTGCAATCGGGCCAGATACGAAAGCGTTGCCGCACGGCCCTCGGGCAATTTCAGATATACCTGGAAGATCGATCTGCCCCCGAAATCCTGGGCATGTACGGGAGCCACCGGCCCGGCGGCGGCGACGGCGATCCAAGGACCTTCCGGATCAAGCAGTCTGTCAGGCAGAACCGTCACAGGTCCGCCATCCGGAGGCGAGGCGAAGTTGCCGGGAAGCGCCGCAATCTCCCTCTCCGACAGTGCTAGTCTCCGGATGACTGCTGCAAGCCGGAGCTGTAACGCCTTTCTCTCCGGGCCGTATTCCTCGAAGTGTGGATTCTGTGTCGACCAGTCGAACAACGCCCAGAGATCGTGCTGGAGAAAGGCCCGTCTGAGCGGATCACGAATCAGCTTCTCTCCGTGCTCTTGGAGGAATTTGTCGAGGATGCCAATGGCTGCGCGATGCGAGTCTTTCGCAAGCGTCTGCTTCGTGGTGTACCAATACAGCGGATCAATGCGGTCGCAGCCGTACCGGGCGCCGTCAGCGGCGACTCGAACAAATAGTGTCTCGTGCAGCCGATTCCACAGATGCGCAGCATCCGGATCGTAGATCCGGCAGTCCTTGTCGTATGCGCCGGCCGTACTGAGAATCAGGCCCAGGAGCACACCGAACCCGACGGACGCCGGATTCCTCATGGCGGGCGCTATTGCCTGGCGGAGGCCTTGCTGGCCATGGACGTATCTTACAATGCAGCTGGCATGCGCGAGCTCAAGTCCGATCTGCTTGGCACGGTCTGGCACGGTGAAGAACGCGCGCAGCATTTCGTGCTGCGGGACACGAGCGGCGCCCGCTGGTGGACGGCCTGGCTCGCGCGGCGGCTTTGCCAGCGCGAGGCCCGTGCGCTCACGAGGCTCGACGGCCTGCAGGGGACGCCCCGCCTCCTGGCAGCGGATCGCCGGACACTCCGGCGCGAGTGGATCGAGGGCCGGCCGATGCAGGTCGCCCGGCCTGGAAACGTGGAGTATTACCGCGCGGCGCAGGCCCTGCTCCGCCGGTTGCACCGCCGGGGTGTCGCGCACAACGATCTCGCCAAGGAGCCGAACTGGCTGGTGACGCCGACGGGCATGCCTGCGCTTGTCGATTTCCAGCTCGCACTCGTGTCGCCGCGCCGCGGGCGCTTCTTCCGGGCGCTCGGGCGCGAGGACCTGCGCCACCTTCTGAAGCACAAGCGGAGCTACTGCCCCGGGCGCCTGACCGCGCGCGAGCGCCGGATCCTGGATTCGCCCGCGGCGTTCACCCGCATCTGGATGGCGACGGGAAAGCCGGCCTATAACTTCATCACGCGCCGGATCTTCGGGTGGGCCGACCGCGAGGGCGCGGGCGACCGGCGTTTCTGAGCCCGGCTTGGAGCAAGGCGCGCATTTCGCTATCGTTGCCGCATGGCGATCGCCCACGAGCACAACCTCAACTTCCGGCCGCCCGCCGCGAAGCCCTTCGGCATCCGGGTGAGGCTGCGCGCCCGCGATCCCTTCACGCGGCTCGTCGGCGCCGACTGGCGCAAGGAGCACTGGTTTGCGACGGAGCGCGAGCGCGACGAAGCGCTCGCCGACATGTCGAGCCGCCACCTATATTCGCGGCTGGGCGACGAGCCCTCGGTTGTCTTCGAGAAGATCCCCGAGCAGGCGCCACGCTGATTCGCGTCAGCGCACCCGCCCGAGGAGCAGGTAAAGCGTCTTGTCGCCGCCCTCGCCGAAGCCCGCGGCGAGATACACCGGTCCCAGCAAGGTATCGAAGCCCAGGAAGGCCGCGCCGTTGACGAGCGCGGAGCTCGCGCTCACGTCGCTACGCCGCTGCCAGACGTTGCCGAGCTCGAGCGAGAGGCCGAGGTAAGTGGGCACGTCGAACAGGCCTTCCTGCCCGCTGCCGATGCGGCGGTAGTAGATTGCCCGAGCGATGCCGAATTGCGGACCGCTGATTTCGTCCGGAGAGAGCCCGGAAAGGTCGAAAAGCCCGCCCAGCGCATAGAAATCCTGCACCTGGTCCGTCGGGCCCGAGACATGTGCCCCGCCCGCGGCCGACAGGATCAGCGTATTCCGGCCGCGCGAGCGCGCGTGCGTCCAGTCGAAGGAGAACCGGTCCGCATCCGCCCCCGCACCGAGACTCTCGCGCGGCCCGTTCCACTGCAGCGTGAAGAGCTCGCCGTCGCGCGGAAAATAGACGTCGTCGAGCAGGTCCACGCTGAATCGCGCAAGGAATTCTCCGCGATCGAAGGGCGTGCGGGGCGGCAGGTCTGGGGCCTCCGGATCGCCGACCAGGAGGTAGCGGTTACCTTCGCCGCGGATGATGCCGCCACGAAACTCGCCCCAGCTGCCGAACTCCCGCCCGAAGTCGAACTCCGCCTCGTGATTTCTCACCCGGTAAGTCGCGAGCCTTCGGTCGCCCTCGAAGATCTCGAAGTTCTGGCGCTCGAAGAGCAGACGCGGCACCACGAACCAGTCCGAGGTGTAGCCGATCGGCTGGTAGAACTCCGTCTGGAAGCGGGGGTTGACGCCAACTTGCAGGTCGGTCTGCCATTCGGCGCCATACCGGTTGACTTCGGTCACTTGCGCGCGCACGCCCGCATTGAAGCTGTTGCCGCCCTCGAAGTCGTCCTGCAATTCAAGGCCGAACCGCAGGAAATTGGGTCCCCAGCTCTTGCGGCGCGCACTGACTTCGATGCCCGTCAGCACGCCATCGCGCACGAGCCGGTAGTCAAGCGCCTCGAAGTTGTCGCTGCCGTAAAAATGCGAAAGTCGCTGGTCCATCTCCTCCGGGTCGAGCGGCTGGCCGATGACAGGGCCAAGCTCGGCCTGGATGCGCTCGGTGTACCGCTCCGAGCGCTTGTCGGTGCGCACGAAGTGAACGGTGGGCTTCGCTTGCTCGGTTCCCTTGCGCGCGGCGACGTACTGCTGCCATTGCGGCTCATCGAGCGAGAGGCGCGCAAGGCGGTCGCCGCTCGCGCGGGCGGCCGTGAGGCCAAGACCGATCAGCCTGTCCGCCGCGCCAAAGTCAGTTGATTGCAGGTTGCCGAGCTCCGGCTCGATCAGGAGGTCGTCCGCGGTCAAGAGCTCGCGCTGACGCAGCGTTTCGCGCTGCATCATGATCGTGATCGCCTGGTTCGAGACCGCGAGCGCCGAAGTCAGCTCCTTGCGGCCGACCGGCTGGAACCCCACGTCCACTGCGATCACGATGTCGACGCCCATGGCCTTCGCGACGTCGACCGGGAGGTTCTCAACCAGCCCTCCGTCCACGAGGAGCCGCCCCTCGATCTCGACCGGCGCGAACACGCCGGGTGCCGACAGGCTCGCGCGCATCGCCGAGGTCAAGTCACCTTTTTCGAGTACGACGCGCGCTCCGGTTTCGAGGTCAGCCGCCACCGCACGAAATGGCGTCGGCAATTCGTCGAAGTCCTCGATCGCGGCGACGGGCAAGGTCTCGAACCGGAGCGTCTGCGTGAGCCGCTGGCCCTGGATCAGGCCGCGGGGAACGCGGAAGCTGCCGCTCTGGATGCCAAGCGGAAATCGCACGAGGAATTCGCGGTCGTCCTGCTTGCGCCGAAAGTTGAGCGTGTTGCGGGCCGGGCGGTCGCGGAAGGCGATGCTCCAGTCGATACCGCGCATGAACTCGTCGATTTCGTCCGCCGTCATGCCGGAGGCATAGAGCCCGCCGACGACGGCACCCATGCTTGTGCCCGCGATGGCGTCGACCGGTATGCGCTGCTCTTCGAGCGCCTTCAGGACTCCGACGTGCGCAATCCCGCGCGAACCGCCGCCCGAAAGGACGAGGCCGACGCGCGGGCGCGCCGCGGGCTCGGCCTCTTCGGCCACTGCGACCGGACCCGCGAGCAGCGCCGCCGGCAGGAGGCAACAAAGAGCCGAAAAACGGAACATCGGAGCACTCATCGGGTCGAGGGGATGGTAGCACGGGCGCCGCAGGCGGCAGCCTGCAGATCACTATAATGAATCGAATGTTTCCGACTCCCTTTTCACGCCGGAAGCTCACGGCGGGGGCTCTCTTTCTCGTGTTGCCGGCGCCAGCGTCCGCACTCGAGGAAGTGATCGTCACCGCGACGCGGAGCCCGATCGCGCTCGCGAGCTATCCGGGAAGCGCGACGCGGATTTCGGCGGGCGCGATCGAACTCGTCGGCGCGACACATTCCGCGGAGCTGCTGAACCGCGCAGCGGGCGCAATGATCCAGCGCGGCAGCGGGCAGGAATCGCTGACTGCTCTGCGCTCGCCCGTGCTCACGGGCGCGGGTGGATGCGGCGCGGTGCTCGTACTCGAAGACGGCATACCGATCCGGCCCGTCGGCAGCTGCAATGTCAACGAACTGTTCGAGGTCAATATCGAGCAGGCGGCCGCTGTCGAGGTCCTGCGCGGACCCGGGAGCGTCCTGTATGGCTCGAGCGCGGTCCACGGGATCATCAACGTGATTCCGCCGATGCCGGACGAGATCCCCGTGTTCGGCGCCGTGCTCGAAGGCGGCAGCGACAATTACCGGCGGCTGGGCCTGGTGGCATCAAGCGACACGGATCCCGGCGGAGTTGGCCTCGTCATGCACGGAACGGATGACGGCGGCTGGCGCGACGCATCGGGATTCGAGGAGCAGAAGTTGAACGCCGTGTGGGCGCGTCCGCTTGGTGATGGTGCGCTGACGATGCGGCTCTCAGGCTCGAATCTCGAACAGGAAACGGCCGGTTTCATCGTCGGGCAGGACGCGTACAAGGATCCGGAACTTGCGCAGTCGAATCCGGATCCCGAAGCCTACCGCGACGCGACGAGCCTGCGGTTCGCTGCGCAGTATCGCGGAGAGCAGGGCAACGAACTGCGCGTCTTCCTGCGCAGTTCCCGGATGGACTTCCTACAGCACTTCCTGCTCGGCCAGCCCACGGAGAAGAACGGCCAGGACAGCGGCGGCTTCATGTGGACGACGACCGGCCGGTCGTTCGCCGGCGGCGAATTGATCGCCGGTCTCGATGCCGAATTTGCCCGGGCCAGCCTGCTGCAATACCAGCACGGCCCGACGACTGACGGCCCGCCTGCCGCGAACGCGATACGGCCCGCTGGCAAGCACTATGACTACGACGTGGATTCGAAAGTGATCGCGGGCTACGCCCAGTGGCATCGTCCGCTCGCGTCACGCTGGACATTCGAGGCGGGCCTGCGCCTCGAGCACGCGCGCTACGACTACGACAACCGAATGATCGACGGCAACACCGACGAGAGCGGCGCAGCATGCCCGGGAGGCTGCCTCTACTCGCGGCCGGCGGATCGTTCCGACGAGTTCACGAACCTGGCCCCGAGGCTCGGCCTCGTCTTCAGCATGACTGAGTCCGCGACGGCCTATCTCTCGCTCGCGCGCGGGTTCCGCGCTCCCGAGGCGACCGAGCTCTACCGGCTGCAGCGCCAGCAATCGGTCGCCGACCTCGACTCGGAGGAAGTCGATGCCGCGGAAGTCGGCTTCCGTTGGCGAGGACAGGCCGCTTCGCTCGATCTTGCGCTCTTCCACATGGACAAGGACAACGTGATCCTTCGCGATTCCGCCGGCTTCAACCTGGGCGGCGGGCGGACGCGCCACGTCGGCCTCGAGTACGACGCCGACTGGGCAATCGCCGGCGACTGGTCACTGTCTGCAGCCGGGACGATCGCACGCCACGAGTACCGGTTCACGGAAGCCGTCGAGCAGGGTGAGCAGATCATCTCGGGCAACGACATCGACACGGCGCCGCGAGACTTCCACAGCCTGCGGATCCGCTACGACGCCGAGTGGCTGGCGGCCGAAGCCGAATGGCTCCACGTCGGGGAATACTGGGCGAACGCCGCGAACACCGCGCGCTATGGCGGTCACGATCTCGGAAACCTGCGGCTCTCCGCGTCGCCTGCCGGCGACTGGATGCTGACGCTTCGCGTCATGAACCTCTTCGATGCGGCCTATGCGGATCGCGCGGACTTTGCCTTCGGCGACTACCGCTATTTTCCGGGCCGTGGGCGCGCATACTTCGTTGAACTCGGCTGGCGGAAGGACTGACCGATGCAATACGGACCCATGGCGGCCACGGCGTTCGTGGGCGCGGCACTCGCACTGCAGGTCGGCATGGCCGCGACGATGCGGAATCACGTGGGCTCGCCGATGGCGGCGGCGCTCGTCAACTTCGCTGTCGGGACGATGTTCCTGTTCGTTGCCGTCGCGCTCGGGCGCGGCTCTCTTGCAGGACTCGCGCAGGCCGGTGCGGCGCCCTGGTGGGCCTGGTGCGCAGGAATCCTGGGTGGTTTCTACATCACCGCCTCGGCCTCTTTCGGGCCGTCGCTCGGCGGCGCGACCTTCCTCGCCCTGATCGTCGCCGGCCAGATGATCGCGGCGCTCGCCCTCGACCATTACGGCGCGCTCGGCTTCCCCGTCCGCCCGCTCGACGCCTGGCGCATCGCAGGCGCCGTGCTCGTCGTCGGCGGCATGCTCCTCCTCGCCAAAGGGGACGCGCACCTTTAAAGGGGACGCACCCCTTTCGTCAAGTCAATGCCCGGGATCAGAGAATCTTCGTCTAAAGGGGTGCGTCCCCTTTAAAGGTGCGCGTCCCCTTTGGCGGCCGCGAGGTTGCTGCTGGGTGATGCAGTGGATGTTGCCGCCGCCGAGAAGGATCTCGCGCGAGGGAACACCGATGACCTTGCGCCGCGGGAACAGGCGCGCGAGCGCGGCTTTCGCCGCGCGATCCCTCTTCGGGTCCAGCAGCGGCATGACGATGTGCCGGTTCGCGATGGAGAAGTTCACATAGGAACCGGCGAGGCGATCGCCTGCGCGGCGCCGCTTGCAATCGGGCGATTGTTCGATGCCCGCCGCCTCCGCTTCGCTCATGTAGAGCGGACCCGGCTGCATCAGCTTGTGGATCTCGAGGCGCCGGCCGCGGCTGTCCTTTGCTTTGTCCAGGACCTCGAAGGCCGTGCGCGAAATGTCGTACTGCGGGTCCCCGGGATCGTCGGACCAGGTGAGAACGACCACGCCCGGCCGGACGAAGCAACAGAGGTTGTCCACGTGGCCGTCAGTCTCGTCGTTGAAGACACCCCGCGACAGCCAGATGATCTCCCGCACGCCGAGATATCGCTCGAGCAGGCTCTCGATCTGCCCGCGGCTGAGCGTCGGGTTGCGGTTCGGATTCAACAGGCACTCCTCGGTCGTCAGCAGCGTGCCCTGCCCATCGACGTGGATGGCGCCACCCTCAAGGATGAAGGGCGCGCGGTAACGCGCCTTCGTTTCAATCTCGAGCACCTTGGCAGCGACCTGGTCGTCGAGGGCCCAGTCCAAATACGCGCCGCCATCCTTTCCACCCCAGGCGTTGAAGATCCAGTCGACGCCGCGTGCGCGGCCGCGCCGGTTGACGAGGAAGGTCGGCCCGACGTCGCGCATCCACGCGTCGTTCGAGGAAATCTCGACGACGCGCACTCCTTTCGGCAACATCCGCCGCGCCAGGTCGAACTGAACGGCCGACACGCCCATCGTGACCGGTTCGCTCCTCGCGATTGCCGCGGCGACCGCCGCGTACGCACGCTGCGCGGGCCCGGCATTGTCGCGCCAGTTGTCCGCCCGCTCCGGCCAGAGCATCCAGGTGCCGGCGTGCGGCTCCCACTCGGCGGGCATCCGGAAACCGTCTTTTGCAGGCGTCGCCATGGCGGCGATTCTACGCGATGGCGTGATAGCATTCGTGCATGAGCGAGAAAATCCGCATCGCAAACGGCAAGTTGCAAGTGCCGGATCACCCGGTCATTCCGTTCATCGAAGGCGACGGCACCGGCCCCGACATCTGGCGCGCGAGCGTGCGCGTGCTCGACGCGGCCGTGAAGAATGCCTACGGCGGCAAGCGCAAGATCGAGTGGAAGGAAGTCTACGCGGGCGAGAAAGCCAACAAGCTCCTCAACACCTGGCTGCCCGACGAGACCGTCGCGGCCTGCCGCGAGTACCTCGTCTCGATCAAGGGCCCGCTCACGACACCGATCGGCGGCGGCATCCGCTCGCTGAATGTCGCGCTCCGCCAGATGCTCGACCTCTACGTCTGCCTGCGCCCGGTGCGCTGGTTCAAGGGCGTTCCCTCGCCGGTGCGCGCGCCGGAAAAGGTCGACATGGTGATCTTCCGCGAGAACACCGAGGACATCTACGCAGGCATCGAGTTCGAGGCAGGTTCCGCGGAGAACGCGAAGTTCCTCGCGTTCCTCAAAGAACAGTTCCCGAAGTTCTACGGCAAGGTCCGCTTCCCCGACAGCTCCGGGATCGGCATCAAGCCGGTCTCGCGCGAGGGCACCGAGCGTCTCGTGCGCGCAGCGATCGAGTACGCGGTCGCGAACAAGCGCAAGAGCCTGACCTTCGTGCACAAGGGCAACATCATGAAGTTCACGGAAGGCGCCTTCCGGAACTGGGGCTATGCGCTCGCCGAACGCGAGTTCGCGAACGAGACCTACACCTGGGACCAGTGGGAACGTACGCGCGCCGCCAACGGCGATGCCGCCGCGAACGACGAGCAGAAGAAGGCACTCGCATCCGGTCGCGTTCTCGTCAAGGACGCCATCGCCGACATCACGCTGCAGCAGGTGCTGACGAGGCCCGAGGACTTCGACGTCATCGCGACGATGAACCTGAACGGCGATTACCTGTCGGACGCGCTCGCGGCCCAGGTCGGCGGCATCGGCATCGCGCCGGGCGGCAACGTCAACTACGTCACGGGTCACGCCGTGTTCGAGGCGACCCACGGCACTGCGCCGAAGTACGCCAACCTCGACAAGGTCAACCCGAGCTCGGTGATCCTGTCGGGCGAGATGATGCTGCGCTACATGGGCTGGACCGAGGCCGCCGAACTGGTGCTGACCGCGATGGACCGCACGATCGCCGACAAGACCGTGACTTACGACTTCGCACGGCTGATGGACGGCGCGACCGAATTGAAGTGCAGCGAGTTCGGCGACGCCTTGATCCGCAACATGCGTTGAGCGACCCGCGCGCCGCCGATTGCGCCGCCGCGATCGTCGCGGCATTCGTGCGTTACAACGCGCAGTTCCGTGCCGTCACCCGCCGCGCCCCCGAGCGTTTCGAGAACCGCGACTGGTCAGGATCGCAGTCCGATGTCGTCGAGCGCCTCGAGCTCTATTCGACGATGGTCAATGCGACCATCGCGGACCTCAGGCAGCGCCTCGGCGAGTCGGCGCTCGACGCGGCACTCTGGGTCGCAATCAAGGCCGACTACGCGCGCCGCATCGCCACTCACGCCGACCCTGAGTTCCTGAAGACCTTCTTCAGCTCGATCGCCCGGCGCATGTTCGGGACCGTCGGCGTCAATGCGGACATCGAGTTCTTCGCACTCGAACTCGATCCCCTGCGGGGCGCGGGCGCTGCGGCGGAGACCGAGCACTACGCGAACCGCGGCTCGCTCGACCTGCTCTTCGAGGAGTTGCTCTCCGACTACCGCTTCCGCACGCCTTGGCGCGATTTCGAAGGCAGCGTCGGTCATGTCACGGCGGACGTGGAGCTTCGACTCAAGAGCATCGGCGAAACCCGCCCCCTGCGCGAGATCGAGGTGATCCGGCCGGTTTTCTACCAGATGAGCAGGGCCTACCTGGTCGGCTGCCTGCGCGGCGACGGATGGACGATGCCGCTCGCGATCGCCTTCCGCAACTCGCCGCTCGGCGTCCTGGTGGATGCGGTCATGCTCTCGGTGGCCGACGTGTCGATCCTCTTCAGCTTCACGCGCTCCTACTTCCACGTGGACCTCGAGCGCGTCGGCGAGGCGGTGCTCTTCCTTCACTCGATCTTGCCGCTGAAGCCGGTGTCCGAGCTCTTTACCGTCCTCGGCCGGGCAAAGCAGGGCAAGACGGAGCGCTTCCGCGAGATCTTCCGTCACCTCGAGCGCACGGACGACCGTTTCGTGCGCGCGCCCGGCGAGCGCGGCATGGTCATGGCCTGCTTCGCCCTTCAGAACGCCGACGTCATCTTCAAGGTTATCCGCGACCGCTTTCCCGACGTCAAGAGCGTGCGCCGCGAGGAGGTCATGGCGAAGTACGACATGGTCTTCCGCCACGACCGCGCGGGAAGGCTGGTGGACGCCCAGGAATTCCGCGACATCCGGCTTCCGCGCGCCCGCTTCGCGCCGGACATGCTGGAGGAACTTCTTGCGGAGTGCGCGGAAAACGTGCGGCTCGACGGCGACGACGTCATCGTCGGCCACGTCTACATCGAGCGGCAGATGACACCGCTCAACCTTTACCTGCGCACGGCCACTCCAGAACTGGGCGAGCTCGCCGTGATCGAGTACGGCCAGGCGATTCGCGACCTGGCCTACACCAATATCTTCGCAGGCGACCTGCTGCTCAAGAATTTCGGCGTCACCCGCCATAACCGCGTGATCTTCTACGACTACGACGAGCTCTGCAGCGTAACCGACTGCCGCTTTCGCGACGTGCCGCAGGCGACGAACGACGAGGACGAAATGCGGGCCGAGAGCTGGTTCTTCGTCGGCGAGAACGACGTATTCCCGGAAACCTTCCTGAAGTTCCTGGGGTTCGAGGACAGGCTCCGCGACGTGTTCCTCGAAAAGCACGGTGAAATCCTGGAGGCAGGCTGGTGGCGCGCGCTCCAGGAGCGCCTGGCAGCGGGCGACCTGGTCGAAGTCCTCCCCTACCATCCGCATCGCGTACGCGTCGCCAGCAGCTACTGAAAGGCTAGCGGGCCGCCTGGAGCGTCCGGCTCTCGAATTCGGCGCGCTGTGAGCGGAGCTTCGCCAGGGCCGCATCGAACGTGCCGTGCTGCTCCCGCATCCATTTCACCTGGTCGACGGCGCGGGCCATTGCATCCTCGCCACCGCCGGCGTCCAACTCGAGGCCGGTGCTCGTCGGCACCCACGGGGTGCCGTCGGCCGTCTTTGCGCCGAGGCAGACCGCCCTGACGATCGCGAGCGGCGCGGGAAGCTGCTCATTGAAGCTCAATGCTTCGTCGAAGCATGCCGAGACCGCTCCCGTCCCGGAAATCGTGCAGGCGAACAGCACTCCGAAATTGCGCGCGCCGTTCGCGTCATCGCATTCGCAGCTCGCGGATACCGGAATGCGGCCCGACGGGCATTCCGCGCCTGCCACGCCGCCTGCCGACACGGCCACCCTCTGGATCGTGATGTTCACGATGGCGCCGTCGAGCAGGTCCTGGACCTGCGGCGAGAGATCGGTCCTGGACACCGTCCCGTTCAGGATCTTGTCCGACGTGATGGCGCCCGCCCGGATGTCGTTGCCCCTGACGGTGCCTTCCGCGATCTTCGCGCTGGTCACCGCCTGGTTCGCGATGTCCGTCTCGCCGACGCAGGACGTGCAGGTCAAGTCGGTGGCAGTTTGGGCGGTCCCGGCCGCGCTGAACGCGGCGGCACAGGAGGCCGCGATCCACAACATCAATCTCTTCATGGTGTTCTCCGCTGGTGTGTTTCAACGCGCGCCGCCGAGGGCGGCCTCGAGGTCCTCGATCAGCTCTTCAGTGTCCTCGATGCCAATCGAGAGCCGCACCGTCCCCTCGCCGATGCCACTCAGCTCCTGGAGCCCGGCCGGGAGCCCGCGCACCTTCAGGAGTTGCGGCGGCATCACGAGCGACTCGACCGAGCCGAGGCTCGGCGTGACGGCGAAGAACTCGAGCGCATCGATGAACGGGCGCACGGCTTCGGCGCCGCGCGCGAGGTCGAAGCTGACAATCGTGCCGAATTCGCGCATCTGGGCGCGCGCAAGCGCATGGCGCGGATGGTCCGGCAGCCCCGGGTAATGCACGCGCGAGACCGCCGGGTGCCCGGCGAGGAATTGTGCGATCTTCAGGGCCGCGGCGGCCTGCGCCTCGTAGCGCAGGTAATACGTCTTCATGCCGCGCATCACGAGGAAGGCAGCGTGCGGGTCGAGCAGCGGCCCGAGCAGCACGCCCTCGCGGCGGATCTCCTTTGCGAGGTCCGCCCGCGTGATGATCGCCCCGCCCATGACGTCGCCGTGGCCGGAGGCGTACTTCGTCAGGCTGTGGACGAAGACGTCGACGCCGTACTGCCCGTGGTTGTGGAAGCCCGCGAAGGTGTTGTCCATCACCGTGAGCGCGCCTGCCGCGTGAGCGGCGCGCGTGAGCCGCGCGATGTCCGCGATGCGCGTGAGGGGGTTCGTCGGGGACTCGAAATAGACGAGCCTTGCCTTCTTTTCCGCGAGCACGCGCTCGATGCCGGCGTCGTCCTCGATCGAGAGCATCGTGTGCGCGACCCCGAGTCGCGCGAGCGTCCCGCGGATCAGCGCGACCGTCGGGCCGTAGGTCTCGACAAAGCAGAGCATGTGGTCGCCGGACCGGAGCTGCGACAGCAGGCAGGTCGCGACCGCGGCGGCACCGGAGCCGGTCGCGACGCAGTCGTCGCGTTGCTGGAGCTCGGCGAGCAGCAGCTCGAGCTGGCGCGTCGTCGGGTTCGAGCGGCGCGTGTAGAACCAGCCGTCGCGCTCGCCGCGGTTGAAGCGCAGCGTCTCCTCGAGCGTCTCGAAGGCGAACTTGACGGACTGGTAGATCGGCGCGACGAGCGGACGGTTGTCCGCCGGAAGCTGGACTTCCGGCGGATGGTTGACGCGCGTGCGGCCCTTCATTGCCTTCGCCGGGCCGCCCTGGGTCTCAGACCCGCGTGATCCAGTCCGCGGGCGTCGGAATCTCGCCGCGCTGCATCGAGACGAGCGCCTTGCGAAGGCGCTTGGTGTTCGGGCCGACATCGCCCCCGCCGACCTTGTACTCGCGGCCGCCCTCGCGCACGAGCGTGCCGACGCCGGAGAGCACGGCGGCCGTGCCGCAGAGTGCCGCCTCGCCGTCCTTCACCCAGTCGAGCATTTCGTCGACCGTGAAGACGCGTTCCTCGATCTCAATGCCGAGCTCTGGCGCGATCGTCAGGATCGAGTCGCGCGTGACGCCGTGCAGGAAGGAAGAATCGAGGCTTCGCGTCAGGATCCTGCCGTCCCGGATCAGCAGGAAATTTGCCGCGCCGGTCTCCTGGACCGAGCCGCCGGGGCAGAACACGACCTGATCCGCCTGATGCGTATGGCGCGCGGCGATCGTGAGCCCGAGCGCCGCTGCGTAATTGCCGCCAGCCTTGACCATGCCCATGAACGAGGCCGTGCGGGTCGCCTTCTCCTCGACATAGATGCGAAGCGGCTTCTCGCCCTTCGCGAAGTAGTCCCACACCGGGCTCGCAAGCACGATCAGCATCGCCTCGGTCGCGGGCGAGGTCGCGCCGCCGATGCTGGCGCCGGTCCCGAAGAGCGTCGGCCGCAGGTACAGCGCGCCGGGCGCCTCCGGCACCTCCGCGCGAACGCGGTCGACGACGCCCGTGATCATCGCCCTGAGCTGGGCGGCATCCGGCTGCGGCAACACGAGCGAGGTCGCGCTCTGGCGCATGCGCGCGATGTGCTTGTCCATGCGGAAGATGTTCACGCTGCCGTCCGCCCAGCGGTAGGCCTTGAAACCCTCGAAGCAGGTGCTGCCGTAGTGCAGGCCGTGGATTGCGGGCGACATCTCGATCGGCCCGTACTTGCAGAATTCCTGCGGCGACCACTTGCCGTCCTTCCAGTTCGTGACGGCCATCTGGCTCGCGAGAACGGTCCCGAAGGCCGGACGTGCGGCGGCTTCCAAAGCGGTGGTCTTGTGCTGCATGGCCTGTGCGTTCATGTTTCAGTCCTGTATGAAGATGGTGGCAGGATGCTCGAGCCTTTCCTTGAGCGCCTGGATCATCGCGGCCGCGTCAAATCCATCGACGAAGCGATGATCGAATGAAGACGAGAGATTCATGATTCGGCGGATCGTGATCGCACCATCGACGACGACCGGCCGCTCGGCGGCCTTGTTCACGCCGACTATCGCGACTTCCGGTGCGTTGATGACCGGCGTCGAGGCGATCCCGCCGAGCCGCCCGAGGCTCGTGACGGTGATCGTCGAGCCCATCAATTCCTCGCGCGTCGCCTTGTTGCTGCGTGCCGCTTCGGAAACACGCCGGATTTCCGCGGCGATATCGTGGAGCGAGCGCGCCTCGGCATGCTTCACGACCGGGACCTTCAGGCCGTCCGGCGTCTGCGTCGCAACGCCGACGTGCACCGCGGCGTGGCGGAGGATGAGATTGCGCTCGGCGTCATGGACTGCATTGCACTGCGGGAAACCCTCGAGCACGCGCACCAGGGCCGCGACCAGGAACGGCAGGTAGGTCAGCGACGGCGTGCCCTTCGGCAGCCTCGAGTTCAGGTATTGCCGGAGCGACTCGAGCTCGGTGACGTCCACTTCCTCGACATAGGCGAAGTGCGGGATGTTGCGCTTGGCAGCGCTCATGCGTTCCGCGATGACGCGGCGCACTCCGATGATCTTGATCTCCTCGACGCCTTTGCGCGGGGCGTGCGTCACCGGCTTCGCGCCGGCGCCGCCCTTTCCCGAGATGACGGACTCAAGGTCCTGCGCGGAGATGCGCCCGCCCGGGCCCGTGCCATTGACGGTCGTGAGATCGACGCCCGCGACATGGGCCTTGCGCCGTGTCGCAGGCGACGCCATGACGCGCGATTGGGCAGCGGCAGCATCGGCTGCCGGCTTTGCCGCGGCCGGTGCCGACGCGGGGCTGGCCACCGGCGCGGCGGACGCTGCGGCAGACGCCGTGGCCGGCGCAGATACACCGGCCGCCGATCCCGAAGTATCGAACGCGATCAACTCCGCGCCGACCGCAACCATTTCGCCCGGCTGGCCGCTGAGCGAGACGACCTTGCCGCTGACCGGCGCCGGAATTTCGACGGCGGCCTTGTCGGTCATCACCTCGGCGATGATCTGGTCCTCCGTGACCATGTCGCCGACCTTGACCTTCCATTCGACGACCTCGGCCGAGACCGTGCCTTCGCCGAGGTCGGGCATTTTGAAGACGTAGCGGCTCATGAAGCCTCCATGACGGCCTTCAGTGCTTTTGCGACGCGCGCCTGGCCGGGAAAGTACTCCCATTCGAAGGCGTGCGGATACGGCGTGTCCCAGCCCGCGACGCGAAGGATCGGGGCCTTCAGGGTCCAGAAGCATTGCTCCTGGATCGTTGCGGAAAGCTCGGCGCCGAGGCCGGCGAAGCGCGTCGCCTCGTGGACCACGACACAGCGGCCGGTCCGCGCGACCGAGCTGCAGATCGTATCGGTGTCGAGCGGCACCATCGTTCTCACGTCGATGATCTCCGCGTCCAGGCCGAGGTTGCGGGCTGCGGCCTCGCTGACGTGCACCATGGTGCCATAGGTGACGATCGTCAGGTCCCTGCCTGGGCGCGTGATTTCAGCCTTGCCGATCGGCACGGTGAAGTGCCCATCCGGCACTTCGCCCTTCGCGTGCGTGCTCCAGGGCACGGCCGGCTTGTGCGGATCGCCGTCGAATGGGCCGTTGTAGATGCGCTTCGGCTCGAAGTAGATGACCGGGTCGTCATCCTCGATCGCGGAGATAAGGAGACCCTTGGCGTCGTAGGGGTTCGACGGCATCACGACTTTGAGGCCGGCGACATGCGCAAAGAGCGCTTCGGGACTTTGCGAATGCGTCTGGCCGCCGCGGATGCCGCCGCCGCAAGGCGTGCGCACCGTCACGGGCGCCGAGAATTCGCCGGCGCTGCGGTAACGGATGCGCGCGAGTTCGCTGACGATCTGGTCATAGGCCGGATAGATGTAGTCGGCGAACTGGATTTCGGCGACGGGCCTGAGTCCGTTGACCGCCATGCCGATCGCGGCGGCGAGAATTCCGCCCTCGGAAATCGGCGTGTCGAGCACGCGTGACTCGCCGTACTTGCGCTGCAAGCCATCGGTGACGCGGAAAACGCCGCCAAAGTAGCCAATGTCCTCGCCGAGCACGACGACCGAGGGGTCCTGGCCGAGCATGATGTCCATCGCCGAATTCAGCGCCTGGATCATGTTCATCTGGGCCATGGCGTTATTTACCGCCCGTTTCTTCGCGCATCTCGGCGGCCTGCCGGCGGAGGTGCTCGGGCATTTCCTTGAACACGTCTTCGAACATGAGCCCGGGATCGAGCCGTGGCGGGTCGGTGAGCGTGCCGTAGCGCACCGCCTCTTTCCATGAGGCCGCGATGTGCTCTTCGAGCTCCTTGGTCAGCGCCTGGTGGCGTTCTTCAGACCATTCGTCAAGTCCGATCAGGTGATTCTTGAGCCGCTCCACGGGATCGCCGAGCGGAAAGCCCTGGTAATCGTCCTTCGGCCGGTAACGCGCCGGGTCGTCGCTGGTCGAGTGCGCAGCGGCGCGATAAGTCACGTGCTCGATCAGAGTGGGACCGCGGCCCGTCCGTGCACGCTCGGCTGCCCATTGCGTGACCGCGTACACCGCGAGGAAATCATTGCCGTCCACCCGCACGCCTGCGATCCCGTAACCTGGGCCGCGCGCCGCAAACGTCTGGCGCTCGCCGCCCGCGTGCCCCTGGAAGGTGGAGATGGCCCACTGGTTGTTGACGACGCAGAGAATTACGGGCGCCTTGTACACCGAGGCGAACAGCAGCGCGTGGTGAAAATCGGCTTCGGCGCTCGAGCCCTCTCCGATCCAGCTGGCCGCGATCGTGTCCTGGCCCTTGATCGCCGCCGCCATCGCCCAGCCGACCGCCTGCGGAAACTGGGTCGCGAGGTTGCCGGAAATCGAGAAGATGTTCCCGTCGCGCCAGTGGTACATGACCGGGAGCTGGCGGCCCTTGCACATGTCACGCGTGTTCGACAACAACTGGCACATCAGGTCGAGCACCGGACGGCCGCGAACGAAGTAGATACCCTGGTTGCGATACGAGGGAAAAAGCATGTCGGAAGGGCGCAGCGCCATCGCCATCGCGACTGAAACCGCCTCCTCGCCGTACGACCGCATATAGAAGGAGATTTTTCCGGAGCGCTGGATCCGCTGCATGCGGTCGTCGAATACGCGCGTGACGAGCATGTGGCGCAGCGCCACCTGGAGTTCCTGCGCGTCGAGGTGCGGGTTCCAGGGACCGACCGCGCGATGCCCCTCATCGAGCACCCGGACGAGCCCTTCCGAAAGATGCCGGGTCTCGGCGGCCGGGACAGCCGTGTCGGGGCGCGCAAGCTTGCCTGCCGCCGACAGCTTGAGGTAACTGAAATCCGGGGCGTCTCCGGGTCGCGCGGGCGTCTTGGGGACGTGAAGGCGTGAATGCGCGACCATCGGGTCCCTCATGTGGGCTTGGCCCTGGAATGCCAGCCGCGCATCCTAACCTCCAGCGGCCGAATTGCGGCAATTCCTTGTACTGTCCTGCAAAATAGTGAAATAATCATTTCATTACTGTGAATATTATGAATTATTTCTTCCAATGAGCATCGACACAACCGACCGCCGGATCCTAGACGAACTCCAGCGCGATGGCGCGCTGTCTGCTGCCGATGTCGCGGCAAAACTTGGCGTGTCGAATACGACTTGCTGGCGGCGCATCCAGCAGCTCGAACAGGACGGCGTTATCCGGAAAAGGGTCGCCCTCCTCGACCGGGCGGCCCTTGGTCTCGACGTGATGGTCTATGTGCACGTGAGGCTTTCGAGCCAGGGGCGCGATGCGCTTGCCCAATTCGAGCGGGCGATCCGCGACCGGCCGGAGGTGCTCGACTGCTGCACGCTGACCGGCGAGTGGGATTTCCACCTGCGCATCGTCACGCATGACATGAAGGAGTACGAGGCGTTCTTCCTCGATCACCTGTCGAAGATCCCGAACGTGCAATCGGTGAACTCTTCGATCGTCGTCACGGTGATCAAGGAATCGACCGTGCTGCCACTCGCCCACGAGTAGGAATCCGGCCGCTCACTCGCCGTCTTCGGATTCGTCCGCGTCGCAGTCTGAATCTTCCGTCTCGTCGGCGAGCCGCTGGAGCTCGGTCGCGTGCTTGCGATAGAACTCCACGTTGGCCTCGGAAACGCCCGGCGGAATCTTGCCTCCCGGCTGGTTCAGGCCCCAGGCGGCGAGGCCGCTCTGCATCATCGAGAACGAAAACACGATGTACTCGCGCGTCGTCATTCCAGCCGCCTCGATGGCGGCCTTCGCGCCCGACGTTGCATCGAGCTTGGCGACGGCCTCGCTGATGGTCTTTACGTCCGCCTCTTCTGCGCACTCGTCGATATGCAAGCCGATCAGGCCGCGGGTGGCGCGCGTGAACTTTCCGAGGCCCGGTTCAGTCAGCTGATAGGCCGAGACTTCGCGCGCATCGGCATCGTGCGCCTGGCTTGCGCTGGCGACGGGCGGCAGGAGCAATGCGAGTGCAAGAACCAGGGCAATCGGGCGCATGTCAGGTTCCTTGGGGAAGCGTGGATGCGGGCCATGATTCTACGCCTCCATCGGCGTAGAATGCCGCCGGCCGCGCACATGATGAATCGAATCTTCAAGCCGCTGTTCGAGAAACTGCTCGAGGGCTCGGGCGTCAGGCCGGGCGGCGACAGGCCCTGGGACATCCGCGTGAACAACGAGCGCATCTACCGCCGGGCGCTGCGCGGCTCGCTCGGAATCGGCGAATCCTACATCGATGGCGACTGGGACTGCGACGCGCTCGACGAGATGTTCCGGCGCGTACTTGCTTCAAATGCGCAGAACCAGCCGCTGATCCGCGCGGGGCGTGCGCTCAAGGCGCTGCAGTCCCGGTTGACCAACCTCCAGACGCCGCGCCGGTCGCGCGCCGTCGCCGAAGAGCATTACGACATCGACCACCGCATGTACGCGCTCTTCCTCGGGCCCTGGAACCAGTACACCTGCTGCTTCTTCGACGGTACCAACGACCTCGACCGGGCGGAAGTCATCAAGCTCGAGTTGCTCTGCGATAAGCTCGAATTGAAGGCCGGGGACCGGCTGCTCGACATCGGCTGTGGCTGGGGCGGGTTTGCGAAGTACGCCGCGGCGACCCGCGGCTGCGAGGTCACCGGGATCAGCCTCTCGGACCAGCAGATCAGCTACGCCACAGAGTACACGCGCGGGCTCCCGGTCACGATCAAGAAGCTCGACTACCGCGACCTGCCCGACTCCGGGCTCCCGCCCTTCGAAAAGATCTCGATCGTCGGCATGATCGAGCACGTCGGCTACAAGAATTACGAGGGACTTTTCAACGTGGTGCACCAGATGCTGAGCCCCGACGGGCTATTCCTGCTGCACACGATCGGCAACTGCGAAAGAACGACGGTCGCCGATGCCTGGATCGAGAAATACATATTCCGCAATTCGATGGTGCCCGCGATGAGCCAGCTCGCGGACGCCGCCGAGGGCAAGTTCGTCGTCGAGGACTGGGAGAACTACGGGCACTACTACGTGCCGACGCTCCAGGCCTGGCATGACCGCTTCAATGCGAACTGGGACCGGATCCGGTCGCTCGAGACCGCCCGTCCATTCGACGAACGCTTCCGGCGCATGTGGAATTACTACCTGATGTCCTGCAAGGCAGCATTCGAAGTCGAGCAGCTGCACCTGTGGCAGCTCGTGATGACGCGGCGCAATTCCGGCCGTGGGATCTATCGGCGCGTAACGCGAATGTCAGCCGCCCCGGCGCGGGTGGCCGCAAGGGACGCCGCATAAGCCCGTTACTGGCAGCTCGCCACGTCCAGCGAGTCGACCCAGGCCCTGATCAGCGCTACCCCGTCGGTGTCCGGCAGGTTGCTCGCCAGGGGCGGCATTCCGTTTGCGTCGCGGCGTGACATGCGCGCGAGCAATTCCGAGCGCGCGCTGTCCCCGGGCGCGATGATGCGCGCGTCCACGATGCCGAGATCCCCGGCCGTGGGCCGCATGTCGCAGGTGCCGGTCGCCGGGAGCGGCGTGTCGTGGCGGAGGTCCATCGCGACTGGCGTCGGCCCCTGGGGGCGATGACAGATCGAACAGTTAACGTGCAGATACGCCCGCGCGCGCGCGTCCAAGGTCTCCCCAGCATCGGACGTACTTGCGTAGGCCGGCGGATTGGCGCCGACCGGCGGCGTCAGAACGTTGACTGCGTTGAGTGTGGTGATCTGATTGGCGCTCCGCCCGGTCTGCGGATAGAGAATCGTGCCATTCAATTGCGCTGTCTCGAGCCCCAGGCTGAATCCGGCCGCCTCGTTGTGGCACCACAGGCAATCCGCCTCGCTCGGGAAGGTGTAGTTCTGCCCGCCGACCGGGACGGTCAACCCGCCGACCACGCGCGTGGCTTCGGTCTGCGCCGCGTTCCATTGATAGGTGTAACCGGCCCATACGCCGTCGGGATGGC
Organism: Steroidobacteraceae bacterium; assembly: GCA_036781365.1. Classification (GTDB taxonomy): domain Bacteria; phylum Pseudomonadota; class Gammaproteobacteria; order Steroidobacterales; family Steroidobacteraceae; genus SCUD01. Next base: position 363,408 of record DAIQBB010000001.1, on the reverse strand, counting down.
GCATGAAAAGCCGAGTTTCGACCAATCGATTGCCGAACCGGAAGTGCTTGACGAGCACAGTGCCATTTGGAAAATCCCAGTCGCCACTGGACGGCACTGTGATGTTCTGGCCATTCGGCAGGCCGATCCAGCGGTCCTTCACGGCGCCGTCCGACCACAGCACCGCATTCGGCGCAAACGGAATCAGGCTCAATAGAGGCGGCGCGCCGGCCGCAGACATGTTTACGCAGCCCGTTTCCGACAGGAGCTGCGGAACGTTTTCGTCGCTGCCGCTGCCCGTGAACACGAGTTGGCGGACATGGCCGCGGCCATAGTCGAGCACGTAGAGCTCGCCGTCCTCGGCCTCGCCGAATGCGGAAATTTGCAATGGACCTGGCGCACCGAGTGGCGTTGCGCCTGGCTGTACGAGTGGCTCTACTGTGTATCCGCCTCGCCCATCCGGCGCAAGTGTCGCAATCATGCCGTTGAAGTCGCCGAACACATAGCGTCCGGCAAGCCCCGACGTCTGTTTGCCGCGATAGACGTGGCCGCCCGTGATCGCGAAGCCAAAGCTGCGGCGATACTCCGCAACCGGGTCCGTCAGTCCTGCGTAGTTGCCGCCACGCTTGATCAGGTTGATTTCCGCGAATGATCCTTGCCCGACGTCTCCCAGCCACAGCTCGCCGGTCCTTCGGTCGAAACTCCAGCGCCAGGGATGGCGCAGACCCAGCGCGTAGATTTCCGGGCAGCTCTGCGTCCCGGAGCCGTTCGCATTGCAGAGAGGGTTGCCGGCAAAAGGATTGCGGGATGTGCCGTCCGGAATGCCGTATGGCGCGTCGCCGGGCCGTTGATCGACGTCGATGCGCAGCATCTTTCCCAGCAGGGTGCGGGGATCCTGGGCGTTCTTGCCGGAGTCGCCACCGCCGCCGTCCCCGAGCCCGATGTACAGGAATCCATCGGGGCCAAACGCAATATTTCCGCCATCGTGTTTCGAAGGATTTTTCCCGACTGAAAGCAGAACGCGCTCTGAATTCGGATCGAGCGTCTGGCCGCCGTCCGGGCTTGCAAACTCGGACGTGACCGAACGAAGTGTCCCGCTCACCGACTCGACGTAGTTGACGTAGGCGAGACCATTCGTCGCGAAATCCGGATGGAAGGCGAGCCCGAGCAGGCTCGCCTCACCTGCAAAATTGACCTTTCCGCTGAGGTCGATGAACTTCTGCGTTGCCGCGACGGCAGGATTGTCTTCAAACACACTGACAAGACCGCCCTGTTCCACCACAAACCAGCGCGACAAGTCTCCCGGCGCCTGCGTGAGCGCGACCGGCGATGCAAAGGTCAGATTGGGAAACGCACGCGGGGTCTCGACTCCCGCGTTGGCTGCACTGCGGGCCGGCGCGAGGCAGGCAATATTGCTCGGGCGGGCATCAAGGCCCGAGTTGACCAGTGCTGACGGATCCTCGCCACCGCCGTCACCGCAGCCGAGCATGGCGGCTGCCAGGCACATCAGCCCGAACGCGCGGAAACCCATGCCATCCCCCTGGGTGACGGTCACACTATACCGCGCTGGGACCGTCTCACCTGCGGCGATGCCTGAGCTGGCTCAGTCGGTGAATTTGAGCTGCCGGACGTGGCCGCGGAAGTAATCCAGCACGAAGAGTTCCCCGTCCAGGTCCTCGGCAAACGACGAGATCCGCAGCCAGTCATCCGCTTCGGGCGGCGTGCAGCCTTGCTCGACGAGCTGCTCAACCGTGAAGCCGCCTGAGCCATCCGGCGCGAGCGAGGCGATCATGCCGCCGAAGTCCGCGAATACGTAACGCCCCGCGATTTCGGTCGCCTGCAATCCGCGGTAGACGTAGCCGCCGGTGATCGAGAAGCCGAGGTCGCGGCCGTACTCGGCGATCGGGTCGGTCAGGCCCGCGGTCGCGCAGCCGCTTGCCGGCTCGAAGCAATGGGCGCCTTCGCGCGAATCCCAGCCATAGTTTTCGCCGAGCACGACGACGTCGATCTCCTCGAACGACGACTGGCCGACGTCACCGACCCAGAGGTCGCCCCCCTGGCGGTCAAAGCTCCAGCGCCAGGGATTGCGGAAACCGAGCGCAAAGACCTCGGGACAGTTCTGGTCGCCGGTGCCGTCCGCGTCGCAAGGCGGATTGGCGGAGAAAGGATTGCCGCCGGGCCCGCCCGGGATTCCGTATGGCGCCCCGCCCGGCCGCGAGTCGACGTCGATGCGCAGCATCTTGCCGAGCAGGCGCCGCGGATTCTGCCCGTTGCCGTTCGGGTCACCGGCGCCGCCGCCGTCTCCGAGACCCATGTAGAGGAAGCCGTCCTGACCGAATTCGATGTTGCCGCCATTGTGATTCGTGGCGGGCTTGTCGACCGTCATCAGCACGCGCTCGGATGCCGGGTTGAGCGTCTGCCCGCTGTCCGTGCTCGCGAATTCGGCAGTCACGGAACGGAGGTCACCGCCAACCAGCTCGCTGAAATTGAGGTAGACGAGACCGTTGGTCAAGAAGTCCGGATGGAAGGCCATGCCGAGCAGGCCCGCCTCACCGTTGAATTCCACGCGCGAGCGCAGGTCGATGAAGTCTTCCGTCGTCGCCGCATCGGGATCGTTCTCGAACGCGCGGATCAGCCCGCCCTGCTCGACGAGAAACCAGCGCGAGGCGTCGTTCGGCGCCTGCTTCATCGCGACTGGCGACGAAAAAGCCAGGTTCGGAAACGCGCGCGGCGTCGAGATGCCGGTGCTGCAAGTGGGCGGCCCGGGATTCGGTGGCGGCGGGTCGCCACCGCCGTTGCCTCCGCCACAGGCGACCAGTGCCAGGGCGATCCCGGCGGACAAGAGCGCACGGTTCTTCATGGCAGCTCCCCGATGCGTGTGTCGTCCCCGAGAAGACCATTCACACCACACATAGTTTCCCTGCGGCGGCTTCCAGCGTCTGGTCGTGCTTAGCAAAGCAGAATCGGATGAGCCTTGCCGCCGGCGGCTCGTCGCAGAAGGGAGACAACGGAATCGCGGCGACCCCGTGCCTGCGGGTCAGCTCCTCGCAGAACCGCACGTCGGGCAGGTCGGAGACCGCCGAGTAGTCCGCCAGCTGGAAATATGTCCCATGTACGGGCCGGAGCCTGAATCTCGATCCTGCAAGCAGCGACGCGAAGCGGTCGCGGCGAGCCTGGTAGAAAGGCGCGAGCTCGTCCGGGAAATGCGGCATCTCGCGCATGAAATCCGCGATCGCGTGTTGCACCGGGGTCGAAACTGCGAATGTCAGGAACTGGTGCACCTTGCGGAATTCGGCGGTGAGAGGAGGCGCCGCTACGCAGTAGCCGACCTTCCAGCCGGTCGCGTTGTAGGTCTTGCCGAATGAGAACACGGCGAATGCGCGCTCGCGCAGCCGCGCGTTCGCGAGAACGCCCGCGTGACGGCGGCCGTCGTAGACGAGCGATTCGTAGACTTCGTCCGACAGGACATAGGCGTTCGTGCCGTCCAGCAGGTCGGCAATGCGGTCCCAGTCCGCGGCCGTCAGCACCGCGCCAGCCGGATTGAGCGGCGTGTTGACGACGAGGAGTCGCGTCTTCGGCGTAATAGCCTCCGCGAGGCACTCGTAAACGATGCCGAAGTCGTCGATCGAGAGCGGCACGCGCCGCACGCGGGCACCGGCGAGTTCGGCGGCCGGGCCGTAGGAGTCGTAACTCGGGTCCAGGAGGATCACTTCCTCGCCCACGTGCACGACCGCATGGATCGCCGCGAAAATCGCCTCGGTCCCGCCCGCGGTCACCGTGATCTCGGCGCCCGCGTCGATGCGCCAGCCGTGTCGTCGCATCGCCGACTCCGCAATCGCTTCGCAGAGCGCCGGCAATCCCGCCATCGGCGCGTACTGGTTGTGGCCCGCGCCGAGGTGGTGCGCGACGAGTTCGCGCAGGCGAACCGGCGGGTCGAAATCAGGAAAGCCCTGGCCGAGATTGATTGCGCCGGTCTCGGCGGCGAGCCGCGACATCACCGTGAAAATCGTGGTGCCGACGCCGGGGAGCTTCGAGGCCGGCATCACTCGTTGGCCGCGATGGCGCGCTGCACGTCCTGGTCGCGGCGCTTCTGCTGGCGCTGCATGTAGAAGCCTGCCGTGAAAATGCCGATTGCGACGATCAGCACCAGGATGCTCGCAAGCGCATTGATGTCCGGGCTGACACCGAGGCGCACCTTCGAGAAGATCACGAGCGGCAGCGTGCTCGAACCGGGACCGGCGACGAAATTCGTGATGACGAGGTCATCCCAGGACAGCGTGAAGGCGAGCAGCCAGCCCGCGGCAATGGCGGGAAAGATGATCGGCATGGTGATCAGGAAGAACACCTTGGCCGGCCGCGCACCGAGGTCCATCGCCGCCTCTTCGAGCGATTCATCGAGCGTCGCAAGTCGCGACTGCACGACGACGGTGACATAGGCCATCGAAAACGTGATGTGCGCGATCGTGATCGTCGTGATGCCGCGCCCGGCAGGCCAGCCGAAGACCTGTTCCATCGCGACGAAAAGGAGCAGCAGCGAAAGGCCGGTAATGACTTCCGGCATGACGAGCGGCGCGGTCGCCATGCCGGTCAGCAGCGGCCGGCCGCGGAAGCGCCCGAAGCGTGCGAGCGCAAGCCCGGCGAGCGTGCCGAGGATGGTGGCCCCGGTCGCGTTCATGGCCGCGATCTTGAACGACAGCCAGGCAGCGTCGAGAACCTGCTCGTTGCGGAAGAGCTCGCCGTACCACTTCGTCGAGAATCCGCCCCAAACCGTCACCAGTCGCGATTCATTGAAGGAGTAGACGATCAGCAGCAGGATCGGCACGTACAGGAACAGGAAGCCGAGCGTCATCATCGCCGGTACGAAGATCGGACGGCGATTCACCGGTGCGCTCCGAGCTGCTGACCCTGGAAGCGCTGGAGGATCATGATCGGGATCACGAGCAGGAGCAGCATCGCGATCGCAACCGCGCTCGCGATCGGCCAGTCACGGTTGTTGAAGAATTCCTCCCACAGGACACGGCCTATCATCAGCGAGTCCGGGCCGCCCAGCAGCGCCGGAATCACGAACTCGCCGACCGCGGGAATGAACACCAGCATGCAACCCGCGATGATGCCGTTCTTCGTGAGCGGAATCGTCACGCGGATGAATACCTTTGCCGGCCGGCACCCAAGATCGGACGCCGCTTCGAGCAGCGACTGGTCCAGCTTCTCGATCGCGGTATAGAGCGGCAACACCATGAAGGGCAGGTACGAATAGACGATGCCGATGTAAACCGCGAAGTTCGTCTGCAGCATCACGATGGGCTCGTCGATGACGCCGAGCCACATCAGGAAATTGTTGATGACTCCGTTGTTCTTCAGGATGCCAATCCACGCGTAGACACGGAGGAGAAACGACGTCCAGAACGGGAGCATGACCAGCAGCAGCAGGAGATTGCGCCAGCTCGGCCGGCTGCGTGCTATTCCGTAAGCCATCGGATAGCCGATCAGCAGGCACAGGACGGTGGAAACCGCTGCGGTGAGGATCGAGTTGAGATACGCGTTCCGGTAGAGCGCGTCTTCCCAGAGGAAAGCGTAGTTCGCGAAATTGACCTTGAGCTCCATCACCTGTGCAGAAGTCCAGGTGACGAACGGTTCGTAGGGCGGCATCGCCATCTGCATCTGCGACACCGAGATCTTGAGCACGATCAGGAAGGGGACAAGGAAGAAGAACAGCAGCCACAGGAACGGCACGCCGGTGACGAACGTCCGGCCGCTGTATCCGCGGCGCCTCAATCCCTGACTTGCCCAGCGCCAGGGTCCGTGCGCGCGGATCCAGGCCATCAGTTCCGCGAGCAGGAACGGTGAACTGCGCGCGGCACCGGATCGTGACCGGCTCATTGCGTGACCACGACCGGACTCGAAGAGTCCCAGGTCAGCCAGACGCGATCATCCCAGCGAATGCGGTCGCCGGAGCCCTGGCGCAGCGTGTTCGGCCGGGTGACGCGAACCTGCCGGCCACTGGCGAGCCGAACCAGGTAAACGGACTGGTCACCGCGGTATGCGATCTCGGAGACCACGCCCTGCACGCGGTTGTCGCCCTCGCCATCCGGCGACTCGCGTGAAATCTCGATCTTCTCCGGCCGCAGCGCGACCCAGACGATGGCATCCGGCGCCGCGCTGACGCCGTGGCCCACGTGGAAGGTGCCGCCCAGTTCGTCGGAAGCGACTCGCACGTAGTCAGGCTCGTCCTCGATCAGCCGCCCCTTGAACAAGTTGACGGATCCGACGAAGTCCGCGACGAATCGCGTGGATGGATACTCGTAAATCTCGCTCGGCGTGCCGACCTGCACGATTTCGCCGTGGTTCATGACGCCTATTCGCGAGGCGAGCGTCATCGCCTCTTCCTGGTCGTGGGTCACGACGACGAAAGTCACGCCGAGGGTCTCCTGGATGTTCAGGAGCTCGAACTGCGTGTGCTCGCGAAGTTTGCGATCGAGGGCCGCGAGTGGTTCGTCCAGGAGCAGGAGCTTCGGCCGCTTGACGAGCGCGCGCGCAAGCGCCACGCGCTGTCGCTGCCCACCCGAGAGCTGGTGGGGCATGCGCTTCGCAAGCTGCTCCATGCGGACGAGCTTCAGGATCTCCGCGACCCGGTCGTCGATCTCGGCCTTCGAGACCTTGTCCTGCTTGAGCCCGAACGCGACGTTCTTCTGCACCGACATGTGCGGGAAGAGTGCGTACGACTGGAACATCATGTTGACCGGCCGCTCGTAGGGCGGCGATGCCGTGACGTCCACCCCGTCGATCGAAATCGTGCCCTCGGTCGGGGTCTCGAAACCGGCCATCATCCGGAGGAGCGTTGTCTTGCCCGAGCCGGAGCCGCCGAGAAGGCAGAAAATCTCGCCGCGGTAGATATTGAGTGAGACGTCATCCACGGCGACGAAGTCGCCGAACTTCTTGGTGAGCTTGTCGAGCCGGACGTACGGCTGGGCGCCCGGATCCCTCCAGGGTTCGCTGCGTTGCTCCGGGCGCGCGTTGGCCATTCCGTCAGCGCGTCATTGCCCGGTGCGGATTCGCGTCCACGAGCGGTTCAATTCGCGGCTGAACTCCGCCGACTCGGCAAGGTCCGGATGCAGCCTGGTCTTGACCTCGGCGCTCGGATAGACATTCGGATCGTTTCTCATCGCTTCGTCCACCAGCGGCAGCGCCGCGGCGTTGCCGTTGGCGAACCTGACCTTGTCGGAGACCTTTGCAATCACCGCAGGGTCCATGAGGAAGTTGAGGAACTCGTGGGCGTTGCCGGGATGCGGCGCATCGGCCGGTATCGCGAGCATGTCGAAATAGTTGATCGCCCCTTCCTTCGGGATCGCGTAGGCAACCCGGACAGGATTGGAAGCTGCCGCACCCCGGTCGCGCGCCTGCAGGACATCGCCGCTCCACCCGAGCGCCACGCAGATCTCGCCCGCGGCAAGATCGTTGATATAGGAGGAGGAGTGAAAGTACTTCACGTGCGGGCGGATCTTCATGAGCGTCTCTTCGACGACCTTGAGGTCCTCGGGCTTCTCGCTATTGGGATCGAGGCCCTTGTAGATCGCGACCGACCCGAAAACGTCGGTCGGCGAATCGAGGATCGCGATTCCGCATTTCCCCAGCCTGGCGGCATTCCGCGGCTCCAGGATCGCGCTCCAGCTGTCAATCGAGTCAGTGCCAAGCGCCTTCTTGACCATGCCGGGGTTGTAGCCAATCCCGATCGTGCCCCACAGGTAATTCACCGAATACTCGTTGCCGGGATCGTGCAGCGCGGTGCGCGCCAATATGTCCGGGTCCATGTTGGAGAGATTCGGCAGCCGGGACTTGTCGAGCTTCATGTAGACGCCGGCCTTGATCTGCCGCTCCAGGAACGGCGCAGTCGGCACGACGATGTCGTATCCGGTCCGTCCGGCCAGCAACTTGGTCTCGAGGACCTCGTTCGAGTCCATGACGTCGTAGATCACCTTGATACCGGTCTTCTTTTCGAAGTCCGCGGTCGTCGTTTCCCCGATGTAGTCGGACCAGTTGTAGATGGATACGATTTTTTCTTCCGGGGCGGCGGCCTGATCCGCGCGCTCCGCTTCTTCCTTGCCGCCACAGGCGGCAAGCGCCATTCCGGCGACCACGACCGGCCAGAGTCGAAACGCGCGATGCATGTCCCCCTCCCTCTTCAAGCGACGCCGACGTCTTTTGCCGTCAGGTCCAGACAACGCCCGGCTTTTTCGACCAGCTCGTCGACATTCTCCCTCGTCATGACGAGCGGCGGCGCCGTGATCATCGTGTCGCGCACCGCGCGCATGATCAGGCCGTTCTTGAAGCAATGGTCGCGGCAGACGAGCCCGACGGCGCCGCGGTTGCGGAAGAAGGTCCGGCTGCCCTTGTGCGCCACGAGCTCGATCGCCGCCAGCATGCCGACACCGCGGACCTCGCCGACCAGCCGGTGGTCCGCCAGCTCGCGGATGCGCTTCTGGAAGTAAGGCGCGATCTCGTCGCGCACGTGCTCGACGATCTTCTCGCGGCGCATGATGCTAATGTTCTCGATGGCGACCGCGCAGCACACGGGATGACCGGACCAGGTAAAGCCGTGAACGAACTCGCCGCCTTTCTCGATCAGAACGTCGGCGACACGGTCGGACACCATGGCCCCGCCGAGCGGCTGGTAGCCGGAGGTGATGCCTTTCGCGATCGTCATGAAATCCGGCTCGATGCCGAAATGCTCGCTGCCGAACCAGCGGCCGGTGCGGCCGAATCCGCAGATCACTTCGTCCGCAATCAGGAGGATCCCGTACTCGCGGCAGATCCGCTGGATCTCCGGCCAGTAGGTCGACGGCGGGATAATCACGCCGCCGGCGCCCTGGATCGGCTCGCCGATGAAGGCGGCGACACGCTCGGACCCGACTTCCTCGATCTTCTCCGCCAGGCGCCGCGCGGCGCGCAGGCCATATTCTTCGGAGCTGACGTCGACGCCGTTCTCGTACCAGTACGGCTGCTCGATGTGGACGATGTCCGGGATCGGCAGCCCGCCCTGCGCGTGCATCGCCTGCATCCCGCCGAGGCTCGCGGCGGCCACCGTGCTGCCGTGATAGGCATTGTGCCGGCTGATGATGACGGAGCGCTTCGGCTGCCCCATCAGGTCCCAGTAGCGGCGCGTCATGCGCAGGATGGTGTCGTTCGCTTCCGAGCCGGACTGCGTGAAGAACACGCGGTGGAACTGCGGAGGCGTGAGTTCGTCCAGGAGCTGGGCCAGCTCGATCGCCGGCGGGTTGGCGCTCTTGAAGAAGCTATTGTAATACGGCAGTTCCCGCATCTGGCGGGCGGCGGCGTCGGCCAGCTCGTGCCGGCCGTAGCCGATGTTCACGCACCAGAGGCCGGACATCGCGTCGAGGATCTTCTGCCCTTCGCTGTCGTAAAGGTGCACGCCTTCGGCGCGCGTGATGATGCGCGAGCCCTCGGCGGCGAGTGCCCGGAAATCGGTGAAGGGATGTAGGTAGTGACGGGCGTCGAGTTCCTGCCAGTCGCGCGTCGCTCGTTCCGTGATACGTGGCTTCGCGCTCATGGGACCCCGCCAATCAGACGTTCAGCAACAGGTGTTCCCGTTCCCACGAGCTGATGACCCGCGAAAACGTTTCATACTCGTTTTCCTTGACGGCACAGTATGCCGCAACGAAGCGTTCGCCGAACACTTCGACGAGCGGCTTGCTGGCACGCAGCAGCGTCATCGCATCCGCCAGCGTCAGCGGCAGCGAAAACGGCAGGTCATAGGCCGAGCCGGTAATCGGACTGGTGGGCTTCAGTCCCTCGATCATGCCGAGATAGCCGCAGGCCAGCGAGGCCGCGATGGCGAGGTAGGGATTCGCATCGGCGCCGCCGACGCGATTCTCGATGCGCCGCCCCTCGGGCTCGGACAGCGGCACTCGCAGGCCCGCCGTGCGGTTGTCGAAGCCCCATTGCACGTTGATCGGCGCCGAATCGCCGCGGCGGATGCGCCGGTAGCTGTTCACGTTCGGCGCGAACAGGCACATGGCGGCCGGCAGGTACTTTTGCAGTCCTGCGATGTGCGCCTCGAAGATCGGCGACGTCTTGCCGTCGGCGTCGCTGAAAATGTTCTCGGAGGTCTTGGCGTCCACGATGCTCTGGTGAATGTGCATCGCGCTGCCCGGCTCGCCTGCGAGCGGCTTCGCCATGAAAGTCGCATACATCTTGTGGCGCAGCGCTGCCTCGCGCGCCGTGCGCTTGAAGAGGAAGGCCTGGTCGGCGAGATCGAGCGCATCGCCGTGGTTCAGGTTGATCTCCATCTGCGCCGCGCCCGCCTCGTGGATCAGCGTGTCGATGTCGAGGTCCTGCGCCTCGCAGAAGGCGTAGATGTCATCGAACAGCGGATCGAATTCGTTCACCGCCGCGATGCTATAGGCCTGGCGCCCGATCTCCGGCCGGCCGGAGCGCCCGATCGGGGGCTTCAGCGGGTAGTCCGGATCGGTGTTTGGCTCGACGAGGAAGAACTCGAGCTCGGGCGCAACCACGGGGCGCCAGCCTTTGGCCGAATACAGGTCGAGCACGCGCCGCAGCACATAGCGCGGCGACATCGGGACGGGCCGGCCGTCGCCGTACGAACAGTCATGGATCACCTGGGCAGTCGGCTCGGCCGCCCAGGGCACGACACGAATCGTCTTGGGATCGCCGCTGAGTTCGATGTCGATCTCGGACGGATGAATGGAACTGTCGTCGTCCGGGTATTCGCCCGTGACGGTCTGCAGGAAGATCGATTCCGGCAGGCGCATGCCCTCGTCCTCGGCGTACTTGTTCGCCGGCATGACCTTGCCGCGCGCGACGCCCGCCATGTCGCAGACGATTGCCTCGACTTCGGTGATGCCGTGGTCCTTCAGGAACTGCTGGATTTCACTCATCGGGACCTTCTATTCGCGTGGTCGCGCCCGGCCTGGCCGAATGCCGCGAAAAGCGCACGCGAGAACGGGTTCTCCATGACTTTCCATTCCGGGTGCCACTGCACGGCGAGGGCAAAAGACTTCGCGCCGTCGATGCGAAACGCCTCGATCACGCCGTCGTCCGCCTTTGCTTCCGGCACGAGCCGCTCGGCCAGGCGCTCGACGCCCTGCGAATGCAGTGAATTGACCTTGATCCGGCGGTTGCCCGTGATCTTGTGCAGCAGGCCGCCTTCGACGAGCTCGATCTCGTGCGCCGGTCCGTATTGGACCTCGAGCGGAGCGCCCGTGTCCTCGCGATGGTCGAGATAGCCGGGCTCTTCCTGTAGCTTCTGGGTCAGCGAGCCGCCGAAGGCCACGTTGATCTCCTGAAAGCCGCGGCAAATGCCGAAGATCGGGAGTCCCGCGTCCACGGCGCCCGTGATCATCGGAAGCGTGGTCGCGTCGCGCTCGGGATCGTGCAAAGTGCCCGGCGCCGATTTCGGGCCGAGGTAGCGATTCGGCTCCACGTTTGACGGGCTCCCGGTGAAGAGAATGCCGTCGAAGGACTGCAACCACTCCCGCAGGTAGCGATCTCCGAGCGCCGGGACCAGGACAGGCACCGCATCGGCCGCCTGGACGATCGCGTTGATGTACTTCTCACCGACGCAATGGAACCAATGCGAGCCCAAAAGGCGGCGATCGGCGGGAATTCCGATAACTGGCTTCCGCATGTGCATTTGTTAATTATTTTGAACGGCCCCCGGTATGGAGGCCAGTTCGACGGGCCTATTGTCTCACAAACAGGGGGTCGGTCGCCCCGGGGGAACCGAGGGTCATCACACGTTCTGTCAGGCCGCAAGGGGCATTTTTGGACTCATTATGTTGCAGCGCATGAACCTTGCCCGGCGCAAGCGCCGGTGGGTATCCTGCCCTGCTGCCCCATCCGGCACGCGATACAAGATCTTAAACGCCAGGTGCTCGATGGCCCTCCTCCGGGACGAGTTTGCGAATGCCGAGGCCTTCCTGGCCGCGCGTCCCGCGGTGCGGGTGGTCGACCTTTTGATGCCGGATCTCTGCGGCATCCTGCGCGGCAAGCGCGTCAGCGTGGCGGACCTTCCGGGCGTCTACGCGCACGGCATGTACCTGCCGGCCTCGATGTTCGCGCTCGACGTCCTGGGCGCCACGGTCCAGTCGACCGGCCTCGGATTTGACGAGGGCGACGACGACTGGCCCTGCCTGCCGATCGCCCGCACGCTCTTCCCCTCGCCCTGGCTCGGTCCGAGCGTCGCGCAACTGCAGGTGCAGATGCAGGATGCAGCCGGCGAGCCATTCTTCGGCGATCCCCGCCACGTGCTAGGCCGCGTTCTCGAGCGCTACACCGCGCGCGGCTGGACGCCGGTCGTCGCGCTCGAGCTCGAGTTCTATTTCGTCGATACCGAGCGGACGGCCGACGGCCACGCCCAGCCGCCAAAATCGCGTTTGACCGGAAGGCGCGAGAAGCGGACCCAGATCAATTCCATGGCCGATCTCGAGTCCGTCTCCGACATCCTCTCGGAGATCGCGACAACCTGCGAGGAACAGGACGTGCCGACCGGCACGGCGCTCGCGGAGTACGGCCCGAGCCAATGGGAAGTCAATCTGCGGCACGTGGCGGACGCGCGCCTCGCCTGCGACCAGGCGATCCGGTTCAAGCGCATCGTCAAGGGCGTTGCGCACCAGCGCGGCTTCGAGGCCACGTTCATGGCGAAGCCCTATGCGGACATGGCTGGGAGCGGCATGCACATGCACGCGAGCATCCTGGACGCGTCGGGCCGCAACATCTTTGCCTCGGAGGATGTGCTCGGCAACGATCTCCTGAAGCAGGCCGCGGCCGGCCTGCTCGAAACCATGGCCGACGGCACGGCAATCTTCGCGCCGAACGCGAACAGCTACCGCCGGATGCGGCCCGAAACCTATGTGCCGATGCACGCGACCTGGGGCTTCAACAACCGTGGCGCCGCGGTTCGCATCCCGGTATCCGGCGCCGTGGACAGGCGGCTCGAGCATCGCGTGTCGGGCGCCGATGCGAATCCATATCTCGTTGCGGCTGCCGTGCTCGCGGGGATGCTCCACGGCATCGAAAGAAAGCTCGCCGCCCCGCCGGCGCTCGAGGGCAACCCATTCACCCAGGCCTTGTCGAGTGCACCACTGCCCGCCGACTGGCCGACGGCGCTCACGCGCTTCACGGAGAGCCAGTTCCTCAAGGACTATTTCGGCAAGGATTTCGTGCAGCTCTACGGCCTCACGCGCCGTGGCGAAATGCAGGATTTCAATAACCAAATTCCAGCGCTCGATTACGCCTGGTACCTGGAGTCGGTATGAACCAGCGCCCTGCCGATAGCTGGTACGAGGCGACGGCGCAACGCGGACCGGCTGAGCCCGCGCTCGCGGGTGACGTCGAGGCCGACGTTTGCGTCGTCGGCGGCGGAGTTTCCGGCTGTTCGACTGCGCTGCACCTCGCGGAGCGTGGCTACAAGGTCGTACTGCTCGAGGCCGAGCGTGTGGGCTATGGCGCCTCCGGGCGCTCGGGCGGCCAGATCATCCCGGGCTGGGCCAGCGGCATGGCGAAACTCGCCGACCAACTCGGCAAGGAAGACGCGCAGCGGCTCTGGGATTACGGCGTGGAAGCGGTCGAGCTTACACGCAAGCTGGTCGAGCGGCACCGGATCGACTGCCACCTCGCATGGGGCCACATGCACGTCGGCATCAAGCCGCGGCAGCGCGACGAGCTGAAGCAATGGCAACACGAGCAGGAAGACGACTTTGGCTACCGGAAGCTCCGCTTCCTCGAACGCGACGAAGTTGCCGAGTGGATCGCGAGCAAGCGTTACATTGCGGGCCTTTACGACTCCGGCGCCGGCCACCTGCATCCGCTGCGATACACCATCGGCCTGGGCCAGGCTGCAGTTGCCGCAGGCGTGACACTTCACGAACACAGCCGCGTCACCACTATCAACCACGGATCGACCGTCACCGTGCGGACCGACAAGGGCAGCGTCCGCGCCAAGTTCCTGGCGCTCTGCGCCAATGTCGGGCATGTCGAACTATCGAGCCGCCTCGCTCGCAGGCTGATCGGCGTCGCGTCCTATATCGTGGCGACCAAACCGCTGGGCGAGGAGCGTGCCAAGGCCCTGCTCCATGACAACATCGCGGTCGCCGACATCAACTGGATCATCGACTACTACCGGCGCTCCACGGATCATCGACTGCTGTTTGGGGGACGCGTGAGCTACTCGGGACTTGATCCGCTCGGCACCGCACGCGCCACGCGGCTGCGCATGCTAAATGTCTTCCCGCAGCTCGCCGACGCGGAGATCGAATACGCCTGGGGCGGACTCATCGACATCTCCATGAGTCGCGCTCCCGACTTCGGGCGACTCGAGCCGAACGTCTACTACCTGCAGGGCTACTCCGGCCACGGCATGGCAGGGGCCGGCGTCGCCGGCAAGATCGTCGCCGAGGCAATCGCCGGGCAGGCCGAGCGGTTCGACGTGTTCGCGCGGCTCAAGCACCACGCCTTCCCGGGCGGGAAGCTTTTCCGCAGGCCGACGCTCGTGCTCGCGATGACCTGGTTCCGGCTCCGGGACCTGCTGCCCTAATTCGCCCCGGCCCGCTCGAACTTGCGATCAGGCCGGAAATCCTTCAGCGGCTCCGCAAGAGCGCCGTCCAGCAGTTCGCTGGCCGCCAGCTGCCCGACGACCGGCGCGAGCGTCACGCCGCTGTGCATGACTGCGAGGTACACGTCGCGGCGTGCGGGTGAGGCCCCAATGACTGGAAAGCCGTCGAGCGGCATCGGACGCCAGCCGATCACGATATCCTCGAATTTGACGCGGGTGAGGTCAGGCAGGTAGCGCTGCGCTGCGGCGAGCATGCGATTCGCATGCAGGAGCGCGATTTCCCGCGATGGGAAATCGTTCGGGTACCCCTCCAGGCGCTGCGCATGCGCGTCGTTCTTCGGCGGGCCGTCCTCTTCGCCCAGCACAATACGGCCGTCGTCGCGCTGGTGCAGGTGGACGCCTGGCAACCACAGCACGCGGTTGATGAGGCGCGGCATCGGGACCGTGGTCGCGGTTACGCCGGGCGCATCTCGCTGCGGGACGTTCCAGTCCGCATGGCGCCTGCCTGCGTCCGCGGCCGCGCCCGTCGCGAGAACCAGCCGGTCCGCGGGAATCTCGCCGCCGCTGGTCTCGACCGCGATTAATCGTCCCGCCGCGAGCGAAACGCCGGTGAGCTCGACGGGATATCGGACCATCGCGCCGTGCGCGGCAGCCGCGTCGAGAAAATTCTGCGTGGCCGCGATCGGGTTGGTCGCGCCATCGTTCGCGGAAAAGATGACCTGCGACAGGCCGGCGAAATCTACGTTCGGTTCGAGCTCCGCGAGGTCGGTGCCCCCGACCATCCGCGTCATTTCGCCCCAGGCGACCTGCTCTGCAACCCGGGCCGCGAGTTCCTTGTTCCGCCCGGCGTCGGCTATGCCTTCCAGCGAACCGCCCCAGCGGACCGGCAGGTTCAGCGCCGGCTGCAAGGCCTTCCATCGGTCGACGCCAGCCTGGTTGAGCGCGTGGTAAGCCTGCGGCTGCTTGGACCAGGTGGCATTGATCCAGGCGAATGACGCGCGGCTCGCATTCGTCGCCGGGCCCTGCCGGTCGATCACGGTGACATTCGCGCCAGACTGCGCCAGGTGATAAGCAATGGAAGCGCCGATAATGCCGGCGCCCGCGACGACGACGCGCAGTCCTTCCGCGGCACGGCCTCTTGGGCTGACGGCAGCGGCCGCCAGCAGCTGAATAAATCGCCGCCGGTCAAGTGCGGTCAAAGGCCTGCCGCTCGAACCAGTTGTCGCGGTAGCACCGCCGACCGCAAACGAGCTGCCACACGCTCGAAGCGACATAGGCCGGCAGGAAGAACGGACCCCAGGTTTCGTATTGCCGCACGTGCACGTGTTCGTGCTCGCGCGAACATTCGAGCGCAGCGTGGTCAGTGGCGAGAATGACGTGACCGAGCGTCAACGCACGATAGGGGCACGCAACGACAGGCGACGTCAGCATCGACCCGATCAGGCCGCCGGAAAACTCCGCAGCGCCCCGAACCGCGCGTAGCCGCGCACCGAAGAGCAGCATCACTGCGCCCAGCGCGAGCCCAATGAGTGTATTGGGACTGGCCCACACGTAGGACGTGATTCGGCCGATCACGAGGGCTGCATCACGCGCCCGTCGCGAGCCATCGCGCGCACACCGGGCCGAAATTCCGCACCGCCAACACCTCGTACTCTGCGCGATCGTCGGCTGTCAGGGCGTCCGTCCAGCGGCCATTCTTTCCCTGGTTGATGAACACCTGGGCACCGGCATCCCAAAACGCGCCGCCCAGCGGCACGCTCTTGGTCGCATGCTGCTTCATCCAGTCGAAGGAGCAGTACTCGACGATCGTATTCCATTTTGATTCGTCGATTGGAATGTCGAGGAATGCCGCCATGCGGCGCATTTGCCCCGGCAGGTCGCGCTTCATGTTCGCGTAGGTCGCGATGATGATGTCGTCGTCCCGGAACTTGAAGTCGTTCCAGATCGTGGAGTCAAAGTGATGGCTGTGCAGCTCGTGAGTCTTCCGCGGCCAGCGCACTGATTCAGTCATCTCGCGGTGGCCTCAATTTGCCCGAGAAGCCATTGGAGCCCGGCCAGGTGCTGCTGATCGTGGCTGCAGAGATAGTGCACGAGACTTTGAAGGGTCACCGCACCATAGCCTTCAAAGAAAGCCGGCCGGCGAAGCTGTTCGCCGCTCAGTCCAGACATGAGTTCGAGGGTGTGCGCGCGAGCGACCCGAAACGAGGCCAGCACCTCTCGTTCGTCTGAGGCGGCATAAAAGCGCGTGCGAGCCATCTCATCGGTATCCAGCGATTCCAGGTGCGGATTCAACTCGGTCAGGGTGCGACGGAACCGCACCTGGTAGCCCTCCACCTCAACGTCCCGGACATGGCATATCTGCTCGATGGGTGTGAGGTGTTCGCTGGGGATCCCGGCCCACGACGTCGGGCGCCAGTCCCTGTGGCTGCGGGGGATCAGAGCATAGTGAGCTTCCAACTCGTCCGGAAACGATGCGAGAGCCCGCAGTGTCACTGACTTCGCCAAACTAGTCACGGACCGCTCGGACGCATTGTTACGCGGCACGCCGCTTGTGCCCTGTGGCGTAGATGATGAAGACACCGAGCAACAAGGCAGCCGCGGCCCAGGCGCGAACAATGCCTGGCCCCCACGACCACCAGCCTAGAATCAAGTCCGCGAGTCGCACGCCAATAAACGGAGTCAATGCTCCACCCACGACGATCACTATTCCGAGGATGCGTAGCGCGATCGTGGCTCGAGACGCCGGTGCAGCCAGGACAAGAACGATGCCGAATGTGATGCGAACAATTGCTGCGACGTAGATGATGGGCGGCGCCTGGAACAAATGAACCAGGCGTACAAAGTAGTCGGGTAGCACGAGGCCAAAAATGCCCAAGGCGACAACTAGAATCCCGATCATGAACGCCGCACGAAGCATCGACTAGTTAGGAGGCCAGGTGTCACGACCCTCGCTCCCGAGCCGGACGAGGCTAGTGACGTTCACGACAAGCGAAGTGGTGTGATGGCCCGGAACTCCTTCCTGCAGGGTGCCCCTAACTCTGACTTCCCTGCCAAGAAACTGTCGATACCTATCAAGTTCCTCCGGCTTCAGAGCGAGCTGAAAAAGGGTTAGGTATTTGCATTCTGCGAAGCAAGCGGGCCATGGCAGTTGTAGATACCAACGCGTCACTGGCTCGTCTCCGCTTGTAACGCTTTCGTAGTTCGGCGGTCCTGGAAAGATCTGATTCACGAGATGGCCCGTAAACTCCCACTCTCGCCCAGTAAAAGCTGGGCAACCATCCGCGGCAGAACTATAAGTCCAGATCAGCGGCAAGAGCATCGCGACTGCAGTTCGCATCTTGTCCATCTAACGCCGGTTCTGTCCGCATCCGCCAGGATGACCACGGTCCGTGGATCCCCGCGTGCTGGGGAAAGCCAACAAGTCCGCGTCGAAATCCGCCGAACCCCACAGTTCGCTCAACTGGGGGAACGGATTGCAGTTCTCCAGTACGACGACAACGCCGGCCCGTCCCTGCTTTGCCTTGAATCCAACGAGTATGAACTCTCGGTTTTGGACGTGAATTGCGGAACGAACAACTGGTGTTGTCCAATCAATCTCGTTTGCGGTCATTTGCGGCGCGTTTCTCAAGAACGCTTTTGAATACGCAGTGGCAAGGTCTATTGCCAGCGCACTATCAAAGGTGAAGGTAGACGACGCCCAAGCGATCGCAGCGGTAGCGATAGCCAACGGCAGCAATGACGATCTAGTGGCGAGATTGGCCTTCATGCAGATCCCTAACGCTCAGCAGTGGACTGGGCAAAGTGCGGTTACCCATCTGGAACGAACTCCCGAAGAAACGCTTGGGCGAATCTAGAACGCTGGACCTCTGCTCGGTCAAGTGGGTTGTCCCACCAGACACCCTCGCTGTTCGCCAAGATGATGAAACTGAGGTCCAGTGCCGGGACCTTCAGATACAGAGCGGAATATGCATCCTCCCACCATCCCGAGTGCCAAACGAGAGTGTGCCCCTGGTACTCCTGCACATA
Organism: Steroidobacteraceae bacterium; assembly: GCA_036781365.1. Lineage (GTDB taxonomy): Bacteria > Pseudomonadota > Gammaproteobacteria > Steroidobacterales > Steroidobacteraceae > SCUD01. The sequence goes on along the minus strand of DAIQBB010000001.1, from coordinate 344,816 downwards.
CCAACCAAGACCATACGGAAGCGTCTCACCGTTGCTCGATGGCATCGGAGCCATCATGGCAGCCCGTGACTCCGCCGATATCAGCATCCCCTGATCCAGTGCGACATCGAACTTGGCAAGATCGAGCACCGTCGTGATTACGCCACCCGCGGCACCGTCCCCTTGGGGCGGCGGCTTCGGGGCACGTTCGATTGCCCCGGTTGCCCCGATGCGATGGGGCGGGGCCAGTCCTTCTGCCAAATCCTCACGCAGGGGCAGGTCCCGATAAACCCTGGCCGATCGCCTCATGTCAGCGGGTACGAATACGTACTGTTCGACGAGAGCCGAAAAGGGAGCGGTACCAGCCGCCGCGATCGGGCGCGACGCCCAGGAGTACAGCACGGGGTTGTAGGAGAATCGGCTTCCAGGTGTCGAGGTGGCCGTATGGGAGAGCAGGTGTCGAAGCGTGTGGACGGTGGGCTGACAGCGGAGTTCGGCGGCAAAGATCGATGGCTGTCGACTGAACTCAGTGCAGAACTCTGCCCATTCGCTGTATTCCACCATAGGCCGATCGAGGTCAAGCACTTCCTTTTCGACGAGCCGGAGTGCAACGACAGCCGAGAGTGGTTTCGCGACCGAGGCGATGTTGTAGGGCGTCTCGGCTGTAGCAGGAATGCGGCGTTCAAAATCAGCGTAGCCCAGTCCCAGTGCGAGAACGATGTGCTGATCTTTTAAAATGGCGACAGACAATCCCGGAATGTCGGCAGCTTTACGGAGGGTGTCGAGACGTTGGACGAAGGCCGGAATGTCTGGTGATGGTGCACCCATATGACGTCGACTTTGCTCGCCCGACACGCAGGCGGATGCCGTCAACACGAGAAGGACGAGCATGACGTCTTTCATTGGTTCACCTGTCTGCGCCGTCTAACGTCCGCGTTGAGCGGGCCGCGCGAGGCGCGGCCGGCGCGCCGCAGGCGCGATAATGGTCCGCGCGCCTGCGGCGCGCTCGCTCGAGCCTCTCACGGACCGCTCCAACGCATAGTTAGATGGCAGGATCCTCGTTCGTCCAGTCGTACGTTTCAACGACAAATGATAGAGACTGTCCGAGATAGTCCAGGTTGAGCCGCCAGCACCCGACACTGGGAAAGTCGATGCCGGCCAGCATTGTCCAGCCTCCTAGCGATGGAGCCTTCGCGCCACTGATGCCCTTGACCACCGCGTCGTTGGGACCACCAGACAGCGATTCCACACGGACGGAAAGGTGCCTCTCCATCCCAGGTTTGAATCCGAGACTCCAAACGAAGAGTTTTACGGCGATGTTTGCGCTGGGACCTGTGATACCCCATTTCCCATCTTCCGGGAGCACCACGGCTAGAGTTTCGCTGCCGTACCAGTTCTGCGAGGCCGGAAACGGTGGGCCAAGACTGCCTGAGCCGATCGTTACGGGACACGAGGAGTCTGACAACTGGGTGCCTTGCGCGATGGTCGATATTGCCAATAGGCCAGCGAGAATGAAGACCCGCTGCGATCTCATAACTGCCACCTAACGCTCGCGTTAACCGGCCCGCCGCCAAGACACCCGCCAAGAAAGAACTGCTCCGATCGGCGGGTCCGGTTGAACGCGGGGTTGGGCTTCATGGTGACTACACGAATGCATCAGGAAATTCGAGAAGAGCGGGGCGATGTGTTTGTCGGTCGCTCGCTGTTCCTCGTCGATGGACCCCGTTTGTGTCGCATTTTCGCAATGCCCAAAGAAGCAATCGGAGGCGGTTCAAGATGCAGGCAGATTCGCTGCGCGCCACAGCGACAGCAGCAATTCGTTCACGGGCCGTCCGGTGAACTGAATTTCGTGGCCGGCACCGGCGGCGACAGCGCGAGACGCACCAATGCGTTGAGCGAGATCGTCGCATATCGCGTCGAACCCCGCGCTGTGTCCACCTGAAATGACAAGCTTCGGAAAGGCGGCCGTCGCCAGCTTCGCTAGCGGCAGGTCGCTGTACCAGATGGGCCGCCCGTGGCGGAACACGGGCACGAGCGGCATGGCGGCGGCGACGAGCGCAGGTGACAGTGTGTCTGGATCACTTCCCACCGATTTCAAAAAGCGCACCACCCAGTGTTCATCGGGAAGATCCTGGTCCCAGAGTGCGCGAACTTCGTCCACAAGCGCCCGCGCGGCTGGATGGTGCTGACCTAACGCGAATGCAGCTGGCTCCAACAAGGCCAGAGATAACGTCGCATCCGGACGCCGCGCGGCGGCGAACAGTGCGCCGAGCCCCCCATAGGAGTGACCAACGAGATGCGCACCCTCGCCCATAAGCGCGACGATGTCGTCAGCATCTCGGAGGAAATCCTCACCGTCCGCCGCTTGGCTTTGACCATATCCACGCCGGTCTAGCACTAACAGGCGAAACCCCTCATCAGCGAGCGGCCGCTGCGCTTGCCACTCGTCGGCGCCCGTCGCGAGCGAGCCGTGCACGAAAACCACAGGCGTGCCAGTGCCCCAAGAGTCTACGAAAAGGTCGCTCATTTTCTTGGCCCTTCTCTTGGCAACCCACAAGAGTGTCCGATGATCGCGAGTCGGCTCGTCATGAGGCCCAACGTCCGCGATCAGCGGCGGCGCGCAGTTGGCGCGCCGCTTGCTGATCGAAACCTCGGGGAGCCGCTTGTAATCCCTGCAAGCGGCGTGAAGACACGCGCCGAACGCTGCATCGCATAGTTGGGCGTCACTGGACCGGCAGCTCGTCGGTCCTTGTCTCGCACGGCACTCGGTGGGGCGCTTTCATTACCAAATACAATTTGCTGTCCGTCATGTTCCCGCAGGAACGCATAGAGATCGTCGATCTCCTGGTCCGAGAATTCGACATTGCGCACCCAGCTCATGCGCTTCACTTCACGTCCCCCGGCGGCGGTGGCGGTGCGCAACAGCTGGCGAAATTGCTCCTCTGAATAGGCTCCTACGATGGTGAGGGAAGGTGTGCTTTCGAGCGCACTGCCCCGGAGATTACGACCATGGCACGCCGCACAGACTACGCTTGCCAAGTAGCGTCCGCGCTCGAAGGGCGTGTCACGAGACAATTCGCCCCATCGCGGCAGCGACTGATTGACCATCGCTGCGTCGACACCCCACTTTCCAGTCACCATGGCCCAGCGACCCCGCAAGGTGAAGTCGTGCGATCGCTCTACCGGTGGAAGAACGGGCTGCGCGCGCAGGTGGGCGATGATGTCGGCGAGATCCTGATCACCAAGCGGCCAGGTAGCGTACGCGATCATTCCAATTGAGCTCTTGCCGTCCCGCTTTACACCGTAGCGGATCAGGCGCGTGAGTTCGTCGTCCGCATACTGTGGCAGAACCTGGGACAACGTTGGTGCGGCGCTCCTGTGGATATCCTTGATGGATTCGAATCCGCCCTCGCCTTCATTGCCGTGGCACCCAGCCCAGCAGCCAGCAATCTTCGCCATGTGTCTGCCTGCTACAAGATCGGGCGGCTTTGCGGGGCGCAGCAGAACCAATGGAGCATCGTAGCTGCGGCGCATCTTCCATTCGGACACGGCGAAGACGTAGCCGAGAAACAGAAAGCCGATCGCGCTCAGCACGCCTAGGCTTCTTACGATCGTGGAAAGTAGGCGTGGACCGGGCATGGAACTGCCGCAAACCTCCCGACAAAGACGCTCAACGTCCGCGTTGAGCGGGCCGCGGCACCGCAATGGCAAGCGCCGCAGGCGCCACAATTGTCCGGGCGCCTGCGGCGCGCTCGCACGAGCCTTTCACGTGCCGCTCCAACGCATGGTTAGATCGCAATCCTTAAGGTGCGTAGTTTGATACCACTTCGTCCATTGCCTTCTTGGCATCGCGACTGGCTTCAGCTATGTCTTTGGCTAGCTCTGCGTCATGGCCCGCCACGTTCGCGTCAACCTCAGCAACCGTTGCCGGATCCCAGAGCGGAGAAGGATTGGCCTTTCGGTACTGGGCGAGGCGGCGAATGTACTTTTCATACTCAGGATAAACCTCGGTGCCAGTCAGGGTGTTCAAGTATGGTGACAGCCGCGATTCGGACACGTCATGCCAGAACATTAGGCCAGCATCGATTTGTGACTCGAAGTAGTACTTCGCCTCATCAGCACCGACAACGTCGATTCTGCGACCGAGCTGCATGCCGACGACGCCACGAGGGGCGGCCTCGGTCATTAGTCCCATCTGCCACCCGGGACGGAACCCCAACCAGAAGCCCGCGACCAGCGTGACAATTGCAATGCCGATGACAGCGACGATGATTACGGAGGTTTTCATTGCGATCTAACGTCCGCGATCAGCGGCGGCGCGCGGTCGGCGCGCCGCTTGAGGATCGAAACCTCTGCGAACCGCTTGCAATCCCTGCAAGTGGCGTGACGACGCGCGCCGACCGCTGCATCGCATAGTTAGGTGACTCAGCTTGGAAACGTAATCTCGAATCCGTTGACCCTCCAGCAAGAGCCAGCCATGTGAGCGCAGTCGTCCGCGGCCTGCGCGTTTGGCAGATCTGTGAGCATCGCGGCGGAATCATCGCCATAGCCCCAGTAATGCGACCACTGCACACCGTCGAGGTCGAGCTGAAAGCGCGACCTGTCCTGTACCTTTAACTCAAAGTATCTACCGGTCGGCTCTAGTGAAAACGAAGCCTGGACGGGTTGCGTCAGAGCCAGCCAACCGTTCGGGATCTGTGCGCCAGTGAGTAGGAACAAATTATCTAGCCTGCCATGGCCGGCGGTTCCGACAGGGTCGGTGTCTACGGCAATGAGGACTCGTCTGTCATCCACGACATGGAGCAAGACATCTCCTCTTAGGGACAGCATGCACTGGGGGTCGATTCCAGGCGAGCAAGCCATGTCTTGGGCTGATGAAATCCGACTTGCGATGACAAGCAAAAAGATGAAAGCGCTAGTCTTGATCATTGGTGCAGCCTCTACCTATAAGAGTCACCTAACTACAATTGGGTCTGAAAAATCATGTCTTCTTTTACGTCATTTCTGACATTCAATCATCCGGCCGCCATGCAAGTGCTTGTCCTGCCTCAAAACTTACTCAAACTAGATGTACCGCATTCGCCACGCGCCTGTTGGATCTGACTTGCTCCCTCGACCCGATCCTGAATGACAACCAAGCTAGATTGCAGGCATCCTACGCAGCTATTTTCGACGATGCCGGAGCCAAGGAATCATGTCGCAGTCCAAGGGGAGCGCCTCCCTCAGTAACATCGAGATCGCCCAGCACGCCAAGATGAAGCCCATCGTTCCGCTCGCCGTGGAACGACTCGGGATCCCTGAGGCGGAATTGCAGCCATTCGGCCACTACAAGGCCAAGATCTCACTCGACTACTGCACCCACCTCGACAAGCGCAAGAACGGAAAGCTGATCCTGGTCACGGCCATCTCCCCCACGCCGGCGGGCGAAGGCAAGACCACGATGACGGTCGGCCTTGGCGATGCGCTCAATCGCATCGGCAAGAAGTCGATCATCTGCCTGCGCGAGCCGGCCCTCGGACCGGTCTTTGGGATGAAAGGCGGCGCCGCGGGAGGCGGTTATGCGCAAGTCGTGCCGATGGAGGACATAAACCTCCATTTCACCGGTGACTTCTCGGCCATCGCGCTCGCGAACAACCTGCTCGCCGCGATGATCGACAACCACATTTATCATGGTAACGCAGCTGGCTTTGACGTTCGACGCGTCACCTGGCGCCGCGTCGTCGACGTCAACGACCGCTCGCTCCGCGACATCACGATCGGCCTCGGCGGCCCGGGCAACGGTTACCCGCGTCAGGATGGATTCGACATCGTGGCCGCATCCGAAGTCATGGCGATTTTTTGCCTGGCGACGAGCCTGAAGGATCTCAAGGAACGGCTCGGCAGGATCGTCGTCGGCTACACGCGCGAGCACAAGCCGATTCTCGCGAAGGACATCAAGGCGCATGGCGCCATGGCCGCGCTCCTGAAAGACGCGCTCGCGCCGAACTTGGTGCAGACGCTCGAGAACAATCCCGCGTTTATCCATGGCGGACCTTTTGCGAACATCGCGCATGGCTGCAATTCCGTGATGGCGACGCGCACGGCGCTGAAGCTTGCTGATTACGTCGTGACCGAGGCCGGTTTCGGCGCGGATCTCGGCGCCGAAAAGTTCGTGAATATCAAGTGCCGCAAGGCCGGATTCAAGCCGGACGCCGCAGTGATCGTCGCGACGGTTCGTGCCATCAAGTACCACGGCGGTGTCGACGTGCCGGATCTCGGCAAGGAAAACCTGAAGGCGCTCCAGGCAGGCATCGCAAATCTCGATCGTCACGTCGACAACGTGCGGGATGTATTCGGCCTCCCCTGCCTGGTCGCGATCAACCATCGCGTCGAGGACAGTGACGCGGAGCTGCGCTGGCTGATGGAGCGCGCGACGCACCACGGTGTGAAGGTGATCGTCGCGAAGCACTACGCGGAAGGCGGCAACGGCGCGATCGAGGTCGCAAAGGAGGTTGTCGAGCTTTGCGGGCACGCGAATTACTTCAAGTTCGTGTACGACGAGAAGGAAACGCTTTGGGACAAGATGAAGGCTGTCGCGACCCGCGTCTACGGCGCGTCAGAAGTGACCGCCGACAGCAAGGTGCGCGGGCAGATCAGGCAGCTGCAGGAATCGGGCTATGGCCACTACCCGATCTGCGTCGCGAAAACCCAGTACTCGTTCTCGACCGATCCGAAACTCCGCGGCGCGCCGCGCGGACATGTCGTGAACATCCGCGAAGTTCGCCTCGCGGCCGGGGCCGAGTTCGTCGTGATGATCTGCGGTGACATCATGACGATGCCGGGCCTGCCGGTGACGCCGGCGGCAAACGCTATCGACGTCACGGACGACGGAAAAATTACCGGATTGTTCTGAGTCCGGCCGGCTGGACCACACGGTCCACCCAGTCTTCGCATAGCGCCGACGCTTCCTTCGGTCGAAAGCTGTCCGGGTCGAGGCACCACTCGAGCCACAAACCGTCGAGCAGTGCGGTGATCCCGATGACGGCGAGGTGGAGGTCCGGCGGCGCCCAGCCCCGCTCTCGCGCGAGATCGGAAAGCAGGCGGCCAAGCAGAGCGCCGTAGCCGCGGCCCTCCTCGTCGTGGACCGCGCGCATTTCCTGCGACACCTGCAGCAGACCCCAGTAAACGACCCAGGCGGTCAGGACCTGCGGGTCGAGATTCGGTCGCGAGAAGACCGCGGTAAAGAAAGCGCGAAGGCGCAGGCGCGGCGCGGGCCCCGCGGCCTCGACTGCGGCCTCGAAGCTCGCGGTCAGCCGCCGGCTGAACGTCCGGTAGCTCTCTGCGACCAGGGCATCCTTGTTCGGAAAGTGGTGATTGATGAGGCCGATCGAGACACCCGCCGCCGCCGCGATCCGCCGTACGGAAAGGCCTTCATGTCCGTGGCGTTTCAGGCTTTCGATTGCGGCTTCGACCAGGGCGTCGCGCCGGTCGCTCGCGACCCGGCGCGCGTAGCGCGGCTTGGAAGCGCGCGCGCTCACCGCGGGCGGTTCGTGCGCTTCGCGCTCCAGCCCTTCGCGGGCGCCTCGCCCTGGCGGCACTCGGGGAAGAGCGCGCGCATGCGGCGACCGAAGCTCCGGAGGCACGCCTCGCCTTCGCCGAGCGGTCCGACGCTGTAGCTCGATGAGCCCATGCCTGCCTGGACGCGCTCGATCAGGACCTTGTCCTCGAGATTCACGCAGCGGTTGATGCGCCAGTTCAGGTAGCGCGCGGCCTTCATTTCGCGGCGGTCGTCGGGCAGCGTGTAGGTGATCTCGCGGAGCACCGTCTCCGTCGCCGACACCGGCACGAACTGCATGAAGTCGATCTGGTCCGGGTAGATTTCGAGCGCAACGTTTGGCCAGAGCTTGTAGTAGTTCCACATATGCGCTTCACCGCCTGCCGCCGGCGCGAGCTGCGTCATGAGCTTCTGGTACATGCGCTCGGAGAGCCGCGGCGACGGCGCATCGACGAGCGCGCCGTACATCTTGTCGACCCACTCTTTCGCCTCGATGCCGTAGCTCTTGCCGAAGATGCGCGTGAGGCCCGGATGCGCGACGGGGATGTGCAGGCCGTCCGAGTAGTTGTCGGAAACGTTTTTCCAGTTCACGGCACGCGTGCGGAGCCGCACCTTGCCCATCGGCTTCACGTCCTCGAATGGGAAGCTGGCGAGCTCCTCGGCGTAAGGCGACATCTGGTCGGCGACACTCGGCAGGCCCGGCGCGAAGCGCACGAAGATGAATCCACGCCAGGTCTCCTGCTCGAGCGGCGCGAGACCGTAGTGCTCGGTGTTGAGGCCGGGGTAGTTCGAACGCATCGGAACGCCGACCAGGCGGCCGTCGGTCGAATAGGTCCAGGCGTGGTACGGGCAAGTGATGCGCCGGCCGCAGTTACCGTGCGTGCCGTCCACGAGGCGCGACGCGCGATGGCGGCAGACATTGTGGAAGCTGCGCACGCGGCCGTCGTCGCCGCGCACCGTCAGGATCGACTCGTTCATGAAGTCGAGTGTCTGGTAGTCGCCCGTCGTCGGGACATCGCTCTCGTGGCAGACGAGTTGCCAGGCCTTGTTGAAGATGCCCTGCTTCTCAAGCTCGAAGAACTCCGGATCCCGGTAGATCCAGCCGGGCAGGCTGAAATCGTCTTCCGTGCGGAGGTCGGGCGTGGCAGAGCGGTCGGCATGAATGCGTGCGTTCATTGTTGAACGATCGTACAGGAAGCGGTCGTATGCCGTCAACGCGGGGACATCCGCGGTCTCAGGAAATGCGGTGTTTCTTGAGGTAGTCCTCAACGTCGCGGTAGGCGTCGTCGGCCCCGGCATACTTCACGAGGTTTCGCGCCGTCCGCAGCCAGTCGAGCGTGGAGGGACGCATGTCGGCGACGGCGCGCAGGAGGTCCTGCTGCAGGATCGGGCGCTCGATATTGCGCGCAATGTGATCCTCGAGGACGAACTCCTTGGCGAGCTCGATCGCTCCCTCGATATCGGCGCCAGAAAAGTGCGGCGTCACCTTGGCGATTGCGGCCGCGTCGATCTCGCCGACCGGAACGCCCTGAAGCTTGAGATTCACGATCTCCGCGCGCGCCTCCTCGTCCGGCGGCGGTACGAATATCTGTCGAGAGAATCGCCCCGGACGCTTCATCGCCGAGTCGACGTCCCAAGGCATGTTGGTTGCCGCCAAGATCAGTACGCCCTGGTTGTCCGCGCCGAAGCCGTCGAGCTGCGAGAGAAACTCGTTGACGACCTGGCGCGTGTGTTCGGAGTTCGCCTTCGACCGCGAATAAGCAAGCGCGTCGAGCTCGTCGAAGAACAGGACACTCGGCGTATTGGCGCGGGCCTTTTCAAAGAGGAGCGCGAGATTCGTCTCACTCTGGCCGATCCACATGCTCAGCACGTCGCTGATGCCGACCGAAACGAACTCCGCGCGGCACTCCCCCGCCACCGCCCGGGCCATCATCGTCTTGCCGCAGCCGGGCGGCCCGTAGAGGAGGACTCCGCCGCCCGCGCGTTTCTTGAACTTTGCGAAGAGCCCGGGCCGCAGGAACGGTTCGATGATCTGCATTCGGATCGTGCGCTTGAGGTCTTGCACGCCGGCAATGTCGTCGAAGCGAATCTTGTCGCGGAGTGCCCGCTCGATCGGCACCACGTTGTCGCGGTCGCCGGACGCGACCGGGCCCGGCACGACGGAGAGGCGCGGCGTTTCCTGCCGCCGGCTCACGGCCACGATTTCCTCGAGCTGGCTGTCCTGCGAGAACCCTGCAATCTGCCTGGCTCGCGTGTAGCGATCAGCGGCCTCGATTCGCCGATCGAGCGCAAGCAGGCATCGGGCCGCGCCAACTGCGGCCGCTGCCGGCGGATCGGGAAGTCCGAGTACCACTTCAAATTGCTGCAGCGCGGATTCGGACTGGCCTGCTGCGAGCAAGAGCTCCGCATACTCGATGCGCAGCGCGCGATCGAATGGCTGCTTCAAGAGCTCGCGCTCGATTTCCTGCAGGCGATTCGAAGGATCCATGCCGGCCTAGATCATTTTTCGCAGAAGGGACGGCCAGACCCAGCTGTAGATTACGTACAGGATCCAAAGGCCCTGGATTGAAAGCACGACTCCCGGAGGCAGGCCCGGTGCGATGCGCGGCAGCCCGAAAGCAAACACGGCCCAGAGGCCGAACACGGCGGGCCAGCCCCAGCGCTGGATCGGGTACAGCGGCAGCATGCTCCAGTGCGTCGCGGCTTTCAGGATCCGGACATTTTCGAGCAAGCCGGAATTGTCAGGTTGAGCGCGCAGGAGTTGTTGCGATACGTGAAGGGCATCCCGTGTGCGGCCTTTTTCCTGCAAGGCAATGGCGAGTGTCGTGCCAGTCCGTACGTGTTCGGGGTGACGGCTCACGAGCGTGGCCAGTTGCTCGTTGTTGCCCATTCCGTGGCCGTCGATCAGCCGGGCCATCGCGGCGACGTAAAGACAGTGCTCGTGCTCGGGTTCGTGGCGAAGTCCTTCCTCGGCGAGGCGGCGTGCCTTGTCGACGTCTAGGACGGCCAGCATGAGATCGCCGTAGTTTGCGTAGAGATCCGGATCTTCCGGGTATTCCTTGAGCAGGGCGATCCAAACCTGTTCGGCGCCGGCGAGGTCCTTCTTTTCCGTGAGCAACCGGCCAAGGAGTATGCGACCGCCATAGTGGTCCGGGTCGATGTTCAGCAGTTGTCGAGTGGTGGCAAGCGCAGGGTCCAGGCGGTCGTCGACCCATTCGAGGAACGCGGAGTAATAAAGGAGCGCCTGGCTCTCCGGATGATTCGCGAGTCCCTCACCGACCATCTTGCGCGCCTGGTCGTAGCGTTGTCGCTCCATCAGGAACTGGATGCGCTCGACCAGCGCGTCATGCGTCAGCGCGATCGGGCTGCCGTCGTTCATGGCAAGAACCACCAGGTCAGGAGATAGGTGACCGCAGTACCCGCCAGGATGCAGCCGATCCCTCCGATCCATGCGTTTGGCGGCTCCTGGCCCATTAGCTCCAAGCCGCGGTAGTAGCGTCTGTGCAGCAGCCAGAACACGCCGAACACAACGAGGCCGAAGATGCGCGACCAGATCCGCGTGTCCTTACGCTCGAAGTGCATTGACCCCTGGCCGAACCATTCGGGGTGCAACAGGAAGATGAAGATGCCCACGCAAATCGCCGTTGCGGCGAGAAGCGGAACTGCATCGGTAGCCAAGCGGCGAAGCCGCCACGAGTTGACCGAAGCCATCGCAATGGCGGCGAAAGGGCCGCCCACGAACGCGGTCAGGTAGCCCGCGGTCGTCGAATAAATCGGCTTTTGCGTCTCGTCGTGCTTCTCGAGCGACGGTCGCAGCAGGTCGTCGTTCGTCGTCATTACTGCCATTCTAACCGCGGAACGCAACCTCGAAGCAGCGGTGGATTTTCGCGTCCCTGGCGAAGTCCATCGGTATGGTCTTTCTCGTTATGTCATTGATCGCAAGGTCGGCGAGCGCCGCCTCGTCGAGCGCGAACTTGCGGAAGTTCGTCGAAAAGAGAATCAGCCCGCCGGGAGCCAGGTGCTTCAGCGTCGACCGGATCAGCTCGACGTGGTCGCGCTGAACGTCGAACTCGCGGTCCATGCGCTTCGAATTCGAAAACGTCGGCGGGTCAAGGAAAATCAGGTCGTAGTCCGCGCGCGGGCCTGCGGCGAGCCAGGCCAGGCAATCTTCCTGCACGAAGCGGTGCTCGCCGCCCAGCGCGTTCACGGCGAGATTTCGTTTCGCCCAGTCGACATAGGTGCGCGACATGTCGACGCTCGTCGTCGAGGCCGCGCCGCCCGAGGCCGCGTAAACAGTCGCCGCGCCCGTGTAACAGAAGAGGTTCAGGAAACGCTTGCCCTTTGCTTGAGCGCGGATGCGCGCGCGCGTCGTTCGATGATCGAGGAAGAGGCCGGTGTCGAGGTAGTCGGTGAAGTTGACCAGGAACTTGAGTCCGCCCTCCTCCACGACGACTCGCTCGTCCACGTCCGCAATCGCCTCGTACTGGGACTTGCCCTTCTGCTGACGTCGCGTACGCCAGTAAATCGCACTTGTCGGCAGTCCCGTGATCTCGGGCATGACGGAGATGGCTTCTTCGCGCCGCGCGCGGGCCTTGTCGCGCTCGACCGTCGCGGGCGGCGCGTATTCCTGGACGTAGAGCCAGCGGCCTGCGGTCCCTGCCGGATCGGATTGGTAGAGATCGATGGCAAACGCGTACTCGGGCATGTCCGCGTCGTACACGCGAAAACAGGAGACCTGCTCCCGTCTGGCCCAGGACGCAAACCTGTCGAGGTTCTTCCTGAGCCGATTCGCGAACATCTGCGCGCCGGGCCGCGCGCGAGCGGATTCGGCATCGATGATGGGGAGCCGCCCCGGCTCGCGCGACTGCACGAACTCCGAGGGTTCGATCGCGAGGCGCAACAGCCTGCATTCGATCGGTCCGTTCATCATCCGGTGCCTGCGGCGCGCATTGATGCCGAGCTCGCGGCCAAGCGAAGGATTGCCGGTGAACACTGCGGCCTCCCAGCCGCGGTAGTCGGCGCGCAGGCGCTCGCCCAGGAGTGCGTAGAGCGCGCGAAGTTCTTCGGACTCGCCGATGCGCTCGCCGTACGGCGGATTGACGGCAACGAGCCCGCGTGTCGATTGCGCGGCGGGCAATTTCCCGAGCTCGCAGCGCTGGAACATGACCCGCCCGGCGAGGCCGGCGCGCGCGGCATTGGCCTCGGCGTCGCGGATCGCGACGGGATCGCGATCAAAGCCGCGGATGCGCCCCGGCGTCAGCAGGTCCGGCTGCTGGCGCGATTCGGCTTCCGCGCGAAGCCTGCTCCAGGCCGCCGCGTCGTGCCGCTTCCAACGCTCGAAGCCAAAGCGCTCGCGGAAGAGTCCGGGTGCGATATCGGCCGCGATGAGTGCCGCTTCGATCGGAAACGTGCCTGAGCCGCACATCGGGTCCACGAAGCCGCCGCCGGCCGCCGCGATCGCTGGCCAGCCGGCGCGAACGAGTATCGCGGCTGCGAGGTTCTCCTTGAGCGGCGCTGCGCCCTGCCCTCCGCGATAGCCGCGCCGGTGCAGGCTGTCGCCCGACAGGTCGATCGCGACCGTGACTGCGCCGCGCGATGCGTGTACATTGATGCGGAGCGTTGGCGAATCGCGATCCACCGAGGGCCGCGTGCCCGTTCGCTCCCGAAACTGGTCGACGATTGCGTCCTTCACCCGCTGCGCGCCGAACTGCGTGTGCGTCACGCCGGGGACGCTGCCCGAGAAGTCGACCGCGAGCGTGCCGTCGGCGTCCATGTGCGCGCTCCAATCGGTCTCGCGGATGCCTGCGTACAGGGCGTTGGCGTCCGCAACGGGGAACCGGGCGATCTGCCAGAGAACCCGAAGCCCGAGCCGCGATTCCAGGCAGGCGCGATAGGCTCCGGCGAGATTGGACTCGCAGGTGGCGCCGCCCTGCACTTCCCGCACGCTCTCGATGCCGAGAGCGGCCAGTTCGGCCGCGAGCAGGTCGGCCGTGCCGGCGGCCGCCGTCACGAAGAACGGCGTGAGGCTCACGGCTCACCCGGTTTCAGGAGTTCGGCCCCGCGTACCGGTCGATCGAGGAATCCGGTGAGGATCCGGTAGATATCCGGGTCGAATGGTTCGTCCTCGTAGCACCAGCGATCGAAGACGTGCGTTTGCTCGACGCCGCGCCAGTCGCGCTCGCGGATGCCGATCGGACCTGCGAACGGCCATTCGCGTCGCTTGAGCCGGGATAACGCGATACGCGCGCGCACCGTGTGAAGCGCCGGCAGTTCCTTCCCGATGCAGACGCCGCGGCAGCGGCCGAGCTGGAATCCGATGCACGAGCCCTCGGCCTGCTCGAGACCCAGCCACTTGGCGCAAAGCTGGTATTCGCGCAGGAGGCCCTCGAGTGCCCGCTCCGCGTCCGGGCGGCGGCGGAACATCCCGTAGCTCGCGCCGGGGTCGTCGAGGGTATCGAGCATTGCGATGCGGGCGAGCGGCATTGCAGAGTCTTCGCGAAGCGAAATCGCCCAGAGCCCGGACGAGCCGCGCAGCTTCCGGTTGAAGACCGGTCTCTTCGTCCTGATGAGCCGTGCTTCCGTCACGAGCGCGCCAAATTCGCCCGCAGTCTCGATCCACTCGATGTGGCGCACGAGCCGCGTGAGCTGCTGTTCCAGCTTGCCGCGCGACTCGGCAAAATGGGACGGCACGCGATTCGCGAGGTTCTTCGCCTTGCCCACGTAGAGAAGCGTGCCGTTCTCGCCATAGAAGAGATAGACGCCCGGGCCCTCCGGTAGCTCGTCCGCGAGCGCCGGGTCGAATTGCGGCGGCAACCGCGAAGTACCGGTCAGTTTCTTGAGGACCGGGTTCAGTTCATCCGCCGGCCATCGCTCGCGCGCAATGCGCAGGAAATCCGCGAGGACCTTCGCGTCGCCGAGCGCGCGGTGGCGGGCATCGCAGGCGATGCCATGGCGTTGCATCACGGCGTCCAGGTTGTGTCCGCGTTCTCCGGGTGTCAGCGCACGCGAGAGCCGCACCGTACAAAGGACCGGCGCGCGGAATTTTCGCCCGATGCGCCGAAACTCGCTCCTGAGGAAGCCGTAGTCGAAACGCGCGTTGTGCGCGACAAAGAGCCGCCCGGCAAGCCGCGACTCGATCTCGTCGGCGACCGCCTCGAAGGGCGGCGCATCCGCGACCATCGCATCGGTGATACCCGTGAACTGCTGGATGGCGTACGGAATCCGCACGCCCGGATTCACGAGCGTCACAAATTCCCCGGTAACTTCGCAGTCCTCGAGCAGGACGATGCCCACCTCGATGATCCGGTCGCGTGCCGCCTGCCCGCCCGTGGTTTCGAGGTCCACGCAGGCGACGCGGCCTGCGAGCGCCTGCTCAGTCGCGGCCACCGTCCAGCTTCATGAGGGGCCCGTAGAGATCCGGCCTGCGGTCGCGGTATACGCCCCAGGAGTGGCGGTAGCGGCGGATCTCGCCGAGGTCGAAGCTTGCGACCAGGACCTGCTCGCTGTGATCGTCGGCCTGGGCAATGACTTCGCCCGTGTGATCCGCAATGAAGGAATGCCCGTAGAAGGTGATCTCGTTCTTCTCGCCGCGCTCGGTGCCGATGCGGTTCGATGCGACGAGCGGCATCACGTTCGCGGCGGCATGCCCCTGCATCGTGCGCTGCCAGTGCCAGCGCGAATCGAGCGTGGGATCCTGCGGCTCCGAACCGATGGCGGTCGGATAAAAGAGGATCTCGGCGCCGAGGAGCGCCATCGCGCGCGCGCCCTCCGGGAACCACTGGTCCCAGCAAACCGCGACGCCGAGCGCGCCGTTGCGCGTCGGCCAGACCTTGAAGCCCGTATCGCCCGGCGAGAAATAGAACTTCTCGTGGTAGCCCGGGCTCTCCGGGATGTGCGACTTGCGGTAGATCCCGAGTGTCTTGCCGTCCGCATCGACCATCACGAGCGTATTGAAATAGGCGTTTTGCGCACGCTCGAAGACCGAGAGCGGCAGCACGACCTTGAGCTCGGCCGCGACCTTCGACAGGCGCTTGATCGCCGGATTCTCGGCGATCGGCAGGGCAAGCTCGAAGTGTTTCGCGAGATGGTCCTTGCAGAAGTACGGCGATTCGAACAGCTCCTGGATCAGGACGACGTTGGCGCCCTGCTTCGCCGCCTCGCGGATCAGCCGCTCGGCGTTGGCGATGTTGGCGTCGCGATCCCAGCCGCAAGCCATCTGCGTCGCGGCGACGGTTACTTTCATGAAAGGTCGACCCAGGTGGTTTTCAGCTCGGTGTACTTGTCCATCGCGTGCAGCGACTTGTCACGGCCGTTGCCCGACTGCTTGAAGCCGCCGAAGGGCACTGTGATGTCGTCTGCGTCGTAGCAGTTCACGTACACCGTGCCGGCCCGGAGCGACTTCGCGACCCGGTGGGCGGTCGTGATGTCGCGGCTCCAGACTGCCGCCGTCAGGCCGTAGCTGACGTCATTCGCAATCCTGACCGCCTCATCCACGTCCTTGAACGTGATCGCCGATAGCACCGGCCCGAAAATCTCCTCGCGTGCGATCTTCATCTCGGGGTCGACATTCGCGAATACGGTCGGTTCAACGAAGTAGCCGCCGCTTTCCGGCCGCGCGCGCTCGCCGCCGAGTCGCAATTCCGCGCCTTCTTTCCGGCCAGAGTCGATATAGCCCATGACCGTGTCGAGCTGCACCTGGTCAACGATGGCGCCGAGGCGTGTTTTCGGGTCGAGCGGGTCGCCCGGTGTCATGGTCTTGCCGATCTCGATGATTTTCCCGAGCATCGCTTCCGCTACGTTCTCGTGGACGACGAGGCGCGAGGCGGCCGAGCACATCTCGCCCTGGTTGAAGAAAATGCCGAAGGCGGCCGCGCTCGCCGCGCGATCGATGTCCGCGACGTCGCCCAATACGACATTCGGCGCCTTGCCCCCGCATTCGAGCCAGACCCGCTTCATGTTGGACTTGCCCGAGTACTCGAGCATCCGCTTGCCGACGCGCGTCGAGCCAGTGAACGCGACGCAGTCGACGTCCATGTGCATGGCGAGCGCCTCGCCCGCCATGTGGCCGAAACCCGGCACGACATTGAGCACGCCCTCCGGCAGCCCGGCCTCGATCGCGAGCTCCGCGACACGAAGCGCGGTGAGCGGCGATTTCTCCGAAGGCTTCAGCACCACGGAATTGCCGGTCGCGAGCGCGGGACCGAGCTTCCACGTCGCCATCAGCAGCGGGAAGTTCCAGGGCACGATCGCGCCTACGACACCCGCAGGCTCGCGGGTGATCAGGGCAAGCGAGTCGTGCGAGGTCGGCGCGACCTCGTCGTAGACCTTGTCGACCGCTTCTCCATACCAGGCGATGCAATTGGCGGCCGCCGGCATGTCGATCTTCAGCGAGTCGGTGATCGGCTTGCCCATGTCCATGGTTTCGGTGAGCGCAAGCTCTTCGCGGTGCTTGCGGATCAGCTCCGCGAAGCGCAGCAGCACCTTCTTGCGCGCGGCAGGGGCGCGGCGCGACCAGTGGCCCGCGTCGAAGGCCTTGCGCGCGCTTGCCACGGCGAGGTCAACGTCGGCAGCGTCGCAGGAGGCGACCTGGGCGATGACTTTGCCGTTCGCGGGATTCACGCAATCGAAGGTTGCGCCCGAGACGGCGGGCGTGTACTTGCCGTCGATGAAAGCCTGGGTCCGAGGAACGAGCGTCTTCGCCAGCTCGCGCCAGTCCACCGATTTCTGTTCCCGGTTCAAGGCTTCGTCCTCACAGTGTCGGGGGGCTCGAAGCGCTGATGATCTCACAGCGCTCGCGCCCGCGATTGCGGAAGCGGTGGGGCACCGCGCTCGCGAAATAGTAGGCATCGCCCGGCCCGAGAACCCGGGTCTGGGCGCCGATCGTGACCTCCACCTTCCCGCTCACGACTACGCCGCCTTCTTCACCGACGTGGCGAAGCATGTCCGACCCGGTGTCGGCGCCCGGCTCGTAGGTTTCCCGGAGGATCGCCATGCGCCGCCCGGGCCGGCGGGCGGCAACGAGGCACAGGGAAACGTCACCCTCGCCAAGTTCGACCAGCTCGTCCTTCCCGTAGAACACCTGAGCCGTGCCGGCAGGATCCATCGTGAAAAATTCGGCGAGCCCCATCGGCAGGCCATCCAGCACTTTCTTGAGGGAGGCGACGGACGGGCTCACGCGGCCCTGTTCGATCAGTGAGATCATGCCGTTCGTGACTCCCGCGCGTTTCGCGAGCTCGCGCTGGGAAAGCCCGTGCATCTGGCGCACGGCCTTCAGTCGCGTGCTCACGTCATTCGCCATGGGATACCCCGATTGTCTATGATATTAAACATAGCATGAGCGCCCTGCCCAAAGACCTCGACGCCTTCTGGATGCCGTTCACCGCGAACCGGCAGTTCAAGGCCGCACCGCGCATGCTCGCGCGCGCGGAGGGCATGTATTACTGGACGCCCGAAGGCCGGCAGGTGCTGGACGCCGCGGCGGGCCTCTGGTGTGTGAACGCGGGCCATGGCCGGAAGGAAATCACCGAGGCCGTCGCTCATCAGATCGCGACGATGGACTACGCGCCGCCCTTCCAGATGGGCCATCCCCTCGCCTTCGAGCTTGCGAATTCGCTCGTCGAGATCACCCCGAAGGGCCTCGACCGCGTCTTCTTCACGAACTCGGGTTCGGAGTCGGTGGACACCGCGCTCAAGATCGCCATCGCGTACCACCGCGTGCGTGGCGAAGGCGCGCGCAGTCGCCTGATCGGCCGCGAGCGCGGCTACCACGGCGTCGGCTTCGGCGGCATCTCTGTCGGCGGCATGGTGAACAACCGCAAGTATTTCGGCGCGATGCTTCCCGGCGTCGATCACATCCGCCACACCCACGACCCGGCCCGGAACCTGTTTTCGCGCGGGCTGCCCGCGCACGGCGCCGAATTTGCCGATGACCTCGAGCGGCTCGTCGCCCTTCACGACGCCTCGACGATCGCCGCCGTGATCGTCGAGCCGATTGCGGGCTCGACCGGCGTGCTGTTGCCGCCGAAAGGCTACCTCCAGCGGCTCCGAGAGATTTGCACGAAGCACGGCATCCTCCTGATCTTCGACGAGGTCATCACCGGATTCGGCCGCACCGGCTCGGCCTTTGCGTCGCTCGAGTTCGACGTCGTGCCGGATATGATGACCTGCGCGAAGGGCCTCACGAATGGCGCGGTGCCGATGGGCGCGGTCATCGTCAGGCGCGGGATCCACGACGCCTTCATGTCGGGCCCGCCCGCCGCGATCGAACTTTTTCACGGCTACACGTATTCGGCGCACCCGATCGCCTGTGCGGCCGGGCTCGCGACGCAGAAGCTCTATCGCGCCGGGCTCTTCGATCGCGCCCGCGCGATGGCGCCGTACTGGAGCGATGCGGTGCATGCGCTGAAGGGCCGGCGGAATGTCGTCGACCTGCGGGCCTACGGCCTGATCGCGGGCATCGAGCTCGAGCCGCGGGCAGGAAGTCCGGGAGCGCGCGGCTACGACGCGCTTGTCGCGGCCTTCAATGCGGGGCTCCTCATCCGCACGACGGGCGATACGATCGCGATGTCGCCGCCTCTCGTCATCGAGCGCACCGAGGTCGACCGGATCTTCGAGACGCTTGCGACAATTATCGACGATTTGGACTGAACTCGCGCCCGCGGGTATTCTGTTTGCGGAGATGACGGTGCCCGGGGGCACTGTCGAAGGGGATCAGACATGAAGAGCTCCAATCTGGCGGTGGTCCGTGTGGCCGTCGCTGCCTTCCTGGCCTATCCGTTCGCCGCGGTCGCACAAGCGCCTCCGCCTCCGCAGGCACCGGAAGAGTCGGAGCCGGCACCCGAAATCGTGGGTCTCGACGAGGTCATCGTCACGGCGCAGAAGCGCCAGCAGTCCCTGCAGGACGTGCCTCTGTCGGTGTCCGCCTTCTCCGGCGACATGCTGAAAGAAGGCCGCATGGCCGACATTCGCGGTATCGTGGATTTCACGCCGGGCTTCAGCGGCAAGACCGAGGACGGCTTCACCGATGCGCTGGCGATGCGCGGCATCGCGACCAATGACTTCGGCATCGGCGGTGATCCCTCCGTCGCGATGTTCGTGGACGGCATCTGGTCGGGCCGTACGGGCGGCGTGATGACCGCCATGTACGACGTCGAGCGCGTCGAGGTGGTGAAAGGCCCGCAGGGCACGCTGTTCGGCCGCAACTCGATCGCCGGCGCGGTCAGCGTCATCACCAATAAGCCCGAAAACGCCTTCGAGGCGAGCGCCGAGCTGACGCTCGCGGATTACGACCACGTGGAAGCCGATGCGATGGTCAACGTGCCGCTCAGCGAGCAATGGGCGCTACGCGTTGCCGGGTACGTGCTGGACAACAAAGGTTTCCTCGAGAACCTCGCGGGTGGCGACGACCTGGGCTTCCACCAGGTGAGTGCGGGCCGCGTCGGACTGCGGCGCACGGGCGACGTGCTGGACGCGACGCTGATCGCGGCGTACGAGGACCGCGAGCAGGATCCTTCCATCTACTGGGTTCCGGCCGACGGGCTGGACGATGAGCAGGTCAACACCGACCTCGGATCCGACGGCATCGACGAATCCGATGTTTTCGAGGCGCGCGCGATCCTCGAGTGGTCTCTGGCGAGCGACTACACGGTCACTTCGCTGACGGGGTACAAGGAATTCGGGTTCCACTACCTCGAGGACTACGACGGAGGTCCGGAGCGGGTCAACGACTACCGCCAGGTCAACGACGTCGAGTACTGGAGCCAGGAGCTGCGCCTCGACTCGCCGGCCGACGGCAAGGTCACCTGGTTCGCGGGCGCGAGCGTCTACGAGGAGACCATCGACGGCCTGTTCGACTTCATCTACGACGAGGACGCGCTGTGCCGGGCGATCAGTATCAGCGACGCGCCGGACTTCGACGGCCCGGCCGCGGACTGCGACGACCCGAACTTCGAGACCTACTGGGAGGACGACATCGACCCGGCGGACATCCTCACGGGTAAGTCCGAGCGCACGCGGGTCAACGTGAAGAGCCAGGGCTGGGCGGTGTATGGGGACCTGACCTGGGCGATCAGCGACCGCGTGGAACTCACCGCCGGTGGGCGCTATACGTACGACAAGAAGGAGATTGACAGCCGGGTTTTCGACAGCGGTGGCGCGCTCGGCAACAACTTCAATTTCGAGTTCTTCACCAACGGATTCGTCAGCGACTCCGCGAACTGGGACGATTTCACGCCGCGCCTTGCGATCTCCTTCGACCTCAACGACGACGTCACGCTCTACGCAACGGCGTCGCGCGGCTACAAGTCCGGCGGATTCGCGACCTTCGGCTACGACGTGCAGGGCCAGGCCTTCACTCCCGGGGGCCCCGCTCCCCCGGGCACGACGCCGCTCGAGTTCGACCCCGAGCAGGTGGACAGCTACGAGGTCGGCATCAAGAGCCGGCTCGCAGGCAACACCCTCCAGGTGAACGCCGCCCTGTTCCGCTACGACTACACCGACCTGCAGCTCGTCTACTTCGACCAGGGCTCCTCGCAGGTGGCGAACGTGGGAGAGGCGAGCGGCCAGGGCCTGGAGGTCGACCTGCACTGGGTGCCGAACGCGCACTGGGACGCGACCGTCGGCCTCTCGCTGCTCGACACGGAGATCACGGACGCGACGGACATCATCGACGTAGGAGCCTGCGAAGACTGCGACGGCAACAAGCTGCCGTTCGCGCCCGAGGTGAGCGCCTCGACGATTCTCACCTACCGCACGCCGATCGGCTCGGGCGAAGGCTTCTTCACGACGGAGTACATCTACCGCTCGGAGATGCACGGCGGCCCGGACAACATTCCGGACGCCACGGTCGATGCCTGGGACGAGTTCAATTTCCGTCTCGGCTACCGCAGCGCCTCGACCTGGTACGTCACGCTGTGGGTCGAAAATGCTTTCGACGAAGTGTATTTCGAGCGCGGCTGGGAGAACGCGGACCCCAACAACCAGTTCGGCTACGGGCTCTTCAACGAGCTGGTGTGGCCGGCGCGCCCGATGACGGTCGGCATCACCTTCGGGACGGAGTGGTAAGTCCTCTCACGGCTTGGCCTTCGCCGCCTCGAAGATCGCGTAACGCTTGCGGGCCGGTTCGACCGACTCCCAGGTGCCCTTGAATCCCGCCGGGATCACCCAGGCGTCGCCCGCGTTGAATTGCCAGCGTTTTCCTTCCTCTGACGTGAGCGTCACGCGGCCCTCGAGCAGGTGACAGAACTCGTTCTCCGTGTATTCGATCTTCCATTTCCCGACGCCGCTCGACCAGGTGCCCGCAAAGAACTGCCCGGAAGGGTCGCTGAAGTAGTTCTTCACGAGGGTCTTGGGCTCTCCCTTGACCAGTTTCTCGGCCGCGACCGCCGATTCCTCGCCCTTGATGTTGCGTCGAAAGTCCACGATCGCAGGAGTCGCCATTGCCCGTCTCCGTCTTTCTGTTTTCCCGATTGTAATCCTTGGCATGGCTCGGCGATCGGGCGTAGGATTGATTCATGGCCAACCGACTGCCTCCAGTTGTCGGGAACTGGTATTCGCATCGCGACAAGGGCGCGTTGTTCCAGGTGGTCGCGCTCGATGAAACCGCCGGCACCGTCGAGATCCAGGAATTCGACGGCGGACTCGACGAACTCGACCTCGACGAGTGGCGCACACTCCTGGTCGACAGCGCCGCCCAGCCCGAAGACTGGGGCGGCCCGCTCGACGACGTCGAGCCGGACGAATTTGGCTACACGGACCTGTCCGAAAGCGAAGATCCCGCATCCGCGCTCGAATCGGCTATTACGACCTGGGAACAGATCGTCGAGGACGACGACTTCGACGAACCGATCCACTGACGGGAGATTCCCTTGGCAAGCAATGAATCACTGGTTGCCCGGCGCCAGGCCGCCGTCGCGCGCGGTGTCTCGATGGTTCACCCCGTTTTCATCGAGCGCGCGGAAAACGCACTGCTGTGGGACGCCGATGGCCGGCGCTATGTCGACTTCGCCGGTGGCATTGCAGTGCTCAATACCGGCCACCGCCACCGGCGCGTGCTCGAGGCCGTCAGGGCCCAGCTCGACAAGGTGACCCATACCTGCTTCCAGATCACGCCCTACGAACCGTACGTTGCTCTATGCGAGCGGCTGAATGCACTTGCGCCCGGCAGCGGTCCGAACAAGTCGGTCCTGATGTCGACCGGCGCCGAGGCAATTGAGACAGCGGTCAAGATCGCGCGCGTCGCCACGGGCCGCTCGGCCGTGATCGCATTCTCCGGCGGCTTCCACGGCCGCACGATGATGGCGCTCGCGCTGACCGGCAAGGTGGAGCCATACAAGGCGGGCTTCGGACCCTACCCCGCCGAGGTCTACCATGCAGCGTTTCCAAACCCGCTGCATGGGATATCGACGGATGATTCCCTCCGCAGTCTCGAGATGATCTTCAAGTGCGACGTCGCGGCGGACCGCGTCGCCGCCATCGTCTTCGAGCCGGTACAGGGAGAAGGTGGTTTCTACATTGCGCCGAAGGATTTCGTCGTCCGGCTGCGTGAGCTCTGCGATCGCCACGGTATCCTTCTCGTCGCGGACGAGATCCAGAGCGGCGCCGGCCGCACCGGAAAGATGTTCGCGATCGAGCATTACGGCGTCGCCGCCGATCTCTACACGCTCGCGAAGTCCCTGGGCGGCGGATTCCCGCTTTCGGCGGTGGTAGGTCGCGCGGAAGTCATGGATGCCTGCGGCCCCGGCGGCCTCGGCGGCACCTATGCCGGCAATCCGGTCGCCTGCGCGGCTGCGCTCGCCGTGCTCGAGATCTTCGATCAGGAACGGATCTTCGAGCGCGCGGAGCGTCTCGGCGAGAAGGTCGCGCAGACGCTCGATGCGATGGCATCGCGGCACTCGGAGATCGTCGACGTGCGCCGGCTCGGCGCAATGATCGCCTTCGAACTCTGCGAAGGCGGCGATCCGCGTCGCCCGGCCGCCGACCTGACGAAAAAACTGACGGCGCGGTCGCGGGAACTCGGGCTGATCCTGCTGTCCTGCGGGATCTACGGCAACGTCGTGCGAATCCTCGTGCCGATCACGGCCGAGGACGCAGTCGTGGACGAGGGTCTCGGCATTCTCGCGAAAGCGGCGTCGGAGCTGCTCTCCGACGCCAACGAGACCGTTCCGCGCCTTCGCCCCGCCCGCTAGGGGCTCATCGCGGCGCCGAACGACAGCACCACGTGGATCGTGCGCGTCACCGGCGGAGGCTCCTCGACCATCAGGAATCGCCCGTCCGGCGCCACGTCGTAGGTATTCGTCGGATACAAGTTGTAGTGATACCGCCCGCCGAACAGAACCTCGGGTTCGGTGAGCCGCGGGCCGTCTTCGCCGCTTTCCAATCGTACTGCAAGGACGTCTCGTCCTTTGCGGAAGAAAAGCTCGTGACCACTGCGCGACCAAACCGGTTCCTCGCCGCCATTGCGGGAAGCTTGTAGCCGCGGGCCCTCGAGAGGGAACCGCCGCACGTACACCTCGTTCCTGCGCGTCTCGTCCGTCACGTACGCGATCCAGCGCCCGTCGGCAGAAAACGCGGGCTCGCTCTCGTTGAAGGTCGTGCGAAGCAGGGGCTCGGCTTCGGCGCCGGGGCGCGCATCGATCGTCCAGAGGTCGAAGCCTTCGACGATGCTGTGATCTGTGAAAACAAGACGCCCGTCCGGCAGCCACGCGTTGACGAAATGATCGCGCCTTCGATTCGTGATCGCGGTCTCTTCCGCCATCGTGTTTGCAGACGCAAGGTAAAGCTCGTAATTGCCAGTGCGGCTGGAGTCGAAGGCGACGCGCGTCCCGTCCGGCGACCAGACCGGCGAATGGTCGTCGATGCCTCCGCTCAAGCGCGTGAGCCGGTCGCCGCGAAGGTCGAGAAGCCAGACGGCCACTCCCTCGTCCTGGAGCCATGTCGCGACGCGGCTCCCGTCGGGCGAGATGCGTGGCAGGGAAAACGGCTTGCGCAGGGCGCTCGCGGGCTCGACCCGTCCCTGGAGATCGACCCAGACGAGGCGCCGATTCGGCTGCTCGTGGGTTCCCTGGACGTAGACGAGATGCGAGCCGTTCGACGTTTCGTAGAACGCCACCAGCGAATTGACGTTCGCGAGCAGTCCGCCGACACGCTGCTCCGGAACTCCGCTCACCTCGAGCGTTGAAGGGTCGAACGCCACGGACATGAGCGCGCCGCCGCGTACGAACAGCAGCGTGTCGGGCTCGAGGTAGCGCGGATGGTAGCCACCTCGAATGAGTGTGCCATGGGCTCCATCCCCGAGGCGCAAGTAGGCGACCTTGGATCGGTCGATCTGCTTGCCGCTGCCCCAGGTGGTATACAGGATGTTACGACTGCCTGACAGGCAGGTGGGCCAAACGTGCGCGCTGTCTTCGCCGCCGCTTGGAGCCGTCAATCGCGCGGGCTTGCCGCCGGTCGCAGCAACCTGCCACAGACCGCCCGCGAATCGCGGCGCATAAACGATCGTCTCGCTGTCGACCCAGCAGCCGCCGAAGAATTGCTGGGCGTCTGCGATGTCTTGCGCAAGTCCTCCGCCAAGGCTCACTCGCCGCAACTTACCCTGGGCGGCGAATGCGATCGATTGCCCGTCGGGCGACACGAACGGACTCGTTGCACCTTCGGTGCCAGTTATCGGCTCCAGCGCCTCTGTGTCGAAACGGCGACGCCACAGTCGCGAGCCGCCCTCTTCGTCGGTCAGTGCCAGGATGAGGCTTTGCCCGTCGGCAGCCAGCGCGAGCGGTGCCGCCGTGAACTCGACGAGGCCTGTAGACGGCGGAAGCTCGATCGAAAATCGCACGGGCGTGGGGCGCTGGGCCACGCGACCGATGCCCGAACCCGCCAAATAAGCGAGTGCGAGTGCGCCTGTCGCAACGAATGCGACCGCCGCCAGCAGCCATGTCCGGCGTGCGATAGCCGGCAGGACTAACAGGCCGCCGGTGGCGGTGCCGGTCGAAGTGCTCGCAGCTTCGAGCGCGAGCCCGAGATCATGGGCCGAGTGAAAACGCGCAGCCGGCTCCTTTTCCAGGCAGCGCGAAACGATCCGTGCGACTACAGTCGGGACGCTGCCGGGCAGGGGCGGCGGATCGTCCTTGAGAATCGCGCCGAGCGACTCCGCCGGCGTATGGCCACCGAACGCGCGCGACCCCGCAAGCATCTCGTAAAGGACGGCGCCCAGCGCGAACAGGTCGGCGCGCGGATCGCAGACCGCGCCACGGACCTGCTCGGGCGCCATGTATCCGAAGGTTCCGCGCAGTGTCGCGCTCGAATGCAGCGTAACCGTCGTTGGCGGCAGTCCGACGAGTCCCGCGCCCTCGGCGAGCCTCGCGAGACCGAAGTCCAGGATCTTGATGCGGTCCTCGATCGTGATGAAGACGTTGTCCGGCTTCAAATCGCAATGGATGATGCCGCGCTCGTGCGCCGCGCCCAGTCCGGCACAGATCTGGATCGCGTATTCGACGGCCTTGCGCCAAGGCAGCGCGCCCGCCGCGAGGCGATCGCGGAGCGTTCGTCCCTCGAGCAGCTCCGTGACGATGAACGTCTCCCCTTCGGCTTCGGCAAGCTCGAAGATGGCCATGACGTTTGGATGGGAGAGTCTTGCAGCGGCCCTCGCTTCCTTCACGAAGTGATCCAGCCGCCCGCGATCGGCGCGCACCAATTCGGGGAGCCGCTTGAGCGCGACTTCGCGATCGAGCTTGAGGTCCCGCGCACGGTAGACCTCGCCCATGCCGCCGCTGCCGAGCGCGGCCAGGAGCTCGTAGTGACCCAGCCGTGCGCCGACCTGCAGGACGACTGCCTGCCCGGCGCTTTCGCTCACGGCCAAAAGACCGTCTGCGTGGTGGCGGATTCAGCCAGCTGCCGGATTGTGAGCACGGCCGTGCCAAGTCCGATTTCGTCGAGATGCTCGAGCGGCGTGGGTTTCGCGATCTTTCTGCGGTTGACGAAAGTACCGTTCTTGCTCGCCAGGTCCCCGATCGACGCCGCGGCACTCACGACCGTGATGCGCGCGTGATGCCTCGAAACTCCGGCCACGTCGACTACGATGCGGCAATCCGGATCGCGGCCCAGCACATGCTCGCCATCCCGGAGCAGGATCGGCTGGTCGCGCCAGACCAGCATGAATCGGGCGCCGCCAGCCGGCGTGGGACCCGACGATACATCCGCACAGAAGGCGTACCCCACGCCGTGCGCCGTCCGAATGATGCGCTGGCCGCTGGCGTCGTCGCCGATC
Source organism: Steroidobacteraceae bacterium (assembly GCA_036781365.1). Lineage (GTDB taxonomy): Bacteria > Pseudomonadota > Gammaproteobacteria > Steroidobacterales > Steroidobacteraceae > SCUD01. The sequence goes on along the minus strand of DAIQBB010000001.1, from coordinate 318,045 downwards.
GCGGCGCGCAACTCCGTCACCAGCCTGCCGAGGCTGCTGCGCGCGACGTAGCTTCGCGGCCAGAGCAGCTCATCGAGTTCGGCCCGGGAAGCGACCCGCGGCCGCGCCTCAATCAGGGATTTGAGCAGCAGATAGGCCTTCGGCTGCAGGTGCACGACCTCTCCGCCGCGCCGCAATTCGCGCGTGGCAAGGTCGAGCACACAGTCCGCGAATGAGAGTCGCACTGCAATGTCACGAATTCCGAGCCGATTCCGAACCTTTCCATCTGCGCAGCTCCTCAATCTTAGCGCTGATCTTCTGCCCTTGACTAAGCGGACGCAGGGACGGGCTCTTGCGCCGCACAAGGACGGCAGATGACTTGACATACAGCGCCGATCGATGTCTGCGGATCCTCCGGTGCTGTCTTCTGGAGGTCCGCGATTACATCTACGAGGGGAGAGCAAAATGAAAGGCGATACGAAAGGCTTGTTCTGGCGCGGTGCACGGCTTGCCGCTGCAAGCGTCCTCGCATCGACGATGCTGGCAGGCGGGAACTCTGCCCTGGCGAGCGGAGGAAACGATTCCAAATTCGTTTCCGGAAACAGTACGTATTCCGACTGCGGACTCGATGGGTCCGATTTCGCGCTCTTGATGACCGGGGACCTGGAAGGCTGTCTGAGCGTCTTCGTCCAGGGCTTCACGTGCAAGGAACTGCCGGACTATGACCTCCTCCATGAACGGGGTCGAGAAGTCTTCGTAGGTAAGTTGAACGGCAAGCAGGGCAGGTTCAGGACGACTTACACATTCGATGCGGCCTATGCGAAGGGCTTCTGTCAGACTTTTGATCCGAGCCTGGAGGTGGGTGGAGGCTGCACTCACAAGGTCGAGGGCAGGAGCGGTGTCTTCGAGAATGCCTCAGGGTTGATCAAGTTCATCGACGTGATTGCTGGTGTGACGGGCGATCCTGTTACCGGGGCATTCACGGCCGGCACCGGGGGGAACAATTTCCTCTATTACGGCCGCATCCATCTCGACTAGGACGACTGATCAGCCACCAACAGGCAAGGGAGACCCCGCCTCGGCGGGGTCTCATCTTGCTCGCCGCGTCAACAGGACTCAGGCCCGCTTCTTTCCGGCGATGTAGTCGTCCACGAGTTCCTCGAGGACTGGCAGCGGCACGGCGCCGTTTTTCAGCACGACGTCGTGGAAGTCGCGGACGTCGAAGCGCGCGCCGAGTGCAGTCTTTGCCTTTTCGCGCAGTTCCAGGATCTTGATCATGCCGATTTTGTACGACAATGCCTGTCCCGGGTTGTCAATGTAACGCTCCGTTTCCTTGGTGGCATCCTCGGGCGTCATCGGATTGTTCGCGAGCATGTACTCGATCATCTGCTCGCGCGTCCACATCTTCGAGTGGGCACCGGTGTCGACCACGAGCCGGCAGGCGCGGAGCATCTCGTTCTGCAAGCGGCCGAAATCCTGCATCGGGTCGGTGAAGCGGCCCTGCTCCTTCGCAAGGCGCTCGGCGTAGAGGCCCCATCCCTCGACGTAGGCGCCGAAGAACGCGAACTTCTGGAAGGTCGGAACGCCTTCGAGCTCCTGCTGGATCGCGATCTGGAAGTGATGGCCCGGCGCGCCCTCGTGATAGGCGACCGTTTCCATTTCGTGCTTCTGCCGGGTCGTCATGTCCTTCAGGTTGACGTAGTAAATGCCCGGACGGCTGCCGTCCGGCGTCGGCTGGTTGTAGAACGCGATCGGCGCGGTTTCTTCGCGCCATTCCTCGACACGACGCACCTCGAGCGGCGCCTTCGGCAGCACGTTGAAGTACTTGCCGACATCGGCGTAGATCGAGTCGATGTAAGCCTTCGACTGGTCGAGATACGCCTGCTTGCCCGCGTCAGTGTTCGGAAAGAAGTTCGCCGGATCGGTGCGCAGGTGCTTGAAGAAGGCCGGCAGGTCGCCCTGGAAGCCCACCTTCTTCATGATGCCTTCCATATCGCCCCGGATACGCGCGACTTCGGCGAGGCCAATGTCGTGGATCTGGCTCGCCGTGAGGTCCGACTCGGTGGTCCAGAAAGCGATTTGCGACTTGTAGAAGCCGTCGCCGTCCGGGAGTTTCCAGACGCCATTCGGGCCGGGCGACTTCGAACGCTGCGCCTCGATGGTAGCAAGCATTTCCTGGACGCCGGTCCGGACCGGGCCTTTCATCGCGGCAATGCCCTCGTCGAGCAGCAGTTTCTTCTCCGCATCCGCGATCTCGAGCTTGTCCACTTTGCCGCGGAAGTCGGCGAGCAGCGCCGAATCCTTGCCGCTGTCGTCGAATGGCGCACCCGACAGGATCGCGCGGCCATCGGCCAGCACCGGGTCGAACGCGAATGACGTCGGGACGATGCCGCGCCCTGCGGCCATGTTCATCGTTTCGATGCCTTGCTTGACTGCCGGCTCGAGCAGCTTCAGGCGGGAGATATAGGCTTCAGCATCGGAAACGTTGTCGACGCTATGGATGTTCTGCATGAAGGTCGCGAACTGGGTCATCGGGTTCGACGTGGTCGAGAAAGCATAGTTATGGAAGCGCCACGGGAAGATCGCGACCGCGGAATCCTGTTGCAACTCGAAAATCCGGTAGCTGACCTTCATTCCGCTCGAGAGGGCGTCGTAGTTGAACTCGGAACGGAGCCGGACGAGGTCATTCTTGTTCAATTCGTTCTGGCGATTGGCCTCCTTGTCGGAGAAGTCGCCCCACTTGCCGTAGTCCGGGCCTTTCATGCCGAGCTGGGCCTGGAAGATCGGGCTGTCCTTCAGGTTGCGCTGGAACACTTCCTCGAAAAACGCGGCGAGGCGTGCGTCTTCGGTCGCGGGCGCGGGAGCCGGCGCTTCGGCGCGCGCCGGCAGCGCGACGGCGAAGCCGAGCATCACGAGGCCACAGCCGAGCGCCGCAAACTTCCTCAGGAACTCAGTCATTTGAAACTCCCTGGTGAATGCGGCACCCAAACTAGTGGCAAGCGCGAGCCTGCGCACTGTCTCTGGTCGCGGCATACCGGCATCTTGGCTCAAATGGATGGTGGCCAGGAAGAGTATCGCAAGGCCGGGATAACGGGCTGGTCCACAAGACGTGCTGCCGCAGGATACGGCCGCGGGAATCAACTACCGCACTCGCGTCAGACGCGGGCCGCGCACCGGCGGCGTCCGGTTTGGTCACGGCGACGACGGACAGCTGGACCATGGTTGGCATCGCGAGCGCGCTGAGGGGTCAGCCAAGACGCTGACCCAGAAACGACGAAGCCCGTGCATTGAGCCACGGGCTTCATTTGGCGTCAGGTCAGGGGACCGGCTTGAACGGAATGGCCTTTTGACTCAGCGTAAACCGGATGTTCTCGCCGCGCGCCAGGTGATCGCCGTTGAAGTTGAATGGATTCGTCAGGGTCACCGAGTACGTCGACGAATTCACCTTGTTCAGGAAATCCTGAATCTTCTTTCGAGCAAGGACCGGATTATTTGCGGTGAGGGCGGCGGCCGCGGCGTCCAGCTGCGAAAGCATGGCCTGCCCATTCGCATTCGAAATCCTGCCCAGGATGCGGGCCTGGACCACCGACTGCCGTACCAGCGAAATCTTGTACTGGATCAACGCGACAACCTCGAAGTACTCAGCCGCGCTGCCAATGGGGACGAGAGGTCCAAAGTCGATGTGCAGGCCGGACACGAAGTTGGACTTGGCGCGGGTCTTGATCAAGGTGCTGGCGCAAGCGGTCGTGAGTTCGGCCGCCGTACCGTCGTCAAAGCGTGAGTCGGGGATCGCCGGATCGAATTCCCACATCTCGGTCGCGTCCAGGGATTGCCACACGCCGACGTCCAGCTGCTGCGGGCTCCCGGCGGGCGGGATCGGAGCGTTACAGTCGAAGATATTGTCGGGCAGGATAATGTCCGTGTGGCTCTCGGTGACCACGACGCCCCTGGGAATAGAGATATTTGTCCCCACCGCCCTGACGACCACGAATTTGGGCGAACCGCACAGGTGCGACGGGATCACCAGCTTGCCGCTCACGTTGCCAGGTAAGTTGAATACCGGGTCATCAAACAGGGTCAGCGGACGGCGGTCGACACACCTTCCGCTTGTGTTGACTCGCGGGTCCGTGAATTCATACGCCGTGAACGTGATACTGCTATCGGAATTAAACGTCCCCGGCGGGAAGGTCAGCTCCTGGCCTTCGATGGTCGTGCAGACCCTGGAGGTGCCAATGAGGATGCAACCAGCAGTCGTCGTGCGAGGAGTGTCGTACTCGACAATGAAGCCGCCGATCGAACCCGGCGCCGAGCCTTCGTCATTCCAGCGGCCGAGGTCGTCGCTGAACCGGCCAAGCGTCAGGTGCTCCTCGATGCCGCCGGTATTGTTGGGCTCTAGATTGGGCGCCGGCGACCAATTGCTGTAGCCGAGAGTTAAGCTCGACCCCGGAACCGGAATCGGCCCTTCGTTGTTCACCCAACGCCAGCCTTCGTCGGGTTCGTCGGCGCCAACTAGCTGGAATCCACCGCCCCAGACCTGAGTCAGCGCCAGCCGCGGCACGCCGACGTTCAGCAGCAACTCATCAACGATCCACTGGTTCTCGCTGGACGAGGTAATGGTCGCCAGGTGGGCCGGCACCCCTGATTGCGCCGGCAACGCGGCAACGCAGGCTTGGGCCTGGTCCCACGTGATTACTGGGGACGAGTACAGAAAGAAGGTGTGGCCGGTCTCATCGTTGATGTCGGTATGCACTAAGGAAGGGGGGGAAAGGGGGCAGGTGGCAGCGTTCACCGATCCCACGGCAAACAGCGCCGTTAGACCGGCAATCAGTGTGATTCTCCCATCCATGTCTCGCTCCCCTTCTGCATGCACGGCCGACGGCCGTTGCACTGTTCTGTGTTTTGCGTACGGCGGGTCTCGGAATGCCCGACCCACTCAAGTTGCAGTCGTCTTGGGCCGAGTCGACCTGAAGCAAGGCGACTGCAAGTTGCGGACCGTATCACATATTCGACTGCGAAATGATCGCTACAGCTCGCGTGGCCGGCAGATTATGTCAGTCGGCGCCATCAATGCCAGATCCTTGGCTGGACAGGGGTATGGTTCGGCGTCGGTTTCTCGGCGGACTTTATCTTCTTGGCCCGCAACGTGGCCACGTGCCTTGGCGCTTACGTCGCGCCGGTGCGCTTGAGGTTGTACTCCGCCGCCCAGCGGGCAGCGTTGTTGACGTTTAGGGGTAGCGCCCCGACGTCGGCCTGCAACACCGCCAAACCTTCGAGCAACAGCTTGGCACCCTGCGCGGTCTGCCCCAGGCCCAGCAGCGCGGCGCCTTCCGTGCTGCTCGCGGCCGCGGTACGCCAGTTGGCAGCGCCCAGCGCCGGCAGGCAGATCGCCCGTGCCTCCGCTGCGGCAGTTCGCGCCTCCTCGAAGCGCCCGGTCTCGACCAGCAGCGTGGCCAGCAAGGTCAGCGCGCCAGCGACGTCCGTGTGCTCATTGCCGAGCAGATTCCTCTGCAACTGCAGCGCCTCGCGCAGCAGTGGTTCGGCCGCCGCGTAGTCACCCGCCTCCATCTGCCACATCGCCACATTGGCCATGCCACGTGCCGTCGACGGATGCTCGGGCCCCACCGTGCGCCGGTACATGTCGAGCGACTCCTGCATCATCCTGCGGGCGCCCTCGGCGTCGCCCTTGTCGTGCAACACGAAAGCCAGGTTGTTCAGCGCCGCTGCAATGTCCGCGTGTTCGTCGCCGAGCAGCTTGCGCTGCATGGCAATGGCCTCGCGGTACATGGCCGCCGCTTCGTCGTATTTCTTTTCGTCCGTGAGGACATACGCGATGTTGTTGAGGCTCGCCGCGATTTCGGGGTGCGCATCGCCGAGCAGGACGCGCTTTATCTGCAATCCTTCCCGGTACAGCGCTTCGGCCTCCTGATACTCGCCCATGTCGCTCAACACCGTGCCGAGATTGCTCAGCGCCTCGGACAGGTCCGTGTGCGGCTCCTTGTGCAGCCCCCTCTGCAACTCGACGGCCTGACGCATCGGAGGCAGGGCATCGTCGTACTTTCCCTGCATATAGTGGTTCAGCGCCAGGCCTTCCAGGCTCTTGGCGACTTCGACGGTGTTGCCGCCGAGCAGCTTGCGCCGCATCGCGAGCGAGTCTCGAAACAAAGGCTCGGCGGCTTCGTACTTTCCCTTGCGGAAGAGCAGGTCGGCCAGTTGGTACTGGCTGCGCGCGATGTCGACGTGCTCGGGTCCGAGCAGCTTCTGTCGCAGGTCGAGCGCCTTGCGGTAGTTCGTCTCCGCCTTGTCGTACTCGCCGGTCAGCGTCAGCACCCCGCCGAGCTTCTCGGCCGATTGCGCCACCTCCAGGCTGTCCACGCCGTAGAGCTCGAGGCGCTTCTGCAGTGCGCTGTCGAGCAGCGACGAGGCCGACGGGTAGAGCGCAAGACTCGTGTACACCGTCCCCATGGTCTCCATCAGCGTGGCCTGGATCGCCGGCTGCGTGACCAGTTCCGACTTGATGCGCTGCGAGCCCTTGTCGAGGATCTCGCGCGCGGTGATGGAGTTGCCACGCGCCTCGTTCGGGTCGGAGACCGCGAACAGGCCGACCAGGAAGTTCGTGGTCTGCCGAGCCGTCTCGGCTTCGGTCTCCGCGCGAACACGCTCGCGCTCGGCCTGGTTGCGCGCGATCCAGGCGGCGGCGGCCAGGCCCGAGGTGATCGCCATGCCGACGACCGACGTGGTGACCAGCGCCATCATGCGCCGATACCGCCGGCGCGCCTCGCGCTGCTTCAATTCGTCGAGGCCGATGCCGAGCATGCCCGCGAGCAGCTTGAGCTTGACGTCGAGCTTGCTGTCCTTGCCCTCGCGCGCGTCCGCGGCGATCGGTTCGCTTTTCTCCGTCGTCAGCTGCCCGTCTGCGCCCATCTTGTAGATCAGCGCGTTCGGGAAGCACTCCTGGTCGGCCGTCGCGGGGCTGGCTGAGGAACCGGGCTCGCCGCCGACGATCAGCGCGAAGATTCGGTGCTCGCGGCCGAGACGCTTGTAGGCGAGGATTTCCTCGTTGACCCACTTCGAGTTTGCCGCCTTGGGCGAGCAGATCACGATCTCGAACGCCGACTGCTCCAACGCGCGTGTCAGTGTGTCGCCGAGGCTCGTTGCCGTGGCGAGTTCGTCGCGATCGCGGAAGACGGGCGCGAACCGCACGGGCACCGGGCCGAACTCCGTCTCCCGACCGACGAGGTGCTTCGGCACGCGGTAGGTCTCGAGCGCCTTGTGCAGCCACGTCGCCCACTGCTCGTCGGCATGGCTGTAGCTGATGAAGGCTCGGTACTTGAAGTGCGTATCCATGGCGTGTCTTAACCGAGTCAAATCGCGACTTTCTGGTCGATTGACCGCTCGCGAAGGATCTTCAGCAACCTGTGCCGCTCCTCGTTGCTTTCGGCGATGTCGCGCCTGGCGCGGGCACTACGAAGGATACGGTGCATCAAGTCGTGCCGCTTGATCAACTCCGATTCGGCGGTGCCCGTCGCACACGAGGGCGGCGACTGGCTCAGAAATGGTGGCTAGGGAGAGAATCGAACTCTCGACCCCGGGGTTATGAATCCCGTGCTCTAACCAGCTGAGCTACCTAGCCACGCGGTGGGAAGGTACCCTCGGGGAGGGCGGGATTGTCGGGACCGTACCCGACGCTGTCAAGGTTCAGGATTCTGTCTGCTTTCATGCTCGGGCAGCTTGAACTCGCCCTCCATTACGCCCATGACCCCGCCAGGCCCTTGTGCAACCACCTTGCCCGGCGCTCGTCGCTGTGGCTGTGGCTGTAGCTGACGAACGCGCGGTACTTGAACGGGGTGTTCATTGACTGCGAATCAGTGCGACCCGCTGAAGCTCCTGATCGAATGCCATTCGATCACCTCCCGCAGGAGCGCGCGCTCGGTCTTGAGCACCACGTGCTCGACGCTGTTCCAGGTCCGGCTGGAGGTGATCTGCGCGCGGCTGGCTTCCAGCAAGCTGCGCATTTCCTGGAAACGCGCCACACGGCGCTGCAGGTCGTTGATCGAAATGATGGAGATGCACGCGGCCGCCACGGTTGGCAGGGCGATCGGCAGGAACACGGTTGTCGTCCCCTCGACCCATGCGGGCAACGGTGTGTGCAGCGTTCGGGTGATTGCATAGAACGCCGTGAACACGAGGGCCGCGACCGTGCCGATCGTAAAACCTGCTGCAAGCCGGCGGTAGAGCGGCTGCGCGCGATTCACCTGCCGGTCGTAGTAAGCGAGTTGGTCGTCGATTCGTTTCTCAAGATAGATTCTCTTGAATTCCTCGATCGACACGGGCCGCCTCGCGGACGAACGCGTGTGCAGGATGTACAGCGAGCGTGCCAGGCCACGTGCGCCTGCGAGGTCGAGGTTATGCAACAGCGGAGCGGCTCGCGGCAGTCCCCAGGTGGCGAGAGCCGAGCGACAGAATTCCGCGGCAAGCCGGCAGCGCACCCAGCTGTGGTGCGAGTGCATCTTGCGGCGCAGCACTATCGCTGCTCCAAGGGCAAAGGTGATGCACGATAGTTCGAGCCATGGCAAGGCGAGCAGGTGCAGACCATAGCCGACGACTGCCGCGCCAATCACGGACGCGACCACATGCGCTACGACCGTAGATACGATCAGTCGCCGGAAACCCGGAGCGCCATGAGTCGCGTGGTAGTCGCACTTCTGCTGGAAGAGGAAGACGGCGTCCGGCGCCTTGAAGGGATTGACTGACCAGGCGCTCGCGGCTTCCGGCAATCCGTTCAGGTCGTCGAGGACGGCGTCGTTGGGCTCGAGCCGGTTCCAGTTTTCCTTGCGCACCTCGTGCGTGACGGCATCTATGATCATCACCGGCTTTCCGGTTGATTTGGCATATTGCACGACGTCGGCCGTTCCGCCCTTGCCTCGCGCGGAATCGCCGTCCCAGAGGGCGAGCAGCACGTCCGAGCCATTGACGGTCTCGATGCCACAATCGAGATAGGCGTCCTTGCGGTCACCGTTCTCGATGATGACCTTCAGATGGTCGGCGGTGGCCAGCGTTTTTTCCACCACTGACCACTCGGCGGGCGTGAAGTCAGTGGCAAACTCCGCGCGCGACAGCGGGAGGATCGCATGCCACGACAGCCCCATGGCCTGCGCCTGTTGCACGAACAACTGGTCGCCGCCGCGGGCGATCGAGGACAGCGCAATCCACTCGCCCGGGACTTCCTTTCGAAGGGAAACGAGCGCGCCGCTAATCGCCCTGGCCGTGCCTGCAGGATCGTCGAGGTGCCGGTGGCCGGTGAAGCCGACGACGTGAAACTGCGGCAGCTTGCCTGCAGCGGCGGCGGGCTTGGGCTCTGGTCGTGTGTCAGGCAAGGTCGATTCCAGTGGTCCAGTCTGCCACGGCGCCGGAGTTGACGCCCGGTCAGACGTTGAAGCGGAAGTGCATGACGTCGCCTTCCCGCACGACGTAATCCTTGCCTTCGAGGCGCAGTCGCCCGGCCTCGCGCGCGCCGGCCTCGCCCTTGAAGGCGACGTAGTCGTCGAAGGCAATCGTCTCTGCGCGGATGAAGCCGCGCTCGAAATCCGTGTGGATCGCCCCCGCCGCCTGCGGTGCGGTCGCCCCGGAGCGCACGGTCCAGGCGCGCACTTCCTTGGGACCGGCGGTGAAGAACGTGAGGAGCCCGAGGAGCCCGTAGCTTGCGCGGATGATGCGGTCAAGGCCCGCTTCTGCGAGGCCGAGGTCGGCGAGGAAAGCGGCGCGGTCGCCCTCGTCGAGCTCGGAAATCTCGGCCTCGATCGCGGCGCAGGCCGCGACGACCGCGGACCCCTCCGCTGCCGCGAGCTTTTCCAGCGCTTCCAGGCGTGCGTTGCCGGTGAATCCGCCTTCGTCGACATTCGCCACGTACATCACGGGCTTCGCGGTCAGCAGCGAAAGCTCGCGGATCCGCTCCCGCTCGAATGAATCGAGCGGTATCGCGCGGACCGGCTCGCCCTCGTCGAGGCGCGCGCGGATCCGCTCGAGCGAGTCGTGCCAGCGCATCGCGTCCTTGTCCATGGCCTTCGCGGACTTCTCGGCGCGGGGCAGCGCACGGTCCACGGTCTCGAGGTCGGCGAGCGCGAGCTCGGTGTTGATGATCGCGACGTCGGCCGCCGGGTCCACGCGCCCGGAGACGTGCACGACGTCGGGGTCGTCGAAGCAGCGCACGACGTGCGTGATCGCGTCCACCTCGCGGATGTGCGCCAGGAACTTGTTGCCGAGCCCCTCGCCCTGCGAGGCGCCCGCGACGAGGCCCGCGATGTCGACGAATTCGACCGTGGTCGGCACGATCTTCTCGGGCATCGCTACGCCTGCGAGCGCGGCGAGGCGCGGATCCGGCACCGGTACGATGCCGACGTTCGGGTCGATCGTGCAGAAAGGGTAGTTCTCGGCCGCTATTCCCGCGCGCGTCAGCGCATTGAACAGCGTCGACTTGCCGACGTTCGGCAGCCCCACGATTCCGCAGCGGATGCCCATTATTGCGGGGCTGCGGGCGGCGCCGTGTGCAGCCGGTTCATCATCTTCTCTGCGCCCTCGTCGAGCAGGCGCGGGAACTCGGCGATCGCGAGCTCGATCGCCTCGCGCATCAGCCGCTCATCCACCGCGCTCGCCCGCTCGAGCACGTAATCGATGACCTGGTCGCGGTGGCCCGGATGGCCGATTCCGACGCGGATCCGCCAGAAGTCCTCGCCGAGATGCGCGATGACGTCCTTGAGGCCGTTGTGACCGCCGGCACCGCCGCCGCGCTTCAGGCGCGCGACCCCTACAGGCAAGTCGAGCTCGTCGTGCACGACCAGGACCTGGTCGGAGGGCAGCCGCAGGTATTCGCAAAACGCGCGAACGGACTGGCCGCTGCGATTCATGAAGCCCATCGGCTTCAGGAGCCACAGCGGCACGCCCGCAATCGTGACTCGCCCCGCGTCCGCGTTGTAACGGCGTTCCGGCTTCAGGCGGCAGTCATGCCGGCTCGCCAGCTCGTCGACGAACCAGAAACCCGCGTTGTGGCGCGTGTCCTCGTGTTCGACGCCCGGGTTGCCGAGGCCGACGACCAGTTGCAGTGGGAGTCCTGCCACACCTTACTTCTTGCCGTCGCCCTTCTTGGCGTCCTTGCCTTCCTTGCCTCCCTTGGCAGCGGCAGCTTTCGCGTCCGCAGCAGGAGCAGCACCTGGAGCGCCTGGCGCACCGGCAGCAGGGGCAGCACCCGGAGCGCCCGGCGCGCCGGCAACGGGTGCGGCACCCGGCACGGCCGCTGCGGCAGCGGCGGCGGCAGCCTCGTCGACGACCGGGGCTTCCTCTTCCTCGACTCGCGGCATGTGGATCGACGCGACCGGGCCGTCGCGGCCCGCGAGCAGCTCGACGAGCTCGACGCCTGACGGCAGCTTGAGGCCGGAAAGCTTGACGACCTGGTTGATCTCGAGCCCGGAGACGTCGACCTCGACGAATTCCGGCAGGTCCTTCGGCAGGCAGGTGACCTCGACGTCGTTCCGCACGTGCGAAAGCACGCCGCCCTGTTCCTTGACGCCCTTGGACTCCGCGCCGCCCCTGAAGTGCAGCGGCACCTGCATGCGGATCTTCTCGTCCTCGAGCACGCGCTGGAAGTCGATGTGCATGATCTGGTTCTTGTACGGGTGCCGCTGCACGTCCTTGAGCACCGCGGCCTGGCTCTGGCTGCCGACCTTGAGCGCGAGGATGGTCGAGTAAAAACGCTCGTTGTCCATCAGCTGCGCGAGCTTCGTGTGGTCGAGCAGCAGCGCGCGCGCGTCGCGCTTGCCGCCGTAAAGGATCGCCGGGACCTTGCCGAGATGACGCGTGCGGCGGCTTGCGCCCTTGCCCTGGTCTTCCCGGAACTCGGCGTCGAGTTCGAACGAAATCTTCATGACAAATACTCCAGTACTAATCCACGTATAGCGAACTGACGGATTCCTCGTCCCGGATCCGCCGCATCGTCTCGGCCAGCAGCTCCGCGACCGAAAGGACGCGGATGCGCTTGCAGTTCCTCGCCGCTTCGCCGAGCGGAATCGTGTCCGTCACGACGAGCTGGTCCAGCGCGGAGGAACTTATCCTCTCGACCGCGTTGCCCGACAGCACCGGGTGCGTGATGTAAGCGATCACGCGCGCCGCACCTTCGTCCTTCAGCGCCTGCGCCGCCAGGCAGAGCGTTCCCGCCGTATCGACGAGGTCGTCCACCAGGATGCAGGACCGCCCGCGCACGTCGCCGATGATGTTCATCACCTGCGACTCGTTGGCGCGCTGGCGCCGCTTGTCGATGATCGCGAGGTCCGCATTGTCGAGCCGGCGCGCGAGCGCCCGCGCCCGCACCACGCCGCCGACGTCCGGCGACACCACGATCATGTTGTCGTACTTCTGCTTCCACACTTCGCCAAGCAGCACCGGCGAGGCGTACACGTTGTCCACGGGCACGCCGAAGAATCCCTGGATCTGGTCGGCATGCAGATCCACCGTCAGCACGCGGTCCACTCCCGCGAGCCCGATCATGTCCGCGACCAGCTTCGCAGTGATCGGCACGCGCATCGAGCGCTGCCGGCGGTCCTGCCGCGCGTAGCCCAGGTAAGGGATCACCGCGGTGATCCGCCCGGCCGATGCCCGCTTGCAGGCATCGGCCATGACGAGCAGCTCCATCAGGTGCTCGTTCGCCGGCGGGCACGTCGACTGCACCAGGTAGACGTCCTTGCCGCGGACGTTCTCCATGATCTCGACCTGTATCTCGCCGTCACTGAACCGCCCCACGAGGGCGCGGCCGAGCGGCTGCATCAGGTGCCGCGCAATTTCCTGCGCGAGCACCGGATTCGCGTTGCCCGTGAACACCGCCATCGTGGACTGGTCCACGTGCCTCTCCTCAGGCGTTCAATCTGGCTGGGGTGGAAGGATTCGAACCTTCGTATGACGGGATCAAAACCCGTTGCCTTACCACTTGGCGACACCCCAGTTTCAAATCTTCCCGCTATCGCGGGATCGCTCCGCCGCCAGGCGTTCCTGCAGTGGCGAGCGGTCGAGCCCACGGCCGACGAATCCGCGCCACTCCATCGGCAGGCCGGCAAGGGCCGCTTCCGCGGACCTGCGATCGGCGAATCCCGCGAACACGCAACTGCCCGTGCCCGTCAGTCGCGCCTCGCCTCGCTCGGAGAGCCAGGCCAGCGCCTGCCGCACTTCGGGACTGCGCCCGGCCACCACCGGCTCGCAATCGTTGTGTCCACCTGCCTTCAGGAAGCCGCGAATTGTCGTCTTGGGGGTTTTCCTTGTCAATTCAGAAGCCTGAAACACTTCGGCCGTGCTGATCCCGACCCCCGGAAAGACGATGGCGAAGTGCCTTTCAGGGAGTTCCAGGGGGGTCAGTTGCTCGCCGATCCCTTCTCCCCAGGCGCTTCTGCCGTGGATGAACAACGGGATGTCCGCCCCGAGCTCGAGGCCAATTGCCGAGAGCGCCTCGGAATCGAGCCGCAACCCCCAGATTTCATTGAGGGCGACGAGGGCCGTCGCGGCATCCGAGCTGCCGCCGCCGAGGCCTCCCTGGATGGGAATGCGCTTCTCCAGCCGGATGTCGGCGCCGAGGTTAGGCCCGCCTTCATTCATAAGGCGGCGAGCCGCGCGAAGACACAGGTCTTCGGAAGCCGGGACTTCCGCGGGTCCTTCGATCCGGCGAATCTCGCCGTCCGCACGCGCCGTGAAGTGAATTCGATCCGAAAGATCGATGAGCTGAAAAACCGTCTGGATCTCGTGATAGCCGTCCGGGCGGCGGCCCGTGACATGCAGGAAAAGGTTCAGCTTGGCCGGCGCAGGCCAGGCCGCGACGCTCATGGCGGGAGTCGCCAGTCCGATATGGCGACACGAAGCCGGAGGCCTGCAGTCGTCATTTCCATGCGCGCGGGCAGTGCGATTGCACCGACCGGCTGATAGCGGTCGTAGCGAACCTGCCAACCGGACTGCGAAAGGCCCGCGAGCCGCGAGTCGTCAGCAAGCGTTTCCGCGTGCGGCGCGCCGGGCGCCGGTGCGCCGACGAGCCAGTAGCGCATTTCATCGATCGGCAGCGACCGGCCTTGCCCGAAGTGCTCGTCGATGAATTGCCTTGCCTCTTCACCGGAATAGCTCTTGCCATCCACCGAGACGACGGGTCGGTCGCCGTCCACGCGCATGTTCATCACCGTGCCGCCCATGGGGCCCGAGAGCTCGATGTCGGCAATTTCGCCCTGCTGCGACCAGTCGAACCCGCCTGAAAATCCGTCTTCGCCGGCCGCGACGGCAATGCGGCCGTGCAGCGACCAGCTGTCGAGCGCCTGCAGCGCCGCGCGACGCGCGGGCCAGTCCTCGGGCGCGCCTGGCTTGGGCACCGTCGCGCAGCCGCTCGCTGCAAGCACAAGTGCAAAGGCCGCCAGCCGGAGCTTCACCTTGCGCGGCGCTCGATCGCGCGCTTGAGCGGCGGGCTGTCCGGATTCGCCGCGAGCGCCTCGTCCCAGAGTTTCCTGGCCTCGCCTTCACGGCCCATGCGCCAGAGCGTTTCGCCGAGGTGTGCGGCCACCTCGGGATCCTCCGAACGCTTCCAGGCGCGCTCGAGCCAGGTCCTGCCTTCATCGAGACTGCCAGCTTGCACGAGAGCCCAGCCCATCGAGTCCTGGATCGCGTAACTGTCGGGTTTCACTTCGATCGCGCGCTCGATCAGGCGCCGGCCCTCTTCCACCGATTTCGTGCGGTCGACGAGCGTGTAGCCGAGCGCGTTCAGCGCCATGGGATCGTTCGGGCGGCGATCTGCCACGAGTCGCATGTCCGCGACGGCATCCGGCACGCGGTCGAGGCGCTCGAGCAGGAACCCGCGCGCGAGCAGCAGCCCGTCGTCCGGAAGGACGGTCCGGGCGCGGTCGATGATCGCTATCGCCTCCTCGCCGCGGCCCTCCTCGACGAGGATCGCCGCGACTCCCGAGGCGACGTCAGCCGTCCCCGACGGCGCGGAATCGAGGAAGTCGTCGATGATCATCTCCGCGAGTTCCGGTGCGCCTTCCTCGCGAAGCAGCCGGTAGGCACGCAGCTGCGCGCCGAGTGCACGGCCGCCGGACTCGATGCCCTGGTACAAACGCGCGGCATTCGCCTTGTCGCCGCGCTCCTCCGCGATGCGTGCCCGCTGCCAGCGCAGGCTCTCGGGGGCCTGCTGCGGATCGCGCCCTGCTTCGTCGACGAGTAGCGCCGCCTCATCGAGGCGCTTCTCGTCAATTGCTATGGAGGCGAGCGCCGCGGCTGCGTCGGCCGCGGCCGGCCCGCTGGAACGACGAAGATCGTCGAACAACGCCGCCGCTTCCGCGCGCCGGTCATCGCCGAGAAGCTGCCAGGCATGGCCAAGCCGCATGTACGGGTCGCCGGCTGCCGCGAGCCGGGCAGAATATTCGAGCGCCTCTTCGTCACGGCCCACGGTCGTGAGCGCGCGGACGCGCGCGTACTCGGCTTGCGGAAAATCGGGGCGCATTGCGAGCGCGCGTTCCGCGGCGGCGAGCGCCTTTGCGCCATTTTCTGCGCGCTGCCACAGCATGCTCGCGGCGTACTGCGCTTCGGGCAGGTCGGCATCGGCAGCAACGAGCGTGTCCATGACCCGGGCAGCGCCCGTTTCATTGCTCTCCATGGAGAGGATGCCGAGCAGCACGGTGTAGCCGCGCCCGCGATCGGCATAAGTGGTGTTGAGCAATTCAGAAAAGCGGGCCGCGGCTGCTTCCTCGTCGTAGAGACGCAGAAGCCCGGTCGCGAGATAGCGGCGTGCGACTTCACTTGCCGGCGCAAGCTCGAGCCAGCGATTCGCGGACTCCACCGCGCGCTCGAGCTGCAGGTTGTCATAGGCCGCGCGCGTCGCGCGCTCGGCGACCGCGGGATCGGAGCTCGCGCGCGCAGCGCAGGCGTACTGACGAGCCGCCTCGGGCCAGGCGCCGCGCTCGAGCGAACGCTCCGCGTCCACGGAGAGCGACCAGGTGTCGCCGCGAGGGCAGCTTTCGGCCGTCGCGCGCGCCTGAACGGCCGGAATTGCGGACAAGAGGGCCGCCGCCAGAAATGCTGGAACGCGCATCACGGCACTATATCCCAGCGCTTGTGCTGTAGTGATCGTTACCGGACAATCCGCCGGATTTCCGCAGCCGGCACATCATGTCGCTCCTCGTCCTCGGATTGAATCACCGCACCGCGCCGATCGAGGTGCGCGAACGCATCGTGTTCGATGCGGAGCGCCTGCCTCGCGCGCTCGCCTCGCTGCGTGCGCTGCCGGGCATCGTAGAGGCGTTGATCGTGTCCACCTGCAACCGGACCGAAATCTACTGCGTCGGCGGAGCGGCCGAGTCCGTTGCCGGATGGCTCGTCGCCGAATCGGGCGGCAACCAGGCACTCGCCGATTGCCTCTACCGTGTCGAAGGACTGGATGCCGTGCGGCATGTGTTCTCCGTCGCCGCCGGCCTCGACTCGATGATCCTGGGCGAGCCGCAGATCCTCGGGCAGCTGAAGGACTCCTACCGTGCAGCGCAGCGGGCGGGCACGGCGGGCGCCAATATCAACCGGCTCTTCCAGACGACGTTCGCGGTCGCCAAGCGCGTTCGCACGGAAACGGCGATCGGCGCAAGCGCCGTATCCGTTGCCTCCGCCGGCGTCCAGCTCGCGCGCCGGGTCTTCTCGGGATTCGAGCGCCACACGGCCCTTCTCGTCGGCGCCGGCGAAATGATCGAGCTCTCCGCGCGGCACCTCCATGCGCAGAAGATCGGGCGGATGATCATCGCGAATCGGAGCGCCAGCCGCGCCGAGCGGATCGCCGCAGGGCTCAAGGCTTCCGCCATCGGCCTCGACGCGCTCGCTGCGCACTTGCCGCAGGCCGACATCGTCGTCTCCTCCACCGCACGACCGGGCCACGTGATCGGGCTCGACGAGGTGCGGCGCGCGCTCGACGAGCGCCGGCATCGCCCGATATTCATGCTCGACCTCGCCGTGCCGCGCGACATCGACCCGCGCGTCGGCGAGCTCGAGGACGTCTATCTCTACACGATCGACGACCTGCGGCAGGTCGTGGACGAGAACGTGAAGGCTCGCCAGGAAGAAGCGGCCGTGGCGCGCCGGCTCATCGAGGCGGACGTCGCCGAATACATGACGGGCCTCAAGGTGCTGGACGCCGTGCCGGCGATCCGCGAGCTTCGTGGACAGGCCGAGGCGGCGCGTGACCAGCTCCTCGAGGAGGCGCGACGCCTCCTCGCGGCCGGCAATTCCCCGGAAGCGGTGCTCGAGCAGCTTGCCTCCTCACTCACCAACCGCCTGCTGCACGCGCCATCGGCCGCGCTGCGCGCGGCCGCTGAGGCCGGAGATGCCTCGCTCGCCGAAGCCGCCGCGCGGCTTTTCCGCACGGGGCGCGATCCACAATGAAGGAAGCGATCCGCCGGCGCCTGGAGCGTGTCGCAGACCGGCACGCCGAGATCGAGCGCATGCTCGCCGACCCGCAGGTGCTCGCACGCTCCGAACGGTTCCGCGACCTGTCCATGGAATTCGCGCGCATCGACCCGATCGCCCGCGGCCTTGCGCGCCTGACCGAACGCGAGCGCGAACTTGCGGCGGCGCGCGCCGTCGCAGCCGACCCGCAATTGCGCGCGCTTGCCGAGCAGGAGATCGCGACGCTCGAGAACGCGGCGGCCGCGGACGAGCAGGCGCTTCAGCAAATGCTGGTGCCGACCGACCCGCTCGATGACCACAACGTCTTTCTCGAAATCCGCGCGGCGGCCGGCGGCGACGAGGCCGCGATCTTCGCCGGCGACCTGCACCGGATGTACACCCGCTATTCGGAGCGCCAGGGTTGGACTGTCGAGATCGTTTCAGAAAGCCGCGGCGAGCACGGCGGCTATCGCGAGGTCATCAGCCGCATCGCGGGCCGCGGCGTCTATTCCAGGCTCAAGTTCGAATCAGGCACGCATCGCGTCCAGCGCGTGCCGGCAACCGAGTCGCAGGGACGAATCCACACGTCGACCTGCACGGTGGCGGTTCTGCCGGAGATCGCGGAGGTCGAGAGCGTCGAGATCAACCCGGCCGAGCTTCGCATCGACACCTACCGCTCTTCGGGAGCCGGGGGCCAGCACGTCAACAAGACGGATTCCGCCGTGCGCATCACGCACCTGCCGACGGGCATCGTCGTCGAATGCCAGGACGAGCGATCCCAGCACAAGAACCGCTCGCGCGCGATGGCGCTGCTGCGCGCGCGCCTGCTCGCGGCCGAGCGCGAGCGCAGGTCTGCCGAGAAGGCCGAGAAACGCCGGCTCCAGGTTGGCAGCGGCGACCGTTCCGAGCGAATCCGCACCTACAATTTTCCGCAGGGGCGGCTTACCGACCATAGAATCGAGCTGACGCTCTACCGGCTCGACAGCATCGTCGACGGCGGCCTCGATGAAGTGATCGCGACGCTCGCGCGGGAACACCAGGCCGAAGAACTGGCCGCGCTCGAATGACGCGCGCCGCCGACGCGCTCGCCGCCCTGCGAGAGCGGCTGCATGCGATCTCCCCGACGGCTGCGCTCGACGCCGAGCTACTGCTCGCCGGGGTGCTTGGCGTCGGCCGCGCTGGGATTGCGGCAAGCCCGCTTCGCGAACTCGACCCGGAGCAGTTGGCAGCGCTCGACTCGCTCGCCCGGCGCCGGCTGGCAGGCGAGCCCGTCGCCTACCTCATTGGACGGCGCGATTTCTGGTCGCTCGAACTCGAAGTGACGCCCGATGTCCTCGTCCCGCGACCCGAGACGGAGCTCCTCGTCGACCTCGCACTCGCGGCGATTGCGCGAACGGCACGCCCGGCCGTACTCGACCTCGGGACCGGAAGCGGCGCGATCGCGATCGCGATCGCCTCGGAGCGCAAGGACGCTATGGTGACCGCGACCGATGTCAGTCTCACGGCGCTCGATGTCGCCCGGCGAAACGCCGACCGCCACGGGATGCGCAACATCCGGTTCTTCCAGGGTTCCTGGTATGAGCCGCTCGCGGGCGAGCGATTCGATGCGATCGTCTCGAATCCTCCCTACGTCGAATCAGGCGATCCCGCGCTCGCGGCGCTTGCGCACGAGCCGCGGCTTGCGCTCGTCGCCGGCCCCGACGGCATCGAAGCGATCGCCGCGGTCTGCGCCGGGGCGGGCGCTCACCTGGTGCGCGGCGGCCGGCTTTTTTTCGAGCATGGCGCGGACCAGGGCGAGGCCTCGCGCAACCTGGCCATGGCGGCCGGCCTCGTCGGCGTCGAGACTCATCGGGATCTCGCCGCGCTCGAGCGCGTGACTTCGGGCGCGATGCCGCGCGAGGCATTAGAATTGGCGCACTGAAGGGAGACGGCAATGGTCAGGTTCGAAACGACGCACGGCGATTTCACCGTGGAGCTGGACGAGAAGTCGGCGCCGATTTCATGCAAGAATTTCCTCCGCTATGTCGATGAGGGGTTCTTCGACGGCACGATCTTTCACCGCGTGATTCCGGGCTTCATGATCCAGGGCGGCGGATTCACGGCCGACATGGAACACAAGGACGGCCACGATCCGATCCGCAATGAGGCGGAAAACGGCCTCAAGAACCTGCGCGGCTCGCTTGCAATGGCGCGCACCAACGACCTGCACAGCGCGACCTCGCAGTTCTTCGTCAACCTCGTCGACAACGACTTCCTCAACCACCGCAGCGGCAACTTCGGCTACGCCGTCTTCGGCCGTGTCGTCGGCGGCATCGACGTGATCGAGAAGATCGCGAAGCTGAAGACGGGTCGCCGCGGCGGGCACGACGACGTCCCGGCTGAGTCGGTCGTCATCAATTCGGCACGGCGCACGAGCGCCGCCTGACACGCGACTGCCGATGAAGCGGCGCTCCCTGCCGGCGCGGATTGCCCGGTGGGTGACGAATACGATCGTCTTCGCGGCCATCGCGAGCATCCTGGTCGTTGCCTCATTCCGCTGGCTGCCGTTACCGACGACGGCTTTCATGATCGGGGAGCGCCTTGCGGCTCGCGAGGAAGGCATGCCGCTCCGGCAACAACATGACTGGGTGCCGTGGCCGCAGATCTCGCGCCACGTTGCGGTCGCCGCAATTGCAGCGGAGGACCAGAAGTTCCTCGCGCATGGCGGTTTCGACTTCGAGTCCATCGAGAAGGCGGTGACGGACGCCCAGGACGGCCGGCGCCTGCGCGGCGCGAGCACGATCAGTCAGCAGGTTGCCAAGAACCTGTTCCTCTGGTCAGGCCAGAGCTGGCTCCGCAAGGGGCTCGAAGCCTGGTTTACCGTCTGGATCGAATTCCTCTGGCCGAAGGAGCGGATCCTCGAGGTCTACCTCAACAGCGCCCAGTTCGGCCGCGGCATCTGGGGCGTGCAGGCGGCAAGCCGCCACTATTTCGGGAAGGACGCTTCACGGCTCAGCATCCAGGAAGCCGCGCTCCTTGCGGCGATACTGCCAAGCCCTACGCGTTTTCGCGTTGTGGATCCGTCCGCCTACATTCGCGGTCGCCAGGCCTGGATCGTCGGCCAGACACAGCGCCTGATCCGGGACGGCCTTGTCGACGAGCTGAAGTAGCTAGCCAAGCGCGTCGACGAGCTGATTTCGGATCGGCAGGTTCCGGATCCGGATTCCGCTCGCGGCAAAGATCGCGTTCGCAAGCGCAGGCGCCGCAGTCGGAATCCCCATTTCACCGCAACCCGATGGACTCTCGGCGGAGTCGATGATGTGGACCTCCACGTCCTTCGGCATCTGGCCCATCATCGCGAGCGGATAGCCGTCGAAGTTCGACTGCTCTACGCGGCCGTCCTGGATCGTGATCTCGAGGTTGAGCGCGGTCGAAAGCCCGTCGATCGTGCCGCCCTGCATCTGCGCGCTGATGCCGAGCGGATTGATTGGTCGCCCGACGTCCACGGCGCAAACGACGCGCTCGAAGGCGAGCTCGCCCCGGGGCGACACGGCGACTTCGATTGCGTGCGCGGCATAGCCGCCGAATGTGAAGTGCGCCGCGAGGCCGATGCCACGGCCGCGCGGCGGCTTCCGTCCCCAGCCGATTTCGCCCGCGACGCGTTCGAGCACCGTGCGTAGCCGCGCCGTGCTGAACTTCGGGCCGCCGTGCTGGGCATAGTCGAACACGCGGTCCGGCCCGTACATGGCGAGCCGCAATGCGAGCGGATCCTGTTTCGTCGCATGGGCGATCTCGTCCAGGAAGCTCTGAACGACGAAGGCGTTCGCCGTGTGCGCCGGCGCGCGCCAGGAACCGCGTGGAATGCCGCTCGTGACCGCATGCCACTCGAGCCGGTAGTTCGGCACGAGATTGGCCGGGAAATCATCCGGGTAGAGTTCGGGCCCCCACATGTCTTCCGCCTTCACCCCGGCGCGCCGGTAATACTTCGAGGCGCTCGCGAGCCGGTGGGTCCAGCCGTTGACCCGGTTGCCCGCGTCGAGCGTGGCGAGGAGCTCGTGGTGACCGAATGGCCGGTAGAAATCGTGCTGAAGGTCGTCCGTGCGGGTCCAGACCAGCTTGACCGGCCAGCCTGTCGCCTTCGATACGAGCGCGGCCTCCGCCACGAAATCGTTCGTGAGCCTGCGCCCGAAGCCGCCTCCGACGCGGGTCATCTCGACGCTGATCGCGGGCCGTGGAATACCCGTGACCGTATGGACCGCCCGTTGCGCTCCGCCCGGCTGCTGCAAAGGTGCAACGACGCGCGCGCGGTCGGCCATCACGTGCACGAAGGCACACGGAGCCTCGAGCGGCGCGTGGCTCACGTAGGGCTGGCGATAGCGCGCCTTGACGATGCGTGCCGCATCGAGCCGCGCCGCGTCGAAATTTCCGTCGTTGCGGATGACAAGGCCCGTCCGCTCGAGGAGCTCCGTGCACTGCCGGTCGAGCGCGGCGCTCGACTCGCTGGCAAAGGGCCCGCGCGTCCATTCGACCTTGAGCGCTTCGCGGCCCTTGAGCGCGGACCAGGTGTCGTCGGCGACTACGGCGACGCCGGTCGCGAGGTTCATCGCGATCGGCTCGCCGGGTTTCGGCCCAGGCACGACGACGACCGCACGGACGCCCGGCACTGCACGCGCCGCGCTGTCGTCAAGGCTCGCGATCCCACCATCGAAGTAAGGGCAGCGAAGCATCACGGCCGTCAGGGAATCCTGCTCGTAGACGTCGATGCCGTAGCGCGCCCGGCCGGTCACGATTTCCTCGGCGTCGACGACTCGCTGCGGCCGGCCGATGATCCGGTACTCGGCTGGTTCCTTGAGCGATACGGGGTCGACGGGCAGCGTGAGCTGTGCGGCTCTGGCGGCGAGTTCGCCATAGGCAAGCTTGCGGCCATCGGGATGCCAGGCGTGGCCGTCGCGCGTCCGCACCGCGCCGCTTGGGATGCCCCAGTGTGCGGCCGCCGACTCGCGCATGAGCCATCGGCCCTGCGCGCCGAACTGGCGCAGCTCCGCCCAGGCATCCGGGATGCTGGTGCTGCCGCCGGCGCCTTGCGCACCCCAGCGCCAGCGCGGCTGCTCGCCGCTGAAGTCGATGCTGAGCGGCATCTGCTCGACCGAAACCAGCGACCAGTCCGCATCGAGCTCCTCCGCGAGAATCATCGGCAGCGAGGTCTTGACGCCCTGCCCGATCTCCGCGCCCGTCGCGCCGATGACGACGCGATTGTCCGGCTCGATGCGAATCAGGAGCCCGAGCGGGTTCTCGGGCAGGCGCGCGGGCGCGTCGGCAGCCCAGGCACTTTGCTTTGCTGCGGGCGCAAGGATGAGTGCGCCGGTGGCCGAGAGCGAGACCTGCAGCAAATGCCGCCTCGAAACGACTGCCGCGAGCGCGTTCATTTCATGTCCCGCGCGGCGCGCGCGATTGCGCGCCGGATGCGGACGTAGGTCCCGCAGCGGCAGAAGTTCGTGATCGAATCGATGTCCCCGGGCGCCGGGTCGGGATTGCGCTCGAGCAGCGCGACGGCAGCGAGGATCTACCCGGCCTGGCAGTAGCCGCACTGGGCGACGTCTTCCTCGATCCATGCCTTCTGCACCGCGTGCAGTCCGTCCTTGCCGAGCCCCTCGATGGTCGTGATCGAGCGGCCCGCGAGCGACGAGACCGGCGCCACGCAGGAGCGCATCGCGGCGCCATCCACGAGCACGGTGCAGGCGCCGCAGAATCCGCCGCCGCAGCCAAACTTGGTCCCGGTGAGGCGGGCGTGATCGCGCAGGTACCACAGGAGCGGCATGCTGCCGTCGCCCGCGAACTCCCGCTCGACGCCGTTGACAGTGAAGCGGATGCTCACGATGGCCGAAGGATAATCAATCGTGCGGGCTGTCGCCCGGCGTTTCGCCGCGCCTGGAACCCGGTTCGGCTCGGCATGTGGTACGTGATCCTGCACCTCACCTTCGTCGTGTCGGCTGTGCTGCTCGGCGTGCTCGACCGCATCGCCTTCGCCTCGCACCGCAAGCCCTGATCGCGCCTGCCCTTACGGCAGGTCGGGAAGCCTGAGCGAGGCCTGCCCGAAGAAATACTTCCATCCCTTCGGCGTGCGGACGTAGGTGTCGCTGAACCAGAGCTTGCGGTCGAATGGCACGCCTTCCCTCATGCCCTTCAGCCAGAGCCGCGCCGTCACGACGGCGGTGTCGCCCGCGACACGCACGACCTGGGTGCCGGGATCCTCGTCCTGGATCTCGTAGAGGATCTCTTTCTCCCGCGCTGCCGAGAGATGATCGTCCCGGGTGACGACCCGGCCGTCGCCAAGAATCAGGATCATGTCGTCGTGCAGGATGCGGTCGATCGTTGCGACGTCGTGACGCTTCACCGCGGCCTGGAACTCGGTGTCGAGGGCGGCAACCGCCTCGCGGTCCTCCTCGGGAGATCCTTGCGCGGTCGTTGCGGCCGCAAGGCTCATGGCGAGCATTGCGGTCGCGATTGCAGTTGGGTTTCGCATGCTTGCATCCAAAGGGTCCGGTGGCCGGAGTTGACGTCCACCATAGGCCCTTGCCTTGCCGGATACTCGCCGGAATCGGACGCCACCACCTGGATGGCGGGCGTTTCCGTTCCCGCGTCCGAAAACGGCTAGTTCCGTGCCGGACCCGGGCGTATCGTGGGTCTCATGCAGGAAGTCCGGGGACTCGATCGGCGGGCGCTCGATCGCGTGCGCGCAAGCCGCGATGCGCGATTCGACGGACGCTTCTTCATTGCGGTGACGTCGACCGGCATCTATTGCCGCCCGATCTGCCCGTCCCCGACCTGCAAGAGCTCGAATGTGCGCTACTACGCGACGGCAGCCGCGGCCGCGGCTGCGGGCTTCCGGCCGTGCCTCCGTTGCCGGCCGGAAGCCGCACCGGGGACCCCCGCATGGCTCGGCACGTCCGCGGTCGTCCGCCGTGCGCTCCGGCTCATCCACGACGGCGCCCTGGACGAGGGCGTCGTCGAGGAATTGGCCACGCGCGTCGGCGTCGGCTCGCGTCATCTTCACCGCTTGTTCATGCGCCACGTCGGCGCGCCACCCATCGCCGTCGCGCAGACACGAAGGCTCCATTTCGCGAAGCGACTGCTCGACGAGACCGTGCTTCCCATGACGCAGATCGCGCACGCCTCCGGCTACGGAAGCCTGCGGCGCTTCAACCACGCAATTCGAGAAACCTACGGAAAGGCGCCGCGCGACCTGCGCAGGCAGCGCCGCGGCGGACAGGCGGTCACCGCAGGCGACGAAGTGGTGCTCAGGCTTTCCTACCGGCCGCCGTACGACTGGGGCCAGGTTCGCGACTTTCTCGCGGAGCAGGCCATTCCTGGCATCGAGCACGTCGATCGCCGGAGTTATTCGCGCACGGTCACGACCGGCGATGGTCATGCCACGATCCGTGTGGAACCAATTGCAGGCGAGAACGCGCTCGAGCTTCGCGTTCGTGGCGCGGCGCCGGCTGCCCTGTTCCAGATTTCCGCGATTGCGCGGCGCGCCTTCGACCTCGCCGCGGATCCGTCACTGATCGCCCGCGAACTCCGCGGCGACAGCATGCTCGCCGCGCTCGTGCGCAAGCGGCCGGGACTTCGAATTCCGGGAGCCTGGGATCCGTTTGAATGTGCGGTCCGGGAGATCCTTGCGCGGTCCGTCGGGGCGGCCACGGCCCGTGCGCACACCACACGACTCGTAACCCGGCTTGGCGATGCGCTCCCCGATATGTCCGGCGAGCTCACCCACCTCTTTCCGACGCCTGACGCGCTGGCATCGCAAGGCTACGCAGGCTTCGGATTGCCGCGGGAGAAGGCCACGACGATTCGCGCACTGGCGAGGGCCGTCGTCGGACGGACGATCGACTTCTCGGCGCCTGTCGACGAAGTCGTGAGCGCGATCGCTTCGATCACGGGCGCCGGCGAGCGTTGCGCGCAGTATGTCGCGCTTCGGGCCCTTGCCGAGCCGGACGCGCTGCCATTCATTGGCCAGGCTCACCGCCGCCGCGCCGACTCATGGCGACCCTGGCGGAGTTACGCCGTCATGCACCTCTGGTGCGCCTAGTGCAGTCCGGGCGGCCGCGGCTGCGCGGCACCCGACAGGAATAATCCGGCGACGTCGACCGCGTCGAAGTGCCAGGCGCGATTGCAGAATTCGCAGCGCACCTCGACGTCACCGCGCTCGCGCAGCAATTCCCTGACCTCTTCGCCGCCGAGCGCCTGGAGGATGCCGGCGACGCGTTCGCGCGAGCAACTGCACTGGAAAAAAACCGGCGTGCCCTCGAAGAGGCGGATGTCGTCCTCACGAAACAGTCGCCGTAGCAACTCGCGGCAGGGCATGTCGAGCAACTCGCGCGTCGAAACCGTGCCTGCGAGCAGGATGAGGCGCCGCCAGGCGTCGTCGGCTTCCGCCAGCTCAGATGCGGATCCTTCGCCGACGGCCACGCGCTGGAGCAGGAGCCCCGCCGCGCGCTCTGGCGTCGCCGCGAGCATCATCCGGGAAGGCAGTTGCTCGGAACGCTCGAAATACTGCTCAAGGCAGTCCGACAGCTTGGCCGACATCAGGGGCACGACGCCCTGATAGCGATCGCCGCTCTCCTCCTGTTCGATCGTGACCGCGAGCTGCCCGCCGCCGAAAAGTCCGTCGGGGCCGGGCAGGCCCGGTGGAATCCCATCATGGCGCGCGACGCCGCGGATCGCGTGACGGTGCGTGCACTGCGTGAGCATGAGACGGACCGGGCCCGGTCCCTCGAACTGCAGCGAGAGACGGCCCTCGAACTTCAGCGCGCCCGCCATCAGCACGGACGCGGCCATCGCCTCGCCAAGCGCGTCGCTGACAGGCTGCGGATAATCGTGATGCTCGATCGCCGCCCGCCAGCTCGCGTCGAGCCTCACGAGGTGGCCGCGAACCGGAAGTCGCTCGAACAGGAAACGATGCAGCAGGTCGCCGGTCGGCGTCATGGGCCTGCGAGCATGCGCTTCAGCAATTCGTTGAGCTGCGCGGGATTCGCCTTTCCGCCGGTCGCCTTCATCACCTGGCCGACGAAGAAGCCGAACAGCTTGTCCTTGCCCGAGCGGTAGTCCGCGAGCTGGCCGGGATTCGACGCCATGGCCTCGGCGATCGCGCGCTCGATCGCGACCGTGTCCGTGATCTGCCTGAGCCCCCTGGCAGCGATGATTGTGTCGGCTTCCGCTCGCTCCGACCACATCGCCTCGAACACGTCCTTGGCGATCTTCCCGGAAATCGTCCCGTCGACCATGCGCCTGATGAGTCCCGCCAGTGCGCCGGCGCCCACGGGCGATGCGCCGATCTCGAGCCCGTCGCGGTTCAGGAATGCGGACAGGTCGCCCATGACCCAGTTCGCCGCGAGCTTGGGCTCGCCGGCGGCGGCAACGACGCGCTCGTAATAGTCGGCGACCTCGCGGCTTGCGGTCAGGACACCGGCATCGTATTCGGAAAGGCCGTGTTCACGCGCGAAGCGCGCGGCCTTGGCGTCGGGAAGCTCGGGCAGGCTCTGTCTCACGTTCTCGATGAACGCCTCGTCGAGCACGAGCGGCAGCAGGTCCGGGTCCGGGAAGTAACGATAGTCGTTCGCTTCCTCCTTGCTGCGCATCGAGCGCGTTTCATCGCGGCCGGGATCGTAGAGGCGTGTCTCCTGCACGACGCTGCCGCCGCCCTCGATGAGTTCGATCTGCCGCGCGACCTCGTGGTTGATCGCGCGTTCGACGAACCGGAATGAGTTCACGTTCTTGATCTCGCAGCGCGTGCCGTACTCGCGCCTGCCCTTGTGGCGGACGGAAACATTCGCGTCGCAGCGGAACGAGCCTTCCTGCATGTTGCCGTCGCAGATCCCGAGGTAGCGCACCAGCGTATGGATCTTCTTCATGTACGCGATGGCCTCGCGGGCCGAGCGCAGGTCGGGCTCGGAGACGATCTCGAGCAGCGGCGTCCCCGCGCGGTTGAGGTCGATGCCAGTAGAGCTGCCGAAGCCTTCGTGCAACGACTTGCCGGCGTCCTCCTCGAGATGCGCGCGCGTGACCCCGACGACCTTGCGCGTTCCGTCCTCGAGCAGGATCTCGACCGTGCCGTCCTCGACGACGGGCTGCTCGTACTGGCTGATCTGGTAGCCCTTCGGCAGGTCCGGGTAGAAGTAGTTCTTGCGCGCGAAGATCGAGCGCCGCGCGACGGTCGCGCCGATCGCGTGCCCGAACTTGACGGCCATGCGCACGGCCTCTCCGTTCAGCACCGGCAGCACGCCGGGATAGCCGAGGTCGACGAGATTGGCCTGCGTGTTCGGCGCGCCGCCATAGGCCGTCGACGAACCCGAGAAGATCTTCGAATGCGTCGCAAGCTGCGCGTGGATCTCGAGGCCGATGACGGTTTCCCACTCGATGGCCATGGTGCTCACGCGTATGCGGCCGGCAGCCGGCGATGCCAGTCGGTCGCGCGCTGCCAGGCGTGCGCGACGGCGAGCAGGCGCTCTTCCGAGAAATGCGGCCCGATGACCTGCAGGCCGACCGGCAGTCCGTCGACGAGTCCGCAGGGAACGGAAACCGCGGGCAGGCCCGCGAGGTTCGCGCCAATCGTGTAGATGTCGTTCAGGTACATCGTGATCGGGTCGTCGGTCTTCGCGCCGATCGCAAACGCGGGCGTCGGAGTCGTCGGTCCCATCAGCACGTCGACCTGCTCGAACGCGCGCCTGAAGTCGGCGTTGATGAGGCTCCGCACCTTCTGCGCTTTCAGGTAGTAGGCGTCGTAGTAACCGGCCGAGAGCACGTAGGTCCCCGTCATGATCCGGCGCTTGACCTCGGCGCCGAAGCCCTCGCCACGGGTACTCTTGTAGAGATCGATCAGGTCGCGCGGATCCCTGGACCGGTGGCCGAAACGCACGCCATCGTAGCGCGACAGGTTCGACGAGCATTCCGCAGGGGCGACGACGTAGTACGTCGGCACGGAAAGCGGAAGATTGGGCAGGCTCAGTTCGACGACCTTCGCGCCTTCGGCGCGGAACGAGTCGATCGCGGCGCGCACGGCGGCGCCCGTGCCGGCCTCGAGGCCTTCGCCGAAAAACTCGCGGATGATGCCGATCCGGAGCCCTCTTACCGGGCGCGCGAGGCCTGCGGCATAGTCCGGGACCGGCGCATCGACGCTCGTCGAATCGCGCGGGTCGTGGCCGGCTATTGCACCGAGCACGAGCGCCGCGTCTTCCGCGGACTGCGCGAGCACGCCCGCCTGGTCGAGGCTCGAGGCAAAGGCGATCATGCCGTAACGGGAAACGCGTCCGTACGTCGGCTTGAAGCCGGTGAGTCCGGTAAGCGCGCCGGGTTGGCGGATCGAGCCGCCGGTGTCCGTGCCGGTCGCAACGGGCGCAAGCCGTGCCGCGACGGCGGCCGCGGAACCACCCGAGGATCCGCCGGGCACCCTGGAAGTATCCCAGGGATTTTTCACGGGCCCGAAGTAACTCGTCTCGTTCGACGAGCCCATCGCGAACTCATCCATGTTCGTCTTGCCGAGCAGCACCATGCCAGCGGCGTCGAGGCGCTCGACGACCGTCGCGTCATAGGGCGAGACGAAGTTCGAGAGCATGCGCGAGCCGCAGCTCGTCAGGATGCCGGCGGTGCAGAAGATGTCCTTGTGGACGAGCGGCACGCCCGTGAGCGGTCCGCCCTCGCCCTTCGCGAGGCGGGCATCGGCGCGCCGCGCATCGTCGAGCGCGCGCTCGCGCGTCACCGTCACGAACGCGTTGAGCAACGGGTTCGACTTTTCGATGCGATCCAGGAAGTGGCTCGTCACTTCGACGCTCGAATACTTGCGCGAGTGGAGCCCCCGGCCGATCTCGGCCGCGGTCGCGTGATGCAGGCTCACTCGATCACCTTCGGCACGAGATAGAGGCCGGCCTCCACCGCGGCGGCGTTGGCCTGGTAAGCGTCGCGATGATCCGATTCTGTGACGGCGTCCACACGCAGCCTCTGCACCTGTCCCTCAAGCGGGTGCGCCATCGGCACGACGTCCTCTGTCGCGGCCCCGGAGAGCTGCTCCACGAACGCGAGGATCGCGGACAAGCTGCCGACATAGGCCGGCATCTCCGCCTCGGTGATCTCGAGGCGGGCGAGATGCGCGATGTTTTCGACGTCGCGGCGGGTCAGCGTCACGATCGCTCCACTGCGGAAAATATGGGAAAAACTTGACGGAAATCATACACGTCGCCTTGTGGAAAGTCGCGGCCACGGCTAGACTCCCGGCCTCCATTCGCCGAGCGTTGCGGTCTCCCGAAACATGTTCAAGAGCCTCCGGGGTTACTTCTCAAGCGACATCTCGATCGACCTCGGCACGGCGAACACGCTCATCTACGTTCGCGGCCAGGGCATCGTGTTGAACGAGCCCTCCGTAGTCGCAGTGCAGGATGAGCCGGGCCGCGGCACCAAGACCATCATCGCGGTCGGTGCGGAAGCCAAGAGCATGCTGGGGCGAACACCGGGCCACATCACCGCGGTGCGCCCGATGAAGGACGGCGTCATCGCCGACTTCACTTACACCGAACGCATGCTCCAGTACTTCATCAGCAAGGTCCACGGCAACCGGTGGCTCCGTCCATCGCCACGCGTGCTCGTCTGCGTGCCATTCGGATCCACCCAGGTCGAGCGCCGCGCCATTCAGGAATCGGCGGAAGGCGCCGGTGCGCGCCGCGTGGACGTCATTCCGGAACCAATGGCGGCCGCGGTCGGTGCCGGCCTGCCGGTCAACGAGGCGCGCGGCTCGATGGTGCTCGACGTTGGCGGCGGCACTTCCGAGGTCGCCGTGATCTCCCTGAACGGAATCGTCTACGCCGAATCGGTTCGCATCGGCGGCGATCGAATGGACGAGGCGATCACGAATTACGTTCGCCGCAATTACGGCATCCTGATCGGCGAAGCGACGGCGGAGCGCATCAAGATCGAGATCGGCTCGGCCTACCCGGGCCAGCAGGTACGGGAGATGTCGGTGAAGGGCCGCAACCTCTCGGAAGGCGTGCCGCGCAGCTTCACGCTCAATTCGAACGAAATCCTCGAAGCCATGCAGGAGCCGCTCCAGGGCATCGTGCAGGCCGTCAAGAAGGCGCTCGAGCAGACGCCGCCGGAACTCGGCGCCGACGTCGCGGAGCGCGGCATCGTGCTGACCGGCGGCGGCGCGCTGCTCAAGGACATCGACAAGCTCCTCATGGAAGAAACCGGTTTGCCGGTGGTCATCGCCGACGATCCCCTGACCTGCGTGGCGCGCGGCGGCGGTCGCATCCTCGAGTTGTCCGAGGAGCATCCGGGGCTGTTCGGCCTCGGTTGAGGCCAGTTTGAGTTCACACGATTCGGATCCCCGGCCCCTGCTGCTCGGCGGCCCCGCGCTGGGGCTGCGCCTCATCGTCCTCGCCCTCATGGCTGCCGGCCTCATGGTCGCGGATCAGCGCAATCATCACCTGGCCGCCATCCGCGACGGAGTCGCAACGCTCGCGTATCCGATCCAGTGGGCCGTGCAGGCCCCGGTCGCGGCCTGGGCCGGGCTCCGCGAATCGTTCGCGACCAAGACCCGCGTCGAGGCCGATAACGTAAGGCTCGCCGCGGACAACCTTGTCCTTCGCCTGAAACTCCTGCGTTTCGAATCGCTCGAGCAGGAGAATCAGCGCCTGCGCGCGGTGCGGGAGAGTTCGGCACGCGTCGTGCAGCGATCGCTCGTCGCCGAGATCGTGCGCGTCGACCTCGACCCGTTCCGCCAGCGGGTACTCATCAACAAGGGCACGCGCGCGGGCTTGTTCCGCGGCCAGGCGGCGCTCGACGCGAACGGCATCTTCGGGCAGGTCACGCGCGCCGGTCCCATATCCGCAGAGGTCATCCTGATCTCGGATCCCGAGCACGCGATCCCGATCCAGGTCAACCGCACGGGCGTGCGGAGCATCGCGCTCGGCACAGGTCGCTCGGGACTCCTGTCGCTGCCTTACCTGCCGCAAAACGCCGACGTGATCGTCGGCGACCTGCTCGTGAGCTCGGGACTCGGCGGCGTCTATCCGCCGGGCTACCCGGTCGGAAAGGTCACCGCGGTCGTGCGCGATCCCGGCCAGCCGCTTCTGTCGATCGAAGCCGCGCCCCTCGCGGGACTCGACCGTGATCCGGAGATCCTGCTGGTGTGGTTCGAAAGCGCGGTCGTCGAACCGGAGCCTGAGCCGGAGCCGGAGGCGAAACCTGCGACGGCGACCGTAGCACCGCCGCCCGCACCGAAGCCGGCGCAGCCACCGGATCAGGCGCAATCGCAGGCTCAAAGGCAGCCGGAGCCGCAACCTCTGCCGGCGGCGGCCGAACAGTCACCTCTGCCGTCGCCCGGGCAGGCGCCAGCAGAGCCGCCACCCGAGGGGAACGCGCCATGATGCGCGGCACCCGCATCAACTTCGGCTGGGGTCGCGTCATCGGGCTGACGATCCTCTCGCTCGCCGCGACGGTCGCACCCCTGCCTTCGTTCCTCGAATTGTACCGGCCCGATTTCGTCGCGCTCACGGTGCTCTGGTTCTCCCTGCTCGCTCCGCGCCTGCTGGGGCTCTCGTATGCCTGGTGCGCGGGCCTCGCGGTCGATGGCTTCCGCGGCGTGCTTCTCGGCCAGCATGCGCTGACCCTGACCGTCATCGCTTACGTCGCCTCGAAGCTCCGGCTCCAGATCCGCGCCTTTCCGCCGCTGCAGCAGTCAGCGGTGATCCTCGCCCTCCTCTGGCTCAACGAGTTCCTGCTCTTCTGGATCGATGGAGTCGCGGGACATCCGGTGACGGACTGGCGCCGATGGGTCGCGGTACCGATGGGCGCTGCCTGCTGGCCGCTCCTGACGGCGCTCTACGCCCGCTTCGCGGCGCGAAGGTAGAGCTGCATGTGGCGCGTGCGCATCAAGGACGACGCACTCGAGCAGCGCATGTTCATCCAGCGCTCGCTCTTCGCGGCAGCCGTCGTGACCCTGATCGCGCTCCTGCTGATGGGTCGCGCATTCTGGCTGCAAGTCGTGCAGCACGATCATTACGTCGATCTGTCGCGGGGCAACCGCGCCCGCATCGAGCCGCTGCCGCCGAACCGCGGCATCATCTACGACCGCGCGAAGCGCGTGATCGCCGAGAACACGCCCGCCTACCAGCTCGAGCTCGTGCGCGAGCAGGCCGGAGACCTCGAGGACACGCTTTCACGCCTCGTGCGCTTTGGACTCCTCGAAGCGGGCGACGTGACGCGCGTCCGGCAAGTGGTGCTTTCGCGGCGCTCGTTCGAGGCCGTTCCCTTCCTGCTCCAGCTCGACGACGAAGAGGTCGCGCGCTACGCCGTGCACCGCCATGAGCTGCCGGGCGTGATGCTCGAGACCCGCATGGCGCGTCATTACCCTTACGGGACGGTCGGCGCGCACGCGCTCGGCTATGTCGGCACGATCAGCACCGACGACCTCGTTCGCGTCGACCGTGAGCGCTATTTCGGCACCGGCGTGATCGGGAAGACCGGCGTCGAGCACGCCTATGAGCAGCAGCTGCTCGGCACCGGCGGCTACCGCGAAGTGCTCGTGAACGCCGAAGGGCGGCCCGTGAAGCTCGACGAAGGCGCGGACGCGCAGCTCGAGACCCACGAGCCCCTGGCTGGCCGCGACCTGCGGCTCACGATCGACATCGAGTTGCAGCGCATCGCCGAGGAGGCATTCGCCGGGCGTCGCGGGGGCGTAGTCGCGATCGATCCATCAAATGGGGACGTGCTCGTCTTCGCGAGCCTGCCCTCCTTCGACCCGAACGGCTTCGCCCGCGGTATTTCGCGGAGCGAGTACATCGCACTCACGGAAAACCCGGACCAGCCGCTATTCAATCGCGTGCTCCGCGGAACCTACCCGCCCGGCTCGACGATCAAGCCGCTGATGGCGCTCGCCGGGCTCGAGTACGACGTGATCAAGCCTGGGGACCACGTCAATTGTCGCGGCAGTTATTCGCTGCCGGGATCGCGCCATCGCTTCCGCGACTTCAAGCGCGAGGGCCACGGCTCGATGGACATGGAAAACGCGGTTATGCAGTCCTGTGACGTCTACTTCTACCGGCTCGCGAGCACGCTCGGCATCGAGCGCATCCACGACTCGATGGCGCGCATGGGCTTCGGCCAGCCGACCGGCATCGATATCGCGGGTGAGCGCGGCGGCATCATGCCCTCTCCCGCCTGGAAGAAGACTGCGTTCTCGACGCGCGAGCAGCAGGTCTGGTTCCCCGGTGAGACCGTGATCATTGGCATCGGCCAGGGTTACTGGACCGCGACCCTCCTCCAGCTCGCGAAGGCGACAGCGCTCCTTGGAACGCGCGGCCAGCATTACCGACCGCGGCTGGTGCGCGCGCTCGCTGATCCGGCTACCGGCGTAGTCGAGGAGCAGAAGCCCGTGAAATTGCCATCGATCGAGCTGAAGCATGCGGAGAACTGGGAGATTATCGTCAACGCGATGGTTGCCGTGACGAGCGGTCCGCGCGGCACGGCACAGCGCGTCGGCCGCGGCGCCGCCTATACCATCGCCGGCAAGACCGGCACGGCACAGGTCTTCTCGGTCGGCCAGACCGAGAAGTACAACGAAAAGGACGTCGCCGAGCGGCTGCGCGACCACGCGCTCTTCGTCGCCTTCGCGCCCGCCGAGTCTCCGAAACTCGCGGTCGCGGTGCTGGTCGAGAATGGCGGCTTCGGCTCTGCAGCGGCGGCGCCGATCGCGCGCGCGATCTTCGACGCCTACCTCGTGAAGGCGCCCCAATGATCTACGGCGAGCTCGGCGACTCCCGCACGCGGCGCACGGTCACCGGCATGGCGCGGCTCCTGCGCGCGCTTCGCCTCGACGGCATGCTGCTGTCGGCGCTGATCGCCGTGAGCCTGTTCGGCCTCTTCGTGCTCTACAGCGCTGCGGGCGACAACACCGCGCTGTGGTTCAGCCAGCTCGCGCGCATCGGCATCGGCTTCACGCTCCTGATCGTGCTCTCGCAGGTGCCGGATCACTTCCTGCGCATGCTTTCGCCGGCCGTCTACCTGGTCGGGCTCATCCTGATCGTGATCGTCGCCTTCGCCGGCGACATCGGCAAGGGTGCGCAGCGATGGCTCGACCTCGGCGTTGTCCGCTTCCAGCCGTCCGAGATCATGAAGCTCGCAGTTCCAATGATGTGCGCGTGGTACATGCACCAGCGGCCGCTGCCGCCGTCATTCAAGGACATCGCAGCGATCCTGCTCATCGTGATCCTGCCCGTCGCGCTGATCGCCGAGCAACCGGACCTGGGCACGGCCCTCCTCGTCGCCGCGTCGGGGATGATCGTGCTCGTCATGGGCGGGCTGTCGCCAGCCTACCTGCTGGGTGGCGTCGCCATCATGGGGGCGGCCGTACCGGTCGCCTGGCATTTCCTGCACGACTACCAGCGCCAGCGCGTGCTGACACTGCTCGACCCGCAGAGTGACGCGCTCGGCGCCGGCTACCACATCATCCAGTCGCAGATCGCGATCGGATCGGGCGGCGTGTTCGGCAAGGGCTGGATGAACGGCAGCCAGGCCCAGCTCGAGTTCCTGCCGGAGCGCTCGACCGATTTCATCTTCGCGGTGATCGGCGAGGAACTGGGATTGCTCGGCCTGATGGCGCTGCTCGTCGGTTACCTCTTCATTGTCGGTCGCGGGACCTACATGGCCCTGCAGTGCCGCGACGCGTTCGCGCGCCTGCTCGCCGGCAGTATCGCGCTCACGTTCTTCGTCTATGCATGCGTGAACGCCGGCATGGTCATGGGACTCCTGCCCGTCGTCGGTGTGCCGCTGCCGCTCGTCAGCTACGGCGGCACGTCGTTCGTGACCCTGATGGCTGGCTTCGGTATCCTGATGTCGCTGCATTCCAGCAGAAAGCTCGTGGGTTGATGATGAAGGAAGCGACAAGGACGCTGCGGGCGCCATTGCTGGCTCTTGCCCTCTCGGTGGCGGCGATGCCCGCCTGGCCGCTCGAACTCGCGCGCGAGGATGTGCGCGCGTTCAGCGAGGAGATGCAGAAGAAGCACGGATTCGACCCGGCCTGGGTCGACGGCGTCCTCGCCGACGCGGCGAGCCAGCCGCGCATCATCGAGCTCATGACGAAGCCCGCCGAATCCGTCATGGCCTGGCATGCGTATCGCAAGCACTTCCTGACCGACGAGCGCATCGACGCCGGAGTCGCCTTCTGGACCGAGCACCGCGACGACATTGCCACCGTCGAGGAATCGACCGGCGTCGCCTCGCACGTGATCGTCGGCATCCTCGGCGCAGAGACATACTTCGGACGCATCACGGGCCGATTCCGCGTGGTCGATGCGCTCTCGACGCTCGCCTTTGACTACCCGCCGCGTGCGAATTACTTCCGCGCCGAGCTCGAGCAGTTCCTGCTGCTCGCGCGCGAGGAGAACTTCGACCCGAAGTCGGTGCAAGGCTCATACGCGGGCGCGATGGGAAACGCGCAGTTCATGCCGCGCAGCTACCGCAGCTGGGCGGTCGACGGCGACGGCGACGGCAGGCGCGATCTCTGGGGCAGCTGGCGCGACGTCATCGCGAGTGTCGCAAATTACCTCGCCGACCACGGCTGGCGCAAGGGCGAACCGGTCGTCGTGCCGGCGGACCTCTGGTTTCCGAAGGCCGATGGCCTCGTCGCCGACAGGCTCTCGCCCGATACGACCGTGAAGGCGCTGCGCGACCGCGGGCTCGCCTTCGAAACGACGCAGACTGACAAGTCGCCGGCGCTGTTCATCCGCGTCGAAGGCGACACCGGGCCGGAGCTTCGCGCCGGCTTCCATAACTTCGGCGTCATCACGCGCTACAACCGCAGCGTCCTCTATGCGCTCGCGGTCAATGATCTCGGGCGGCAAATCGAAGGGCTGTTGCCGCCGACGACGTCGGCGGCGCCAGCGGCGCCATGAGCCGGATCGCAGCCTCGGCCATGGTGCTTCTCGCCCTCGCGGGCTGCGCGCGGGAACCCTTGCGACCCGCACCGCCCGCCGCGCCCGTCCCGGCGCCGGCGTCCGGAGGCGCTGTGGAGCCGCGTGACGAGCCGCGCGCCAGATCCGGCAACCCGCCCTTCTATGAAGTAGGCGGACGCCGCTATGTCGTGTTGCCAACGGCCGCGGGCTATGTCGAGCAGGGCATCGCGTCCTGGTATGGCCCCGATTTCCACGGCGGGCGCACGGCGACCGGCGAAACCTACGACATGAATGCCATGACCGGCGCGCATCCGACGTTGCCATTGCCGGCCTGGGTGCGCGTGACAAACCTGGAGAACGGGCGAAGTGTCGTCGTTCGTCTCAATGACCGCGGCCCCTTCGCCAGGGGCCGGATCATCGACTTGTCGCGGGCAGCCGCGGAACAGCTCGACATGATCCGGACGGGGACGGCGCGCGTCGAGGTGCAAAGCCTCGCCGCCGGCAACCCCGCGCCGCCCGCCGCGACACCCGCCATCTATTACGCCCAGGCCGGGGCATTCGGTAGCCGCGAGAACGCCGAAGCGCTTGCCGGCCGCCTCCGCGCCGCGGGAGTGCAAGGAGTAACCGTTTCCGAAGTTGCGCAGGACGGCCGGCCGATGTTCCGCGTGCGGGCGGGTCCGGCCGCGAGCCTCGCGGAATTTGACGCGCTCGTCGAACGGATGCGCTCCGCCGGCGCGGCTGACGCGCGGCTCGCCCTGTAATAATGAATCGCTTACACGCCATGAGGTCTCCCTTGAGAATCCTGCCTGCCCT
Organism: Steroidobacteraceae bacterium; assembly: GCA_036781365.1. GTDB lineage: Bacteria > Pseudomonadota > Gammaproteobacteria > Steroidobacterales > Steroidobacteraceae > SCUD01. The sequence continues at coordinate 280,903 of DAIQBB010000001.1, read as the reverse complement.
GTTGATGCTTGCCGCATCTGCGCTAGCCGACGCCGCCACCCAGCCGGTGCCGCCCCCGCCCTCGCTCGAGGCCACCGCCTGGGTCCTGGTGGACCAGCAAAGCGGCCAGGCGCTCGCCGGGCATCGTGCGGACGAGGCAATCGAGCCGGCGAGCATCACGAAGCTGATGACGGCTTACGCCGTGTTCCATGCGCTCAAGGAAGGCAAGCTCAAACTCGACACGCAGGTAGCCATCAGCGAGCGCGCCTGGCGCTCGGAAGGATCACGCACCTACCTCGACCTGAACTCGCGTGTCCCGGTCGAGGTGCTGATCCAGGGCATGATCGTGCAGAGCGGCAACGACGCGACCATCGCGCTCGCCGAAGCCGTCGCCGGGACGGAGGACACGTTCGCCGCGCTCATGAACCAGTACGCCGAGCGACTCGGCATGCGCCAGAGCCACTTTCAGAACTCGACAGGATGGCCGGGCGACAACCACAAGATGTCGGCCGCCGACATCGCGCGCCTCACGCGCGCAATCATCCGCGAGTTTCCGGAATACTACCGCTGGTACTCCCAGCGCGAATTCACCTGGAACAAGATCCGCCAGCCGAACCGCAATGGCCTGCTCGCCCGCGACCCCAGCGTCGACGGCGTCAAGACCGGAATGACAGACGCGGCCGGATACTGCCTCGTGTCATCCGCGAAGCGGGACGGCATGCGCCTCATCGCAGTCGTAGCCGGCTCGAAGAGCATGAAGGCGCGCGAGAATGCAAGCCTCGCCCTCCTCAATTACGGATTCAACTTCTACGAGACGCGGACGCTCAAGAAGGGGCGGACCGAACTCGCCGTGCCGCGCATCTATAAGGCGCCCGGTGGCCGCGCAGCCGTCGGACTCGCCGGCGACATGCTGGTCACGCTGCCGCGCGGGCTGGCGGACCGCGTGGAATACAAGGTCGAACTCGCGCCCCGCGTGTTCGCGCCGCTGACCAAGTCCGATCGCGTCGGCGTGCTACGCGCGCTCGTCGATGGCAAGGTGATCGCCGAGGCTCCGTTGCAGCCGGTGGAGGACGTGCCGCGCGGCAACATCTTCCGCAGGATCTGGGACACGATCCTGTCCTGGTTTGCCTGATGCCGCTACCTCTCGTGTGGCTGGACGGCCGGTTGCTGCCGCTCGCGGAGGCGCGCATTTCGCCCCTCGATCGGGGCTTCCTGTTCGGGGATGGGGCCTATGAGGTGTTGCCCATCTACGGCGGGCGCGCCTATCGCTTCGACGAGCACATGGCGCGCCTCGACCGGAGCCTCACCGAGATCCGCATGACCCCGCCGCTGGATCGCGCCGGATGGCTTGCGGCCTTCGGCGCACTCGTGAACGGAAACGGCGGCGGGGACCTGCTGCTCTACTTGCAGGTCACGCGCGGCGTCGAACCCGAGCGCAATCACGTTCCGCAACCGGCGACCCGCCCGACGATATTCGCGAGCGTCCAGAGGCTACCCGTAATTTCCGCCGCGTCGATCGAAAAGGGAGTCGCGGCCGTCACGGCAGAAGACATCCGCTGGTCGCGCTGCGACATCAAGTCGATCTCGCTGCTCGGCAACGTGTTGCTGCGCTGGCTTGCGGCCGATGCCGGCGCAACCGAGACGCTCCTGCTGCGGGGCGGCATGCTGACCGAGGGCAGCGCGAGCAGCGCGCACGTCGTGAGGGGTGGCCGCATCATCACGCCGCCACAGACGAACGCGATCCTTCCGGGAACCACGCGCGGGGTGATCTTCGACCTCGCCGGCCGCGAAGGTATCGCTTCGGAGCGCCGGCCCGTCAGCGAGGCGGAAATGCGCGGCGCCGACGAGTTGATCATCGCCTCGGCCGGCGGCGGAATCCGCGCGATCTCGACCCTCGACGGGGCTCCAGTCGGCAGCGGCGCCCCGGGTCCCGTGTACCGCAGGATTTACGCGGGCTTCAAGGCGACGCAGCGCGAATTCTCGACAGCCCTGCCCGCATGACCACTTCCGACGAACTGTTCCAGTTTCCCTGCGAATTTCCGATCAAGGTGATGGGCCGCGACTCGGAGTCCTTCCGGACGCTTACGCTCGCGATCGTCGAGCGCCATGCCGGGCCGCTTGCGCCCGACATGATCAGCGAAAGGATGAGCCGCAAGGGGCGGTTTCTCGCACTGACCTACACGATCCGCGCCGAGAGCCGTGCGCAACTCGACCGGATTTACCAGGACCTGACGGATAGCGGCGTCGTACTCGTCGCGCTCTGAGCCGGCGCGGCGAGGACCGCAGGCTGGCCGAGCCAGTCCCCGTTCCAGTCGAGTCCGAGCGCCTCACAGGCGAGCGGCGCGAGCCCGAGTGCCGCGCCAGCGACGTCGATCGCCGCGCCCTCCTCCGACAGCTGCGTCATGGCAAGACCCGCCATGCCGCAGGGATTGATACGCCGGAACGGTGCGAGGTCCATGTCGACATTGAGCGCGAGGCCGTGGTAGCTGCAGCCGCGCCGGACCCGCAGGCCAATGCTTGCGAGCTTGCGGCCTTGCACGTAGACGCCCGGCGCTTCGCGCCTGCCCGCCGCCTCGATGCCCCGGCTCGCCGCGAGCGCAATCACGGAATCCTCGAGTGCGACGACGAGTTCGCGCACGCCGATGCCACGACGCCGGAGATCGACGAGGGCATACATCACAAGCTGGCCCGGCCCGTGGTACGTCACCTGGCCACCGCGATCGATGCCGACGACCGGTATGTCGCCGGTCGCGAGCAGGTGCTCGGGCTTGCCGTTCAGGCCCTGCGTGAAGACGGGTTCATGCTCGAGGAACCAGAGCTCGTCCGGCGTGTCCGCATCCCGAAGGTCGGTGAAGGACTGCATGGCACGCCAGGTCGGCGCATAGTCCACGCGGCCAAGTTGCCGGACGAGCGCGCTCATGCCTGCTCGACGATTTCGCAGTCGACGTGCTTCATCGCCGAGAGCGAATTGGAGATCGGGCAGCCCTGCTCCGATTTCTCGAGGAGTTTCTGCGCCCGCGAAGTGTCCGTACCCGGCGGGACGACGAGCCGCACTTGTGTTCTGATCTCCGTGAAGCGGCTGTTGCCGTCGATGCGCTCGAGCAGCCCCTCGACCTCCGCCGACAGCTCGCGCCATTCGAAGCGGGATGCCTTCGCGATCGCACGAAACGTCATCATCATGCAGTCGCCGACGGCGGCGAGGAGGAGTGTCTCGGGCGACCAGTAGCCTCCGGGACCTCCGAACTCGGGCGGAGGCAGGGAGCGGATCTCGGCGAGCCCGTCGGCATTCAACGTGAGTTCGCCGGCAGGCGCAGCGCCGATCCGGACCCTGTAGCGGTGAGGGAATGGATGCATCACGCGCCTGGTATGCCGCAATTATTCCCTGCGAGCGCTCGCTCCGCGCGATAGCTCGATCGCACCATCGGCCCGGAAACGCATTCGAGGAATCCGCGCTGGAGGGCAGCACCGCGAAGCTCGAGGAACTGCTCCGGAGTCACGTACCGTTCGACAGGCAGGTGATTCGCGGTCGGCCGCAGGTACTGGCCGAGTGTCAGGAGGTCACAGCCAATGGCGCGCAGGTCGTCCATCGTTTGCAGCAGTTCGTCTGTCGTTTCGCCGAGCCCGAGCATCAGGCTCGTCTTCGTGAGCACGGCCGGCCGATGGCGCTTGGAATGCTCGAGCACATTGAGGGTCTGCCGGTAGCCGGCGCGCGGATCGCGCACCGGATGGGTGAGCCGTTCGACCGTCTCCACGTTCTGTGCGAAGACCTCGATCCCTGAGTCGACGACCGTTTCGACGTCCCGCAACACGCCCTGGAAGTCCGGCGTCAACGCTTCAACCGCGGTCTTCGGATTCGCCACCTTGATCGCGCGAACGCAGGCTGCGAGATGGGCCGCTCCGCCGTCCGGAAGATCATCGCGATCGACCGAAGTCAGCACGACGTAGCCGAGACCCATCAGCGATACGGTGCGCGCGGCGTTCGCAGGTTCATCGGCGTCGAGCCAGCCGCGCGGATTGCCGGTATCGACCGCGCAGAACCGGCAGGCGCGCGTGCACACCGAGCCCAGCAGCAGGAGCGTCGCCGTGCCCGCGTTCCAGCATTCGCCGATGTTCGGGCAATGGGCTTCTTCGCAGACCGTGCTCAGCCTGTGCTCGCGCACGGTTTGCCGGAGTGTCTCGAAGCGCGCGCCGGTCGCGAGCGGAGCCCTCAACCAGCGAGGCTTCGTGCCCGGCGCGAACGGCATCGACGAGTGGCTCCGCTTGATGCCGTCGCGGATTGCCGTGAAGCCCTGCGGCGTGACAAATTTCTCGCCGCTTTGCACGGGTCGCCGCTCGACCTCGATCGGAATGCCTTTCAGATCAGCCACTTGTCTTCAGTCCCGCTGGCGAGACTGGCATTTTATCCGACCGGGGACGAGAGCACGGGGTGCCTGGCCTTTCCGAGACGGAGGTCCGCGTCGAGCGCCGCGAGCCTCGCAGGCGTGCCGACATCCCGCCAGGCGCCCGCATGACGCTGGCCAGTGAGCCGGCCTGCCGCCAGCGCCCGGTCGAGCAGGGGCTTCAGCGCGAAAATCCCGTGCATGCAGCCTTCGAAGAGCCGCGGGTCCAGCACTGAAATACCGGAGAACGTGAGCCGGTCGGGACCCTCAGTCAGGTGTCCATCGGACTCGAGGCCGAAGTCACCGCCCGGATGGTGCTCCGGGTTTTCGACGAGCACGAGATGCGCGAACGAATCGGGCGGTGGACGCAGCGCGCGCAGCGCGAAATCCGACCAGACGTCGCCATTGGCGACGATGAATGGCCCCTCGCCGAGGAAAGGCAGCGCCGCGAACAAACCACCGCCGGTGCCGAGGGGCTCGATGCCTTCTTCGCTGTAGCGGATTGCGAGGCCACGCGAACTGCCATCACCGAGCGCCTCGCGGATCCGGTCGCCGTGCCAGGAAAGATTGATGACGACGTCGCGGACGCCGAGTTCCACGAGCGCGGCCAGGTGATATTCGATCAGCCGGTGGCCGCCGACTTCCAGTAGCGGCTTCGGCAGCCTCTCGGTCAGCGGGCGCATGCGCTCGCCGCGTCCCGCGGCGAGGATCATGGCCCTCACCGCGAATGACCCGCGCGACGAGAGACTGTGGCAAACGCCGGCACGACCTGCCGCCGCAGGTACGCGTCGAATTCGGAGAGTTCAGGCAACTGCGACGTCACGTCCAATGAGTAGTCGAGTACTCGCGGAAGGTCGCCGAGGTAACTGGGCTTGCCGTCGCGATGCCACAGCCGCGAGAAGATGCCGAGAACCTTGAGGTGCCTCTGCAGTCCCATCCGGTCGAACCACGCGAGGAATTCCGTGCGGCTCGCTGCGACGTTGAGTCCTGCGGCGCCCGCCTTCTCGCGGTAGCGGTCGAGCCAGGCGAGCAGGCGCTTGCGCGGCCACACGATGTAGCAGTCCTTCAACAGCGAGACTAGGTCATAGCTGATGGGTCCGCGCACCGCGTCCTGGAAATCGACGATGCCCGGATTGCCCTCGGGGCGAACGAGGAGATTGCGCGAGTGGTAGTCGCGATGCACGAGCACGACGGGCTGGGCGAGCGCCTGGTCGCAGAGCCAGTCGAAGGCGCCGGCGATCGCGGCGCGTTCTCCGTCGTCTGGCGAGAGCGAGAGGTGGCGCGAGACAAACCACTCGGTGAAGAGCTCGAGCTCACGCATCAGGAGCTCCCGATCGTAGGGCGGAAGCTCCTCCGCCTCGGCGGAGTCGCCCGACTGCATGCGCACGAGCGCATCGACGGCGTCGGTGTAAAGCGGTTCCGGATCCGCGCCCTGGCCGAGCGCCTCGAGGTAATGGTGGCGCCCGAGGTCGCCGATCAGGACGAAACCCTGCTCTGCATCCACCGCGAGCACTGGCGGCACATGCACGCCGGTCGCGGCAAGGATGCGAGCGACGCGGAGCCACGAATCGAGGCTCTCGCGCTCGGGAGGCGCGTCCATTGCGATCTGCGTGCCGCCGCCGCGGTGAACGCGGAAGTAGCGGCGGAAGCTCGCGTCGGCGGACGCGGGCGCGATGCGATCGACCGGCGGGCCTGGCAGGCCCGCGATCCATCGTTCGAGTTTTTGCATCCGCGGATCGGCGTTGTCGTTTGTTGTCATGCAGAGGCGACGGCCGGGGTGCCCGCATTATAGACTTCCCGACTCCAGTGATTTCCCGACGAATCATCGCCTTGCTTGCAACGACCGGCGTGCTGCCCGCGGCCGCGGCCGACGAATGCTTCTGGCCGGAGCCGCCCGTGCCGGCAGCCGCCACTGCGCCTCCCGCGGACGGTGTCAAGGCCAAGGGGCCGGATGAACTGCCGGTCGAGGTCCGAAGCGGCGGTGCCGAGGTCACGCGCGAAGGCGATGCAGAGCTGACCGGCGGCGTCACGATCGTCCAGGGCGAGCGCGAGCTGTCCGCCGATTCGGCAACCTACGACGCATCCGAGCGGCGGTTCGAAGTCGAGGGCGATGTCGAGTACCGCTCCCCGGACATTCGCCTGAAGGGTGGGTCCGGCAGCTGGAACGCGCTCGGCACCGGCCAGTTCACGAGCGCAGAGTTCGAACTTCCCAAGCGCCCGGCGCGCGGCTCGGCGGGTACGCTTGCGATCATGTCGGACGGAGAGCTCAAGCTTCGCGATGTGCGCTTCACCACCTGCCCGGCGGGCAATACGGACTGGGAACTGCGCGCCTCGGCCATCGACATCGACCAGAAATCCCAGCAGGGCAAGGGCCGCAACGTCCGCGTCGACCTCAAAGGGATCCCGATCCTCTACACGCCCGTGATTTCCTTTCCCGTGGGCGATGCACGCAAGTCCGGCTACCTCTTTCCATCGTTCGGCAATTCCGACAAGAGCGGTTTCGAGATCAGGGTTCCTTACTACTTCAATTTGGCGCCGAACTACGACCTGACGCTGACGCCCTTCGTGCTCTCGCGGCGGGGCTTCGGCCTGGGTGCCGAGTACCGCTACCTGACCGAGCGCAGCCGCGGCAAGATCGACACCGACTACCTGCCCGGCGACGATCTCGCGGGCGGCGATCGACGGCTCTCGGCCTTGTCGCACCGCACGGACCTGACCGATCGGCTTCGTGTCGACGCGGAACTTGCGGATGCGAGTGACAGCAGCTACTTCGAGGACTTCGGGCTCGGTCCCGACGGCACCAGCATCACCTTCCTCGACCGCTACATCCATCTCGCCTGGCTCGGCCAGGGCTGGCGGCTCGACGGGCGCGTGCAGGATTTCCAGACGATCGACGTCAGCGTCGATCCACTCGACCGCCCGTATTCACGCCTGCCGCAAGTTGCCTTCACGGGATTGTGGCCACTGCCTGCCGGCTTCGAAGCGTCGTTCGACGCGGAGACGGTGTGGTTTGAGCGCGATGAGGGCCTCACCGGCCTGCGCGCGGACGCAATGCCGCGCGTCGCCTGGCCGCTCCGCGGTCCCGGCTATCACTTCGAGCCGAGCGCGGCCTGGAGCGTCACCGCCTACGAACTCTCCGGCACCGCGCCTGGAGCGGACGACGCACCCGACCGGTCGGCGCCGATTCTCTCGCTCGACAGCGGGCTCGTGTTCGATCGTGAGGCAGGCTCGCGCAATCATCTCCTGCAGACGCTGGAGCCGAGGCTGCGCTACACGTGGATCCCTTTCCGCGACCAGGACGATTTGCCGGTATTCGACACGGCGTTGCCCGACCTCAATCTCGTGCAGCTCTTCCGCACTAACCGCTACGTCGGCGCCGACCGACTCGGCGACGCGAACGAGCTCGCCGCTGGCCTCACGACACGACTCCTGCGAGCCGAGAGCGGCCAGCAATACCTCTCTGCGACGATCGGCCAGCGTTTCTACTTCGACAGCCCGAGTGTCGTGCTGCCGGGGGAAGTACCCGAAAGGCGAAGCGCCTCAAACCTCGTCGGCGAAGTCGAGCTGACCGCCTGGCGTGACTGGAGCGCGCGCGTCGCCATGGAATACGACGCCGAAGAGTCGAACACGCTCCGCGGGGATTCAAGCATTCAGTACCGGCCCCGGCCCGACACGGTCGTCAATATGGGCTTCCGCTACCGCGAGGACTTCCTCGAGCAATGGGACGCCGGCTTCGCCTGGCGCCTGTCCCAGACGTGGCAGCTGTTCGCGCGCCAGGTCTATTCGACCCGCGAGAACAAGTCGATTGACCGCTTCGCCGGCATTGAATATGGGGGCTGTTGCTGGCGGCTGCGCCTGCTGGCCCGCAACTATGTGTCGAACCGGACGGGCGAAAGCGACAATTCGGTGCTCCTGCAGGTGGAACTCACCGGCCTCTCCTCGGTCGGAGCCCGCAGCGATACTTTCCTGGAACGCGGCATTCGGGGATACTCCCCCGCCTCCGCGGCCACCCCACCCTGACCCGGGCGAAAAATGAGCCGAATCCTGACCGGTTTGCTGTGCATATCCCTGTTCGCGGGCTCAGCCCACACACAGACGCGAGAACTGTCCTCGACTGGAGTCGCGCTCGACCGGGTCGTTGCCATCGTCAATGAGGGCATCGTGCTGCAGAGCCAGCTCGACACGCAGTCAGCGCTGATCTCCGAGCGGCTGCAGGGCCAGGGCGGCCAGGCCCCGCCTCCCGACGTCATCCGCCAGCAGGTGATGGAGCGGCTGGTGCTGCAGGAGATCCAGGTGCAGCGCGCCTCGCGGCTCGGCGTGCAAGTCTCCGATGAAATGCTGAACGAAGCTCTCCGGGACGTCGCCAAGCGGAACAACGTTCCCTTCGAGGAGATGCCGCTCTTGCTCGAGCGCCAGGGCCTCGACTATGCGTCCTACCGCGAGGAGATGCGCCGCGAAATCATGCTTTCGCTGCTCAGGCAGCGCGACGTGTTCCCGCGCATCTACGTGTCGCCGCGCGAGCTCGACCAGGCGCTCGAGCGTGACGCGGGCCAGGCGGGCTCAAACACGGAGTACGACGTCTCCCACATCTTGCTGTCGCTGCCGGAGGCCGCGACCACCGAAGAGATGGCGAAGGTCGAGGACCTCGCACGCGATATCCACCGGCGCGCGGTGACGGGCGAAGACTTCGGGCAGCTGGCACTCACCTATTCGAAGGCACAATCGGCCCTCGAGCGCGGCAAGCTCGGATGGCGGCGCATGAACCAGCTGCCGCAGTTCATCGGCGACCTCGTCGCCAACATGAAGCCGGGCGACGTCAGCGAAGCGGTCCGCACGCCAACCGGTTTCCACCTCTTGCGCCTCGACGAAACGCGCGGCGGCGACAGCGGCCCGGTCATGGTCGAGCAGATCCACGCGCGACACATCCTGATGCGCCCGAATGAAGTGCAGGACGACGCGACCACGCGCCAGCGCCTGACCGCGTTGCGGGACCGGATCCTCGCGGGTGAAGACTTTGGCGCGCTGGCAAGCGTCACTTCGGAAGATCCTGGCTCCGCTTCACGCGGCGGCGACCTCGGCTGGAGCACGCCCGGCACGTTCGATCCGGAGTTCGAGAACGTACTTTCGAAGCTCCAGCCCGACGAAATCAGCGAGCCGTTCCGCAGCCAATTCGGCTGGCATGTCGTTCAGCTGCTGGGCCGGCGTACGCACGACCAGAGCGACGAGTTGCGCCGGCAGCGGGTGCTGACGGCACTGCGTGAGAGCAAGGTCGACGAGGAGACCGAGTTGTGGCTGCGACGACTCCGCGACGAGGCCTACGTCGAGATCCGGAATCCCTGATCACCCGGCGCATCATCGTCACAACCGGCGAGCCGGCGGGCATCGGCCCCGACCTCGCGCTGGCTGCGGCGCTCGCCGACTGGCCCTGTGAACTCGTTTTCGCCGGCGACCCCGGGCTGCTCGCTGCGCGTGCGGCGCTGCTCAAGCTCGAACTCAAGCCCGTCGAATGGCGCGCGGATTCACCGGCAGCGCCGCACCGCGCAGGCACCCTTCCATGCCTGCCGGCCAGGCTGGGCCGCGATGCGACGCCCGGCAGGCCCGACCCTGCCAATGCCCGCTACGTGCTCGCGACCATCGACGCCGCGGCCGAGGGCTGCGCCGCCGGACGCTTCCATGCAATGGTGACCGCGCCCGTCCAGAAATCCTCGATCAACGACGCCGGCATAGCCTTCCAGGGCCACACAGAGTACCTCGCGGCAAAGGCTCGCGGCGCGCACCCGGTCATGCTTCTCGTCACGGGTAAGCTCCGCGTCGCACTCGCGACCACGCACCTGCCGCTCGCCGACGTCCCGCGGCACATCACGCGTGAATTGCTCGAGCGGACTGTCGGCGTGCTTGAGCGTGGACTGCGTGATTCTTTCCGCCTCGACGCGCCTCGCATACTCGTCTGCGGCCTCAACCCGCACGCCGGCGAGGGCGGACACCTCGGACGCGAGGAAATCGAGGTGATTGCGCCGGTCGTCGCTGCGCTACGCGCACGCGGCCTTGCGGTCACGGGACCGGTGCCGGCAGACACGGCATTCACTCCCGCTTCGCTCGCAGGCGCAGATGCGGTGCTTGCGATGTATCACGACCAGGGGCTGCCGGTGATCAAGCATTCGGGTTTTGGTCATGCAGTCAACGTGACGCTTGGCCTGCCCTTTCACCGCACGTCGGTCGACCACGGTACTGCGCTCGACCTGGCCGGCACCGGCCGCGCGGATCCGGGAAGCCTTTTCGAGGCGATCCGGCTCGCACATACTTTCGGATGATTCGCGCGCGCAAGCGCTTCGGCCAGCATTTCCTGCACGATCCCGGCGTGCTCAGACGCATCGCCGCGGCAATCGACCCGCGGCCCGGCGAGCGGATCGTCGAGATCGGGCCGGGCCGCGGCGCGCTGACGCTCCCGCTGCTCGAGCGATGCGGGCGGGTCGAAGTCATCGAGATCGACCGGGACCTGATCCCCATGTTGCGCGAACGGGCGGCGGGCCGCGGTGAACTTGTCGTGCACGAAGCCGATGTTCTCGAGGTGGATTTCGGGACGCTTCACGCGGGGGGCCCGAAGCTTCGCGTTTGCGGCAACCTGCCCTACAACATTTCGACACCGCTCCTTTTCCACCTGCTCGAATCGCGCGCCGTCATCGCCGACATGAACTTCATGTTGCAGAAAGAAGTCGTCGATCGAATTGTCGCGCCGCCCGGCGGCAAGACTTACGGGCGCCTGACCGTGATGCTTGCCGCGGCCTGCGCTGCGACCGCACTCTTCCGGGTAGGTCGCGGCGCATTCCAGCCGCCGCCCGCGGTCGATTCGGCAGTCGTGCGGCTGGTGCCGCACGCAGGGGACCCTTTCCCGCTGCCGGATCCCGGGCGCTTCGCGCGCATCGTCGCAACGGCATTCTCGATGCGTCGGAAGACGCTCAGGAATTCGCTTCGTGGCCTCGTCGATGCCGCGATGTTCGCCGCGGCGGGGATTGACTCCGAGCGTCGCCCGGAGACGCTTGCCCCCGCTGAGTTCGCGAGTCTGGCGGCGCTATAATGGCCGGGCGATGAACGTCTACCGCAGGATTCTCGTGGTCGTCGACCTCGGCGAGCAGTGCGAGGCGATCGGCACGCGCGCGCGCGACCTTGCGGCGATGATGGGCGCCGAATTGTCGGTGCTGCACGTCGTCGAGTACGTGCCGGTCGAGCCGATGGGAGAGACACTCCTGCCGGCCGTGCAAATCGAGGAAGAGCTCGTCAATCGCGCGACGCAACGGCTCGCGGAATTCGCGAACCAGCTCGGCATCGGATCGGCGCGGCGCGAGGTCACCGCCGGCAATATCAAGGCCGAGATCGTGCGCGCCGCCCAGGAACAGGAGGCCGACCTTATTGTGCTCGGATGCCGCGAGCGCCGCGGACCTTCGATCCTCGTCAACTTCACCGAAGACACGGTGCTGCATGCCGCGCCCTGCGACGTGCTGGGCGTCCGGCTGCGCTAGGCCGGCCATGGACGAGTCGAGCGACAACTCGATCACGGTCAATGTCGATACCCGTTACCTCGAGGACCAGTCGGACCCGGACGAGCACCGCTACGTGTTCGCCTACACGATTACGATCCGCAACCGCGGCACGGTTCCGGCGAAGCTCCTTGCGCGCCACTGGGTCATCACCGACGCCAATGGCAAGGTGCAGGAAGTCCGTGGAGAAGGCGTCGTCGGCGAACAGCCGCACCTGATGCCGGGCCAGGGCTTCCGGTACACGAGCGGCGCCGTGCTCGAAACGCCGGTCGGCTCGATGCAGGGTTCTTACCAGATGCTCGCGGACAACGGCGTGCGCTTCGACGCCCCGATCCCGGCGTTCACGCTCGCGATCCCCGGCACGATCCACTAGGCCGGACGTGGCCCACTACGCGATCGGCGACCTGCAGGGCTGCCACGCGGAATTCGTCGGCCTGCTCGAACGCCTGAAGTTCGACGCGAACCGCGACCGATTGTGGCTCACCGGCGATATCGTCAACCGCGGCCCTGCTTCCCTCGCAGCTCTGCGCGAAGTGAAGTCGCTCGGCCGCTCCGTCACGGTCGTACTCGGAAACCACGACCTGCACCTGCTCGCAATGGCTTTCGCACCGAAAACGGTGAAGCGGCGCGAGCCGGAGCTCGAGGCGGTGCTAGACGCGCCGGATGGCGGCGAGCTGCTGACCTGGCTCGCGGCCCGGCCGATGCTTCATCGCGACGCGGCGCTCGGCTGGACACTGATTCATGCCGGCCTGCCGCCGCAGTGGACGCTCGCCGATGCGGAAGAATGCGCTTGCGATGTCGAGCGCGCGCTGCGCGCGGATGCGGCTGGATTCCTGGGCGAGATGTACGGGGACCAGCCTGATCGCTGGTCGCCTGACCTGGTGGGCATCGACCGGCTGCGGTTTGCCGTCAACTGCCTGACGCGCCTGCGGTTCGTCGATCGGAAGGGCAGGCTAGTGCTGTCGCACAAGGGAACGATCGCGGACGCGCCGCGAGGGGCGATACCCTGGTTCCGTCATCCGGAGCGAGCAACTCGCGGCGACGCGTTCGTATTCGGGCATTGGTCAGCGCTCGGCTATCTCGCCGAGCCGGGCCTTCGCTGCCTCGACACGGGCTGTGTCTGGGGCGGCGCGTTGACTGCGCTGCGCCTGGATCGTGAAGAGGAACCCGTGAGCCTGCCCTGCCGCGCCCGAAAGCGCGTCAATGACTGATCACTTGTTCAGGGCCTGGGCGGCGTCGACCGATTCGATGCCGGTCAGCACTTCGAACTCCAGGCGGATGCGGTTGCCGACGAGCTGGTGCGGAATGCAGTTGATGTCGCCTTCCATCGAGCGAGTCAGGAATTTTGGCAATACGCGGTCGCGGAAAATCTCGACGAGCTCGCAATCGCCCATTTCGAGGCCCTTCGGGGAATTGCGTTTGATCACGACCGGCTTCCACACGCCGAGCACGGGCTCGCCGGGGTCCTTGTCGCCCTGCTTCGGGATCGCTGGCGCATAGAACGTGATCTTCAGTCTCGGGAAATCGGCCACCCGCTGGTAGCCGAATTCGCATCCGCGCTCGAGAATCTTGATGTCTTCGCGTGCGCCCATGTGCTTCAGCAGGAGCTTGACCTTGCTTCTGAGGCCGCTGCAGGTGTAGCGGGTCGTGAATCCCATGTAGAGGAAGTCCACTTCGTGCATGGTCCATGCTGCCGGTTCCTCGGTCGGCAGGCTCTCGTCCGCGATGCCGGGCATGGCTGCGAGCAGCGTGGTCATCAGGATTGCGGCGTGAAGCGCTATCAAACGGCACCTCTTCCGGTTCCGTACTTCAGACCCGGGGCAGCCTGCCCGGTTCCATCGGGTGACTATAATTACACGTCCACTTCCATGAGCGACACGATGAACGTCATGCGATTCGAGGTTGGTGGCCGGCGGCTTCAGGTCGACTTTTCGAAGCCCCGCTCGATCGCGATTCCGCTGGATTTCGCGGGCCCGCAGCCGTCCTGTTTCGGCGCACCGCGGGCGGATGCCCGCCCGCTTCGTGCGGGTGGCTTTGTCGGCGACACTCGCGCGGGCGGCAGCTGCAACTGCGAAGTTCTCACGCTGGCACCCCATTGCAACGGTACGCACACCGAATGCGTCGGGCACGTCACGGACCAACGAGTCGCCATCAGCGAGCGCCTGCCGGGAGGCGTGCAACTGGCCTTGCTGGTCACCGTCCTGCCGGTCGCCGCCTCCGATGCGGCAGAAGACAGCGACCCGCGACCGGCGCCCGGCGATCGGCTGGTTACCGCCGCTTCGCTCGATTCATCCATTGAGCGACATGCGGGCCCGAATCCCTCCGCGCTCATCGTCCGGACTGTCACCGGCGGCACCGGCCCACACCGCGAGTATCCGGGCCCCACTCCTGCGCCATATCTATCGCGGCAAGCCGCGGCCTGGATGGTCGAACGTGGCATCGAAACGCTGGTGCTCGACTTGCCGTCGGCGGATCGCGGCGACGACGGCGGACGCCTCGCGGCGCACAGGATCTTCTTCGGCCTGCCGCCCGGTTCACGAAATGCCTGCGATTCCCGAAGGCCGAACGCGAGCATCACGGAGCTTGCCTGGATCGGCTCCGAGATAGTGGACGGCCTCTATCTTCTCGATTTGCAGATCCCGCACTTCCTCACTGACGCAGCGCCCTCCCGGCCGCTGCTCTATCCGGTGCGGCCCGAGTGAAGTCTGACATGACGCTTGAAGCCGCGCGCGCGCGGGACGCGGCCGATCCCGCCAATCGGCTCCGCGCAGAATTCCATTTCCCGCGCACAACCGATGGACGAGAGGTGATCTACCTCTGCGGCAACTCACTCGGGCTGCAGCCCCGGCGCGCGGCCGAGGATGTAATGGCTTTCATGACCGAATGGCAGTCCCTTGGCGTGCTCGGCTACCACGACCCGGGAGCGGACTGGCTGAACCTGCATGAGCGGCTCGCTCCGACTGCGGCCGCTCTCGCAGGCGCCGGGCCATTGGAAGTGGTCGTGATGAACTCGCTCACGATCAATCTGCACCTCCTGATGGCGAGCTTCTACCGCCCGACACGTGAGCGCCACGTGATCCTGATCGAACAAGGTGCATTTCCCTCCGACCGCTACGCCGTGGTTTCGCAGCTCGGCTGGCATGGGCGCGATCCCGGGTCGTCCTGCGTCCAGGTCGCACCGCGCGCTGGCGAGCAACTCCTGCGCCAGGAAGACCTCATCGCCGAGATCGAACGCCAAGGTGCGCGGCTCGCGCTCGTCCTGTTGCCGGGCGTTCAGTACCTTACTGGACAGCGGCTCGACATCCGGGCGCTTACGGATGTCGCGCATCGCGTTGGCGCGATTGCCGGATTCGATCTCGCGCATGCAATCGGCAATCTGCCGCTCGCGTTGCACGACTGGAACGTCGATTTCGCCGCCTGGTGCTCGTACAAATACCTGAACGGGGGACCCGGCGCGACGGCTGGCGCCTTCGTGCACGAGCGGCATTTCGACTCGCGGGCGCCGAGGCTCTCCGGTTGGTGGGGAAACGACCTCGATTCCCGATTCGACATGGCGACGGACTTCCAGCCGTATCGCGGTGCCGCGGGCTGGCAGGTGAGCAACCACCCGCTTCTCGGGATGGTGCCCTTGCAAGCCTCGTTCGCCCAGTTCGCGGCCGTCGGCCTGCCGGCGCTGCGTGAGCGTTCCGTCGCCATGACGGGCTGGCTCGAGAAGCTGCTCGAGTCTCGCCTCGGGGAGCGCATCGAAATCCTGACGCCGCGCGATCCCGAGTCGCGGGGCGCCCAGCTTTCGGTAAGGCTGCGCGCCGCGCACGGCGATGGCCGCACACTATTCGACCGGATGCTCGGAAAGGGCCTCACCTGCGACTGGCGCGAGCCCGACGTCATCCGTCTCGCACCCGCCCCGCTCTATAATTCATACGAGGACTGCTGGCGCGCGGTTGAGCTGATTGCGGGCGCGCTGAATGGGGTAAGCTAAGTCATAAAACCGAATACGGTCGCGGGCACCCGCAGCGCCTTCCGGCGCGACAAACACCAACTTCTTGGTGCCACCAGCGTATTTGGTAGGTTGAATCACCATTGCCGGCCGTTCCGGCCTAGTTAGGGGAGAGGCAAGATGGCAGTTTCCAAGAGCAATTCGCCCGCGAACAAGGTCTGGCTGGTCGTCGTCGGGGTCGTCGTATTGGCCGGAGCGGCCTACGTGGCGACGATCTACCCGCCAGAGGAACAGTCCCTTGCTGGCTCAGTCACCCCAGCTGAACGCTATCGAGCCGACACCGTAGGGTCGAACACCCTTCCCTTGGGTGACGAGGGCGTGTCGCAGTTCATGCAGACCGACCTCTACCAGAGAATCGTGTCCGACAAGGCCCTGGCTGCCGCCTTTGCCTCCAATGCGGTCCGCGATGCCTTTGCGAGCCAGGCTTCCCGCGACGCCTTCGCGAGCAAGGCCTCCCGCGATGCGTTCGCGAGCCAGGCCTCTCGAGACGCCTTCGGCAACAAGGCGGTCCGCGATGCGTTCGCGAGCCAGGCCTCTCGCGACGCCTTCGGCAACAAGGCGGTCCGCGATGCGTTCGCCAACCAGGCCTCCCGCGATGCATTCGCGAACCAAGCCGTCCGCGACGCCTTCGCGAGCCAAGCCTCTCGAGACGCCTTCGGCAACCAAGCGGTCCGTGATGCGTTCGCGAGCCAGGCCTCTCGAGACGCCTTCGGCAACAAGGCGGTCCGTGATGCGTTCGCCAACCAGGCGGTCCGCGACGCCTTTGCCAACAATGCAGTCCGCGATGCGTTCGCCAGCCAGGCTTCGCGCGATGCGTTCGAGAGCCAGGCCACCCGCGATGCGTTCGAGAGCCAGGCGGTCCGCGATGCCTATGCCAACAAGGCACTCCGCGATGCGATGGCCAACCAGGCGGTCCGCGATGCGTTCGCCAACCAGGCCTCCCGCGATGCATTCGCGAGCCAAGCCGTCCGCGACGCCTTCGCGAGCCAAGCCTCTCGAGACGCCTTCGGCAACCAGGCGGTCCGTGATGCGTTCGCGAGCCAGGCCTCTCGAGACGCCTTCGGCAACCAGGCGGTCCGCGATGCGTTCGCCAGCCAGGCCTCTCGAGACGCCTTCGGCAACCAGGCGGTCCGCGACGCGTTCGCCAACCAGGGCATCCGCGACGCGATGGCCAACCAGTCGTTCCGCGACGCGATGGCCAACCAGTCGTT
>DAIQBB010000001.1:0-263702 GCA_036781365.1 Steroidobacteraceae bacterium | reverse complement strand
TCCGCGACGCGATGGCCAACCAGTCGTTCCGCGACGCGATGGCCAACCAGTCGTTTCGCGACGCGATGGCCAACCAGTCGTTCCGCGACGCCTTGGCCAACCAGTCGTTCCGCGACGCCCTGAGGAACGACGCCATGAAGGCTGCCGCGCAATAAGAAATAGTCGGCACACGTCGGAATGCTGAAATTGACAGGGCCGCCTGCAGGCATGCCGGCGGCCCTGTTGTCGTTGCAGGCCTTGACCGGCCTGCTCCTCGCAGGGTTTCTCGCCAGCGACCCTGCCCACGCCGATGCGTTCGAGATGGACCTGCTCGAAACCGATGATCTGCGACTTCTCTATTTCGATCCTTTCCAGACCTACCTGACGCCCCTGGCCGCCAGCACCTACTACAACTCGTTGCAGTTCCAGCAGCGGATTTTCGAGTGGACGCCGTACGAGAAGACCACGGTGCTGCTGACCGACTTCGCGGACTATGGCAATGCCAGCGCCGGCGCCACGCCACGCAACGGAGTGGCCCTGTCCATCGCCCCTATGAGCCACACGCTGGAGACGATGCCGGTCATCGAGCGCATGTACTCGTTGATGAACCACGAAGCCGTGCACGTCGCCAACGCGGACGTCGCCAATGCACGCGACTTACGCTGGCGGCGGTTCTTCGGCGGCAAGCCGCTTCCGATCCAGGAACACCCCGAGTCGATCCTCTACAACTACCTCACGGTGCCGCGCTTCAGTGCGCCGAGCTGGTACTTCGAAGGCGCGGCGTCATTCATGGAGACCTGGATGGCGGGGGGCATCGGCCGGGGCCAGGGCGCCTACGACGAAATGGTATTCCGCGCGATGGTCCGCGACGGCGCGCATTTCTACAGTGACCTTGGCATCGTTTCAAAGGGCTCGGCCGCCGATTTTCAGACCGGCACCAACGCCTACCTGTATGGCACCCGTTTCCTCAGCTACCTCGCCGACGTCTATTCGCCACAGGCCGTGGTCGAGTGGCTGAAGCGTGGCGAGGACAGCGAGCGGTACTACGCACAGCAATTCGAAAAGGTCTTCGGCAAGCCACTGGAGACCGCGTGGTACGACTGGATTGCCTGGGAGCACGAGTTCCAGGAAGCCAACCTACGATCGGTCCGGAAGTATCCGCTGACGCAAGGCCGGCGCCTGACGAAACAGGGACTCGGTTCAGTTTCGCGCTCCTTCTACGACCCCACGACCAATTCCCTGATCGGCGCCTTTCAGTACCCCGGCGTTGTTGCCTATACCGGCGTCGTTTCGCTGGCTGACGGCAGCATCCGCAAGCTGGTGGACATCAAGGGACCGAAGAAGTACATGGTGACGTCGACCGCCTTCGATCCAGTCACCAGGACCCTGTTTTACTCCGCGGACAACACCGCCTGGCGGGACCTGATGGCCGTGGATGTCGCGACGGGCAAGGCGCGCAAGCTGCTCGAGGACGCGCGCATCGGCGACATCTGCTACGACGAGTCGGACCGGTCGCTATGGGGCCTCAGGCACCTCAACGGCTACGTGACCCTGGTCCAGATCCCGTTCCCGTACAGCAACTGGAACCAGGTTCATACCTGGCCCTACGGCGATGAGCCCTTCGAACTCGACGTGTCGGCCGACGGCTCGCTGCTCTCGATGTCCATCGGGAAGATCGACGGTACGCAGTTCTTGAATGTGTTCCGCCGTGCAGACCTCGAGGCCGGCAAATTGGAACCCATAGCCCGGTTCGATTTCGGCAAGGCTATCCCGGAGGGCTTCGTATTCACCCGCGATGGCCGGTATCTGTACGGCAGTTCCTACTACACCGGCGTTTCCAACATTTTCCGCTACGAGCTTGCGACCGGCGAGCTCGAAGCGGTCAGCAACGCGGAGACCGGCTTCTACAGGCCGATCCCGATGGCGGATGGCGCGCTGATCGTCCAGGAATACACCGGGGATGGCTTCGCGCCGACGATCATCGAGCCGAAGCCGCTGGAGGATGTCAGCGCCATCACCTTCCTCGGCGCGCAAATCGCGAGCAAGCACCCGATTGTCCGGGAGTGGGTGGTCCCTCCGCCTGCGGACGTCGACCTGGAGCCCATGATTACCCGCCGCGGCAAGTACCGGCCGGTGCGTGAGCTCGGCTACGGCGACGGCTATCCGATCATCGAGGGCTATCGCGACTCAGTTGCGCTCGGCTGGCACGTTCGCCTCGAAGACCCTGCTCAGTTCCACAGGCTCGATATCGCCGCCAGTTACTCTGTGAACCAGGATCTGCCAACGGACGAACGGCCGCACGTCAACTTGCGATACGAGACGCCCATGTGGCGCTGGGAGTACTGGCACAACGGCGCAGACTTCTACGACCTGTTCGGCCCGACCGAGCGCAGCCGCAAGGGCGACGCGTTCATCAGTGAATACGACAAGGCACTGATCTACGACGATCCACGCCGGCTCGACCTGTCGATCGGAGCCGGGTATTTCAGCGGCCTTGATACGCTACCTGTCAACCAGAACGTACCGTCCGGGTTCAGCGAGATTGTCTCGGGCCAGGTCGAGCTCGATTACACCGACACGCGCCGCTCGCAGGGTTCCGTGGATCATGAGAAGGGCTACCGCTGGGATCTAGCTGGCAACGTGGACCGGGCCGACGGAGACAAGGTGTACAGGCTGCGCGGTGGCCTCGATTTCGGCTTCGCACTTCCGCTCGGAAACTCGTCCGTGTGGCTGTACAACGCCGCCGGCGTCGCGACCGGCAACCGGGAGAATGTCCTGGCGAGCTTCTACTTCGGCGGATTCGGCAACAACTATGTCGATGACGGCGAGGTCAAGCGTTATCGGGAATTCGACGGCTTCCCCGGTTTCGAGATCGACGAGCTCGCCGGTCGCAGCTTCGGCAAGAGCGTGCTGGAGCTGAACCTGCCGCCCCTACGCTTCGAGGAAGTCGGTTCGCCGGGCTTTTACCTGGGCTGGGCGCGCCCGGCCTTGTTCGTCGGTGCGCTCAGCGCAGAGCCCGCGGACGGCTCCGAGCGCCGCACCGTCTATGATGCCGGCGCACAGGTCGACATGACATTCACGGTGCTCAGCCGCCTGAGCATGACCCTGTCGTTCGGCTACGCAGCCGGCTTCGAGGATGGCCATAAGCTCGACGACGAATGGATGCTGTCGCTCAAGATCCTCTAGGTCGAGCGCCTCCTGAGCCTGCCGACATAAGTCTGATGGGCCCGCTCCGCCGAGATTTCCCCGAGTTTCTCCCGGTTGGCCTTCAGGCCCAGCAGGTAGTACAGGAAGGCGCAGCCGGCACCGACCAGCCCCAGCATGACGCCAATCCGGCCCTGGCCCGCCGCGATATTGAAGGTCGCGTGATAGGTACCGGCGAGGACGAGCCCCTCGAACATCTTGGCCTCGTGGTAAAGGCGCTCGCGACGAAACAGGAAGACTTTGTGCAACCAGCGATAGACAGGTCCTCTGCCGCCATGGCGGCGTCGAATCTCCTCGACCGAGAAATGCGCCAGTCCGTAGAAATAGCCGAAGATTCCGGAAGCGATCGCATGCATCAGCACGGTCAGCACCGAGCGCAACAGCAGCGTTGGAGTGTCCCCCTCGGCGAGCAGTCGCGGAAAATACAAGAGCACGTTCTCAGCGAACGCAAATGCCAGCCCGACGATGATGGAAAACTCGATCGCGTCGTCGATCGACTGGATGCTGTCGTCGTCGGTGAAGCGAACGATCAGGTGCTTGGAATACTCCTCCGCGAAGGCCAGGAAGATCAGGCTGAAAGTCATCACCGGGAGTCCGAACCAGTGAAACACCACGATGAAAATCGTCAGGAACAGCCCGACGCCGAGAAAGTTCAGAGGCTCCTCGTATAGCCCGTTGAACAGTCCAAGGGCCGCCGCGCCCGACTGACGGATGAACCCGATAACCGACCAAACTGACAGCGCAACCAGCAGCACGATGTTGGCGTACCAGGCGACCTCGACGGACATGGGCGCCGAGTCGATCAGGCCTGCCAGCGGCGACTCGGGGCTGACCGCCGCCGTAGCCCACACGAGGAATGGCAGCGAGAAGAATGCCAGCGACGCGCCGTGCACGAACTTGACCGCCCGGTTCTCGTGCAGCAGGTAGATCACGTGGACCAGCGCAACCACCAGCAGCGTGCCGATCGCCATCACCGCGAAGGTCATGTAAACCTGCATGAAATTCAGAATCCGCAGTGTCAGCGTGTCCTGCTCAACGACGTCGAGCAGGAACGGCAGGCTGAATATCGTGGAGATCGAGCTCAGCTCCACCCCGTCGCCCGCCGTCGAAATGTTGGCGCCGGGATTGACCACCACAATGACGAGCACGGCGGCAAGCGTCGCGACCGCGGCGTTGGCGACGGTTCGGGCGGAGAGCCGCTCCAGCAGAAACATGAACAGCGAAAACACCACCAGGAAATGGAACAGGTCCGAGAGTGGCCCAACCCATGCGCCGAGAATCTCGCTAAGCTGGTCATAGCTGAGGGTCGCCGCCAGCAGCAACAGCGCCGCCAGCAGCAGGGCGCCGAAGCGCAGAGAGTGCCGCGTAACGCGCCGTGAGATCAGGTGAAACAGCTTGATGACGCCGATCAGCACCAGCGCGACTCCCACCAGGAAGCCCATCATGCTGAGCAACTGTTGCAACAAGTCCTGGCCACCGAGCTGCGTCGCTGCTGCCTCGTGGCGTTGCAACTGGACTCCCAGCCCAGCCATGAACAGCAGCAGCGGCACCACGGCCAGGGTTCCCAGCAGGAAGGTCACGATGACCAGCTGCCGCGATTCGGGATTGCGGGAGACGAAAAACCAGCCCCACACCACCGAGGGAATCATGGCAACCCCGACAGCTTGCAGGAATGTGATCGCTGTCACGTGTCGTGAAGCCCCCCTTGACTACGACCGACGGTAGCCGCCCTGACTCACCGCGCTTGTCGCGCGCTCGGGGCCAACGCTAGAGTGGCCAATGAAGCCGGCGCCCGCCGCATGCGACCACGGGGATGGTACGGGATTTGAGGCACTCCGGAGCAGCAGCGGCCGGCCCTGCCCTGCCAACTTACCGGTCCCTGAGTTGTAATTATTATGAGTGAGAACGTCGATGCGGCGAGGGTCCGGGACTGCCTGGCAGGGGATCCGCAAGCCTTCACCGCGCTGGTCGAGCAGTATGAAAAGCCTGTTTACAACGTTGCATTGCGCATGCTCCGCAATCCAGAGGACGCCC
The DNA here is from genome assembly GCA_036781365.1 of Steroidobacteraceae bacterium. Lineage (GTDB taxonomy): Bacteria > Pseudomonadota > Gammaproteobacteria > Steroidobacterales > Steroidobacteraceae > SCUD01. The sequence goes on along the minus strand of DAIQBB010000001.1, from coordinate 258,485 downwards.
GCGACATCGCACAGTCGGTCTTCCTGAAGGCCTACCAGAACCTCTCGAACTATGATCCCCAATTCAAGTTCTACAGCTGGATTTACAGGATGGCGATCAATGAATCGCTCAACATCCTGCGGGTGCGCGATCGCTATGCAGGGCCCGTCGATGAGCGCCTCCCCGAGGACGGCGCCGGTCCGTCCGAACTGCTGGCCGAGGATCAGAGGCGCGACGTGGTGATGGAAGCCGTTGAAAAGCTCAGGCCGGAGCATCGGGCCGTGATCGTGCTCAGGTACTTTGTCGATCTCAACTATGAGGACATGGCTCAAGTCCTTGAAATCGACGCCAAGACCGTCAAGTCGCGCCTGTACACGGCACGGCAGCTCCTCAAGGAACATCTGGCCTCATGCGGGATCCTGTGACAATGGACAAGGGCCAGCTGCAGGAACTGATCCAGACCGACCTGGACGGCGAGCTATCTGTCACGGAGCGGGCTGAGCTGGCGCGCAGGCTGCTGCGGGATCCTGCGGCCCGGCGCCTGCACAACGATTTCCGGCGGACGGACCAGTTGCTGCGTGACATTCCCAAGGCCGAGCCGCCACACGGCCTGCGCGCGGCCGTTCTTGCGGGACTCGCACCATCGGTGCGCCCGGCTGATCCCGGGCATCGGCAGTACGGCTGGCCAATTTACCGCGTGGCTGCGGCCATCCTGGGCGGACTGCTGATTGTCGGCATCAGTTACCTCTTGCTCGATGGCAATGCGCCGGGGGCGGACCTGCAGGGATCGCTGGGGGCGGCCCGTGGTCCGGAGTCGGCGGTGCCAGCTGCGCCGCAGGATCATTTGCTGATGCGGACAGAAAGTGTCGAGGTGAGTGCCTCGCTCCGACGCGAGGGCCAGGGGCTCAGGCTCGAAATCAACTCGTCGACATCGATTCCCTGCGAAGTCATCGCCAGGATCGATCCTGCGATGACCACTCTTGTCGGCAATCCCGATGACGTGCAACTGACCACTGCGGGCGGCCAGGTCACGGTCCAGCTGGCTACCGGCAGCCAGGCCTTCGTGCTGGATTTTTCCGGTGCGGCGCCGATTCACCTGCAGTTACGCGCCGGAGGACGGTTGCTCCAGGAAGGCAGGCTGTCCGTCAGCGGCCCCTAGTCCCCGCGCCTGACCAGAGTCACGAAGCTGAACGGGTAGGCATGCCGCGCATCCGCCGCATGCTCCTCGCGGAACGTTTCCCGCCACTGACTTCGATCGAATGCATCGAGCCGCGTATCGCCTTCGACCGAAGCGTGAACTTCGGTGAGATCCAGCCGCCTGATCATCGGCCAGAAGGCCGAAAAGACCTCGGCACCGCCAATCACGAATAACGTCGAGTCGCCGGCGGCCGCAAGCGCGTCGTCAATCGATGCGACGCCTTCGCATCCGGGCGCGCGCCATGTCGCGTTACGGGTCAGGACGAGATTGCGGCGGCCAGGCAAGGGTTTGCCGATGGAATCGAAGGTCTTCCGGCCCATCAGGATCGCATGGCCCATCGTGAGCGCCTTGAAGCGCTTAAGGTCGTCAGGCAGATGCCAAGGCAGGCCGTTGTCGCGCCCGATCACGCCATTGCGAGCCATCGCGACGATCGCGGCTGGCGAGGCAGTCATGTCGTCTGCTCAGACCGCGACAGGCGCGCGGATCGCGGCATGCGGCTCATAGCCGAGGACCTGAAAGTCCTCGTAGCGATAATCCGCGATGTTCGCGGGCCGGCGCAGCATCGCGAGCGTGGGCAGGGGCTGCGGCGTGCGCGCGAGCTGGATGTCCGCCTGCTCGAGGTGATTGACGTACAAGTGGCAGTCACCGCCCGTCCAGACGAGGTCGCCGACCGAAAGGTTCGCCTGCTGCGCCAGGATGTGCGTAAGCAACGCATACGACGCAATGTTGAACGGCACTCCGAGGAAGATGTCGGCGCTGCGCTGGTAGACCTGGCAGGAAAGTCGGCTCTCCGCCACATAAAACTGGAAGAACGCATGGCAGGGTGCGAGCGCCATCTGGTCGAGCTCGCCGACGTTCCATGCGCTCACGATTATTCGCCGCGAGTCGGGATCCTCACGCAACTGCTGGATGACTCGCGCGATCTGGTCGATGTGGCGGCCATCTGCCGTTGCCCAGGCGCGCCATTGCCGGCCGTACACCGGGCCGAGTTCGCCCTGCTCGTCCGCCCATTCGTTCCAGATCGAGACGCCCTTCTCCTGGAGCGAGCGGACATTGGTTTCGCCACGCAGGAACCAGAGCAACTCCTCGATCACGGACTTGAGGTGCACGCGCTTCGTCGTGACGAGAGGAAATCCCGAGGCGAGGTCAAAACGGAGCTGCTGCCCGAACACCGACAGCGTGCCCGTGCCCGTGCGATCCATCTTGCGGGCACCTTGCTCGCGGACATGTCGCATCAGGTCGAGATAGGCGTGCATATCAGGCGTAGTTCCCGGATCGCTCGCGGCGGGTGCAGGCGTACGCGAGCATCGCAAGCCCGACGGCCAGCACGGGCAAGGAAAGCAGCTGACCCATCGTCAGCCAGTCGAAGGCGAGATATCCAATGTCCTTGTCGGGCACGCGCACGAACTCCACCAGGATGCGGAATATCGCATAGAGCGTCAGGAAGAGTCCCGCGGGCGCGAGGCGCGGCCGCGGTTTCGCCGTGAACCACCACAGGATCGCAAAGAGGACGATACCTTCGAGGGCCGCTTCATAAAGCTGCGACGGATGGAGCACCTCGCCCTTGACCAGCATGCCCCAGGGCAGGTCTGTCGGCTTGCCCCAGAGCTCGTTGTTGATGAAGTTGCCGATGCGGCCGGCGAAGAGACCAACAGCTGGCAATGGGGCCATGAAGTCGAATACGTCGGCGACGCGGCGGCCGCGGCGCCAGGCGAATAGCGCGACCGCGGCCATGACACCGGCGAGGCCGCCGTGAAAGGACATGCCTCCTTCCCAAACACGGATGATCGCGATCGGGTCCTCGCGCAGCGCATCGAAGCCGTAAACCAGGATCCACCCGAGGCGCCCGCCGGCGATCACGCCCACCGCGGCGAAGAAGATGACGTCGTCCACGTCGACCGGCTTCCAGGTCGATCCCGGCTGCGCGGCACGCCGGCGGGCGAGCCACCAGCCGACGACGAATCCGACGACATACATGAGGCCGTACCAGTGAATCTGTACCGGTCCGATCGCGAAGGCAACGGGATCGATCTCGGGATAGACGAGCATCAGTCAGTCACCCGGAACAGGAAGGCGCGCAAGTACCGCGTCTCGTCGATCGCCGGGTGCACCGGATGGTCCGGCGACTGCCCGCCCACGGCGATGAGCTGGGCGAACCGGCCGAGGTGGCGCACGCCGCGCTGGACCGCATCGGAGAGTTCGCCAGGCAGGAGGTGATAGGAACAGGAACAGGACATCAAGAGCCCGTCGCGATCGATGAGCTGCATCGCGAGCTGGTTGATGCGCCGATAGGCCGCCAGTCCTTTCGGGTGGTCCTTCTTGCGCTTGATGAATGCCGGCGGATCGACGACCACGACGTCGAACCGGCGACGCTCTGCGACGAGCGCCTCGAGGGAATCGAAGGCATCTCCCTGAAGCAGCTCAACCGACAGCTCGTTGGCATCGGCCGTTGCAGCCGCGACCTCGAGCGCCGGAGCGGAGGAATCGATGCAGGTAACCTCCGAGGCGCCGGCGCGCCTGGCCTGCAGTCCGAATCCCCCGGCATAGCTGAATACATCCAGGACGCGCGCGCCGCGCACGTGGCGCGCAAGCATTGCGCGATTGGCAGTCTGGTCAAAGTACCAGCCGGTCTTCTGGCCCGCCGCGAGCGGAACCCGGAAATTGACGCCGCCTTCCGGTACCTCGACGAAATCCGGGATTTCGCCGAACGCCGGCTCGACGTAGCGCGGAAGGCCCTCGAGCTCGCGCACCGGGGAATCGTTCTTCCAGAGGAGCGCCTTAGGCGCGATCACCTTGACGAGCGCTTCCTGGATGTCCGCTTTCATGGCCTCCATGCCGGCGGTCCCGGCCTGCGCGACGAGTATGTCGCCGTACCGGTCGATGACGAGTCCCGGCAGCAGGTCGGACTCGCCGAAGACGAGACGATAGAAAGGCGCGGCGTAAATTCGCTTCCTGAGGGCGAGCGCGACTTTCAGCCGGTGCACGATCAGTGATTTTCCGGGCGGGAAGTCCGCATCGCGGCCCAGCAAGCGCGCGCTGATCAGCGTCCGCGGATTGACATAGGCATAGCCCAGAAAGCGATCGCCGCTCGATCGCACCTGCACCTGCGCGCCCGGCTCGAATGCCGTCAGCGGCGTCGCGTTGACATTGACCTCGTTCGAGAAAATCCACAGGTGTCCAGCGTGGAGCCGGCGCTCTTCCTGCGGCTTCAGGACGAGCGGCGGCAGCGCGCTCCCGGACAAGGCGGCGGTTTCAGGGATGCTCGACATGCGGGGAGGAAGCGCGGTGGCTATAGTGAGCACAATTCTACCTGACCGCGGGCATCGCGATGAACCGGCTCGCGGACGAAACGAGCCCTTATCTCCTGCAGCACGCCGCGAATCCCGTGGACTGGCATCCGTGGGGAACGGCCGCGATTGCGAAAGCGAAGGAGGAAGACCGTCCGATTCTCCTGTCGATCGGTTACTCCGCCTGTCACTGGTGTCACGTGATGGCGCACGAGTCCTTCGAGGACGAGGCGACCGCCGCCGTCATGAACCGGCTGTTCGTCAACGTCAAGGTAGATCGCGAGGAACGGCCCGATCTCGACAAGGTGTACCAGGTCGCGCACCAGATGCTGACGCAACGCGGCGGCGGTTGGCCGCTCACGATGTTCCTTGCGCCGGATGACCTGACCCCGTTCTTCGGCGGCACCTATTTCCCGAAGCAGCCACGCTATGGCATGCCGGCTTTCACCGACCTGCTCGAGCGCGTTGCGACGTTCTATCGCGACGAGCGCGAGGGCGTTCGCTCCCAGAATGCGGCACTGCGCGACGTGTTCAGGGACCTCACACCGCCCCCCGTTGACGCTGCGCTTGCGGTCACGCGCGAACCGCTTGATCGTGCCCGCCGCGATCTCGAGGCCGCGTTCGACGAGCGTTACGGCGGCTTCGGTCCCGCGCCGAAGTTTCCTCATGCCGCAAGCATCGAGTTCCTGCTGCGGTTCGGAGACCCCCGGGCGCTGCACATGGCAACCTGGACGCTTCTGCGCATGGCGCAGGGCGGCATCTTCGACCAGCTGGGCGGCGGCTTCTGCCGCTATTCGGTCGACCCCTTCTGGATGATTCCGCACTTCGAGAAGATGCTCTACGACAACGGACCCCTGCTCGCCCTCTGCGCGCAGGCGGCGGTCGCGACCGGAAACGAGTCGTTGCGCGAAACGGCGCTTGCGACGGCAGCCTGGGCGCTGCGCGAGATGCGTGCACCCGAAGGCGGTTTCCATTCGGCCCTCGATGCGGATTCCGAGGGACACGAGGGCCGTTTCTACGCATGGCGGCGCGACGAGGTCGAATCGCTCGTGACGGCCGATGAATATCGCGTGCTCGCGCGCCGCTACGGGCTCGACCGCGAGCCGAACTTCGAGGGCGCCTGGCACTTGCACTGTTTCGCGGAAATCGGGCCCGAAGATGTCCCGCTGCTGAATTCAGGCCGCGCCACGTTGTTTGCGGCGCGCGAGCGGCGCGTGCGTCCGGGCCTCGACGACAAGGTCCTGACCGCCTGGAACGGACTGATGATTCGGGGGCTCGCGATCAGCGGGCGCATGCTCGGCGAGGCCGCCCATGTCGATGCGGCGTACCGGGCCGTCGATTTTCTGCGGCAGAACTGCTGGCGGAATGGCCGCCTGTTCGCAAGCTGGAAAGCGGGGGCTGCACGCTTCCCGGCCTATCTCGACGACCATGCTTTCCTGCTCGACGCGTTGCTGGAGCTCATGCAGGCGCGGTTTCGCTCCGCGGATCTCGAATTCGCGCACAAGATTGCGGACGCGTTGCTCGAACGATTCATGGACCGCGAGCGCGGAGGGTTCTGGTTCACGGCGGAAGGCGAGGATCCGCCGTTGACTCGGCCGAAAGGCTTCGCGGACGACGCCATGCCCTCCGGAAACGGCGTCGCCGCACAGGCCCTCGCGCGACTCGGCTGGCTCACGGGTGAGGCGAAGTATCTCGATGCCTCGGAAGCGGCGATCAAAGCGGGCTACGCTTCGCTTGCCCGCTCGCCACAGGCGCATGCCGCAATGCTGACGGCGCTGGAAGAGTATCTCGAGCCCGTCGAGATCGTCGTCATTCGCGGGCCCGACAGCGAGTTGGCGGCCTGGCAGGCTGCGCTTGCGCGCGAGTATGCGCCGCGGCGAATGGTCATCGCGATTCCGCGTGACACTTCGGAGCTGCCCGAATCGCTCGCGGGAAAGCGCGCGCGGGATCGAACGGTCGCCTATGTCTGCCGCGGGCCGCAGTGCTCGGAGCCGATCGAAGAGCTGGCGAGACTCACCAGATTGCACTGACGCTTTCGCTCCATCAACCAGCCGACGGCAAGGTCGTGGTCGAGCGACTCGCCCATCCAGCGAGTGACGGCGGTTTGTGGCGTGATGACGATCGCATGTGCTTCGTGCGCCGCGACGATCCGTGTCCATTCGGTGGGGTTCGGCGCCGCACTGTCGAACGACTGGCCGTCCGGTTTGACGAATCGAAAGGTGTTTTTCAACCCCTGATTTTGGCCACAGCCTGGAATTTCCGAAGCCCCGGCTCCTCGCTCGTATAGCGCGGCAGCGAGTCGCCGACTGCGATCCACTCGGCGCGCTGGTCATAGAAAACATGGCACTGTGGCTCACGATCAATCGGTCCCGGGATTGCGGGCCGCGCGACGTGAATTTCGCCGGGGCAGATCGACGACGCGAAGAAAAGTGTAGTGCCGCAGCTCGGGCAGAAGCCACGGCGGCTCTGCTTCGAGGACTGGTACCACTTCGGCTCCGCCGATCCGGGCAGGAAGTGGAAGCGCTCTTCGGCCGCGCCTACCCAGGTCACGAAGGCCGCTCCATGCGCTTCGCGGCAATAGTGGCAATGACAGTGGGCGACGAAGAGCGTAGGCGGCGACACGGCGAATCGCACCGCGCCGCAAAGGCAACGCCCTTCGAATTCGCTCACGGCGCAATCCTCGCGACGAATGCAATCCACATGCCGAACAGGAGCAACGTGCTCGCGGCATAGGCGAGGAAACGATGGATGACGCGGTTGTAGGTCGTGTGGATGAGGCTGTGCAGCACTCGCAAGCCGACATAGCCCCAGGCGGCCGCGACGAATCCCGGCGTCGAACCGCCGTTCAGCGCCAGCGCGACGCAGAGCAGGTAGAACAGCACCGGCACCTCGAACAGGTTCCGGAAGTTGTCGGCGGCCTGCGTGCGTTCCAGCTTGCCCGCCGCGGCACGCGCGGTTGACAGTGCCTGCGGATCGATGCGCTTCACGCGCATTTCGCCGAGCCGGTCGGCGTAGAGCTTGACCCAGACGAGCGCGGTCAGGCCCACCATCGCCGAGCATGGCATCCAGATGGGGTCGGTCACGATGCGGCCCGGCCCGGACTCTGGCGCAGGCTCACGAGCGTATACAGCAGCACGCCGCCGAAGAGGGCGAAGAGTCCGAAGCTGCTGGCAGGTCCGGGCAGCCGGCCAGCCATCGGCTCCGCAAAGAAGGCGAAAAAGAGCAGGACGGCGCTCGCGAGCACGAGCAGCGTTCCAGCGATTGCGGCACCGCGCCGGGCCGCGCGCTCCGGCAGGCCGTAGCGCACGCCGAGCGCGAGGTTCACGAGCCCCGCCGCCAGGAGATAGATGTGCCTCGAGCGAAACAACAGCCGCTCGCCCCAGTCCATCGCAGCGACGGGTGGTTCGTGAGCGCTCATGAGCATGCCGGTGATCAGGAAGGCGACGACCGCAATCGCGCCGACGACGAGGTGCGCCATGCGCAGGGTACGCTGCATGCGGCGTAACATAGCACCCGATGAACGCACGGCACGAATCGCTCCCCCTGCCCGGTCTCGCCGACGTACAGGCCGCCGCGGGCCGCCTCGCCGGCGTCGCCCGGCGGACGCCCCTGCTCGCCTCGACGCCGCTCGACGAGGCGATGGGCGGCCGATTTCTATTCAAGGTGGAGTCGCTGCAGCGCACGGGCTCGTTCAAGTTCCGTGGTGCGTACAACCGCCTCGTCCAGCTCGATGCCGGCGAACGGCGCGCCGGCGTCGTCGCCTTCTCCTCCGGCAATCACGCCCAGGGCGTCGCCGCCGCGGCGAAGATGCTTGGAATTCCGGCGACCATCGTGATGCCTTCGGATGCGCCGCGCATCAAGCTCGACAACACGCGCGCGCTCGGTGCAGAGGTCGTCCTCTATGACCGCGTGCGGGAAAGCCGGGAGCAGATCGCAGCGAGGCTCGCATCCGAACGTGGCGCGATGCTGGTTCCGGCCTACGACGACCCGCACATCATTGCAGGCCAGGGCACGGTCGGCCTCGAGTTGATGCAGCAGGCGGCGGAACTCGGATTGACCCCGGACCATGTCCTGATTCCCTGCAGTGGCGGAGGCCTCGTCAGCGGCTCGGCGACCGCGATCCGCGCACTGGCGCCGGCCGTCGTCGTGTACGGTGTCGAGCCCGAGGCCTTCGACGACACGCGACGCTCGCTGGCCGCCGGCACACTCCTCAGGAATCCGCCGGAAGCCCGCTCGATCTGCGACGCGCTCCAGTCCTCGCCGCCCGGGCAACTAACGTTCGCGATCAATCGGGAACTGCTCGCCGGCATCCTCACGGTCAGCGACGCGGAGGTCGAGACCGCGATGGCACGCGCCTTCCGCGACCTTCGCCTCGTCGTCGAACCGGGCGGCGCCGTCGCCCTCGCTGCGGCCCTCGCAGGGAAACTGCCAATCGCCGGCCGAACCACTGCGATCGTCCTGAGCGGCGGCAATGTCGATGCCGCCACCTTCATCGCCGCGCTAAGCCGGTAGGGTTTCCTCGAGGAACTCGACCCGTCCGGTCTCCAGCGAGTACCAGGCGCCGGTGACGAGGAGACCGTCGGACGCGATCAGGCTCTCGATAATCGCGGAACCATGCCGCAACTGGCCGACCGACGCGCGGACATTGGCGGTCATCGCGGCATGCTCGACCGCGAGCGCTCCCTCGGACTCTTTCTCCGCAACCAGTTTTTCGACTCCGGGACGGATGAAATCCACGATCGCCTTCTGGTTGGGCGAATGGCTGTTCGTGGGCCGGTGCAGTTCCTCGATCGTTGCCGCGATCGCGCCGCATGACGAATGTCCCAGCACGACGACGAGTCGCGTACCGAACCGGTCGGCCGCGAACTCGACGCTGCCGATCAGGGACGGCGCGACGATGTTGCCCGCCACGCGGATGACGAAGAGGTCGCCGGGCCCCTGGTTGAAGACGAGCTCGACCGGCACTCGCGAATCCGAGCAGCCGAGCACGATCGCAAACGGCTCCTGGGCCGCAGTCAGTTTCGCGCGGCGAGCGGCGGTGATCAGGGTGCCCGTGCCGCGCGCATTCGCGGCAAAGCGTGAATTGCCATCGCGCAGCATCTTCAGCGCGCGCGTCGCGCTGACGCCGCGGCTCAAGTCCCGATCTCCGTCTCGAGCTGATCGATGAAGGATCGGAGGAAGGCCGTGCGGCGTTCGGCCTCACGGCGGCCCGCGGCAGTCTGCATGGTGGCGGCAAGCTTGAGGAGCTTCGAATAGAAGTGGTCCACCGAGGCGCCGCGGTCATCCGGACTGCGCGACCTGCAGAATGGATCCTCGGACCGGTAGAGCGGGCGGCCGAGCGCGGCGCCGACCGCAATGCAGCGCGCGATGCCGATTGCGCCGATCGCATCGAGCCGGTCCGCGTCCTGTACGACTTTCGCCTCGATGGTCCGCGGCGCGATGCCGGCGGAGTAACTATGCGCCTCGATCGCATGCCGGATCTGTGGCAGACAGGCGCCTGCATAACCGGCGTCCGCAAGGTAGCGCAGCGCGTGATCCGCGGCGAGCCGCGAGGCTTGCGTACGCAGAGGAGAATCCTTGGCGACGTGCACGCAATCGTGGAGCCAGGCGGCCGGTAGCACGACATCCACGCGTGCGCCTTCCTCCAGAGCGAGGCGAAGCGCGGTCGCGACAACGCGTTCGAGATGAACGGGTCCGTGGCCTGGGTCTGCGTCCGGCTGTTCCGCGACGAACTGGCGGAAGCGCGGCTCCCATTCCCGGCGCAGGCGAAGCGTTGCGTCCTCGGAGTGTACGTTCATCGCCCCGGCCTGCCGCGACGGACTGTCGCGCGCCGCCTTGCCGGCCGCTTCCTGCGCTTCGCAAGAGCAATGCCCATCGCCTCGCGCGCCCACCGGGCGAGCTCCTCGGAGTCCTCCAGCACTTCGGCCGGCACTTGCCAGTAACCCATCGGTTGGTCGGGCCGGTCGGGAAACGGACAAAACGGCTTCGAACCCGCTTTCTCGTACCGGGCGCGGGTCGATTCGTCGACCTTGAAATAGAGCGTGTCATCATCGATCAGCGCGAAAAAGAGCCCGTCGAGATAGAGGCCGATGCCGCCGAACATCGAGCGCGAGGTGACCTGGCCGGCAGCCGCAAGCTGCTCGAGCACGAAGTCGCGGAAGTCGTCGCCGACGGCCATCCGCAGAGTGTAAGACAGGTCAGGAAGCCGCGATGGCCGACCCCAGGGCGGCATGGATGCGGTCGCGCAGGTCGCGGTGACGTTCGGGGTCGAAGGCGGGCGCGGCATCCCAATCATAGGCCCAGGGCTGCGCGGTCCGGAATTCCGCCGGCTCGTCGTGGTAACGCGGGATCACGTGGGCGTGAAGAGCCGCATCCTGATTGCCAAAGATGGCGTAATTGATGCGCACGGCATGTGTCACGGCGAGCACGGCGTCCCCTAGTGCCGCCATGTCGGCAAGGAAAGCGGCGCGCCCTTCACCCTTCAGCGCGTTCAGGTTCGGCACGACCGGGTCGGGCAGCAGCAGGCAATAGCCCGGCAGGAACTGGCGCTCCCCGAGCACGGCCCAGCCTGAGGTAAGGCGCGCGACGAAGCCCGGGTCCCTGCCCGCCCGCAGCGCATCGACACGGCGATGAATGGAAGTCGTCACCAGCCCCGCACGCGGCCGACATCAAGATGCACGAAATCCGAGGCCGGATAATAGCCGACGCCGCCTGCCCGCTTCGCGAGCGCGAGGTCGCGCAGCCGCTCGAGCGCCAAGCCCTCGAGGCGCACGTCGATCGCCTTGCCCTCCACGTGCAGGCTCCGCGACGACACGCCATCCGAGTTCGCGGCGAGCATGGCGTTCGTCGCCGGCGAGCGGAAGCCGGAAATGACCTGGTAACGCGGCTCGAGCCCGGCCGATCCTGCGAGTTCGTGCAGGAGATCGAAGAGCCGCGAATCGAGTGGCAATACATCGCCGGTGCGATGGTCGCGCAGGAGCCAGTCGAGCCGTCCGAGCTCGCCTGGCAAATATTGCGAATCGGTCCTGTAGACCGTATCGAGCACTTCGCCAGTATGCGTGTTGATCAATATCAGCCGGGCACCCGAACCCGGCGCGGCGCGGGCCGGCAGGGCAAAGACCGCTGCGGCGGAAAGGATTCCCTGAAGGGCGCGCCGCCTCATCGGGCAGGCGCAAAGCGGCTCAGGAGGCAGCGCGCTCGACATTGACGGCAATGACCTTCGCCCGCGGGAAAAAATTGAAATCCGTCGCGCAAGCCATTGTGTAGGCGCCAATCTGGCGTGCGACGAGGCGCTCCCCTATCTCGAGCACCGGCATCGGCAGGTCCTCTGCCACCACGTCGAGGCTGTCGCAGGTCGGGCCCGAAATGACGCAGGCTTCGCGCGGGCGGTCCTTGCCGCGCAATGGCTCGACCGGAAAGCGCATCTTGTCGTAAAGCTGGCCGCTGAACGTGCCGTAGATGCCGTCGTCGAGGTAATACCACCAGCGACCTTCCCGCTTCGCGCGCCCCATCACCGTCGAGACGCTGATGACTGAGGGGCCGCAGATGAAACGGCCGGGCTCGGCGATGACACGAAGGCCTCGGGGCAGCCGTGCGATCGCCGCCCGAATTGGCGTGCAATAAGTCCCGATCGGCGCGACAGGTTCGAGATAGTCGATCGGGAAACCGCCGCCGATGTCGAGCTCCTCGAGCGCGAAACCCTGCGACCGTGCCTCCGCGATCAGCCGCCCGCAGGTATCGATCGCCTCGACGTACTTGTCGGCCTTCACGAGCTGTGATCCGGCGTGGAAGGAAAACCCGGCAATCCTGATGCCTCGCTTCGCCGCGTTATCGACGAGCCCGACCGCCGCGTCCGCATCGCAGCCGAACTTGCGCGACAGGTCGATGATCGTGTCCGGGTTGCGGAAGGAAATGCGCAGGAGCAGCCGCACGCGCGCGCGGCAGGCGTCGAACTTGGCGATTTCCTCTGCATTGTCGACAACGAAGGTCGTGACGCCGCAGTCGAGCGCGTGACGGATGTCGGAGCCGCGCTTGATCGGGTGGCTGTGGATACAGCGGCCTGGCGGGATGCCCGCGTCGCGAACGAGGTCCACCTCGCCATTCGTCGCGAGATCGAACCAGGCGCCTTCGCGCGCGAGCACCTGCACGACAGTCCGGTCGGGCAGTGGCTTGAGCGCGTAATGCAGGTCCACGCCCGGCAGCGCCTGCGCAAGCGCATGGTACTGGTGCCTGAGCCGCTCACAGTCGATCACGAACAGCGGCGAGCCGAACTGGTCGACGAGCGCCTCGATCGCATCGGGCGTATAGGGCGCGGCGAGGCCCAAGTCGGTTTTCAATCCGGGTAGCCCCTCATTCGAGCAGAGGATCGACCAGAGTCAGCAGGCGATCAAGCGCGCCGCGGTTCGAGTCCAGCACGGCCCGGCCGGCCGCGCCCATGACCCCGCGCAGCTTGGCGTCGTCGAGCAGGCCCGTGACCGCGTGCGCGAGCTGCTCCGAGTCCGCGACGATGAAGGCGGCGCCGGCGTCCATCAGCAATTGGGCGATCTCCTCACCATTGAAATTGTGTGGCCCGGTCAATACCGGACGGCCGATCGAGGCCGGCTCCAGCAGGTTGTGGCCCCCGATCGGCACGAGGCTCCCGGCCACGAACGCGACGTCGCAGGCCGCGTAGAACATCATGAGCTCCCCCATCGTGTCCCCGAGCACCACGCTCGTGGTGCGGGAAATCGTCATGCCGGAGGAGCGATTGGACGCGGGATCGTGGCGCTTTGCGAGCATGTCGCGCACGGCATCGAATCGCTGCGGGTGGCGGGGCACGAGCACGAGCAGCGCGTCTGGAAAGCGCTCCAGCACCCGGCGGTGCGCATCGAGCACGATCGCCTCTTCGCCCTCATGCGTGCTGCCCGCGACCCAGACCGGGCGGCCCGCCGCGTTCTTCTCGCGCCAACGTCTTCCCTGGTCCTCGATTCCCGCGGGCGGCTGGAAGTCGAACTTGATGTTGCCGGTGATATGGGTGCGGTCCGGCGTCGCCCCGATCGAATGGAACCGCTCGGCGTCCGACTCGCTCTGCGCCGCGATCAGGATCCCGTGAGAGAGCGTCTTGCGGAAGAGTGAAACGAGCCTGCGGTACTTCCCGACGGAGCGCGGCGACACGCGCGCGCTCGCGAGCACGAGCGGCACGCCGCGACGCCCGCATTCACCGTAGAGGTTCGGCCAGAGCTCGGTTTCGAGGATCATCGCGAGCTTCGGCTGCACGCGGTCAAAGAAGCGCTTCACGGAGCCGGGCAGGTCGAACGGGACGTAACGGAGCATCACCTGGTCGCCGAAAAGGAGCCGCGCACGCGCCGCTCCCGTCGGTGTCACGGTCGTCAGCAGCACCCGGTAGCGGGAATGGCGCTCACGAAGTTGCGCGATGAGTGGCTGCGCAGCCTGGACTTCGCCAACCGACACGGCGTGAATCCAGATCGTCGGGCCTGCCACGGACGGCCCGAAGCCGAACCGCTCGGCGAGCCCACCGCGGTAGCTCGGGTCGCGCAGTCCGCGCCATAGCTGTACGAGGATCGCTACGGGTGCGGCAAGGTAGATGAGTACGTTATAGAGGTAATACATCGCGCCTCACGCATCGTGCGCGAGGCGCAGGAGCGCAAAGCCGGTCCGCCATTCGGTCGCATCTGCACTTATCTTTGCGAGGCTTCGCGCCAGCCGGTCGAGCGCGCGTTCGCGCCAGGAGCCGGGATGCCGCAGGCGGCCGCGATCGAAGTCGAGCAGCCAGACCTCGCGGTTCTCGCCCAGCATGATGTTGTGCGCGTTGAGGTCGGCATGCTGCACACCCGCATCGTGAAAATGGCGCAGGCAACGTCCGATCGCCGCCCAGCGCGCGTCGTCCATGCGTCCTGCAGACAGCATTTCGGAAAGCGAGTGAGCGCCCGGCAGCCGCTCGGTGATGAGTTCAGCGCGGTAGGTGACGAGGTCGCGCACGTAGCGGGCGGCGATCGGCGCCGGCACCGGCAGGCCTCGCGCGCGAAGCGCCGCGAGGAGCCGGAGCTCGCGAAACGAGCGCGTGCGCTTCTCCCCCAGGAACAGATAGCTGTCGCGTGCAATCTGGGCGGCCATGCCACCGCGCAGGTAGCGCCGCATGACCCAGCGGTCGTTGTCCTTGTCGATGAACTGGATGGATCCGCGGCCGCCCGACTGCTCCGTGAGCGCGCCCTGCGAGCTCCAGTGCGCCGGGTCGAAGAGCTGCGGGCCGGGCGCATCGACGCGTTCGGCATCGAAGAGGATCGCGCCGCGGTCGATTGCGAGCCGCTCAAACATTTGCGATCAGCGGGAGAGCACGAACTCGGAGCTGCAATACGGGCACTTGGCAAAACCAGTCGCCTCGATGGGCAGGTAAACGCGTGGATGGCTGTTCCAGAGCGACATCGAGGGCATCGGGCAGGAAAGCGGCAGGTCGGCCGCGGTCACTTCATAGCGCTCGCGCGCATTGGGCGGCTGCAGCGGTTTCGCGGTTTGCATTCCGGGATTATAGCGGCGCCGGGTCGGCGCCCGCGACCATGACCTCGTTCCAGACCGCGGCCACGCCGGCCCGGATCGGCGCGTACTCCACGGCGTCCACGATCGGAGGACGTTGCTCGAGCGAGAGGTGATGCGCGGCGTTCCGGTAGTTGCGATAGGCGTCCA
Organism: Steroidobacteraceae bacterium; assembly: GCA_036781365.1. Lineage (GTDB taxonomy): Bacteria > Pseudomonadota > Gammaproteobacteria > Steroidobacterales > Steroidobacteraceae > SCUD01. The sequence continues at coordinate 243,341 of DAIQBB010000001.1, read as the reverse complement.
CGAGCCGGTCGATGACCTGGTGGTCGACGAGCGCGGCCGAGCCGACTGACTCGAGATGCCGGATCGTGTCCGCGAACTCGGCCAGCGGCGGATGCTCGCGCACGTGCTTGAGGACCCAGTACTGGGCGAGAAACTCTATGTCGGCGATGCCGCCGCGATCCTGCTTCAGGTCGAACTGCCCTTCCCGGGGCTTGGCGTGCTCCGCGCGCATGCGCTCGCGCATTGCAACGATTTCCTCGCGCAGCGTCTCGCGCCTTACCGCTTCGACGAGCACCGTGCGCCGGATCAGGGCGAAGCTGGCGCCGAGGCCGGCATCGCCCGCGACCCAGCGCGAATGCAGGAGTGCCTGGTGCTCCCAGGTCCAGGCCTCGCGCCGCTGGTAGTCCTCGAAGGCACCGATCTGCGTAAAAGCCAGGCCTCCCTTGCCGGAGGGCCTGAGCCGCACGTCCACGTCATAAAGCCTCCCTGCCGCGGTATGCACGGTCAAAAGGTGCACCAGCCGCTGGGCAAGGCGCAGGAAGAAGACTTCGTTGTCCACGGCCTTGGGCCCTGCGGTCTGTTGCCGGTCGCCGGTGGAATCGTGAAGGAAGACCAGGTCGAGGTCCGATGCATAGCCAAGTTCCATGCCACCGAGCTTTCCGTAACCCGCGATCCCGACCCGCACGGCGCGCGTACCCTCGCCGTCCTGGCAGCGCGGCTCGCCGTATTGCCCGGCCGTGTGCCGGAATGCGAGCACGAGCGCCTGTTCGATAATCAGCTCGGCAACGTCCGTGAGGCGGTCGCTGACCTGCATCAGCGGCAGGCGACCAGTAAGGTCCAGCATGGCGATGCGAAACATCGCGGCCCGCCGGAACTGGCGAAGCGCGTCCACGCGCAGCTCTTCGTCGCTGCCCGCGTGCTCGAGCCGTGCCGCGAGCTCTTGCGCGAACTGCGCGCGGTCCGGGAGTGAATCGAACACGCGCGCGTCGAGCAGTTCGTCGAGCAGGAGGGGATGCGCGGCTACTTGCCGGGCCAGGTAGTCTCCCATGCCGCAGATCTGCACGAGCCTCCCGAGCGCCTGTGCGTTCTCGTTCAGAAGTGCGAGGTAGGCCGTGCGCCCGCCGATCGCCTCGATGATGCGCAGGAGGCGCGTCAGGACGACCACGCTGGCAGCGCCCTCGAGGATTCTCGGCAGGAGCGTCGCGAGCCGGCGCCGCCCGAACTCGTCGAGTCGCCGGAAGTAAGCGGACTGGCGGAGCTCGAGCAGCACTCGGGCGGCTGCTTCAGGTTCGGCAAGTCCGAACATCGCCATTTCCTCCACAATGCGCTCGAGCGATGGTTCCGAGGTCCAGAGCGCCTCGAATAGCGCGGCCGGCGTCGTCTTGGCCGTCACGCCGCGGCCCAGGAACGCGCCGTCGAATCGCCCGGTCACGGCGCTTCGCCTGGATTCGAGGGCGGCACTGAATTGCGTCCAGTCCGCATATCCCATTGACGAAGCCAGGCGCTCGCGGCCTGCGGCATCGACCGGCAACGCATGCGTCTGCGAATCGTCGACCATTTGCAGCCGGTTCTCGACGCGCCGCAGGAACTCGTATGCGTCGCGGAGTTCACTGACGGCCGCACGCGACATCAGTTTCGCGCCCTCCAGCCGTGGCAGGACCGCGAGCAGGGACGGCTCCTGGAGCCTCGGTTCCGTGCCGCCACGGATGAGTTGTTGCGCCTGCACGATGAACTCGATCTCGCGGATGCCGCCAGGGCCGAGCTTGATGTTGTCCTGCAGCTCGCGGCGCTCGACTTCACGCGCGATCATCGCCTTCATCTCGCGCAGGCTCTCGAATACGCCGAAGTCGAGATAGCGTCGGAAGACGAAAGGCCTCACGGCGCCGTCAAAAAGTTCGCGGTAGCGGTCGGCGCCCGTGATGGCGCGCGCCTTCACCCAGGCATAGCGCTCCCAGTCGCGCCCATGTTGCTGCAAGTAGGCCTCGAACGCGCCGAAGCTCGCGACCAATGGCCCCGGCTCCCCGAAGGGACGAAGCCGCATGTCCACGCGAAACACGAAACCTTCCGGTGTTTTCGCGTCGAGCAGCCGGATCAGCGCCTGTCCGAGCCGGGTGAAGTAGTCCTCGTTCGCGACCTGCCGCCGGCCGTCGGTCTCGCCGGCTTCCGGATAGAGAAAGATGAGGTCGATGTCCGATGAGAAATTGAGTTCGCCGCCGCCGAGCTTGCCCATCCCGACCACGACGAGCTCCTGCGGCTCGCCGCTCGCCGACCGCGGCGTTCCGTAGGTTGCGGAAAGCGCGCGGGTCGCGAAGCTGAGCGCCGTCGCGATCGAGGCATCCGCGAGGGCCGACAGGTCGGAGAGCACCTCGTCGAGCGGTGCCCCGCAGGCGAGGTCGCGCCAGGCGATGCGCACCAGTTCCCGCCGTCGCAGGCGCCGCAATCCGTCCATGAACCGCGATTCGTCCGGGTCGCCTGCCAGCAAGGCGTCGCAGGCCGCGCGCAGGTCGCGGCCCGTGACGAGCGACGCCGGCAATTCCGGATCGCGGGCGCAGGCCTCGGCGACGAACCTGCTGTGTGCGAAAACAGACTGGATGTTTTCCAAACCGGGATTCTAGCGCGGAGCCACCGCAGCCTTGACACGATACGATCAAGGCCGTGAATGACCGAGTTGTTCTCGACCAGGCAATTCACCTCGCCCGGCAGGCGAACTTTGCGTTCAGGCAGAAGCGATAAGCTGAAGCGGTGGCTGGCTACGAAAAGTGCGCCGACCGCACGGACCCCGCGCCTCACAGGGGCGGCGAGGGCGGCCTGGACCTGACACCACTCGCTTACATGACGCCGATCATATTGAGGAAGGCGCCCTGGTGCTCGTAGCTCAGGTCGGTGAGGTCCTCCGAGAAATCCGTGAAGTTATAGCCGACCCCGACCTTGAAGTGCTTCCCGAGGTAGCGGTAGACGGCGATGAGCGCGCCGCTGCGCTTCTCGTCGAGGTCCGGCAGCTCGAGCGCACGCGCCTCGAGCATGCCTTCCCAACCTTCCAGGAAGCGCCAGTCGGCGCGCAACAACACGAGGTGCGCGGTGTTGTCAAAGAACTCCGGCGATTCCCGCTCGAGGCTCATCTTGCCGAGGCGGTAGGCGTACTTGCCACCGATCGTCCAGCGCTCGGTCAGGTCGTAGCTGAGATCCAGCGCGGCGACGTGGCTCTTTTGGACGAACTCCGCCGCAATGGCCTGCCCCGTCACCTGGTCGGTCGTCGGCATGTTGTAGAAGTAGGTGTACTTGGTAAGCGCGTTCAACCGGTCGTTGTTCACCGGCCGGTACGCGTAGCCGACTACGGCCTCGGTGTAGCCGCCGTCATAGAACTCGCCGAGCGAGCTTTCGCTGACGGCATGATTGAACTTGCCGATCACGCGCCAGTCCGGCGTCAGCTGGTACCGGATGCTGTTTCGAATCAGCCACGAGGTCCGCTCCGTGACGCCCGTGTCAAGCTGCTCTGCTTCATCGATCCGGTATTCGACCGCGCTTGAGAACTGGACATTCTCGAATCCGTATCCCATGCGGACGCCGCCAGCGATGCGGTCGGTCTCCGCGCCGGTCAGCGAGTCCGTCAGAGTGCCGACGTCCGCATTGGCGCCAAAGTTCCAGCGCTCGCTCGCGGCCAAGCTGATGCCCGTCGCGTGTGTCAACCCGGACGCCGAGCCGCTGTCCTGGTAGCGCTCCTCGAAGTAGACGCTCGAGCTGTCGGAGAGCCGCCGCTTCACGCCTGACACGAGATTGCCACGCCGCGAAGTGAGCCCGTTGTCGGCGCGTTCGTTTTCGAGCGCGTAGTTGAGGTAAAGGTTGGTGAGCTCGGAATAGAGGAAGTTGCTGCCAATGCGGCCGCCTGGCCCGAGGTCGCCGTCCGAAACCTCGGTGTCGATGCGCAGGCGCTCGGTAAGCCGGTAGGAGCCGCCGATGCCGACCCGCCCGTTCTCCTCGCGGTCACCCGTGGAGGCGACGGTTTCCTGCATGAAGCCGTAGCCACGCCAGGACGAGCCCGGGTCGTAGTCGAACTGGAGCACGGCGTCCGTGCGCTCGCCCTGCTCCTGCGTGAGCGGCACGACCAGGGAATTGTCGACGCGATCGTCATTGCGCACGCCGGCGCTCAGCTTCATGCGCTCGGTGACGTGGAACCCGGCATTCACCTCGACCGCGGTCGTTTCCAGGCCCTGGTCGATCGTCCGGCGGTCGCCCTTGGCGCCGACGCTCAGGCGGGACGACAGCGGCATCACGAAGGTCCCGCCGACGTTCTCCGTATCCGCGATCGTCGCAAGCCCCGGCGCCGAATATCCTGCCTCTATCGATTGCGCGTAGAGCGTCGCGCGCCCTTCCCGGCCCGCGATGAAGTCGCCGAGGCCCACGCTCACGTCGGCCCGGTACGCCCCGGCATCGGCCTCGGTGAAAGACAGGTCGTCGTAGCCAGCAAAGCCGAAGCCGCCGTCGTCGGACGTCTGCAGACCGGAGACAAGGCCTTCGCTTCGGCCAGTCTGAAACTTGAGCCAGGTCTCCGCGCTCTTCCTGAGCGTCAGGTCGGCGGCGTTCATGCTGTTGTCGACGTCGCCCTCCTCGCTGCTGCTCGCGGTCAGGCCGAGCTTAAGATAGTCGTTGAACCAGTAGTGGCCCTGGCCCCCGACGGCGACGGCATCGAGTTCGTCGAAGCCAGGCGTGAACTCGTACCGGACGACAAGCCAGGCCTCGTCTCCGCCGAGGCCGCTGCTGCGGACCAGGAGGTTGTCGTCGGCCGTTGATGACAGCGGCTCGGACAGCAGCAGCCGGCCCTGCATGTAGTCGATGTCGTAGTCCATGTCCGGCCGCAGGTTGACGACGCCGGTGACGATGCCGGAAACCTTGTCGCGCAGCTCGATGCGAACGCGCTCGGAGCCGCCGAGGATGTCCTGGTGTTGCAGAAAGTAGAGCGAGCCGCCAGTGCCCCTGAACTGCTCGAAGCTCGCCATCGTTCCGGGTTCCGCCGCGAACCCGTCGACCGCAAAGCGGCGCTCTCCGAAGCTGGTCGTCGCCTGCGATCCGTAATGGGTGTTGGCGCCGTAGAGGCCGCGGTCGACCTGCCCGAGCTCGCTGCCCATGTACCCGATCGAGAAATTGCCCCACATGCCGTAGTTCTCGCCATGGCTCGCCTTGACGTAGAACTTGCCCATGGTGGCGGCCATTTCCTCCACGACGCCGTCGTCGCCGAAGGTCGGGTAGTGATTGTCGGGGTCGATGCGGCGGAACAGAGAGTCTGGAGACTTGTCCAGGAAATTGCTGAAAAGGTCTTCCACCGGGCCCTCGCGAGTATCTGCGCTCGCGGTGACGTTCCAGTGGTCCCCGAACTCACTGTTCACATAGAACGCGAGCCGGCCGTCCAGCGATGAACCGAGGTCCGTGGGCGCGTCCGCACCCTGCAACAGCTCCGCGGGCCCGCGGGTGCGGTTCTCGGACAACGTGAAATCCGCCAGGCCGACGTAGAAGGTGTCCTTCCGCTTGAACTCCATGTCGCGCAGGTACAGGTTGCCGTTGCCGGCCTCGTCCAGCACGGCCACCTCGACCGTATGAACGCCAGTGGGGAGAATCTCTTCGGCCGCGAAGTTGCCGGCGGCATCGACCGGCACTTCGCGGCCGGCGACCCAGACCACGTGATTGGCGGGCACCCCGCTGCCCTGGACCTTGACCGTGCCGCTGCCGAGCGGAATGTTCCGAAGCGCAAGCCCGCTCTCGCCATAGGCCGCGAGGAGCTCGCGGTCGGCCGGCGCGGCTTGCGGACTTTCGTCGCCGTCACGCGGCGTCGCCGCGTCATCGCGCTTCTTCAAGGCCTCGCGCTCCGTCTCGTGGTAGAGCCACAACGGCTGCGGGTCGGTTTCGTCGAAATTGCCGCGCGCATCGTATGCGCGGAGCACGAAGTTCAGTTCGTGCGCCGGTCCTTCGAGCCCTCGTGCGTCCGGCTGCCACTCAGCAAAGCCCGCGCGATCGACGCCGACGATCGCCAGCGGCGTCGACGACACTGACCGGCCGGCGTCGAAGACGCGAATCTCCGCGTGCTCGATGAAGTGGCCGTAATTGGCGTACATCCGGAACCGGACCGGCGGCGCCGCGGCAGCATCGCCCTGGCCGGTCACCGTCACGGCGCGCGGATGCGCCGCGACTCCGAGACGCGGACGAGACTCGAGGTTGTCGAACCGGAAGCGGATATCGGCATTGTCGAGGGCGACGTCGGTGCAGCGCTGGACGTCGGCCGAGCTGCGGGCCGGGTCGTCGATCGGCTCGCCGTCCACCGTGATACGCATCAGGTTGAGCGCATAGGGACTGCTCGGCTTGAGCTCCCGCGTGATGCGCTGGATGTCGACGCCTTCGTAGTCATCCCGCAGGGCCGGCTCGTCGTAAACGGCCTCCACGCGCACGAAACTTTCCGTGCCTTGGATGAACCCCGCGTTGACGACGTCGTCCGAATGCACGTAGCCACGCCCTTCGTGCTCGGCCGGTGCGCCCGCCAGTGTCGGATCCTGCAGGATCGCATCCTTCGCCCGTCGCGCGCGCGCCGCAGACAGCCCGATGTCGTCGCCATAGACGGCGGCCGTGCGCCGGTCGAGGCGCTCGTTCTGGGTAAAGCCGATGAAGCGCAGTCGCGCGTTATTGCGGCCCGAGATGTCCGACAGTGCGCGGCGCAGGGCCGACGCGTAACCCGGCGGTATCACCGCCTGGCCCTGCGCAAGCGCCAGCGGCGCGATCTTGCCCCAGGGCGGGTCGTAGACCTTCGTCACCATCTCCTCGTCACCCTCGCCCGGGCAGAGCTGGGGCTCGTCGGGCAGCTCCTGAAGCGGATCGTCGTACCAGAATTCCACCTCGACGCGCCAGTTAAGTGCGCGCCCTTGCGCAGTCTCGTTCGTGGCGACGGGTTGGGAGGCGCCACGTCCCTCGCTCTGGACCGCGGCGGCCGGCAGGCCGATCGACTCCTGGATCGCGAGGGCGACGCGATGCGCCCGCGACCTGGACAGCGACAGATGATCGCCGTAGATGCGCTCGTTGCGGCCTGTCAGCGGAACGTCGTCGGTGTGGCCAATGAAGCGCACCGCCACGTTCTGCCGGTCGCGGAGATTGTCGAGCGCCTGGCGCACCTGGGCCGTGAAGTTCTCGGGGACCGCCGCGGTCTCGTCGTCGAAGCGCAGCGGAACGATTAGGTTCCGGACGCGTGCCCGCCGGGCGTGTCCTTCCAGGTAGCGCATCTTGCAGACGGTCTCCATGCGGCAGACCTTGACGCGCCGAATGTCCTCGGCGACGACGACCTCCTCGTCCCTCAATGCGGCGCTGGCTTCGTCGTACCAGACCTCGACTTCGACCCGGCGGTTCTGTGCGCGTCCCTCGGCGCTCGCGTTCGATGCGACCGGCTGCGTGTCGCCGGCCCATTCGTAGGAGATGGCCTCGGGTGGCAGGTCGAGCACGGTCTTGAAGTACTCCGCCACTTCCCCCGCACGCTCGCGGGACAAGCCCGCGTTATCCTCGAACACGCGCACGAGCGCGGGCGACAGCGGCTGCGTATCCGCGTGTCCGACGAAGTGAACGCGCAGGTTCTTGCGATCGCGCATGCCCTCGAGGATTTCGTTCAGCGTCGCGACGTATTGCGCCTGGATCAGGGCCACGCCCGACTCGAATCGGATCGGCGGCACGACGCCCCTGAGCTTGACCGTTTCCAGTTTCTCGCCGGGGACCTGCCGCACCTCCACGCGGTCGCCGCGCTCGCTGTCGAGAACTGCGGGGTCCTGCGCCCAGCGCGTGAACGTCTGGTCGTCGGACAGGTGTCGCTCGGCCGGCTCGCCAGGAGCAGCCTCGTCGATAGGCCCAGTCCGGGCCAGCGCGGGAACCAGGCAACCGAGAATCAGCAGCAGCGAGCGATGGCTATTCATGGCTTTCACCTGCCCTCCGGCGCGCGCAAGTCGGGCCGCTTCGGCGGTCCGCCGAGACGCCAGAAGATCTCGCGCTCGATCGTGAGCCGGTAGCAGCAGTTCATCGCGGCCCAGGCTTCCGTTATCTGAGTTTTGATGACTTCGACGCGCCGATCGACGAGCGCCGCGTCCTCGACGTCCGCGAGGTACGAGAGGCGCAGCACCGCCGGCGCCTTCATGAGCTCCTCGACGAGCAGGCTGATGCGGGGCCGCCACTGGATACGGATCTCCGTGCCGCCCGGATCGAACACCGCGTCCGCCAGCTCGAAGCCCACTACGCGGTGGATCGAGGCCCCGAAGTTGAACCGCAGCGCCTTGCCCCGCGTGGCGCGCTTGATCTGAAGCTGGTCGCCCGAGAGGCGGAAGCCGCTTGGCAACGTGCGATCGTCGAGTTTCATCACGAAGTTGCTGCCGCGGCGCTCGTCGGGCGTCACGGCGCAGGTGATGTGGTACCGGCCGTACTGGTCGGTCGTCGCCGCGAGGCCCCGCGCGGTCAGCACGCGCACGCCCGGCAGGCCGGCCTCGCCGTCCTCCTGGAGGCCATTGCGGTTCACGTCGTCGAACACCTTGCCCGTGACGTCCGTGCAGTCGAAGGTCGGGTCCGGAGTAACGCGCACCGTCGCGGTCGCCTCGCCCGACATCGCATTGCCGGTGATCCCGTGCACGACCTGAGCTCGGTTGACGAATTCACCCTCGCCGACGCCCGCGCCCACGGCGAGCAAAAGCTTGAGCGTGTGCTGGCCCGTGCTCGCGATCGTCAGGCCGCCCCAGGTCAGCTCGAGCCCCGCGACGGCCGGCTCGACGGCAACGCCGTCAATCTGCGCCGAGCCCTCGACGTACCTGAAGCCGGCCGGGAAGCGGTCGACGATGGCGACATCGGTCAGCGGCAGCCCGGCGGCATTGCTGACGGTGACGACGTACGGCACGAGCTGTCCACGAGTGACGTTCCGAAGCGGCGTGGTCTTCGTGATCGCGAGTGCGCCACTCACGTCCGGGTCGAGCGGGATGTGGTTGTTGAAGATCTGCGCCGAGCCCGGGATCTGGCTGTCGTCAAGCGTCAGGTGCAGTTGGTAGACCGTGCCTGCCGTGCGCGCCTGCACCGAGGCCGCGGGCGCGAATTCGGAGCCCTGCACTTCGCAGAACAGGGCGGTGCCCGGAATCACGTCGCCGGCGCTGCCCGGGCAAACCGGCACCGAGAAGGCCGCGGTAGTGGCGTCGGACGCCGGCGGAATGACCTGCGAGTACCCCCCGACATAAATGGTTCCGGCCGGCACATCGACCCCTACCAGGTAGTCCGCGCCGCTCGGGCAGGCCGCGTCGCTGAAATTGAGGTCGAACTTGTAGTAGCCGTCGGCGAGCGTGACCTGCCCCTGCTGGGCCGAGTCGTAGAAGCAGCCGTCCGGCAGCGGGGCCCCACTGCCGGCGTTCAGGAGCGTGAGCGTCGCGCCCGCGACCGGTGTGCGCGAGATGGAGTTGTACACGACGCCGTTTGGGTCGATCGGCAGGTTGAGGCTCAGCACGTTCGCATTGGGCGGGACAACGATGTCCGAGATGCGTTGCAGTGCGTTCGTGAACGGCGACGAGGCGATTCCGAGCGGCGCCGTGTTCGCGCCGGCGCCCGGTGCGCGGAATCGCAGCTGGTACCGGTAGTTGATAACGTCATTCGGCGCGACGCCGACGATCCGGTAGGCGCCGTCGGTATCCGTCAGTGTCGAGTGCAGCAGACCCCCGTCGCGACGCAGCTCCACCGTCCAGCCGGCGAGCGCGCGCTCGCCGGCGTCCTGCACGTCGTTGAAATTGGCGTCGTGCCAGGCGGCTCCGCCCAGGACCGATATGCCGGGAATGACGCCCACCACGATCGAGACGCTCGCGCTCGCGGTCTGCGTTGGGTCGTTCCAGTAGACGACACCCGTGTTCGTCACGGTCGTGCCGTCCGCCAGACCCGGGTCGACGATGGCCCTGAACCGGAGCACGACCGTTGCGCCGGGCTCCAGCGTCCCGTAGGCCTGAGCGTAGTCCGCGGTGATGGTCGTGCCGGCAAAGCTGACGCCCGACGTCGAGCCGTTCAACGTGGCCGAGCCCGCCAGGTAGGCGAGATAGCCCGGCTGTGTCGCATCGAGATCGTCCCGGATGACGACATTGAACGCCGGCACGGCGCCGATGTTCACGACCTGCACGACGTATTCGAGCGTCGCGCCCGCGACTGCGGGACCGCCGCCGACCACCGCCACCTGCTTCACGATGGAGAGCTGCTGGCAGTCGCCCAGCGCGACGAGTGTGGGTTCCGGTCCCGTGCCGGGATTGCCGTCGCCGTCGGTCAGGAGGTCCGGCAACTCGGTGCTCCCGAGCACCGCCTGGTTGCTGATCAGGGCGCACGGCGGTGCGGCGTCGTCGACGCGCAGGTCGAATTGGAGGACTGCCGTCGCGCCGGGCGAGACGATGCCTGCGGCCGCTCCCGGCAGCGGCGGCGTCAGGTCGGAGGAACTGATGTCGATGCCGGCAGTGAGCGGCGAGACGCCGCCGTCCGGCTGTCCGACGGGCAGTCCGTTGAGCAGCGTGGTGTTCGCCACATAGGCCGTATTCGCCGGAACCGAGTCGGTCAGCACCGTGGCGGTCGCCGGGACCGCGCCCGAGTTCTGCACCGTGATCGTGTAGCGCAGCGTGTCGCCCGGATCGACGACGCCGGGAGTTGCCAGATCGCCGAACAGCACGGCCCGCTTTTCGGCATAGAGCAGCGGCAGCGGGCCGACGATGTCGCAGGTCGGGTCGTTCGCGACGGGCGTGTCCGGATTGTCCGAGGGATAGTCGACGATGCCGCTGTCCAGCGCCGTCACGAAGCCCTGATTGCAGACGATCGTGCCTTGGATGACGTTTGGATCCACAACGACATCGAACACGATGGTCGCGACGTTCGCCGGGTTGGCGGAGGGGTCGGCGGGCATCGAGCCCGGCGTCGGGTCGGCCGGCGAGTAGATCGGCATGCCGTTCACGAGCGGCGAGAGGCCGCCGGCATCGGCCACCGCGGTGCCGTTCAGCGTCGTGCTGCCCGCGACATAGGTCGTGTTCACGGGCACGGCGTCACGCAGCGACGTGTCGACCGCATCACCGTTGCCGACGTTCCTGACCGTGATCGTGTAACGGAGCGTCTCGCCGGCCAGCAGGATGGCCGGGTCGCCGGTGAGATCCGTCGAGATCTTCTGGACCACGAAGAATGCGGACGAGGCGATCGTCACCCGCGTCGGGTCTTCGTCTCCCGCCACCTCCGGGTCGGCTACGCCATTGACGTTCGGATCGTCGCTGACCGTGAAGGTCGAGCCGTTCGAAAGCCGGAGCGCAGACTGGTTCGTGACGACCGTGCCGTTGTCGAGCGACGCGGCCAACGTGACGTCGAACTGGATCAGGATCTCGCCGCTCACCGGCACGCTCAGGTTTCGGATGTCGATGACGCCGCCGCCGTTCGCGCCGCCGGTGGGGTTCGTGTTGCTGACGTCGGCGCCGGCCGGATACGTGACGAGCGCGAGCGAGCCCGACACGAACATGGCTTGCGGGTTGAGCGCGTCCAACTCGTCGAAAATGCGGAAGTCGCTCAGCGCCTCGTCGAATGTCCTGAAGCGCAGCGTGTAGCGCAGGGTATCGCCCGGCGCGGCCGTGGCTGCCGGATTGGAGCCGCTGGTCAGGTCGGCGACGGTCTTCTCGAAGAAGTAGCCCGCGAGCGCGACCGTCACGGTGTGGGGGTCCTGGTGATCGGCGATCGCGGGCGTTCCGTCCGTCAGCGTGCGCGTGTACGGTTCGCGATTGGGGTTGCTGTTATCGCCGTTGAACCACTGGATCGCGCCTGCGACGTTGGTCAGCGCCACGCCGTCCTGCGTGTCGACGTCGAGCTGGGTCCTGTACCGGATGACCAAGCGCTCGCCGGCCCCGATCACTGCGGCAGGGGTCAGCATGGTGACGTTGAGCTCGCAGTCCGGCGCGGCGCTGTAGCTGAGGGAATAGTCGCTGCCCGCATTCAGCGCAGGCTTGCCCGGCACCGGCGTGACACCGTCGGCGGCGAATACCCGGGCGCTCAGGATCTCGGGTGTCAGGTCGCACATGCCACCGGTCGCGCCGTCCGGGAGGCGGTCGCGGAGGCTTACGTCCCAGGCGTCGCTCAGGCCGGCATTCGCGACATCGATGACGAAGTCGCCCCACTCGCCGATGTTCATCGTCGCGGGGCCGGTCTTGGTCACGACAAGTTCCGGCGCCGCGACCGTCATCGGCGGAGTGACGCCGTTCTCGCCGGGCAGCGGCTCGTAGAAGACGCCGTCGATGAGCCGGCCGAAGTCCCACGTGGCCTTGTTGACGAACTGAAGCCCGTTCACGTTCGCCGGGTCGTCGTCGAGCACGACGGTCAGTTCGATGATGATCTGTTCGCCTGCCGGGATGACGACATCGAAGAGGCCGAACTCCCAGGTCAGGCGCCCGCCCACGTTCGTGAACGAGTAGTCCGTGCCTTCGACCAGCGGCGTGCCGCTCCCTTCCCAGTACGCGGCGTGGCTCACGTACGAGAGCGCCGCGGCCGATTCGTTGAGGTCGTCTATTACGGTGACGCCGTGGAGGTCGTCGAGCGAGCCCTGGTCATTGATGACCGTGCCGGTCAGCGGGTCCCACATCACCGGCATCTTGTGCGTGTAGGTGAACGGCACGCCGATTGTGGCCGTGGTCTGGCCGGCCGGGTTCTGCTTGTCGATCTTTTCCACCGGGATGAAAAGCTCCCGGCATTGCGGCTGAAGATTGGTGGCGATCGTTCCGTTGGTGAACCAGAGCCTGTGGTTATGAATATGGTTGTCGTTGCACGACATCTGTCCGGTGAAGTAGACGTTGTTGAATATGATCAGGTATGCCTGCGAATTCGGGTCCCCCGGATCGGTGTCGAAGTTGACGTTGGAGTCGAACGGGTTCGCCTGCGTGTAGTTCTGGACCCTGCAGTCCTGGTCGATGTTCAGCTGGACGGGCGCGATGGTGCCCGCAGCGCCGTCGAGGACGCCGCCGGGAAAGTCGGAGCAGTCATCCGAGCGCGCTGAATTAGCGACGCCCAGCAGCATCACGCAGGCAAGCAGCCAGTTCACCGTCCGGCTGCCCCGACTCTTCGCGCTGTGTGCACCACTCGAAGTCATCTGTGTCCTCGTTCCACGAACCGGACGATCCGATCGCGAGCGGAACCGAGGCAGCCCGTCCTGTGGACTGGATTGCGGCGGTCCCGCTGTCATGGGGCCCTGGGCCCGTTAGACCGGTGACTTTGCGTCGCCGCCTTTCGGCGGCTTTGCCCTTGTCACATCGTCACGATGCTGTCTGGAAGTTGAAGGCCTCCTGGGTCGTTATGCCGCCGGCAGGAAATCGATCGGGTACACGATCGTGAGCGCCTGCACCTCGGGTTTCGCCCCGAAGTTGATAGTCCGCACGCGGTCCACGACCTGGGCGGAGAGCTCGGGCGCGTCCATGTCGGACGCCTGCAACATGCACATCGACACGCTGCCGTCCGGCTCGATCGTCAGGCGCAGCACCATCTGTCCGCGCAACGTCGGGTCCTTGCGCAGCTCGCGGTTATAGAGCCGGTAGAACGCGGACTTGTAGCGGTCGAACACGATCTGGATCTCCTCGTCGGTGCGCGAGAGGCCGGGTCCGCCGCGCGCCAGGGGCCGATCGCCCCCGCCGCCGCCGATCGCTGCGATCGCGCTCGTCGCCCGTCCGACCTTCACGCCCTGCATTCCGCCGCCGGCGCCGCCGCCGCTGCCGCTGCCGGCATTGCGGCTGAGTGCCGCAAGATTGATGCCACCGCTCGAGCCCGGCGCATTGCTCGTCAGCATCGCGCGCTGGGGCCTCCCAGCCGCCGTTTCGTCAGCGCTGTTGACTCGCGGCTTGAGCCCGATGCGGTCGCTGACGCGGGAATCCTGGAAGGACGCCAGCTTCTCGCGGAACGCCAGAATGCCCTGCTCCGGCTCCGGTTCGACGGCCACGACGGCCGCCGGCTGCAATTCGTCGACCTCGACCGGTTTGGTCGGCTTTGGTTTCTCGACTAGCTGCTGCGCCACCTTCTGCTCGTCCGGCTTTGGCGGTTCCACCTCGCGCGCAGGCGCGGGCGGCCGCGGCCGCTCTTTCATCATCATGCGCACGACACGATCCGGCAGCTCCATGACTTCATCCAGCTTGGGCAGCGGTATGTCGATCATCGGGAACACGATGGCGAGCAGCAGGCAGATGAGCAGCGACATCGCGAGCGACTTGCGGTACCGGCGGTCGTCCTCGCCGCGGCGCGTCCACGGCATGACCAGTTCACGCGCCGGCAGCTCGCCGAGCTCCCGCTCGATGATCCAGTCGAGCTTTGCCAGCTCCTCTTCTTCCTGCGCGTCGAACAAGTCGTCCTCGATTACGCCGGCTTCGAATTCATGTTGACGGATCTGTTCGACCAGCACCCGGCGCCGCTCCTCGATTCCGCCGATGTGCTTCTGGAAGGCGGTGGCACGGCCGCGCGCGCGGCGCACCTGATCCTCGCCGGCGGCTGCGTCGCGATCGCCCCAGAAGAGCCCGGCAGCGCCGGTCTCTCGCAGTTTCTCGAGCGCGCCGCAGGCATCCGCAAGCAGCCCATGCTGCTCGCGCTCTCTAGCCAGGGCCGCAAGCTCCGCATCGGCTGCGTTCAGGTTCTTCACGAACCCATCGAGCTTCGCGCGCACCTCGGCAAGCTGCGGCTGGAGCGTCTGGCTGTCCTGGTCTGCTTCGGATTCCATGGAACCGCCTGGAGCTGCAATGGTTGGATGTATGGTCATGGCCGGGGCCTAGGTCGACGCCAGGCCGCCGGAGACGGCCGGCTTGTCCTTCTCGATCACCGCCAGCGAGATCCGGCCGTACGCGGCTTCCGTACAGGTCGTCATGACCTTCTTCACCACGTCATACGGGAGCGACTTGTCGGCGACCACCGTGATCTCGCGGGACGCCAGGGCCGCCTCCTGCGCTTCGGCGTCGATGCCTACCATCGGCCGCAAGAGCACCGCCAGCAGCGGTTCGATCACATCGGTGCGCGGATCCGTGATATCCGCGAAGTCCGCCACCAGTTCGCCCTGCACGAAGACCTGATCGCGCGTGATCATCACGACCACCGAATGATTGGGCAGCGCATTCGCCGTCGACTGCGGAATCTCGACACCCTTCGAGTTCTGCACGACTTCGACGTCTACGGAGTACACGAGCAGGAATGCGACCATCACCGACAGGATGTCGATCAGCGGAATCAGGTTGAGATAGGCATCCTCGCGCTGATGCAGATGATGATCCCTGCTGCCGCGGTTCCAGCGAATCATGGTGCGTCTCCCAGGGCGATGTCGGTGAAGAGCGCGACGCGCTCGGGCCGGGCTTCGCCCTGCATCCCGTCGCCGGTTGCCGGACCGCCCGGAGCCTGTGCGCTGTCGTCGGCGACCGCCGGCTTTTCGGCGCTGCGGATCGCATCCATTGCCTGGATCAGGTCGTCGTACTCGATCTTGGGCTCGAGCAGAATCGAGGCGTCGTCCACGTCCGGGTGATCGCGCTTCAGCGACTGCGCCAGTTCGGACAGGGCCTTGAGGTCGTATTTCCCGCCAACCTTCGGCACCGCGGCGATGACCGATGTGCCGTTGGTCAGCTCGAAGCCTTCCTTGCGCAAGATCACCTCGAGCCGGAATTCGGGCTCGGTGACCGCGAGGCCGCCGGAAGCGCTCGGAAGTTCCAGCTCCAGGATCGTGATGCGCGAGAACACCGCGGTCATGAGCAGGAAAGTGACGAGCACCGTGAAGATGTCGATCATCGGCACCAGCAACAGCTCCGACGGCTTGCGCACGCGGCGCATCATTTTCTTGGCGAGCATGGCGGTTCCTCAGCTCGCCTTCGCGAGCTCGAGATGGCTGACGCGCGCATGCGCACGGGCCGCAAGCGCGTTCAGGAACTTCACCGAAGCCGTCTCGATGCCGTCGATGAGCTCAGTGGTCTTGGTCTGCAGCAGGGCATGCAGGAACAGCAGCGGCACCGCGGTCACCAGGCCGAAGGCGGTGCAGTTCATCGCCTCGGAGATGGAGGCCGACAGCAGGTTCGCCTTCTCCGCCGGGTTGACGGTCGCAACGGCGGCAAACGCGTGGATCAGGCCGCTGACGGTGCCGAGCAGTCCCAGTAGCGTCGCGAGGTTCGCGAACGTTGCCAGGTAGTGCGTGCGCTTCTGGAGCAGCGGAATGCTCTCCATCATGCTCTCTTCCATGGCCTTCTCGACGTCGTCGCGGCGGCGCACGGTGCCCTGCAGCGCGAGCCCGATCGACAGCAGTCGCGAGATGGTCGTGTCGTCCTTGCTGGACATTTCCCGCGCCCTGTCGAACTCGCCTTTCATCAGCGCCGGCTCGACCCGCGCCCAGGCGGCCCGGTTCCTGGCGCCCTGGCGGGTGAGCGTGATGTAGCGCTCGATCGCGATCGCGGCTCCGACCGCTGCCACGATCAGGATCGGGTACATGAACGCGCCGCCCTGTACGAAGAAGTTGACGATTGAGTAGAAGATGTCCACGGTTCGATTCCTCTTGAAGCGTTTAGGGTGTAGCGAAAACAAAACTCATTTCGAGCCCGACCTGATGTCGTAATAGTCGAGCTCGCGCATGAAGACCTCCTTGTCGACCGGACGGCGTGAGCCGTCGAGGTTCTCGTCGAGCCCGAGCGGGTCGCCGACCTCCGAGCTCTTCCACGGCACGATCACGAGCGCCTTGGGCGAATCCTGGTTGCCCAATATCGAAATGCCGGACAGCTTCTTCCCGCCGGCGGCGTCCGCCTCGGGCTGCACCGCGGCGATCTGCGCGGCCGGCGCTGGCTTGTCCGCGGCGGCCTTGTCCGCGGCAGTCTCGTCCGCAGCGCTGGCGGCGGTGGCGACGAACAGAACGAGCATCAACGTACGGCGCAGCATGCGTCCTCCTAGGTTGCCGACCGGGCCCTGAGGTCGGCGATCCACTTCACGGCTTCCTTGTCGTCCGGCACGGCCCGGCTGTACTCCTCGTAGTGCGTGAGCGCGCAACCGAGGTCGATCAGGTACAGGTCGCAGAGAATGGCCAGGTTGCGGTGGGCGAAATGGAACGACGGTGAAATCGCGAGCGCCTTCTCGTAGGCGGTGCGCGCCTCGGCAAACCGGCCCTTGCGGCGGTAGACGATGCCGAGCTCGTTGTTGGCGACCGGATGATCCGGATTGATCGCAAGCGCCTTGCCGAGGCTCCCCTCGGCGCGGTCCAGGTCGCCCGCGCGCGCGTAGGCGATGCCGAGATCGATGTGCGGCGCGATCGCGCCTGGCGCGCTATCGGTGACCCTGACGAGCAGCGCGATTCCGGGCTCGGACGGCTGCTGCGCAACCAGCCGAAGCGCCTGGTCATACTCCGCGCGCACGTCACCGCTGACGCGAATCTCCTGGGTGACCGTGAAGCCGGTCGCGTCCGGGACGATCTCGACCTTCGGCGGGTGCTTGGCGGCCAGCGCCGGTGTCGCGCAGAGGCAGGCGACCAGCGCGGCGGCAAGCCGCCGCGGCCTGCGCAGTGACGCGCGCAGCGATTCACAGTGCGCCTGCAAGCGACACCTCCTCGTTTTCCGGCTCGCCGTCCAGTCCCGTCGTCTGCGGCGGCTCCGCGGCAGGCTGCTCCGCAGACGCGGATTGCGGGACGACGGGCGTGATGTACGCGTAACGCTCGATGGAACCGAGGTAGCCGCTTGACAGCTCGTCCTTTGCGTAGCGCACCGGCACGAGCTCAGCCAGCCGAGACAGGCTCTTGTCGGTCCAGGCGTTCAGTGTCCCGGCGCGCACCAGCTCCAGGTTCTTTTCGTGGATCGCGATCGCCTGCTCCTCGAACGGGAAAGCCTCTTCTTCGAGCGCGAGCTCGTAGTCCGCGAGCTCGGCATCCTGCAGCCCGGGCGGGCGCTCGGAAGCCATCAGCGACCGGCTGAAACCCATGTGGATCTCGGCGAGGTAATAGGTCGCGGCAGCGGTGACTTCGCCGATTTCGTACTCGATCAGGCGCTCGAAGGCGCCCGCTGAGGCGTCCATGAGCCGCTTTTTCTCCGCGAGACTCGCTTCAAACGGCTGTCGCAGCTCGAAGCCCGCGAACTCGCCGTAGAGCCGCTCGGAAAGGACCAGCGCCGAGCGCGCCGCGAGCGTGCGCGTGCGAGCGGTGCGCTCGGCGCCGGCTTCTGCATCGATGCGCACGATCTGCGCCAGCTCCTCGAGGTAACGCGGCTCGTCGTGCGCCGCTTGCTGCATTCCGGCGATCTTGAAGCGCGTCTCGATGGCGGTGCCGATCGGCCGCGGGAACTGCTCGACGTAGCGCGTGTAGGCGGCGAGCGCCTGCGCGCTCGAGTCGGACTGCTCGTAAAGGTCGCCGGCGATCAGCAGTGCCTCGCCCTGGAGGTCCGGGTCGCCCGACTCCGAAGCGACGCGCTCGTATTCCCCGGCTGCGCGGGACAGCTGGCCGTTCTGCCGGTACACGAAGGCGATCTGACGCGTGGCCTCGCCATTGAGTTCGTGATCCGGCCAGCTGCTACGGAAGTCTTCCAGCACGGCGGCCGCCGCCGTCCAGTCCTGCAGACGGATGAGCGCCGCGGCCGCGTCGTATTCCGCCGCCGCGCGGATCTGCGACGCCGGCGCCGCCCGCTTGACCCGCAGGAAGCTGTCGGCGGCCGCGCGATAGTCCTGCGCGGCATTCGCCTGTTCACCCTGCTTGTAGATCGACGCTGCGAGATTGTCGACCAGCGCTTGCCGCTCCTTGTCGTCCTGCGGTGTGAGCGCGAGCACCTGGCCGTAGGCTTGTTCCGCCTGCGGGTACTCGCCGAGTTCCAGCGACGAGTGCGCAACGACGGTGAATGCCGAGCGGCGCAGCGCCGGCTCGCCGCCCGGATAACGCTCGATGAACTTCTGCGCCGCCGCGATCGCCGGCCGGAAGTCTTTCATTCCATACAGGTCGTGCGCGGCCGCGCCGAGCACTGCCGGGGCCTGCTCGTGCGCGGGGAAGGCGTCCGCGAACCTGAGCGAGCTCGCGACGGTAGCGGCGCGAGCCGTGTCCTGCAGCGCTTCGGGGGCGCCCTTCAGGTTCTGCCGGTGGGCGAAGATCGCGGCATAGCCGGCTGCCGCCGACTTGTCATGCGCAGGGTAGTCGTATGCGGTGCGCTCGTACTCGCCGGCCGCCTCGCCGAAAGCCTCGTTCTCGAGCAGGAGGTCCGCGAGCTGGTAATTGATCGGCGGCGAGTCGGGATCCTCGGGGAACGACACCAGGAACTCGCGGTACCAGCGCAGCGCCTCGGCGTAGTTGGCGGGCTTCTCGGCGGCGAGTTCCCCGTTCTGGTACAGCGCGTGGTGGTGGCCTGCAAGGTCTCGCAGGTTGCTCTTCAGGTAACTCAACACCTCGGGCGACTGATTGACGTCGAAGTGACGCCAGTACTCGGCCTGCAGCCCGTATGTGGCCGCGAATTCCTTCTTCGCCTCCAGCACCAGCTTCGGGAACTTGCCTTCGGTGAAGATCTCGACCACCCGCATGCTGAAATGCGGCGACGCGCGGTGGAACGGATTGAGCGCCACGAACGCCTTGTAGCTCTTCGCGGCGTCGTCGTAGCGAAGTTTCGCCAGATAGTACTCGCCGAGGTTGGCGTAGACGCGATCTTCGTAGCCCCTGCGGCCGTTCGCTGCAAAGTACTCCTGCACGACGTTCGGTCCGCCGAGGTTCGAGAACCCGAGGCTGATGACGCGGAACGTGTCCGCGACACGGCGCTCCTCGTCGACCTCGTGCCGCTCGTCGAAGTCGTAGCCGGTCGAGACCTTGTAGTCGAGGAGCGCCATGAATCGGTGTTGCGCCTCGTCGTAGAACTCCTGCTTGTAGAGCGTCCATCCGAGCTTGTAGAGCGCGAATTCGTAGTACGAGGAGTCGGCGCCCAGCCCGATGATCGGCTCATAGGCGGACTCGGCCTCGCGAAACCGCTTGCGCGTGAAGAAGTACTCGCCGCGCCTGAACTGCACCTCGTCGTAATGCACCGAATGCGCGTTCGAGGCAATGAGCCTCTGCATCGTCTCCATGGCCTCTTCCGTGCGCCCAAGCTCGTCGTATGCACGCGCCTTCTGGTACAGCACCTGGTCGTTGTGCTCGTACTCCGGGTACTCGGCGAGAAGGCGGTCATAGAGCGCGATCGCCTCGAGTGGCCCCGACGCGTCCGAAGGTACCGTCGCGACGGCGGACGGCAGCTGCACCTCGGCGGTGGCGCGCAGCTCGAATTCCTGCTCGGATTCCGCGAACCCGGCACCGCCGGCGGTGATCGGAGGCCTGCGCTGCTCCGCGCCGGTTTCCGCGGCGATGTCCGCGCGCTCGGGCGCCTCCATCTCCCGCGGCCGGCCGTCGCCGGAGCGGATGCCGAACTGCTTCTCGATCTGAAGGTCGGCCAGCCGCCGCATCGCCTCGGGAGTCAGTTCGGTTTCCGGCGTCTCGTCGAGGAAACGCCGGTAACCCTGCATGGCCTGCTCGAGGCCCTCGGTCACGGCTACCTCCGAAACGTCGGGGTCGATCGCATGCAGCTCCGCCAGGGTCCGCTTCTCGGGACTTGCGGCGCAGCCCGCCGCAAGCGCGGCCGCGATCGCCAGTGAAAGCGCGGCGCGGCGCGTCATCGCCCGGCTCCGGCCGGCTGCGACGCCCGCGCGCGGTCGTAGCTGTCGGCGACCGCGTAGCGCGCCTGCGTCTGCTGCGACACCAGGCGCTCGCGCCGGAATTTGAGCTGGTTGATGGCGACGGTTTCGATCGCATGGCCCTGGCGAGCCATCACGATCGTCACCCGCTGCAGCGCGGAGTTCACGCGCTCGCGCAGGCGCGCGATGCCCGCGTCATACCCGACGAAGCTGTGCGTCGCCGCTTGCCGCGCCCTGACGTACGCGCCGTATGTGGACTTCAGCGCGTCGACGTGCTGATCAAGTTCGAACAGGCGCTCGTGCGCCTCCGTCAGCCGCGCGTGGTATTTCGTCTCAAGCGTCCAGGTCAGCGCGCCGCGCAGGCGGGCCACGCGCTCCAGGTCCGGAGCCGCCGCGTCGCCGGCGCCCTGCAGCCGCGCGTCGATCTGGTCGATGCGCTCCGCCATGATCCGCTCGTCGGCGGTCGAGAGGAAGTCGGGTCTCGGCGCCGTGAGCATCGAGTGGAGGCGCGCGGAAATGCGGTCGCGCTGCTCGAGCCGTACGCGTATCCGCGAGTCGAGCTCGCGGAACTCGGCGTCGATTCCAGGGAGGATAGGCTCATAGTTGCCTGCGCGCAGCTGGATGATGTCCTCGAAAGCGTCGAAGCTCCTGCGCCACGAGACGAGCTTTGCGCGCAAATCCTCGAGGTCGAGGTAGTTCTGGAGCGCGGTCTGGAAGTCGTGCGACGCCATCAGGTCGGTGAGGTAAAACGTTTCGGGAGAGTCTGGAAGCTGGCGGAGCCGGACCACCCAGTTCCGGTCCTGGTGCGTCTCTTCGCGCGTCAGCGCCTTCAGGAACCGTCCTGCCCGGATGGCTTCGATCGACGAGTCCACCTTGCCGATCTCGCCGGTAAACGTCTCGAGCGCGCGGCCGTACAGGACCGCCGCACGGCCATGCGCGTCGAGCGTCGAGTACGCATGCGGCACCGCGAGCATCGCTTCCTGCACGGCGACATCCGTCGGCTCACGCTCGACCAGGATCCCCCAGGGCACGAGCGCCCGCTCTTGATGGCCGGCGGATACCTCCGCCCAGCCCGCGCGCAGCAGCGCCTGGTTCGAGAACGGCCCGTCGAGTCGGACGCGGTCGAGGGCCAGCTGCGCGCGCGTGAAGTCCGACGCTTCGAACAGCATCGTGCCGAGAACCAGATTCGACTTGTCGCGGATCGCAAGGTCGGCGCGCTCGCTCGCCTTGATCTGTCCGGCGCGATCCAGCTGCTCTATCGCGTGCGCCTCATCGCTGTCCTGCAGGAGTGCGATGCCGAGGTTGTAGGCGCTGAATCCTGCGAGATCGCCTGAATCCCGAAGCGGCTTCAGCGCCTCGACGGCGTCGTGAGCCCGGCCGCTGGCCAGGTAGACGTTGGCGCGCAGGAACTCGACGTCGTCCCTGATTACCTCGGGCACGTCGCCCTCGATCCGCGAGAGGGCGTGTAGCGCATCGTCGAGCTGGTCCTTCTGGAAGTGAATCCTGGCCAGCCGGAAGGCGGCCTCGTTGCGGATCCCTTCGTCCACGTTGCCCTCGAGCACGGCCCGGATCGCGCGGCCGGCGCGGTTGTGCATGCGGTAGTTGAGCTCGAAATCGCCGACTGAGAACTCGGCGCCGTTGATGTGATGGTGCAGGGTGTCGAGTGCGGGCTCGTCGAGCCCGTAGTGCTGTGCGAGCTCGGTATCGAGCCGCACCAGCGCCTCGAAGAACCGGCCCTGATTGGCCTCGAACATCGCTTCGCCGTAGTGGAGATCCTTGAGTTCGGCGGCCGCGCATTGGCCGGCCGCCACTGCGGCGGCCAGGCCAAGTCCGAGGCGGCGATGTGGCGAGCGCACCATCGCTCACCAGTTCCCGAGCTCGACCGGGGCCTGCCCCGAACCGGGACCGGACACCGTCAGCCCGACCAGCTTCGGCCCGACACCCTTGTCGAAGCTGAACTGCCCCGTATGGCTGTAGTCGGCGCCACCCTCGAGCTTGCCGTCCACCGAGACCTCGAGCATATGCGTGCCGGTCGGCAGGTTGCCGACGTAGAGACGCTGCACGCCGCCTTTTCGAAGGGCCTCCAGCTCCTTGAAGCTGTAGATGTAGTGCGCGACGAGTTCGCCGTCGATCTGGAGCTGCACGGCGTCGAGCCGGACCGAATCACCTTGCGCGAGCGCCACGAACACGGCCAATTGCGTGCCCGACGGGTACAGCAGCTTTTCCTCGAGCAGGTTCAGCTCCGCGGCGATGCCGAGGACGTCTGTTTTGATGTCCTGTACCTGCTCGTCGAGCCCTTTCATCTGCTGTCGATCGACCTCCTGCGCCCGCGCGACGGCGATGCCGAGGCAGAGTGACAGCGAGAACGCGACGAATGCCCGGGTGATTAGCGGCATGGCTTTCCTTCCTCCTGCACGACGAGTGTGTGCGGGCGCGCAGCGGGCTGGCGGAAACGCCGGGCGGCAGCTCGATCGTGAGGACCGGCTTGGGTTGCGCGTCGCGGCATGGCCATCTCGCATCACTCGCCCCGCAATGTTCCTGGGCAAAGCAACCGATTCGGCCCGCGATGGGCTCGGATTCCGGCGGTCCCGCTATCCTGTGGCTCGCGCCCTTGGGACCGGAGACTTTGCGTCGCAGCCTTTCGACTGCTTTGCCCTTGACTGAATCGCGGTGCGACTATTGTCTCAGTTCACCGCGATGGATGTGATTCACTTCTCAGTTCAAAGGTGATGGGCGTCGCACTCGCCCGACGCCCCGTCGCCCGCGCGGTGAACGCTGACTATGTAACGCCACTGTCCTACTTCGACTTTTATGGCGGAAGATGTGCGCCCATGGATCGCATGGAACACATCCTCCTCGAGTCCGACGATCGCGAGGTGCCGACACTCGAAACGGCGCGCAGAATCCACGCGCGGCTCATCGTCCACGGCGGACGATGGCGGCGCTCGATGGAACTCGCACTGATCGACTATTTCTATTTGTCCGTGCGCACCGCGCGCGCGCAGACAGTCGACACGCGTTACGTCGTGGACCTGCGCTTCGTCGACCCGGCTCCGCTGCTGACGCGGCAGGTCGCTTGGCGCTGGATCGCGGCTTGCGGCGCATTCCTCGCACTTGGATTGTTGGGCGCGCGCGAGGTCGCCGACTCGACGACGCCCTGGTGGCGGCACGAATTGCTGCCGGCGACGGCAGCGCTGCTCGGTGTCGCGGTCAGCGCGCTGTTTGCCGCGGTCCATCTGACGACGGAAACGGTGGCCCTGTTCAGCGCGCACGGTCGGGTGAGGCTCATTGCGCACACCGGAAGCGTGGGAACGCTACGTGCGTTCCGCGGATTCCTGCCGCGGCTGGATGCGCATCTTCGTATCGCTGCCGCCGCCCGGCGCCAGGCGCACGCCGAGCATTTGCGGGACGAGATGCGCGAGCACTATCGCCTGAAGGAAGCTGGAGCGCTGACGGACTCCGACTACGACGCCGCCAAACGCCAGATACTCGCGACACACGGCCCGCCGGCCGCGCACGCACCAAGAAAAAAGGCCCGGGAATCACTTCCCGGGCCTTTCAGGCCGAAGATCCGAGCCTGATCCGGACTTACATGTCCATGCCACCCATTCCGCCCATGCCACCACCCATCGGCGCGTGGTCGTGCTCCTCCTTCGGAGCCTCGGCCACCATCACCTCGGTGGTGAGCAGCAGGCCGGCAACGGATGCGGCGTTCTGGAGCGCAAGGCGCGTGACCTTGGTCGGGTCCAGGATGCCCATATCGATCATGTCGCCGTACTCGCCGGTCGCGGCGTTGTAGCCGAAACTGCCCTTGCCGTCGCGCACCTTGGCGAGCACGACCGAGCCGTCTTCACCGGCATTCTGCACAATCTGGCGCAGCGGCTCCTCGATGGAGCGCGCCAGGATGCGGATGCCGACGTTCTGGTCATCGTTTGCGCCGGTAAGCTTGTCGAGCGACTTCTGCACGCGAACAAACGCGACGCCACCACCCGGCACAACGCCTTCCTCGACCGCCGCGCGCGTTGCATGCAGCGCGTCCTCGAGACGGGCCTTCTTTTCCTTCATTTCGATCTCGGTGGCCGCGCCGACCTTGATCACGGCAACGCCGCCGGAGAGCTTTGCGACGCGCTCCTGCAGCTTTTCCTTGTCGTAGTCGGAGGTGGCCTCCTCGACCTGGCGGCGGATCTGCTCGATCCGGCCCTTGATTTCGGAAGGCTTGCCGGCGCCGTCGATGATCGTCGTGTTTTCCTTGTCGGCAATGATTTTTTTGGCTTTGCCGAGGTCATTGAGCGTCGCCTTTTCGAGCGACAGGCCGACTTCCTCGGCGATCACTGTGCCGCCGGTCAGGACCGCAATGTCCTTCAGCATTTCCTTGCGGCGGTCGCCGAAGCCCGGGGCCTTGACGGCGCAGACCTTGACGATGCCACGGATCGTGTTGACAACGAGCGTCGCGAGCGCCTCGCCCTCGACGTCTTCGGCCACGACCAGGAGGGGCTTGCCCGCCTTGGCGATTCCTTCGAGCAGCGGCAGCATCTCGCGGATGTTCGAGATCTTTTTGTCGTACAGCAGGACGTAGGGGCCCTCGAGCTCGCTGGTCTGGTTCT
This sequence comes from Steroidobacteraceae bacterium, assembly GCA_036781365.1. Lineage (GTDB taxonomy): Bacteria > Pseudomonadota > Gammaproteobacteria > Steroidobacterales > Steroidobacteraceae > SCUD01. The sequence goes on along the minus strand of DAIQBB010000001.1, from coordinate 218,106 downwards.
GCGCGTTGTTGATGAAGTACGGCGACAGGTAGCCGCGGTCGAACTGCATGCCCTCGACGACCTCGAGCTCGTTCTCGAGACCCGAGCCTTCCTCGACGGTGATCACGCCTTCCTTGCCGACCTTTTCCATCGCGTCGGCAATCTTTCTGCCGATGGCCTCGTCGCTGTTCGCCGAGATCGTGCCGACCTGGGCAATGGCCTTCGAGTCCTTGCAGGGCTTGGAGATCTTCTTGAGCTCCTCGACCGCCGCAATCACGGCGAGGTCGACACCACGCTTGACGTCCATCGGGTTGATGCCCGAGGCGACGGCCTTCATGCCCTCGCGGATAATCGCCTGTGCGAGCACGGTCGCCGTGGTCGTGCCGTCGCCGGCCTCGTCGGAAGTTGACGATGCGACTTCCTTGACCATCTGCGCGCCCATGTTCTCGAACTTGTCCTTCAACTCGATCTCTTTCGCGACCGAAACGCCATCCTTCGTGATGGTCGGCGCGCCGAAGCTCTTTTCGAGCACCGCATTGCGCCCCTTCGGGCCCAGCGTCGCCTTGACGGCGTTCGCGAGCAGGTTGACGCCGCGGACCAAACGGGTGCGCGCGTCGTCTGAGAATCTGACTTCCTTGGCTGCCATGATTGCTTTGTCCTCTGGATTACTTTTCGATCACGGCCATGACGTCTTCTTCGCGCATTACGAGAAGCTCGTCGCCGTCGACCTTGACTTCGGTTCCGCCGTACTTGCCGAACAGGATCTTGTCGCCGACCTTGAGGTCGAGCGGACGAACGTTTCCGTTCTCGAGAATCTTGCCCTTGCCAACTGCGACGATCTTGCCGCGGATGGGCTTCTCGGCAGCGGTGTCGGGGATCACGATGCCGCCGGGTGACTTGCGCTCTTCATCTTCGCGCTTGACGATCACACGATCATGAAGCGGACGGATCTTCATGGTTCAACACTCCTTGGAAAATCGGCAGTTAGTGCCCGGGAGAGCCCGCTTTCGCGGTTAGCACTCTCCCCGGTCGGGTGCTAATGATAGGGATCGGCCCATCAATTTCAAGCACTGTCGGCCTGCGAGTGACAGGCATTCGTAACTGATTGAAAAAATAGAGATATCTGGCCAGTGCGTGCATGCCTCCGCAGGCCGCCTTTGCGAAAACGCGCAGGCGGTCGCGACAAGCCGCGATCAGGCCGCTAACCTCTCGGCCGAAATGACGAAATTCAAGACAACGCTACTTGTCCTCTCGCTCGCCCTTTCAGGTGCCGCCGCCGGTCAGGGCCTGCTCGGACCGGTGTCCAACGAGGACCAGTTCCTGCCCGTCGACCAGGCTTTCGTCTTTACCGCGATCGCGGACGGCGGCGATGCCGTGCTGCTCGACTGGCAGATCGCGCCGGGCTACTACCTCTATCGACATCGTATCTCCGCGAAGACCGCGACTCCGGGCGTGTCCCTCGGCGAGATCGCCTTGCCAGATGGCAAGAAGAAGACCGATGAGTTCTTCGGCGACGTCGAGGTCTACTACGACTTGCTCAGTGCGAAGCTGCCGGTCCGGCGTCCGGTGATCGCGTCGACTGTCGAAATCGCCGTCAGCTACCAGGGCTGCGCCGACGCGGGCCTGTGCTACCCGCCCGTCACCAAGACCGTCTCCATCGAGATGCCGCCACCCGGCACCCCTCCTGCGAGCGACGCGGCGCCGATGGTCTCTGAGCAGGATCGCCTCTCGAACCTGATCTCGGGCGGGAGCCTCATCGCCATCATGGCGAGCTTTTTTGGATTCGGCTTGCTCCTCGCCTTCACGCCCTGTGTGTTGCCGATGATCCCAATCCTGTCGGGGATCATTGCAGGCCAGGGCGAAGCCGCAACCGCGCGCCGATCGTTCATGCTGTCCGTGGTCTACGTCCTCGGCATGGCGCTGACCTATACGATCGCGGGCGCCGCGTTCGCTGCCGCCGGGCAACAGGCTCAGGCCTTCTTCCAGCAGCCCTGGATCATCATTTCCTTCGCCGCCCTTTTCGTCGTCCTGGCGCTCGCAATGTTCGGGCTCTTCGACATCAAGATTCCATCGGCCCTGGAAACCAGGCTTGCGAGCCTCTCCGGGCGGCAGAAATCCGGCAGCCTGTTCGGCACGGCCATGATGGGCGCGCTCTCCGCGCTCGTTGTCACAGCCTGCGTCGCGCCGCCGATGGTCGCGGCCCTTGCGGTGATTGGCCAGACGGGCGACGTACTGCGTGGTGCGCTTGCGCTTTTCGCCATGGCGATCGGAATGGGCGCGCCGCTCCTGCTCGTCGGTGTCGCAGGTGGCCGTTTCCTTCCGCATGCCGGCCCCTGGATGACGATGGTCAAGACCCTGTTCGGCGTGCTCTTCCTGGGCGTCGCGGTCTGGATGCTCGAACGCGTGCTTCCGGGCTCGCTCACGCTTGCGCTGTGGGCGCTCCTCGCGATCGTCGGCGGCTATTACTTCGGCGGGTTTGGCCGCGCGGGCGCGGGTGCCGAGGCATGGCGCCTGCTCGCGAAAGGTCTCGGCCTCGCGGCCATCGTCTGGGGTGTCATCATGTTGGTGGGCGCGGCGGCCGGAGGAAATGATCCGCTGCAACCGCTGCGCGGCGCGTCGCTGCCGGGATTCACGGGCAAGGGGTCAGCTGCATCTTCAGAGCCGCTTCCGTTTCGCAAGGTCGCTTCGGTTCTGGATCTCGACCGCGAACTCGCGGCGGCAAAGGCTGCCGGGCAGCCCGCGATGCTCGATTTCTATGCCGACTGGTGCGTGTCCTGCAAGGAGATGGAGAAGTACACTTTCTCCGTGCCGGAAGTACAGAAAGATCTCGCCGGCTACGTGCTGCTCAAGGCGGATGTGACTGCGAACAACGAGGCCGACCAGGCCCTGTTCCGCCGATTCGGCGTTTACGGCCCGCCGACGACTGCTTTCTTCGGCGCCCATGGCCGGGAATGCCGCCCGTTCCGCCTGGTTGGCTACGTCAAGGCGGATGACTTCCGGTCGCATCTCGCGCGCTTCACTCGCGAATGTTGACGATGGGACGCGCGGGACGCCGGATCCTCGTCCTGGTCCTGGCGCTTGCGGCGGGTATCGCCGCCTATTACGCAAGTCGAGACTTTCTCGTACCTGAGAAACCCGGGTTGCCGGCAGTGCCGGCAATGCCGGCAGTGGTCATTCCCGAGATGCGGCCGGACATCACGCTCGCCGACCGCGACGGCAAGCCGCGCTCGCTGTCGGAATGGGACGGCAAGCCGCAGATCATCAATTTCTGGGCGACCTGGTGCGCTCCCTGCCGGCGTGAGATTCCGATGTTGAACGCGCTTGCGCGCGACGGCGAGTATCCGGAGTTCGTGCTCATCGGCATCGCCGTGGATTTTCGCGAAGATGTCCTCGGCTTTCTCGCGTCGACGCCGATCGACTACACGGTCCTCATCGGGGAACAGGATGGGCTGGATGCGGCCCGTGGTTTTGGCGTGGAGACGCTGGGACTCCCCTTTACCGCCTTCACCGACAAGGCCGGCCGAGTCGTGACAATTCACCTCGGCGAGTTGCGCCGTCCGCAGGCTGACGTCATCCTGTCGGCCGTCCGGGCCGTCGATGCCGGTGAAATCGACCTCAAGTCCGCCCAGGACCGGATCAGGGCCCAAGTCCCGAAGATTGGCTAGTTAAGCGTCAGATCGACGCTGATCGACTCATTTTCGGTGCATAATTGCCGTCGATGCGTCGGATCCTGCTGATCAATGGGCCCAACCTCAATCTGCTTGGCCGCCGGGAACCCGGCTGGTACGGCGATGTGACACTGCCTGCGATCGAAGAGCGCCTTTCGGCTCTCGCTGCCAGGCGCGACGCGACAGTCCTTGCGTTCCAGAGCAATGCCGAACATGAGCTCGTCGACCGGATCCAGGCACTTGCCACCGCGCCAGTCGATTTCGCGATCGTGAACCCGGGCGCGTTCACCCACACGAGCATTGCCCTGCGGGACGCCCTGCTCGCTGTGTCCGTGCCGTTCATCGAGGTGCATCTTTCAAACGTGCACGCGCGGGAGCCCTTCCGCCGGCACTCGTATTTTTCGGACATCGCGGCGGGCAGCATCGTGGGACTCGGTGCGCAAGGTTACGAACTTGCGCTCACGGCAGCCCTCGACCGCCTCGACAGTCCCTCCGGGGAGAAGTGATGGATATCCGCAAGATCAAGAAGCTCATCGAATTGCTCGAGGAATCGGGACTCGCCGAGATCGAGATTACCGAAGGCGAGGAGTCGGTCCGCATCGCGCGCGTGACCCAGGGCACGCAGGTCGTGCACCAGGTGGCGGCGGCGCCGGCCCCACCCCCGGCGGCCCCGGCCCCTGCCCCGGCGCTACCTCCCGCGGCAGCCGCCACCGCCCCCGCCGCCCGCGACGAGAACCTCGTGACGGCGCCGATGGTCGGCACGTTTTATGCCTCGCCCGCGCCCGGCGCGAAATCCTTTGTCGAGGTCGGCCAGGAGGTCCGCGTCGGGCAGGTCCTTTGCATCATCGAAGCGATGAAGATGATGAACCAGATCGAGAGCGAGCGCGCTGGCAAGGTCGTGGCCGTCCTCGCCAAGAACGGCGAACCGGTCGAGTTCGGCCAGCCCCTCTTCGCGATCGAGTAACCGGGATGCTGGACAAGATCGTCATCGCCAACCGCGGCGAGATTGCGCTTCGCATCCTGCGCGCCTGCCGTGAGCTCGGCATCAAGACCGTCGCCGTGCATTCGACGGCCGACCAGAACCTGAAGCACGTGCTGCTCGCCGACGAGACCGTCTGCATCGGGCCGCCCTCCTCGCGCGAGAGCTACCTCAACATGCCGGCGATCATCAGCGCGGCCGAGGTGACCGACGCGGTCGGCATCCACCCGGGTTACGGATTCCTGTCGGAGAACGCGGACTTCGCCGAGCGGGTCGAGAACAGCGGTTTCGTCTTCATCGGACCGAAGAGCGAAACGATCCGGCAGATGGGCGACAAGGTTTCCGCGATCCGCGTGATGAAGGAGCACGGCGTGCCCTGCGTGCCGGGCTCTGACGGCCCGCTGCCGGACGACCAGGACGAGTGCTTCCGGCTCGCACGCGGCATCGGCTATCCCGTGATCATCAAGGCGTCAGGCGGCGGTGGCGGCCGTGGCATGCGCGTCGTGCACAGCGACGCGACGCTCGTGAATGCGATCAATGTCGCCAAGACCGAGGCCCTCGCCGCCTTCGGCAACGACACGGTCTACATGGAGAAATTCCTGGAGAAGCCGCGGCACATCGAGTTCCAGGTGCTCGGCGACAACTACGGCAGCGTCGTTTCGCTGGGTGAGCGCGACTGCTCGCTGCAGCGCCGCCGCCAGAAGATCATCGAGGAGTCGCCGGCCCCCGGCATCACCGCCAAACAGCGCACCGAAATGGGCGAGCGGCTGGCCGCCGCCTGCGCGGCGGTCGGATACCGCGGCGCAGGCACCCTCGAGTTCCTGTTCGAGGATGGCAACTTCTACTTCATCGAGATGAACACCCGGGTGCAGGTCGAGCATCCGGTGACCGAACTCGTGACCGGCATCGACATCGTCAAGATGCAGCTTCGCATCGCGGCGGGCGAGCCGCTGCCATTCAAGCAGGACGACATCGTGCTCCGCGGCTGGTCGATGGAATGCCGCATCAATGCCGAGGATCCCAAGACCTTCGCGCCATCGCCCGGCCCGGTCCGGCTCTGGCACGCGCCGGGCGGGCCGGGTATCCGTGTCGACAGCCACCTCTATTCGGGCTATTCCGTCCCGCCCTTCTACGACTCACTGATCGCCAAGCTCATCTCCTACGGAGAGAACCGCGACACGGCGATCGCCCGGATGCGCAACGCGCTATCCGAAATGGTCGTGGAAGGCATCAAGACCAATGCGCCGCTCCACCAGGAAATCTTCGGGCACTCCGCATTCCGGCAAGGCGGGCTCGACATCCACTATCTCGAGCGCCGCCTCGGGCTGAAGTAGGCGCCCCAGCGCGGTCGATGCCCTTCCATCAGCTCGTCATCGAGGTTCCGGGCGCACAGGTCGATCGCGCCGAGCTTGCCTGCAATCGGCTCGGAGCGATCGCTCTATCGCTCGCCGACGCCGGTGATGAGCCCTTGCTCGAGCCGAAGCCAGGTGAAACGCCCCTGTGGCAGTCCCTGAAGCTGCGCGCTATTTTCTCAGTCTCAATCGATCCAAAGATCGCTGCGGCCACGCTCGAGGCCGTACTTTGCCTGCCGCCCGGCGCCATCGGAATCGAATACGTCGAGGATCGTGCCTGGGAGCGGGAATGGCTCAAGGACTTCCATCCCATGCGCTTCGGCAAGCGGCTCTGGGTTTCGCCCGCGGGCCAGCAGCCGGATCAACCGGCCCCCGTCATCCTCGAGCTCGATCCGGGACTCGCGTTCGGCACCGGAACCCATGCGACGACGGCACTCTGTCTCGAGTGGCTCGATAGCGGAATCGCCGGCGGCGAGCGAGTCCTCGACTACGGATGCGGCTCCGGCATCCTCGCGCTTGCGGCACTCAAGCTGGGCGCCGCGGAAGCGACCGCCTTCGACATCGATCCGCAGGCCTTGCGGGCGACGCGGGAGAACGCGCAGAAGAACGGGCTGTCAACCCGGGTCGCCACCCCGGATCAGGCCGGCGCCATCGACGGACACTTCGATGTCGTGCTCGCCAACATTCTCGCGGGCCCGCTCACCGAACTTGCGCCACGACTCGCGAGCCTGGCCCGGACCGGCGGCAGCCTCGTCCTTGCCGGCTTGCTCGCGCACCAGGCCGCCGAAGTAGCGCAGGCGTATCGACCGTGGTTTGATATCGGCCCGGTGGCGGAGCGTGAGGAATGGACCCTCCTCGCGGGCCGTCGCCGCCCGGAGTAGGCGTGTACACCCAATGCCCTGATTGTGCGACGGTCTTTCGCGTCACGGCGGAGGCGCTACGTGCCGCGCAAGGCGACGTGCGCTGTGGCGTCTGCTCGACGACCTTCAATGCGCTCGAGAACCTGAGCGAGAAGGCATTCAAGCCCGAAGCCGAGACCGACGCCCCGTCGCCGGACGACTCGATGACCGTCGAGGAGCTGCCGGGCAACGAGAACATCGAACTCTCTTCGCCGGACGAGCTCACGGTAGTTCCCGACGCGCCGCCCGCGCCGCCCGCGCCGCCCACGCCGCCCGCGGCTCCCGCCGGGCAGACGCAGGACGACGAGGCGACCGCCATGGAATTCCACGGCGACGCATCCGAGCTGGATCGCCTTTTCGTCCTCGATGGCCCCGAGCCCGTTCAACTCGATCCGGCCACTGTCGCCGCTGGCCTCAGCGTCGTCGAGCCACAACGCGATCTCGACAGCACCGACGAGCACCCGATCCTGGTCCTCGAGGAATCAGACGAGCCTGCCGAAGAAGAAGTCCAGGTATTCGAGGAGGAGGGCGAGTCGATCGTGCTTGAAACGGCCGAGCCCCCGCCCCCGCCCCCACCACCGCCCGCACCCGCGCTTCGGCCGTCGCCCGCACCCTCGCCACAACCTCAAGCCAAGGCGAGCGGACACACGGCGCCTCGCATCCTGATTCCAGTTGAGATGCGAAAGCGCCTCGCAGAGGAAGCCGCCGCTCGCGCCGCGGCCGCCAGCGAATTCGAGGTCGAGGAGACACCCGGATTCCTGACACAGCGCTGGCCCTGGGTCGCAGCCGTCACGGCGCTTTCCCTGCTCCTGCTGCTGCAGGTGATACACGGCGCCCGCAATGACCTCGTCCAGAGCCCGACCTTCGGGCCCATGATCGCGGGCGTGTATTCCTTCTTCGGGTCGTCTTTGCTCGCGCCGACCGACCCTTCGGCCTATGAACTCCGCCAGTGGGGCGCCGCGAGCGATCCAAGCGAAGCCAATCGCCTGATGTTGCGCGCGAGCATCGTGAACCGCGCGGCTTACGCGCAGCCATTCCCCCTGCTACGCCTCGTTCTGCAGGACCGCTTTGGCGGCACGCTCTTTGTACGCGACATCAGCCCGGCCGACTACCTGCCGGGAGCAGGCAGCTCAGGGCTCCTCGAGCCGGGAGAACGGGCCGATGCGCTCATCCGCATCGTCGATCCCGGCGCCGAGGCCGTCGGATTCGAGCTCGACATCTGCCTGCCCGCGAAAGGCGGCGTGCGCTGCGCCAACCAGATCAAGACCGCGAGCCAATGAGAATCGGTCCATACGAACTCGCGGCGCCGCTCGCTCTCGCGCCGATGGCGGGCGTGACCGACCTGCCCTTCCGCCGGCTCTGCCGGCGAATGGGCGCGGGGATCGCGGCGTCGGAAATGGTCACGTCCGACGTTCACCTCTGGAATACGTCCAAGTCGCGTCTGCGGATGGATCACAGCGGAGAGCCCGAGCCTCGCGTCGTGCAGATTGCGGGCTATGACCCTTCCATGATGGCCGATGCCGCGCGCATGAACGTGGAATTCGGCGCCCAAGTCATCGACATCAATTTCGGCTGCCCGGCCAAGAAGGTCTGCAATCGCGCCGCGGGCTCCGCGCTCATGCGCGATGAGCCGCTGGTCGCGCGGATACTGGGCGCCGTCGTCGCGGCTGCGCGTGTTCCGGTCACGCTCAAGATGCGCACGGGCTGGGACCGTGAAAACCGCAATGCCGTATCGATCGCGCGCCTTGCCGAGAACGAAGGCATTGCCGGAATCGCCGTGCATGGACGGACGCGCGCAGATTTCTTTGCGGGCGCGGCGGAATACGAAACGGCCGCCGCGGTCAAGCAAGCCGTGCGCGTGCCGGTGTTCGTCAATGGCGACATCGATTGTGCCGCCAAGGCATTGAAGTCGCTGGAACAAAGCGGCGCGGACGGCGTCATGATCGGGCGCGCGGCGCAGGGACGTCCCTGGATTTTCCGCGAGATGCGCGCAGGCTTCGCTGGAACGGCGGTTCCACCGGCTTCGCTTGCCGAGGTCCGTGCTATCATGCTTTTGCACCTTGAGGCCCTTTATTCGTTTTACGGCGAATCAAAAGGTGTTCGCGTGGCGCGCAAACATCTCAGTTGGTATTGCCGTCTCCACCCGGAGGTCGGACACTTGCCAGCCGGGCTGTTGACGACGGAATGCGCGAGGGAGCAGTTGCAGCTCACCGACGAATTCCTGTCAGGGTTGATCGGAAATCGGGGACCATTTAGCAATGACCGCGAAGACCAGGGCGCTGACGTCGCGCCGTCCGCACTTGTCCCGTTCGATCAACGGGCACTCCCGCGAAATTCCGCTGCGCGATCACACCAAACAGGCGCTCAGCAGCTATTTCGACAGCCTGAACGGTCACCGCCCGGGCCGGCTTTATGATCTCGTCATGCGCGAAGTCGAATTGCCGCTCTTCCAGGCGGTGATGGACTACGCGGACGGCAACCAGAGCCGCGCCGCCACGATCCTCGGCATCAATCGCGGTACCTTGCGCAAGAAACTGCGCGAATACGGACTGGCATCCTGAGCAGGATGGCGAGGCAGGACGCCCGGCGGGCGTTGCTCTCCGTTTCCGACAAGACCGGCATCGTCGAATTCGCTGGCGCGCTCCGGCAGCTCGGCTTCGAGTTGATTTCAACGGGCGGCACGGCCCGTGCGATCGCGGCAGCGGGGCTTCCCGTGACCGAGGTCGCGGCGCTCACCGGGTTTCCGGAAATCATGGACGGGCGGGTTAAGACCCTGCACCCGAAAGTTCATGGCGCCCTGCTCGGCCGATCCGGCATCGACGACGACGTCATGCGGGAACACGGCATCGCAGCGATCGACGTCGTCGTCGTCAACCTCTATCCCTTTGCGCAGACGCCGTCCATCGAGAATATCGACGTCGGCGGCCCGGCCATGCTACGTGCCGCGGCAAAGAACCACGAGCGCGTGACCGTGCTCATCGATCCACGGGACTACGACTTCGTGCTTGCCGAGCTGCGTGATGGCGGAGTCACCGAAGCGACGCGATGGCGTCTCGCCGCCAAGGCTTTCGGCCACACCGCATGGTATGACGCAATCGTGTCCGGCTGGCTGCGGCAGCAGCAGGGCGAGTCGACCTTCCCCGACGCGTTCGCGGCCGGATTCAACAAGAAGCAGAATCTCCGCTACGGCGAAAATCCGCACCAGTCGGCCGCGTTCTACGCTGACCCGCTCGCGGCGGGCGCGTCCATCGCGACGGCGCGGCAACTTCAGGGCAAGGAGCTTTCCTACAACAACATCGCGGACACCGACACCGCGATCGAGTGCGTGCGGCAGTTCGATTCGGCCGCCTGCGTGATCGTCAAGCACGCCAATCCCTGCGGGGCATCGATCGCGGCCGACGCGCGCGAGGCCTATTTGCGCGCATGGGAAGCGGACAAGACATCCGCTTTCGGCGGAATCATCGCGTTCAACCGGCTGCTCGATGCGGAAGCGGTCGCGGCGATCGTCGAACGGCAGTTCGTCGAAGTGATCGCGGCCCCTGCCTGCGCGCCGGGCGCGCTCGCTGTCCTCGCCGCGAAGCAGAACATCCGCGTGCTCGAGCTCGGGCCGGTTGCGGTCACCTCGGCCGCCGGATTCGAACTCAGGTCCGTCGCCGGAGGCTTGCTCCTGCAGTCGCGGGACGGTGGCGCCATCGACGCTCGATCGTTGAAGCAGGTTACGCGGCGCTTGCCGGATGAGGCGGAGCTCGCGGACCTGCTGTTCGCCTGGCGGATCTGCAAGTTCGTGAAGTCGAATGCGATCGTGTTCGCGCGGGACGGCCGCACGATCGGCATCGGCGCGGGCCAGACAAGCCGCGTCGTTTCCACCCGGATTGCCGCGATGAAAGCGGCGGACGCGGGCCTCGAAGTCGCCGGCAGCGTGATGGCTTCCGACGCCTTCTTCCCGTTCCGGGACGGCCTCGATGCCGCGGCAGAACTCGGCATCCGGGCCGTGATCCAGCCCGGCGGATCGATGCGCGATGAGGAAGTCATTGCCGCGGCCGATGAACGCGGCATGGCGATGGTCTTCACCGGCATGCGGCACTTCAGGCATTGAGCGCGACATGAAAATCCTGGTCATCGGCGGCGGCGGCCGCGAGCATGCGCTGGCGTGGAAGCTCGCGCAGTCGCCGCGCGTTTCCGGGGTCCTGGTTGCACCGGGCAATGCGGGAACCGCGACCGAGCCGAAGTGCCGGAACGTCGCCGTCGCTGCAATGGATATCCCTGGTCTCGTTGCGCTCGCAAGCGCCGAAGGCGTGGCGCTCACGATCGTCGGCCCGGAAGGACCGTTGGTTGCCGGCGTCGTCGACGCATTTGCGGAGGCCGGACTCGCCTGCTTCGGCCCGCGGCGCCTCGCGGCGCGGCTCGAAGGCAGCAAGCAGTTCACCAAGGAGTTCCTGGCGCGCCACGGCATCCCGACCGCTCGCTACGCGGCCTTCACGAAGGCGACCTTCGATCCGGCGATGATCCGCGCCCAGCACCCACCGATCGTGGTCAAGGCGGATGGGCTTGCCTCGGGCAAGGGCGTGATCATCGCCGCAACCGCCGACGAGGCGATTCGCGCGGCCGAGGACATGTTCGCCGGTTCATTCGGCGAGGCGGGACGCGTCGTGGTCGTCGAGGAGTTCCTCGAAGGGGAGGAAGCGAGCTTCATCGTCATGGCGGACGGCCAGCACGCACTGCCGCTCGCGACCTCGCAGGACCACAAGCGCCTCCGGGACGGCGACGAAGGACCGAACACCGGCGGCATGGGCGCTTACTCGCCGGCGCCCGTCGTTACCCCCGCTCTGCACGAGCGGGTCATGCACGAGGTGATCACGCCCACGCTCGGCGGCCTCGCAGCGGAAGGCATGCCGTACACCGGCTTTCTCTACGCGGGGCTCATGATCGCCGCCGATGGCACGCCAAACGTGCTCGAGTTCAACTGCCGCTTCGGCGACCCGGAAACGCAACCCGTGCTGTCCCGGCTGACGAGCGATCTCGTGACGCTTTGCGAAGCAGCGCTCGCGGGGCGCCTGCATGAAGCGCGCGCCGAATGGGATCCGCGTGCCGCGCTTGGCGTAGTTCTTGCGGCGGGCGGCTATCCCGACGATCCGCGGACGGGCGATGCGATCAGCGGGCTCGAAGCGGCAGCAAGGCTTCCGGGAAAGATCTTTCACGCCGCCACCCGTCAGGAAGACGGACGAATCCTGACTGCCGGCGGCCGAGTACTCTGCGCCGTCGGCCTCGGCGACGGAGTCGCGGCTGCGCAGCGTGCGGCCTACGCCCTCGCCGATCGCGTCAGGTGGAATGGCGTGCAGTTCCGCCGCGATATAGGCTGGCGGGCGCTGTGAGCAAGATTCACCTGCGCCGCGAGCATGACCTCACGCCCAAGGCCGCCCGAAAGAAAGTCGAGCGCGTGGCCGATGTGCTCGCAAAACGCTTCAACGCGGCCTGCGAGTGGCAAGGCGACGTACTCTCGGTCACCCACTCGAGCATCAGCGGCAAGGTCGTCGTCGGCAAGAACGACGTCGTGGTCGATGCGAAGCTCGGATTCCTGCTCGCAATCTTCCGCGACCGGATCGACGAGGAACTGGTGCAGATCCTCGACAAGGAATTCCCGCAAGCGAAAGCCTAGCCGGGAGGGCGCACGAGGATCGGCCAGTTCAGGGTCGATTCGACGTCGACGCCATTGCGGCGCGCGGGTACGAACACGAGCTTGCGCAGGATGCAGACGCCCGCCTCGTCGAGCTCGTCGTCGCCGCTCGACGAAACGACTTCCGCCTTCCGCACACGCCCGCCGTCGGTCACCGTGATGCGGTAATTGATCTTTACTTCTTCGCTGCGGCTCGCCGGATAACAGGTGCGATAAGCCGAGAGGATCTGTTCGTCGTCCGAACGGATGGTGGGCGCGTCGAGCCTCACCCGCTCATGCGGGTTGCGGGTCAGGTTGAAGTCGATCGGCACGATCGTCCAGGATTCCACCGCGACGAGCTTGAGGCGCGCGGGATAGAACTCGAGGCGATCCTCGAGGCAGCGCGCCGCCTCCTCCATCCACGGAAGGACGCCCTCCGGCAATACGGTCTCCGCGACGCGTCCGTCCTTGCCCACCCTGACCAGCAGGTCGAGCTTGCCCTCATAGGCGGAGCTCAGCGTCACGAGCGGCTGCACGGCGGGCTGGCAATACGTGATCGCCCGCAGGAGGTCCACGCGCAATTGCGGCGGCGACGGAAATCCGATCGCGACCGTGGCCTTGCCTGCGACGGGCGTGCCGTTGTCCAATGCCGGCTCGAAGCGCATCGTCACGGCGACGCACTGCGCGGCGGAAGCGAGCGGCTCGGGCGTACCCGGCGCACTCGTCGCACCCGTGACCCGGCCCTCGGCGCTTACCGAAACGGTGACCTGGGCTTCTCCCGTCACCTCGCCCTCACGGCTGTGCATTCGGTAGCAGTTGTCCGTCGCGTTGCTCGGAGGGCCGAGCGACCGGGGCGGAGTCGTCGCCTCCGCAAATGCGGCGCCCGCTGACAGACAGGCTACGGCGCAAGGCAAAAGACTGCGTATGGCCATGCGTCCACAGTGTAAGACTCCGCTGGCTCTGCTTGCTGCGCTGGTCCTAACTGGTTGCGGCAGCGAAGCAAAGCTGCTTGTCGAGAACGGAATCGGGCCCGATCCGAAGCTCCCGCCACCCGAAAAATCGTTCATTCCCACGATCAATATCGCGCCCGCCGTCGGCTGGGCCGACGGTGATCGCCCGATCGCAGCAGAAGGCACTCAGGTCGTCGCATTCGCCGACGGCCTCGATCATCCGCGCTGGCTCTACGTTCTCCGGAACGGCGACATACTCGTCGCGGAGACCGCGGCACCGGATCGCCCCGAAGACGGTAAGGGCCTGAGGGGCTTCATTCAGAAGAAGGTGATGAAGCGCGCCGGCTCCGCGGTACCAAGCGCGAATCGCATCACGCTGCTGCGCGATACAGACGGCGACGGCATCGCCGACCAGCGCTCGGCGCTCCTCGCAAACCTCAATTCCCCGTTCGGCATGGAACTCGTCGGCGACCAGCTCTACGTCGCAAACACCGACGCGCTCCTGAGGTTCCCGTACCGCGACGGCGACACGACGATCACGGCCGCGGGCGTCAGGGTGGCGGAGCTGCCGGGCGGCGCGCTCAATCACCACTGGACCAAGAACGTCATCGCGGGCAAGGACGGCTCCAAGCTCTACGTGACGGTCGGCTCCAACAGCAATGTCGCCGAGAATGGCATGGACAAGGAAGTCGAGCGCGCCGCCATCCTCGAGATCGACGCGCGCTCCGGAGCGCGGGAGGTATACGCATCCGGACTCCGGAACCCGAACGGGCTCGTGTGGGAACCGGCAACCGGCGTGTTGTGGACGGTCGTAAACGAGCGCGACGAGCTCGGAAGCGACCTCGTGCCCGATTTCCTGACGTCCGTTCGCAAAGGCGGATTCTACGGATGGCCGTACAGCTACTACGGGCAGATCGTCGACGAGCGCGTCGCGCCGCAGCGGCCAGATCTCGTGGCGAAAGCGATCAAACCGGATTACGCACTCGGTCCGCACACCGCATCACTCGGGCTTTCGCTGTCGGAAGGCACAGCTTTGCCACGTCGATTCCAGGGCGGCATGTTCATCGGCCAGCATGGCTCCTGGAACCGGGAGCCTCTCTCCGGCTATCGCGTGATTTTCGTGCCCTTCCACGGCGGCAAGCCCTCCGGTGCACCGATCGACCTGCTGACCGGTTTCGTCGATGACAACGGCAATGCGAAAGGCCGGCCCGTCGGCGTCGTCGTGGACAAGCAGGGCGGCGTGCTCGTCGCCGACGACGTCGGAAACGTGATCTGGCGCGTCAGCGAGTCCGCTGGCGACCGCCGGGCCGCAAACAACAACCGGGGAAACTGAAAATGTTCAACCTGTCCGTACTGCTGATCGCGGTCGCCGCGGTATTCGGGCTTTACATGGGCGTCCAGCACTTCAAGGGACGCACGCCGCCGAAGGTCGGCGTCGCCATGCTGCATGGCCTGCTGGCGGTGTCCGGCGTAATTGTGCTGTTGCTCGGCGTCTGGGATATCGGCTTCGGAACGGCCCACACCTGGGCGCTCGCGCTGTTCGGCGTAGCCGCGCTTTGAGGGCTCTACCTCGTGAGTCACCACATGCGCCAGCGGCCGTTGCCGAGCGGCGTGATCGTCATCCATGGCCTCGTCGCAGTCATCGCATTCCTGGTCCTGCTGACTGCCGTGTACCTCGTACCCTAGTCGTCCAGGGCCTTGCGCATATGGGCTATGTGCTCCGGTGTGCTGCCGCAGCAGCCGCCGATGACGGCGACGCCGATCGCTGCCATCTTGCGCGCGTAGTCTGCCATCACCTCCGGCGTGCCGCCGTAGGTGATGCGGTCGTCTTTCCAGCGCGGCATGCCGGCATTTGACTTCGCCATCAGCAGCACACCGGCTGGCCTCGCCTGCGATATCTCCGTCATGATGCGCTCGATCTCCGCGGGGCCGTTGCCGCAGTTGGCCCCGATCACCTGGACTCCCCACTGGCTGATTGCTTCAACTGCCTTCGCCGGCTTGATGCCCATCATCGTATGAAAATTGGTGTCGAAACTCATGGTGACCGCGACCGGCAAGCCGACTTCGCGAACGCCTTCGACAGCAGCCTGTACTTCTTCCAGTGCGCTCATGGTCTCGATCAACGCAAAATCCACGCCACCGGCTTTCAGCGCCTTGGCTTGCTCCGCGAAGGCCTCCCTGGCCCCATCCATTGTCAAAGTTCCCAAGGGCTCCATCAGGTCCCCGGTGGGCCCGATCGAGCCGGCCACCAGCCTGTCACCAGCCACTTCCCTCGCCAGCCGCGCACCGGCTTCGTTGAGCTCCACAACGCGGTCTTGCAATTCGTCGAGCTTCAGGCGGTAGACATTGCCCCCAAAAGTATTCGTTGATATGAAGTCGCTTCCAGCGTCCACATAGCCGCGATGAATGGAACGCACCACATCGGGTTTTTTGACGTTCCAGAGCTCCGGCGCACCTTCCGTCAATCCAGCCAGGTGCAGCATCGTTCCCATTGCGCCATCGCCGAGGATGACTTTCCTGCGCTCGAGCAGTTCAAGCAGCTTGTTCACGTTCACGCATCCTTGCGAGCCGCCCGCTGCATGTCCACCGCCCTCCAGAGGTACCACGACGCCGTCGTGCGATACGGCGCCCAGCGCTCGCCGAATTTCGCAAGCGCTTTCTGTTTCGGCAGCGTCCGCTTCCCGTACGCGATCTTGTATCCGAGCCGGATCCCGTAATCGTCGACCGGAAGCACATCCGGACGGCCGAGCGTGAACATCAGGAACATCTCGACGGTCCAGCGCCCGACGCCGCGCGCTTCGATGAGCCGCTCGATGATGCTTTCATTCTTCATGCGGGCGAGCGACCGGCGCGGCGGGATCGTGCCGTCGAGCGACTTGGCCGCGATGTCCTTCAGGGAAGCCGACTTTGCACGCGAGAATCCGCAACCGCGGAGCGCCTGATCCGGTGTTTCGACGAGGCGTGCCGGTTCCGGGCAACGGTCGGAACCGTAAAGGGCGTAGAACCGGCCGAGGATCGTTCTCGCCGCCTTGCCCGTGAGCTGCTGGTGCGCGACCGCCTCGACCAGTGCCTCGTAGGCACCGGTCCCGCGTTCGGGTTTCACCGCGTAAGGACCCGCGCGGCGAATGAGCTGCGCCATCACCGGGTCGACCCGGCTGAGGTGGCGCAGAGTTTCGCTCATCCGCGCTTCATCGAATCGAAGAAGTCCGCATTGGTCTTCGTGTCCTTCATCTTGTCGAGAAGGAACTCGACCGCGGCCAGCTCGTCCATCGGGTGCAGGAGCTTGCGAAGGATCCAGATCTTTGCCAGCTCGTCCTGGGTCGTGATCAGTTCCTCGCGGCGCGTGCCGGAGCGGTTGATGTTGAACGCCGGGAAAACGCGCTTTTCGGAGATGCGCCGGTCGAGATGGATCTCGCTGTTGCCGGTGCCCTTGAACTCCTCATAGATCACGTCGTCCATGCGCGAGCCGGTATCGATCAGCGCCGTCGCGATGATCGTCAGCGAGCCGCCCTCTTCGACGTTACGCGCCGCACCGAAGAAGCGCTTCGGGCGCTGCAGCGCGTTGGCATCGACGCCGCCAGTCAGCACCTTGCCGGAGCTCGGCACGACGGTGTTGTAGGCGCGCGCGAGGCGCGTGATCGAGTCGAGGAGCACCACGACGTCGCGCTTGTGCTCGACGAGGCGCTTTGCCTTCTCGATCACCATTTCCGCGACCTGCACGTGCCGGCTCGCGGGCTCGTCGAAGGTGGAAGCCACGACCTCGCCCTTCACCGTACGCGACATCTCGGTCACTTCCTCGGGCCGCTCGTCGATGAGCAGCACGATCAGGTAGACGTCGGGATGGTTCCAGGTGATGGAGGTCGCGATGTTCTGCAGCAGCATCGTCTTGCCGGCCTTCGGCGGCGAAATGATGAGTCCGCGCTGGCCCTTTCCGAGCGGCGCCATCAGGTCGATCATTCGTGCCGTCAGGTCCTCGGTCGAGCCGTTGCCGCGCTCGAGCTTCAGCCGCTTGGTCGGATGCAGCGGCGTCAGGTTCTCGAACAGCAGCTTGTGGCGCGCGCTCTCCGGCGTGTCGAAATTGATCTCGCCGACCTTCAGGAGGGCAAAGTAGCGCTCACCGTCCTTCGGCGGGCGGATGAGGCCGGAAATCGAGTCGCCCGTGCGGAGGTTGAATCTGCGGATCTGGCTCGGGCTGACGTAGATATCGTCAGGGCCGGCGAGATAGGAGCTGTCTGCGGAGCGGAGGAAACCGAAGCCGTCCTGGAGTATCTCGAGGACCCCGTCGCCGTAGATGTCCTCGCCGCCCCTCGCATGCGCCTTCAGGATCGAGAAGATGACGTCCTGCTTGCGCTGCCTCGCCATGTTCTCGAGGCCCATGGACTCGGCCATGGTGACGAGCTCGTGGACGGGCTTCGTCTTCAGCACCGTCAGGCTCATCGCGCTTCGCGACGCTGCGAGCTCCTCCGGCGAGATGATGTCGGCTTCACCGCCTTCCATCATGTGGTCATCGACGGGCAGCCCCTCGTTGCCGTGCCGTGGGCCGCCACCGCCGCGGTTGCGGTGTCCCTTCTGGCGATTGCGCGCCTGGTTGCCTAGATAGCCCCTCATAGGTGCTGGTCCAGCAGGGCCGCCAGCTTCGACTTCCCGACCAGGCCGACCTGCTGCGCCTCCGGGGCGCCGTTCTTGAACAGGATCAGCGTCGGGATGCCGCGCACGCCGTACTTGACGGGCGTATGGCGGTTGTCATCGATATTGAGCTTGGCCACCTTCACCCGGCCCTCGTAATCCCTGGCGATGTCGTCGAGGATGGGAGCGATGGCCTTGCAGGGGCCGCACCATTCAGCCCAGAAATCGAGCAGAACGGGCGTTTCGGATTTGAGGACGTCGGATTCGAACGTCGCGTCGGTCGTATGGACGATATTGCCGCTCACGCGGGCATTTCTCCTGGTTTCAGTTGATCGGTGACGGGCGAATGCCCGATACGGCACAATGTTTGGCGCAGTTGGGAGCAATACGTGCGGGAATCCGCACCGCTAGGCTCCTTTTGTAGCGCGTCGGAGGGCAATTTTCAAGTGATGGGCGTCAAAGTGGTAAACCGGTGACACAACAGCAATTTTCGGACCTATCCTTCACCGCCCTGCATTTGCCTGAATCCGTCGCCCGTGGAGTCGCCGACGCGGGCTTCGAGCGTTGCACGCCGATCCAGGCCGCCACGCTGCCAAAGGCGCTTGCGGGGCTCGACGTCGCGGGACAGGCGCAGACGGGAACCGGCAAGACGGCCGCGTTCCTGGTCGCCCTCTTCGCCCATTTGCTGCGCTATCCGGCGTCCGCCGGGCGGCCGGGCACGTCGCCGCGCGCGCTCATTCTTGCGCCGACACGCGAGCTTGCGATCCAGATCCACCGTGACGCCGAGATTCTCGTCCAGTACACGGGCCTCACGCTCGGCCTCGCTTTCGGCGGCGTGGACTATGACAAGCAGCGCCGCATTCTCGCGGGAGGCGTCGACGTACTGATCGGTACGCCGGGCCGGATCATCGATTTCTTCCGGCAGCACGTCTTCGACCTGCGCCACGTGCAGGTCATGGTGCTGGACGAGGCCGATCGCATGTTCGACCTCGGCTTCATCAAGGACATCCGTTTCCTGCTTCGCCGACTGCCGGACCCGGAATACCGGCTGAACATGCTGTTCTCGGCAACGCTTTCGCATCGCGTGCTGGAGCTCGCCTACGAGCACATGAACGACCCGGAGCTCATCCGCATCGAGCCCGAGCGCATCACCGCGGAGCTCGTACGGCAGGTGATCTACTACCCGGCGATGGAGGAAAAGGCTTCGCTGCTCGTGCACCTGATGCGCAAGGGCGCCGCCACGCGCGTGATGGTCTTCGTCAACACCAAGCGCCTGGCCGAGCGCCTCGAACGCCTGCTGCGGGCGAATGGGGTGGCGGCAGCAGCGATGTCCGGAGACGTGCCGCAAAGAAAGCGCATGCGGATGCTCCGCGAGTTCCACGACGGCAAACTCGCCGCGCTCGTCGCGACCGATGTCGCCGCGCGGGGCCTGCACATTCCCGACGTCAGCCACGTCGTCAATTACGACCTGCCGCAGGATCCCGAGGACTATGTGCATCGCATCGGACGCACGGCGCGTGCAGGCGCGGCCGGCGATGCGGTCAGTTTCGGTTGTGAGCAGTACGTCGAATCCCTTCCGGAAATAGAGGCATTCATCGGGCAGCGGATCCCGGTCGACACCTTCGATCCGGCCGAGCTGCCGTACCTGAAATCGGCGCACTACGCTCCGCGCTCGTACGGCGACGAGGAAGAGGACGGGCCGCCGCCCAGCCAGGCCGCGCGCCAGGGAACCGGATCCCAGCGCCGGCGCCGCGGGCGTTAGACGAGCCCTTCGGCCAGCTCGAGCACGGATTCGACGCCCGCAAACTCCGTATTTGCGCGAACGGGCGCGCCGCGCACGGGGCGCTTCACGGCGTACAGCCAGCGGATTCCGTGGTCGCGTGCGGCCCGAAGGACCGCGGGGCTGTCGTCAGCGAAAAGCGTGCGGGCCGCATCGAACTTTTCGTGCGCGGCGAGGAGCGGCCAGAATGCCGCGCTTTCCTTCGGCTCGCCCAGATCGTGCGAGGAATAGACGGCGTCGAACAGGCGCCGGATCCCGAGCTGGGCGTCCTTGATCGCGAGGATTTCCGGATGTGCATTGGTGACGAGTGCGACGCGGCGCCTGGTGGCCCGGAGGCGCGAGAGAAATCGACGCGCCTCCGGCAGCCAGTCGACCTGGTGCCGTGTCGCGCGTTTCTGCGAGGCGATGTCCAGCGACAGCGCCAGGCTCCAGTAGTTGACGCAGTACCAGTCGAGCGTGCCGGCCGTCGATTCGAAGATCGGCTGCATCAGGCGATGCGCCTCCTCGATCTCGATGCCCCGGCTTTCGGCGAAGCGCCGCGGAAGGTGTTCTTCCCAGAAATGCTTGTCGTAGCCGAGATCGAGCAGCGTGCCGTCCATGTCGAGCAGGACCGTGTCGATCGCTGGCCAGTGAGGAGCGCTTCCGTGCACGTGCCTATGATATAACGCGCCACTTTCCGGAGCAGAAATGACCACCGACCCGAACGAGCTGCTGCTCGAAGTGACCGCGCTCGCTCGCGAGGCGGGACGCGCCATCCTCGAAGTCTATGCCTCGTCTTTCAGCGTCCAGGAAAAAGAGGATCGTTCGCCCCTGACCGAAGCGGACCTGCGCTCGGAGCGCCTGATCCTTGCGGGCCTGCGCCGCATTGCGCCGGAGATTCCGGTGCTGTCCGAGGAAGCGGCCAAGGCGCCTTATGCAACGCGCAAGAACTGGAATCGTCTCTGGGTCGTCGACCCGCTCGATGGCACCAGGGAGTTTGTACAGCGCAACGGCGAGTTCACCGTCAACATCGCGCTCGTCGACAATCACCGGCCGGTGCTCGGCATCGTCCACGCTCCCGTGCTCGAGCGGGACTATTTCGCCTGCGAAGGCGTCGGCGCATTCCGTTCGGACGCCGAATCGTCGGGACGCCCGATCCACGTCGCAAAGCGCGGCACGGGGCCCGTGCGCGTGGTCGGCAGCCGCTCGCATCGCGGCAGTTCGCTCGACGGCTTCCTCGCGCGTGTCGGGCCGCATGAATTCGTCGAGGTCGGAAGCTCCCTGAAACTCTGCCTCGTCGCCGAAGGCCAGGCCGACGTTTATCCGCGGCTCGGGCCCACGAGCGAGTGGGACACGGCCGCGGGGCAATGCGTGCTCGAGCAGGCGGGTGGCCAGGTGCTGATGCTCGACGGCGAGCCGCTCGCCTACAACGCGCGCGAGGAAGTGCTCAATCCGCATTTCGTGGGCATCGCCGACTCGGACATCGACTGGCTTGCGATGATGCGATGACCTGGGGGCTCCTGCTCTCGGTGGCGGTTTTCGCGGCGGTCGCGATTTTCTGGCACTCGAGCCTCGCCGCGCGGGAGCTCGCCAACCGCGTCGCGCTGGAGACCTGCGCCGGCGCCAATGTCCAGATGCTGGACGGAACCGTTGCAATCCACCGCCTGCGCGTCGTACGCACGGGCGACGCACCGCTTGCCTGGAACCGCACCTACGTTTTCGACTACACGGCGGACGGCTACAGCCGCCAGCGTGGTTTCGTGGTGCTGACCGGCGACAACGTCGATACGGTCGGCCTCGGCCCGCGCGCCGTATGACCCCGCATTCGCCCGTCGACCTGCACCTGCACTCCACGGCATCCGATGGCATGCTCGATCCCGCATCGCTCGTGGCACATGTCGCAGGCTGCGGCGTCCGTCTCATGGCGCTCACTGATCACGACACGGTCGCAGGATGCGATGCCGCGGCCACCGCCGCGCGCGTACTCGGCATCGGCTTCGTCGCGGGCGTTGAGCTCTCCGCGGACTGGCGCGGCAGGGCCATCCACGTGCTCGGGCTCGCGATCGATCCGCGCGCCGGGGCGCTCGCACGCGGGCTCGAGTCACAGCAGGCAATTCGCGAAGCGCGCGCCATCCGGATCGCCGAAAAACTCGACGCGGCCGGCGCGCCGGGGAGCACTGCACTGGCGTCGATCCGTGCCGCAGGGAGCCTTCCGACCCGCACGCACTTCGCACGGGCCCTGGTCGCCCAGGGGGTCGCAAAGGACGTGGGCGCCGCATTCGACCGCTGGCTCGGGCGCGGAAAGCCCGGGTCTGTCGCGAGCGCCTGGCCCGCGCTCGCCGAAGTCACATCATGGATCGTCGCAGCCGGCGGCAAGGCCGTGATCGCGCATCCCATGCGTTACACTCTCTCCGCCGGCGGCAGGCGCGAGCTCTGCGCCGAATTCATGGCTGCCGGCGGTCGTGGCATCGAGGTCATCACGGGCGGCGGCGGCCCCCGCCACCGCGAACAGGCAATTTCGCTTGCCGTCCGCTGTGGCATGGAAGGCTCGGTGGGCTCGGACTTCCACGATCCCGCAGTGCCATGGAATCCGCCGGGTCGTTTGGCTAAGCTTCCCAATTCGATTCGACCCGTTTGGTCCGACTTCGAGCCCGCATGACGGACGAAGACAAGGTCAACACCCAGCTGTTCGAGCGGATACAGCGGCTGCGTGAATTGCGTATCGAGCACCGCGACCTCGACGACGTCATCTGCCGGCTCTCGCTCGACATCTACGTCGACGAACTTCAGCTCCGGCGCCTGAAGAAACGCAAGCTCCTGCTCAAGGACCAGATCATGAGGATAGAGAGCGAGCTGATACCGGACCTCAACGCGTGATCGATCGACTCGAGGCGCTGCTCGCATCGTTCCGGGCAACCATCGCCAACCCGCAATTTCCCATCATCGCTTTCACCGCCCTCGTAGTCGCCGCAGGCGTCATCTGGGGCCGGCGCTGGTACGTCAATCGCTCGAACGGCGGCCACTCCCGCGGCATCCTGACCGACGCGTTCGCCGTCGTGTCGCCCTATCTTGTCGGCCTCGCGATCGTTGGTTTCGCCCGCTTCGCGGCCGGCGACGAGCCGCGGCCCTGGTTGGACACGGCCTGGACCCTTCTCGCACTCCTCGCGCTGATCCGCCTGCTGATGTTCCTGCTCCGGCTTTCGCTCGGAAAGAGCAGGAGCATCAGGGCCTGGGAGCTCCGCGCGACGCTGATCGTCTGGTCGTTGATCGCGGCCCAGGTGCTCGGCTGGCTCGATCCGGTCGTCGGCCAGCTCGACTCGATCGGGCTCACGAAGGGAACGACGCGCATCACGATCTGGTCCGTGCTCAAGGCGATCGCGACAGTCACGGTATTCGTCGTCGTCAGCGTCTGGATCGCGCGCTGGATCGACCGGCGCGTCACCTCCATCCAGGAGCTCGCGCCTTCGACGCGCATCGGCATCGGCAAGTTCGCTTACGCCTTCCTCATCGCCTTCGGCGTACTGTTTGGCCTGCAGGCCTCGGGTGTCGACCTCACGGCCCTCACCGTCTTCTCCGGCGCGATCGGCCTCGGACTCGGCTTCGGCCTGCAGGCGATCGCCGCGAACTTCGTGAGCGGATTCGTGCTGCTCATCGACCGCTCGATCAAGCCCGGCGACGTGATCAGCTTCACCGGCACGACGGGCACGAGCACGACCGGATTTGGCTGGGTGGAGGAACTGCGCGGCCGTCACATCGTCATCCGCGACCGCGACGGGGTCGCGACTCTCGTACCTAACCAGAACGTCATCACCAATCCGCTCATCAACTGGAGCTACGGGCATCCCCGCGTCCGGCTGCGCCTGCCGGTCCGCATCGCCTACCACGACGATGTGGAGCTTGCGCTCTCGCTGCTGCAGCAGGCCGCCGATCATCCGCGCATCCTGCGCGACCCGCCGGCGGTGACGCGCCTGCTCGAGTTCGCCGACTACGGAATGGAGATCGAATTGCGCTTCTGGATCGGCGACCCGGCCGAGGGTGTCAACAACGTTCGCTCCGACGTCAACCGCCGCATCTGGGCGCTGTTCCGGGAGAACGGAGTGACCATACCGCCCGCGCAGCAAGAAATCCGCATCCTGCAAGGCGACAAGTCGGCCTCCGCGCTCGCGCCACGCGCATCTGCGCCAATCGAGCCGTCGGCCGACGGCCAGGACTGAGCATGATTCCCGAGAGCGAGTACACGCTCTCCTACGTCCGCAGTCCGGGCCCCGGTGGCCAGAACGTCAACAAGGTCGCGACCGCCTGTGAGCTCCGCTTTCATGTTGGCTCCACTTCGCTGCTCGACGAGGCCGGCCGGACACGATTGCGCGCGCTCGCGGGGCGGCGCCTGACGCGATACGACGAGATCGTCCTGGAAGCCCATCGCCATCGTTCGCAGGAGGCGAATCGGCGCGACGCGCTCGCGCGGATGGAAGAGCTAATTCAACAGGCCGCCGTGCGGCCGCGGCCGCGCAAGGCGACACGCCCGGGCCGTGCGGCAAAGGCTCGAAGGCTCGAAGGCAAGCGGCTACGCAGTGATCGGAAAAAACTTCGGGGGCGACCGTCGACGGATTGAGTCAAAAAATCCAGGCAAGTACTCGTCCCTGATCAAGTTATCTATGCAGTCCGAACTGCCGCGTTCTCGACAAATCGGTAGATTCGGGCACTCTATTTGCCCTTCGTTCCATAAGGCTCCCGATCGCGATATCCAAGTCGAGCGCTTCGCCGGTCCAGCGGGTGATCGCCGTCGTTGCCATGACTCGCAGCTGATCCGCCTCGTGAGCCGCGACGAGCCGTGTCCACTCGGTCGCAGCCGGTGGCGGACTCTCATAGGTCTGCCCATTCGGGCGAACGAACCGGAACGCACCGTCATCAAGCGTCTGGATCTCGACGCAGCCCTCATGCACCAATCGATGGTGGAAGCGGCACAAGGTGACGAGGTTCGAGAGCTTGGTTTCTCCTCCGTGCGCCCAGTGCTTCACGTGATGGCCGTCCACATAACGCTTGAAGGCGCAGCCCGGGAAGCGGCAGCCGCGATCGCGTGAGTTGAGCGCTCGGCGGATGGCGGGCGGGATGGTCCGGGTCTTGCGGCCCACGTTGAGCGGTTCGCCCTGCTCGTTTTCGACGATCGCGACGAGGCTGGCATCGCAGGCGAGCCTTCGCGCAGTCTCCGCTGCGATGGACGGGCCCTGTTCCAGATCACAACGCCCGGCATGGCTGTGCTTCAGGGTCTCGGCATCGACGTGTACGACAATCTGCTGGCGATCGCCGCCCGATAGCTCCTGCGGGCCTGACGCCAGGAAGCTCTCGGCGATCGTGGTGAGCGCCTCGACCCTGCGCTTACGCGCCCGGTGCAGGTCATCGGTTGACACGGTGTCAAAAGACGTTTCCGCGGAGGGGTTTATCCCCTTCGCGTATGTACAATGACTTAGCAGCGTATTATGGTCGGACCCGTATGGAGGGTCGGCCATGGCCGCCAGTAGAGCGGGCCTGTTCGGGGCTTTCTGGGACGACGGGCTTAGATATTTGCGAGTCATCGCGCCACTCGCATCAATCGTTTTCACGGTTCTTAAGGCACTGGAGTTCCCGGTGCATTTGAAGGACTGGTCCTATGCGTGGGCGCTGTTGCCGCTCCTAATTTGGGTCGTGGTTGCCTATGTCAGAAGGTGGATAGATTCCGAGCGTCTAGAAGGATTGATCGAGTCGAAAGTCACTCTTGGCTTTGATGCGATTAAGTGCATTCGAGATGTGCATTTCGAGCGAGGAATGTCTCGTTACGTCAGTGTCACAGTTTGTGGACAAGACAACATCAGCGTCCCTAACGTCTCCGTGTACTTGCATTCCATTGAGTACATTGATGAGAGTGGGGAAATCGAAAGAATCGACATCGAGGGATCGCCGCAACTGGAATGGGCGCAGTCAACGGGCCCTGTTCATGCACATGATCCGCGATCCCTACATGCCGGTCGAGAGGCCCTTATAAACATCTTGTTTTGCACGGACACACGGTTTCCAGCTGAAATTTTTATGTGTTCGCCAGCGCGGCTACTGCGTGAGCAGAGTGCCATGTCGGTTGAGGGAACCTACAGGGTGGTTGTTCGTGCGTCCGGTGACGGATCAGGGAGGTTTGCCGAAAAGGTTTTGCGGCTTAATTGGGATGGAGTAGATCCAGGCAGTCTCAAGGCAGAAACATGGCCCACGGAAAATATCTAAGTTTGGAAGAGGCCCGAAGAGCGAAGAAGTTGGACCGCTTCGCCAAGGAGCATCCGACTAAGGGGAGCAAGAAGAAGTTTGATTCCCTCTTACGCCAGATGGCTAAAAAGCCTTCAAAAGGCGGGTGAACATGGCTTCTGGGTTGTGGCGCATGTTGAAGCGATATTCAAACTCGCCAAGGTATTTCTGAAGATGCTTTTTGGAAACGTGAATGTGCGTCCCGCGAATGGAGTTCTTCAAGCGGCTCCAGAAGTTCTCAATCGTGTTCGTATGAACGTTACCGCGCACCCATTCCTCACGGCCATGATTGACGCGGTTCAGCTTGTAGCCCTTGCGGTCCATGTGATCGTAGGCAACCCATTCGTCCGTATGAAGCGTGGAGCCTTTCTTAACGTTCATTTCGATGATCGGCTGGATTGTGGGGCGGCCCGTGGCCTCCACAACCTGAGTCATCACGTTGCCGCCGCGCTCCAGCATTCCAAAGACGGGGGTTTTCTTGGTGCCGCGCCCCGGCTTGCCAGAGCCCTTAACGCGCGGCTTGCCGCCGACGTAGGTTTCATCAGCCTCTACGTCGTCCGACAGTTGATCGTTGCCGTCCGTCTCGGCCATGTACTTGCGGATCTCATGGCCCATGCGCCAAGCCGTCTTGTACGTCACGCCAAGTTGTCTCTGGAGTTCCTTGGCAGGGACGCCATGCCGCGAAGTGGTGAAAAGGTACATGGCGTAGAACCACTTCTGGAGCGGCGTGTGGGACGCCTCAAAAGGTGTGCCGACCATCGGAT
Source organism: Steroidobacteraceae bacterium (assembly GCA_036781365.1). Taxonomy (GTDB): domain Bacteria; phylum Pseudomonadota; class Gammaproteobacteria; order Steroidobacterales; family Steroidobacteraceae; genus SCUD01. The sequence continues at coordinate 191,210 of DAIQBB010000001.1, read as the reverse complement.
GAATGTGGTTGCCGCACCAAGCGCACTGATAGGCGGGCAGCTTCGTAATGCGTGAGAACTTGCCGTGCTTGCCGCACTTGGGGCAGTCCAGTTCCAGCCCGAAACGCAGCTCCATCAGGTGGTCTAGGCAGGCGTCGTCCGTGGGGAACCGTTTGAAGAAGTCGGCAACCGTGAACTGTTTGGCCATCGCTTTCCCTCCAGTACGGGACAAGTATGGCTGATCCAGTTACATACGTCAAGGGGATAATCCCCTTTTGGAATGGGCAACGAGTCTTCTGCCGCCTCGAGCGCTTTCCTGAACAGTGCACCGATCTCCGCCGGCACGCGCGCCCGAATCACCATCGAACCGTCCGACTCCGTATGGAACCACAGCGACTGATCGCGCTGCTGGATCGCATCACGCGTCACCTCGGCCGCATCCAGCGCCCGGCGATAACCGCGCACCACCTGCTCGACATGACTCGCGGTCCCGCACAAAGCGATGTTGAGAATGTAATTCTCGTTAGATGCTTCAGCCACGCGGGTCATGGCCCGGACCTTGGCGTAGCTAAGCCGCCCTGCCGTCATCGCCGCGGCAATCTGCGGCAACTTCTCTAGGGCATGCGCCACGCGAACCCGCTCACGCGCAGCCCCGAGATCGATCCCGCACTTCCAATTGAGCCAGTGGGCGCAGGACTTCACGCCCCACTCCGCCCAGCCGCGCCTTCGATCGAGCTCGGCAACCGAAGCCAGGAACCGCGCATTGGCGGCATTCAAATGCCCGGCGAGCGTCGTGATCTGGGCAACCAACTCAGGCGTGGAAATCGACGAAAACTCCCCTTCCATGGCAGGCTCCGGTAGACTGTTGTTATATACAGTACTTTACCTGAAATTTTAGCAAATACAAGTAGTTGCTGGAGATTTTCCGCGCTGCCGCGCGACTAGCCGGCTGGCGAACTTGTCACGCGCCAGTTCGAGGTACTGATTTCCGTAGAAGCTCGCGGGATCACGCGGCCGCCGGCTTGGCCTTCAGCAGCCACGCCCCCAGCGCCGGCAACAACAGCATCGCGCCCAGCATGTTCACCAGGAACATGAACGTGAGCATGAGGCCGACGTCGGCCTGGAACTTGAGCGGCGAGAAGACCCAGGTCGCGACCCCGATCGCGAGCGTGACTCCCGTGAAGAAGATCGCGGCGCCCGTGACGCGGAGCGCCGCCAGGTAGGAGTAGTGCACATTGTGGCCGCGCTTCAGGAACTCCTGCATGCGGCTGAAGAGATAGATGCCGTAGTCGACGCCGATGCCGGCTCCGAGCGCGACCATCGGCAGCGTATTGACCTTGAGGCCGATGCCGACGAATGCCATGACGGCGTAAACGAGGATCGAGACCAGCGCGAGCGGGATGATCACCATGATGGTTCCGATCACGGACCGGAAGTTCACGAGGCACATGATCGTCACGGCGGCGAACACCCAGCCGAGGATCACGAACTCTTTGGCCATCACTTCCTCGTTCTGCGCGGCCATCACGCCGACGTTGCCCGTCGCCAGCCGATACGCGACGCCCTCCGTAGGCTGTTTCTGCCGGTATTCCTTGACCGCCGCGACGACGCGCTCGATGGTTTCCGCGCGGTGGTCCGTGAGGAAGAGCATCACCGGCATCACGCTGCAGTCGCGGTTGAGCAGGCCCGTGCTCGTCTCGATGTAATTCTGGGCCTGCACGAGCTGGCGCTCGTCACGCGGCAGGTTGCGCCACTTGAGGCTGCCCTCGCTCCAGCCCGCGCTCACGACCTTGGAGACGCCGGCGAGCGACATGACGTCACGCACGCCCTGGACGTTCGCCATGTGCCAGGCGAAGCGGTCGATCGCGTCGATGACCTGGTAGTCGATGCAACCGTCGGGCTTGGTCTCGACGATGACGTTGATGATGTCGGTGCCTATCGAGAAGCGGCTGCTGATCAGGTTACTGTCGCGGTTGTAGCGAGAGTCGGCGCGGAGCTCCGGCACCCCTGCCTGCGTGTCGCCGATCGGCGTCTCGAGGCCCTTGATCGCCCCGAGCACGCCGAGCACGAGCGCGATCGCGATGATCGCGGCCGCCGGCCCACGGTGCGTGATGCGCGCGAGGCCGGTCCAGACATTCTGCAACGCGAGCTGGCGCCTCTCCACGCGGTCGCGGAAGCGTCCCGTGATCGGCACGAATGACACGAGCACGGGCAGGAGGATGAGGTCCGTCAGGATGATCACGCCGATGCCGAGGCTCGCAGTCACGGCCATTTCCCGGATCACTTGTACCGGGATCAGCAGGATCGTGATGAAGCCCACGAGGTTCGCGAGGAGCGCCACGATCGCGGGCAGGAACAGCAGCCGGAAGGTGCGGCGCGCGGCCTCGTTGCTGTCGGCCCCGCTCATCGCGGCGTCGCTCACGGCGCTGATCTTCTGCACGCCGTGGCTCGTGCCGATGGCGAAGATGATGAATGGCACGAGGATGCCGAGCGGATCCACGCCGTACCCGAGCAGCACCAGCAGACCCAGCATCCAGACCATCGCGACCAGCGAGGAGATGACCGGAACGAGCGCGATCCTGAACGACTGGATGTAGATCCATACGAACAGGAGCGTGAGCAGCACCGTGATGACCGCGAAAGTGACTACCGAGAGCGCTCCGTCCGCGACGTCACCCACGACCTTGGCGAAGCCGATCATGTGCACCGAAACCGGCCCCTCGACTGACACCTCGACCTTGTCCTGCTCGATCCGCGAGCGAACCTTCGTCTCCAGTTCGTTCGAGATGCCGATATAGTCGATCGGCGCACCCGTCTCCGGGTCGGCATCGAGGAGCTGGGCGCTGACCATCGCGCCTGAGAAGTCGTTGGCGACCAGGCGGCCCACGATGCCCGCCTTGAGGATGTTCTCACGGACCCGCGCGAGTCCGGCGGCGTCGGGCTGGAAATCCGAGGGGATCACATCGCCCGCCTCGATGCCGCCTTCGACGACTTCGGTGTAGCGGGTGTTCGGCGTCCAGAGCGACTGGACGCGGGCGCGGTCGACTCCCTTGATGAAGAATACTTCGTCCGTCGCGACCTTGAGCGCCTGGAAGAACTCCGGCGTGAACATGTTGCCGTCGCGGGAGATCACCGCGATCAGGAGCCGGTTCGCCCCGCCGAACTCCTCCTTGTGATCGAGGTAGGTGCGGATGTACTCGTGCTGCTGCGGCAGCTGCTTGTTGAAATTGGTGTCGAGCCTGAGTCCCGTCGCCGCGATCCAGCCGAGGGCGACGGTTACGATCGCAAAGAGCGCGAGGATGATCGTGCGGTGCCCGAAGACGTGCGGCTCCAGCCAGGCCGCGATCTTCGCGTCGCCGGATTCCTTCATTGCGCGTTACCCGCGGGCAGCGCCAGCCGTCGCACGCCGCCCTCCCCGGCCACGATCAGCTCGCCGTCGCCCGAGGGCACGACGGCAGAGAACGCCTTCCGGTCGTCCTGTTGCGTGAGCTCGAAGCTTCGGCCACCGTCGCGGCTCACCAGGAGTACGCTCGCCATGCCGGCGATCACGACGGTCTCGTCGTCGACGCGGACGCCCGAGTTCAGCAGCACTGTCGTGCCGGTCGGGATCGCCACCCAGTTCATGCCGCCGTCCTCCGAGCGATACAGGTTGCCGCGGAGGCCAAACGCCAGGACGGTGTCGCCTTCGAGCGGAAGGATGCCGTGGAAGGAGCCGTCATAAGGCGAAGGCAACTCCCGCCAATGCGCACCGTCGTCGTCCGAGCGGAACAGGCTGCCCGCCTCGGCACCCAGGTACATGCGTCCCGGCGGACCGCGCGCAATAGCATTCAGGTGAAACTCGAAGCCAAGGTCGACATCGGCTTCCATCTCGTCCCGCGCTGCCACGACCTTGGCGGCGCCCGGCAGCGGCTCCGGCTCGAAAGGCACCTGGCTCCAGACCGAGCCGCCATCCAGTGTCGTGTAGACCATGCCGTAGGCCCCGACCGCGACGCCGCGCGAGGCGTCGGCGAAACACACGTCGAGGAGCGGCTGCGCGTTCTCCGGCTCGAAGTGCACGAGGTCCCAGGATTCGCCGCCGTCCTGCGTGCGCACGATCGCCTCGGCATGCCCGACGGCCCAGCCGTTCTTCTCGTCGGCGAAATAAACGGCAGTCAGGGTCTCGCTCGCAGGCACGGGCACCTGAGTCCAGGACTTTCCCGCATCCGTGGAATGCAGAACGTGGCCGCGCTCGCCGACCACGAAAACGCGCGGCCCGGCCCAGGCGAGGTCGAGCAGCAATGAACGGGAAGCGAGCGGCGCAATCACCGCGGGCCGCGCGGCCAGATCCTCGCGGGCAGCGTCCTGCGCAAGCACCTGCGGCGCCACCGCGAGGGCGAACGCCGCGAGGGCGACCGCCGCCAGCCCGAATTTCACCCGCGAACCCGTTTGCGCCTAGCGCGTGCCGCGGTTGGCGATTGCAGCGGGCGTGAAGTCCGCGGCCGTCCGCTTCGCGCTGAAGTTGACGGTCTGCGGCTCCTCATTGTCGAGGCCCAGCGCGAGATAGCGTCCCGCCTGCAGGTCGTAGGTCAGCTCGAGCGTCGTCCAGAAGGTCGGGATCTCGTAGTAATTGATCGAGTGCGCTTCCTGGACCCGCCACAGCTGGTCGCGATTGTCGTAGCAGTCCACGACGAGTATCTGCCAGGAATCCTCGTCGATGTAGAAGGTGCGGCGCTTGTAGATGTGGCGCTGGTCGGATTTCAGCGTCGCGTCGACGACCCACACCCGGTGCAGCTCATAGCGCGCGTGCTGCTGGTTGACGTGCAGCGGCTTCAGGATGTCGGTGTTCTTGAGCTTGTTGCTGTGCAGCGGGTAGGCGTTGTACGGGACGAGGATTTCCTGCTTGCCGACGAGTTTCCAGTCGTAGCGTTGCGGGCTGCCGTTGAAAACGTCGAACTGGTCCGAAGTCCGAAGGCCGTCGGATGCCGTGCCCGGATTGTCGAACGCCACGTTGGGCGCACGCCGCACGCGGCGCTGGCCGGGGTTGTACAGCCAGGCCCGGCGCTGTTCCGTGGCCTGGTCGAGCGTCTCATGCACCAGCAGGATTTCCCCGGCGAGCCGCGCCGGCGCGGTGGTCTCCTGGATGAAGTACAGGATGGTGTTATCGAGGCCCGCCTCGGTGGCCCCGGGCAGGCTGTAGCCGACCATCGTTTCGTCATGGAGCTTGACGAGGTTGTACGCGCCGCTGCGGGTCACCGCAGCCTGGCCGATGTTGCGTTCGGCGATCTCGACGCGAAACCGCAGGATGTGATTCCAGATCGCCTCGAGGCCTGAGGACGGGATCGGGAACGGCACGCCGCCGATCGCGCCGGTGACACCGTTTCCGCCGCCCGTCAGTTTCGCGGAAGTCGCATTCGCCTTGGTCGCGTCATAGATGCGCTGCGGAAACGCTGCACTGCGATGCGACGGGTAGACGTTCAGGAAGTAACTGCCCTTGTAAGCGTTCAGAAGCGCCTTGTGCCCGGCCGTGAGGTTCGCGGCGTACTTCGCTGCGTTCGTGGCATCGACCTTGTAGAGCGGCTTGTCGTTCGCGTACGGATCCGGATGATGGCCGCCGGACTTGAAGCCGGGCGCCCCGGCCTGCGCCGCGGAGGTGATCCCGCCCGTCCAGGCGGGAATCGTCCCGGCCGCATTGCCGGCCTTCTCGGCACCCAGCGGCGTGAGTTCCGCCCCGAGCCGCGCCGCCTGCTGGGCCGAGGCGCCGGTCGCGACGAGGAGCGTCAGAACGAGGATGTGCTTCAGCTTCGTCATGTCTTGTCTCCGCCCCGATTCAGAACGAGTACTTGATCGTCGCTGCAAGGAAGTCGCGGTCGGTCAATTCGTTGTAACGGCCAGCGCCGTCGAAAGTCGTATAGCTGAAATCGAACTCGAGCTTCGACTGGTAGCTCGCGAGCACACCAAGTGTCGCGCCGCGCCGGCCCTCGACGAAATTCCCGCCCGGTCCCGGCGTCGTTCCGTCGACGTCCTGCGACCAGGCGAAGCGCGGCGAGAAGTTCCACGCGCCGATCAGGCTGAGGTAGTCGAGGCGGAGCGCCGCGCGATAGCCCCAGGAATTCTCGTCGGCGAATCGGTCCTGCGGCTCGACCTCGCCGAAGTGGCGTCCCGCGAGTGCCTCGTTGCCGGACACGGAAGTCCCCGGCCCGTTCAGGCGCTGGCCCCGGCCATTCGGGCCGCCCTGCAACTTGCTCGGCATGCCGTCCACGTGCGTCATGCCCGCTTCGATGACGGCCACGAGCTGGGCCGCACCGAGCATCGGAGGAAAGGACTTGGTCGCCGTCATCTGGCCTTGCCAGACGTCGAATTCGCCCCACCCCTGGACCACTTCCTCCAGGCCGTACGCGCCCGTGGGTTGCGAGCCATTGAACTGACCGCAACGGGCGAGCGTCCGCTCATCCCTGACGGTCAGCGGATCGTCTGCACAAGTGTCTGGAATCGCGAGGCCCTGTTCGGCGGTCGCGGCCGCCTCAAAAGGCGTCAGTGCGGCAAACAGAAGCTCGACATCGTCGAATTGCAGCGGGACATCCTGACGGAACGAAACTTCCCCTTGCAGCGCAACGCCCGTCGTTCCGAGCTGCGTATTGAACGAGACGCCGAAGAGCTGGATGTCTTCCGGATACTCGGTGAAGTAGCGCGCCGTCTGTGCGTACTCGTGCGTCGCAAGGGCGGTTGCCTGCGCGGTCAAGTCGCCACCGCCCAGCGCCGTGCTGCCGGCAATGGTCGCATAAGCAAGCGCGGTCTCGTCATCCAGCCGATCGGCATTGCCGGTGCAATCCACGGAGCCGGGAGCCTGGCCCACGCCCTGTGATCGCGCCGCGCCGACGTTTGCCCCAAGTGCCGCCGCTGCATCCAGCGGGAGCCCGGATGCGAGACCCAAGGCCGTTGCGCGAGCTGCAACCAGCGTACCGAGCGACTTGCAGATACCGGCCTGAGTGCCAGAGAGGCCGTTGATGACCGGCAGCTTGCTGTGGTAGTTGACGAAAAAGAAGCCGAGCTCGGTGCCCTGCCCAAAATTCGGCATGAACCAGCGTAGTGCCGCGCCGTACTGGCCGGTGTCGGATGGCTCGATTGTCGGTCCGCGCGGCACGGCCTGGAAGTTTTCGATGAACGGTCCACCGAGCGGCGTGAAGTCCGTGCCCTGGTCCGAAAACGTGCCGAACCCGAGGAAGACTTCCTCGCCACCGCGCGGCACGAAGTCGTTGGAGGAGAAGTATGTGCCAACGGGCTCCGGCTGCGTCGGATCCCAGTCGAACAGGCCGATGGCCTCGGCCGTCAGGTTGTCGGTGAGGCCGAAGGAAACCTTCAGTATTTCCTGCGGCAGGTAGGCCTCGCGCAGTTCCGATCCCGGCACGCGCAATGCCGAAACGTCGAAATGGTTGATCGCGGCGTTGATGCCGCCCTGGATGAAGGTGCTCTCGCCCCAGTTGACGACCTGGTGGCCCAGGCGGAGGTCGAGCTCGTGCCCGGCAAGGTCCCACTGCCCATAGATAAAGGCGTCGAGCAGTCGCACGTAGGCGCCCGCGAGTTCCTTGCTACGCTCGGAAATCGGCGTCCGCGCCGTTTGCGAATCCTCGACCAGGTCGTCGTAGAGCACGGAGCCGCGAACGAAGAGGCCAAAGTTCTCGCGATCGAGCGAAAGCTCGGCCACCAGCTTGTACGCGCTCGAAACGCGGCCCTTGGTGTAATTGAGGTTGCCGTCGTCGATGTTCGGCGAGCGCCCCGTCCCGCCGTCGGCGGTCCCGATCAACCTTGGATCGCGCGCTTCCTCACGCCAGGTCTGGCCAAAGGAAATCGTCGTGTCGAAGCTGCCATTCCAGCCACCTGCGGCGAAATCGATCGCCTGCGCGGCGCCAGGGGCGAGTATCGCTGCAACGAGTGCGGGCAACGGACGGATGAACGTCTTGGTCATGTGGTTCCCCAGGGCCAGGACCGATCGGAATTTCGCGCAAGGATATATCAGCGCTCCCGCTTTGCACTGCAAAACACGGCCGCCGATCAACTGTGGGTGACCTGCAGGATGCTGTTGCGGATCTGCTCGGACAGCACGATGCGCGCGTCCTGGGCCACGGCCAGCAGCGCGTCGTCGTATGTCAGGCGCCCCTCGCCGTCCATCCGGATGACGCCGCGCTGCCGCAAGAGATCGATGAAGTCGCGGAACATCGCCCGATCGAAGAATTCCGGCGCTGCGAGCCCATAGAGGATCGACATCCGCTGCGCCATTGCGACACAACGCTGTTCGAGCGCGTCGGGCGTCAGCGTGGAGCACCCGGCGCGCAGCAGGAGCGCGATTGCGAGGTAGTAGCGCTCGATCGTCTGGATCGTCGCCTGTGCCAATACTGAAAGGCGTACCGCCTCGGCACTGCCAGTCGTCGAGCGGCGCCAGACCGCGCCATCCGCGTCGCGCTCGAGCAAACCCTGCCGGGCCAGGGCCTCGAGCACGCCGTCGACGACGCCCGGCAACTCCTCTTCCCGCCAGCGCAGGCAGAGCTCGGCGCGCACATAGGGATAAACACGCCAGACGAGGCGCTGGATGTCTTCCTGGCGCATGACCGGGTTGTTCAGGAATGCGCAGGCAACGAGCGAGGGCATCGCGAACAGGTGAAGGACGTTATTGCGGTAATAGGTCGCGAGCACCGCGTTCCTTTCTTCCATGCGCAGGACGTCGCCGAGCGGGTGCCCGCGCCGCTCGAGCATGCCCATCTGTTCTCCGTGCTTGATGATGGACGCGCCGTCGGTCGCCGCGACCGACACGTCTGGCGAGTAAGGAAAGTTTCGCAGCAGGTCGATGAAGAGCTGCAGCAGCCGCTCGAGGTCGGTCTCGAGCATCGCCTGGCGGGGCGCCGCAAGGAGCGCGATGGAGAGCAGGTTGATGGGCGTGACGGCTGCGGCCGAGTTGATGCGACGCATGATCTCCGCGCCGACCGAGTCGACCGCGTCGCCGAACCAGGCTGGCCGGGAGTTCTCGTCATGCGGCCCCTGCCGCCAGTCCGGGTGCGCCTGGTCGAGCATGCCGTCGAGCAGGAGCGGCTCGCCGAATGCGACGTGGACGCGACCGAGCTGGCGCCGGAGCTCGGGCAGCACGCGAAACATGCCGCCGACCGACTCCTTCTTCTTCGGCCGTCCCATCAGCTCGTCGGTGTAGCTCTCCCCTTCGAGCAGCTTGTCGTAGCCGAAGTAGACCGGGACGTACGCGACCGGGCGGCGCGTATCGCGCAGGAAGCTCCGCACCGTCATGCCGATCATCCCGGTGCGCGGCCGCAGCAGCCGTCCCGTGCGGCTGCGGCCGCCTTCGATGAAAAACTCGATCGGGTGGCCGCGATTCATCATCACGTCGACGTATTTCATGAACACGATCGGGTACAGGCCCGAGCCCCGAAAGCTGCGGCGGATGAAGAAGGCGCCGCCCTTGCGCAAGAAGCGCCCGATCACAGGCAGGTTCAGGTTCACGCCGGCGGCGACATAGGGCACGGCATAGCCGCGCTGGTAGATCACGTAGGAAAGCAGCAGATAGTCGACGTGGCTGCGGTGGCACGGGACGTACACGATCTCGCAGGCCGGCGGCAGGCGGTCCAGGTATTCCGCATTCGTGACCTCGATGCCGTCGTAAACCCGCGTCAGGAATCGATTGAGGATTCGTTCGGCGATGCGCACGAAGGTGTGCGAATAATTTGCCGCGATTTCGAGGGCGTGACGGCGCGCGACGCGCAGCCCGTCGCGCCGCGTCTGCTTCGTGTCGCGGATCTCCTGGCGCACGGCCTGGCGCACTGCGCGGGTGCGCAGCACCTGCGCAATGATCGCGCGGCGCCGCGAGAGGTCGGGCCCGAGCGTATCGGTCCGCATGTGCCGGAACTCGGCGCGCATGTCCTTGAGGAGCCGGCGCGCCCCGCGCGCGCCATCGGGCCCCGCCGCGGTGTAGCCCTTGATCGAGCGCGGCTCGCCGAAGCGGATGAGCGTGCTGCGGCCGTTGAAGACGATCGAGAGCAGCCGGCGGAACGGCCCCACCAGCAGCCGGTTTTCGGAAAATATCATGCCGAGCCAGGATTTCTCGCGCTGCGGCGCACGGCCCCAGTAGACCGCGACCGGCACGATGTCGAGTTCGAGCGCCTCGTCGGCGCCCGCTGCGGCGACCGCCCGCGCGAGTTCCGGCGGCGTGCGGCGATCGGCGCGCCGGCGCAGCACGCCCGCGCGACGCTCGAGTGCGACGGCCGAGTGCGGCAGGTCGAGCCCGCGCAGCTTAAGGCGCTTGCCCGGGCGGCGAAGGCCGCCCTGCATGCACGCAATCTCGAGCGCGAGCAGGTCGGATGTGCTGCGCTCCTCGAGCACGTAAAGGAGCGGCCGCGCGCGGCCGTGCAGCCGTTGCAGGGCATCTTCCGGCGCGACGGTCGGGCGCACGAACACGCGCATGACCCCGCGCAGCATCCACATCAGGGTGCGATTCACCGGCGGGTTCGCTCAGTCTTCTGCAGGCTCTTCTTCTCGCGGCGCGCCCTCGTCTTGCTCGAGGCGCTTTTCGAGGGATTCGCGGTGTACTTCAACCGCTGCATTCGTGCGGTCACGCGCCTTGCCCTGCGTGCCGATCAAGGGCCCAAACGCGGTGTCCTCCACCTTCATCACCTCTTCTTTCTTCTCGGGCTCGTCCGACCCGCCGCAGCCGACTGCTATCAGCGCGAGAGTCAGCACTCCAAACGCCAGAATCGCGCGCATTTCACAACCTCCCGTTCGTCGATCCGGCAAGTCTAGCGGATACTGCGACGAAGCCCGTGCAGGCGCGGACAAGCGCCGGGCAGGGGCCCTCGCGAGCTCAGAAGATCGGACATTCGCTCGCTCGGGGACCTGCCCGGCGCTTGTCCGCGCGCGAGTGGCTTCGGCGCGAATCGCGCTGGCGCGCCGAGTGGCGGGCGGGTGGCGAGCGAGCCAACCCGCCCGACGCGAAGGCAGCGCCAGCGCGAGCGCGCTTGATCATCGACGGGCGAGATCAGCGGCGCTTGGGGAGATCGAGTGCCACGAGAAAATACTCGAACAGATAGTTGACGAGCGAAAGCTCGCTGTGCAGGCGGTGGTCCGAGTCCAGGATGTGCAGCGTCGCAGAATGCTCGCGTGCAAAGCGCATGCTGTTCTCGACCGGAACGACGTCGTCCTTCCATCCATGCACGATCGCCTTCGGGCAGGGCGCAGGCTTTGCGGTCAGCTGCTCGGTGCCCGGCATGTAGAACGCGGGCGCCATGAGGAACAAGCCGCGCGCGTGCAGGAGCGCGGATGCGGACGTCGCGACGTAGCCTCCCATGCTCGAGCCGACCAGGACGAGGTCGCCGCGCAGGTCGCGGCAGAACGAGAGCAGCCGGGTGACCCGGTCTCGCGCGTCGTTGACGCCGCGGTAATCGACCGAATCGACGTTCCAGCCCTCGCTTTTCGCGACCTCCGACATCGCGGAAATCTTCGTTCCCCACGGGCCGCTTTCGAGGCCGTGCGAGAAAACGACGTGACGACTCGCCATCGGCGGATGTTATCAGTCCCTGCGGGGACGCCACAGCAGCGCGTCGAGGTCGAGCCCGGCGCCGGACCGGGAGAGATCGACCCGGCCCTTCCTGAACACGACGCCCTCCTCTTCGAGCAGTCGCCGCTGCATGCGGTGCGCCTTCGATCCTGTCGGCAGGCTGATCGCGCCGCGAGCATTGAGTACGCGATGCCAGGGCAGCTTGAGGCTCGCCGGCGCGACCTTGAGAGCGTGCCCCACGAGACGCGCGCGCCGCGGTAGCCCAGCGCGTCGGGCGATGCCGCCGTAGCTCGCGACCTCTCCGCGAGGGATCTCCGCCACCGCTTTCCAGATGCGTTCCAGCAGCTTGCGGTCCGTCACAGTCATGACCGCGGATTCTAGCCGCGGCGACCCTGCGTGATATCGTCCCGCTGCCGTGGACTCAGAGGACGACCGGACCCAGATCGACCCGCGGGCAAATCCCTGGGCAATGCTCGCGGCGCTTCCCTTGTTTTCGGGCCTTCCGAAAACTGTGGTTGACGCCGCGGTCACCGAGCTCGAGTGGATGTCCCTGCCGGGCGGCGGCGTGCTGTTCGAAGCTGGCGCGCCGGCCGACGCGGTATATTTCGTCGTGAGCGGCTGCCTCGGAGTCTATGGACCGGGCGGCGAACTGATCCGCCGCATCGGAGCCGGTGAAACCGTCGGTGAAATGGGCCTGATCATCGCGCGAAGGCGCACGGCAAGCGTGCGGGCGCTGCGCGATTCGGACCTCGCCACTCTCTCGGCAGGAACCTTCGAGCGCGTGTTGCTCGGCCACCCGGAATTGATCCTGCGACTCGCCAGGATCGCCGTCACGCGGCTCGCAGACCGCGAGGCGGAGCAGTTGCCGGTGATGACTCCCCGCACCTTCGCGATGGTCCCTCTGGCCGATGGCATCGAGGTCCAGGAACACGCCAGCCGCCTGGTGGGCGCGCTCTCGCGCTTTGGCCGCGTCGATCTCGTCCATCGGGAACGCGCGGGCAGCCACAGTCCGCAATGGTTCCACGAGCGCGAATCGAAGAACGATTTCGTCGTCTATGCCGCCGACGCCGGTGACACGCCCTGGACGCAGCTGTGCCTGCGCCAGTCCGACGTCGTGCTGCTCGCCGCACGCGCGGCGGGCGGCGACGCTGGCTGGACCGGCGCGCGCTGGATCGACGGCAGCATGCGCCACGCGGAACTGCTCCTCCTCCACGAGAAGGGAATCGTGAATGGCACGGCGGCGCGCTGGCAGGCCGCGCTTCCCGGGATAATTCATCACCACGTGCGCGGACCGGCTGATTACGATCGCGTGGTGCGGATGCTGACCGGCCGCGCGGTCGGACTCGTACTCTCGGGCGGGGGCGCGCGCGGCTTCGCGCACCTCGGTGTCGTGCGCGCGCTGCGCGAGCACGGCGTGCCGATCGACCTCGTCGGCGGCACCAGCATGGGCGGAATCCTCGCGGCAGGCGTCGCTTCGGAGTGGGGCCACGAAGAGCTCGTCCAGCGCTTCAAGCGCTGCTTCGTCGACACCAATCCACTTTCAGACTACACGCTGCCCATCGTGTCGCTCGTGTCCGGCCGCAAGGTCAGCATGCTGCTGCGCCGCGAGCTCGGCGACATCGACATCGAGGACCTGCCGCTGTCCTTCTTCTGCGTGTCGTCGAACCTGACGACCGGCCGAATCGCCGTCCACCAGCAGGGCAAATTGTGGCGTTGGCTGCGCGCTTCGGTCGCGATCCCCGGAGTGCTGCCGCCGGTCTTCCAGGGCGGCGAAGTCTTCGTCGACGGCGGCGCGATGAACATCCTGCCCGTCGACGTGATGCGCGCGAAAGGCCGCGGCCCGGTAATCGGAGTCGATGTCAGCAACGATCGCGCGTTCACAACGGACGTCGATGCGACCGAGATGCCGTCCATGTGGAATCTGCTGCGTGGCCGCGGCGGACACCGGCGCCCGAATATTCTCCAGATCCTCTGGCGGGCCGGGATGGTCAACAGCACGTCCGCGAAACTCGAGCGCCGCTCGCAAAGCGACCTCCTGATCACCCCGCCGCTCGAGTCGCTCGATCTGCTGGACTGGCAGGGATTCGAGCAGGCGATCGAGATCGGCTACCGCGACGCCAGCGAGCGCCTGGCGGGCGGAGCGCTCGCGCAACTCCGGAAGGCTTGCGGCGCCGACAAGCTATCCTGAGCCGCATGGGCGAGCGGCGCAGCTGGCAATTCTGGATCGACCGGGGCGGTACGTTCACCGACATCATCGGCCGCACGCCCGACGGAAATCTCCGCGTCGAAAAGCGCTTGTCGGCGAACGGTGCCGCGAGCGATCCGGGCGTCGCCGGCATTGTTGCCATGCTCACACGCGATGGCGGGATCGATCCCAGGATCGAAGTGATCCGCATCGGCACGACCGTCGCGACCAATGCGCTCCTCGAGCGCCGCGGCGTGCCGACGGCCCTCGTTGCGACGTCGGGCTTCGGTGACGCCCTCGCGATCGGCTACCAGAATCGCCCCCGCCTCTTCGACCTGCGCATCGAGTTGCCGGAGCCCCTCTATTCCGAAGTCGTCGAGGCTGATGAGCGCGTCACGACCGAAGGCCAGATCCTCCGCACACTCGATGAGCAGCGGCTTGCCGCGGACCTCTCGCGCCTGCGCGAACGAGGGATCGAGAGCATCGCGATCGTCTTCATGCACGGCTACCGTTACCCGGCGCACGAGCGACGCGCCGCAGGAATTGCGCGGCACCTCGGTTTCGGCGAAGTGATTGCCTCGCACGAGGCCTCGCCACTTATCCGCTTCGTGAGCCGCGGCGACACGACGGTCGTCGACGCTTACCTCACGCCGCTTCTCGCGCGCTACGCCCGGGCGTTTCGCGACGGACTCGGCCCGAGGCATGCGCTCACTCGACTGGAATTCATGCAGAGCAACGGCGGCCTGGTCGCGCCCGACGCCTTCCGTGCCAGCAACGCCGTGCTCTCCGGGCCGGCCGGGGGACTCGTGGCCACCGCACGCATCGCGGAAAGCATGGACCGCCGCCGGCTGATCGCATTCGACATGGGCGGCACGTCGACCGACGTCGCGCTCTATGACGGCGCCCTGCCCCAGAGGTTCGAGACGAACATAGCGGGTGTCAGGCTGCAGGCGCCGATGATGAATATTCACACCGTCGCGGCCGGCGGCGGCTCCGTACTCGCTTTCGAAGGCGGAAGACTTTGCGTCGGACCGAGATCCGCGGGCTCGCATCCGGGTCCTGCCTGCTACCGCAATGGGGGCCCGCTCGCAGTAACCGATGTGCAGGTGATGCTCGGCCGCATCCGGCCGGAAGGTTTTCCGCCGATCTTCGGTCCCGGCGGCAATCTGCCACTCGACACTGCCGTCGTGCAGAGTCGCTTCGATGCACTCGCACGCGAGACCCGCATGAATGTGGAGACTCTCGCCGCGGGATTCCTCGACGTCGCCGTCGAATCCATGGCGCGCGCCATCAGGCACGTATCCGTCCGCGAAGGCCACGATCCCGCCGAGTTCTCGCTCCTCTGTTACGGCGGCGCGGCGCCCCAGCATGCCTGTCGCGTCGCCGACTCGCTCGGTATCACGGAAATCCTGATTCATCCGCTTGCCGGCGTTCTTTCGGCCTGGGGCATCGGCCTCGCCGACCGCCGCCTGATGCGGCGGCAGAGTTACGAGCGGACGCTGACGATCGAATCACACGCAGCAATCGACGGGGAATTCGCGGCGATGACCGAACCGCTCGTCGCGGGAATAATTGCCCAGGGCGCGGCGCCGGCGGACGTACGCGTCCACCGCGCACTCGAGATCCGCGCGCCGGGCACCGAGACGGCTCTCGAAGTCCCGCACGCGCCCCTGGATGAGGTCACAAGGAGCTTTCGCTCGGAGTTCGAGCGTCGCTTCGGCTTTGCTCCGCCGCCGGACCAGCCGCAGGTGGCGACACTGCGCGCCGAAGCCGTCGCCGCGGGCGAAAGGACCCCGGTCACCGTCGCGGACGCCAGGCAGGCGGCCGCGGACGGCCGGGTGCGCGCCTGGTTCGATGGCTGGCGCGACGTGGCCCAGCTCGACCGGTCCGCGCTCGCGCCGGGGCAGACCATTGCGGGACCCGCACTCATCGTCGAACCGAATTCGACGACAATCGTCGAGGCTGGCTGGTCGGCCGAAAGGCTGGACGACGGGACTCTCCGCCTTTCGCGACACGAACGGCGGGCAGCCGGCGCCATCGACGCGCGCAAAGCCGATCCCGCGCAACTCGAGCTTTTCAACCACCGGTTCATGCAGGTAGCGGAACAGATGGGTGCCGTGCTCCAGGCGACGGCTGTGTCGGTCAATATCCGCGAGCGACTCGATTTTTCCTGTGCGCTGTTCGACTCGGAAGGCGCGCTCATCGCAAATGCGCCGCACATGCCCGTCCACCTCGGTTCGATGGGGGCGAGCGTGCGTGCGGTCATTGCGGCAAACGGCGGCGAGCTGCGCCGCAGGCGCGCCTGGATGCTGAATGCGCCATACGCCGGCGGAACTCACCTTCCGGACATCACCGTCGTAAGCCCGGTGTTCGTCGGCGAGGCGGCGAAGCCCTCGTTCTTCGTCGCCTCGCGCGCGCACCACGCCGACATCGGCGGCATCACGCCGGGCTCCATGCCGCCCTCGTCACGCACGATCGGGGAAGAAGGCGTGCTGATCGATAACTTCCTGCTGCTCGACGAGGGCTTGATCCGGGAGCGGGAGCTGCGGGCCCTCCTCGCCTCGGGCGACTGGCCGGCGCGAAACCCCTCGCAGAACGTGGCTGACCTGAAGGCCCAGCTCGCTGCCAACGCGCGCGGCATCGCCGAGCTCGAGGCCCTGATCGCGCGCTCGGGACTCGACACGGTCGTGCGATACATGGGCCACGTGCAGGACAACGCCGAGACCTGCGTCCGCGAAGTCATCGGCCGCCTCGGCGACGGCCAGCTTCGCTACGAAATGGATGACGGCAGCGCGATCGAGGTGGCGGTTCGTGTCGACCGCGGCAGCCGCAGCGCGACCGTGGACTTCTCCGGCACGTCCGCGCAGCGCCCCGGCAACTTCAATGCGCCGTTCGCAGTCTGCACCGCGGCTGTGCTCTATGTCTTTCGTACGCTCGTCAATGCTGATTTCCCACTGAACGAGGGCTGCCTCAGGCCGCTCACGATCCGCGTCGACCGGGGGTCGATGTTGAACCCGGTCCCTCCGGCCGCGGTCGTCGCCGGCAACGTCGAGACTTCGCAGTGCATCGTGGACGCGCTGTTCGGCGCGCTTGGCGTGCTCGCGGCATCGCAGGGGACGATGAACAACCTCACCTTCGGCGATGCCAGCCACCAGTACTACGAGACCATCGCGGGTGGTTCGGGCGCGGGCCCCGGCTTCGACGGTGCCTCCGGCGTGCAGACACACATGACGAATTCACGACTCACCGATCCGGAAGTGCTCGAAGACCGGCACCCGGTGCTCGTCCGCGAGTTCCGCTATCGCCGCGGTTCAGGCGGCGCCGGGCGTCATCGCGGTGGCGATGGGCTGGTCCGTCGCATCGGATTCCGCGCGCCGATGACGGTCGCGGTGCTTTCGAACCACCGTCGCATCGCGCCATTCGGGCTCGCGGGCGGTAAGGACGGCGCGGCGGGCATCAACCGGCTCGAACGGGCCGGCGGCGAATCGATAGTGCTCGAGGCCTGCGCGACCGTAAGTGTCGAAGCGGGAGACGAGATCGTGATCGAAACGCCGGGCGGCGGTGGATACGGCTAGATGCCGTCGACGGCCGGCACTTCGAGCTCGGCAAGCACCTGAGTCAGCCCGATGTCGGGAAGCCCGGCGAGATTCGGGCTGACGGTCTGCACGCGGCTCCCGCCCGGCCTGTGGCTGATGAGCCAGGCGTGGAAACCGCCGGGCCGCATTGCCGGTATCCCGAACATCAGGTTCACGATGCCCTGTTCGCGATGCCTCGCGAGGTTGACCCGCTCGTCGCAAAGCACGAACCAGCGGTCACCGGTCTCGCGATGGGCGAACGCGCCGCGCTCTTCGAGTGCTCCCAGGAATTCACGGAGCTGCTGCGCCGCGCGCCGCCAGGTCGGCGGCTCGTTCGGCTCGAATATCATCCAGCGCGTGCCGCGCTCGATGCTGTTCACGACCAGCAGTGCGAGCCGCCGGGCGGACAGCGAGCGCCAGTCGGCCGACCCCGCCCCGGGGCCCGCGAGCGTGCAGGTCGTCGGGCCCTCGCGCCCTGGCCGGCGCACGGTCTGCACCGTGTTGACACCGACCGCCGCCAGCCGGTTGCGGTGCTCGTCATCCACGGCACTGGCGGGCTTGAGTCCCGGGCGGACCACGGCGTCGTCGCCGCAGGTGCTCGTCCACACCGGCCAGTGTTCCGACGCGCGCGACAGCGTGCCCGCGATGGCGCCGGATGGTGCAAAGGCCTCGAAGCGTCCGCGCAGCTTGTCGTAGCCGAGCAGGCGCGGAAAGAACATGCATGCCGAGTCGGAGGGCAGCGGCCAGTGGCGGAGCTCGGCGAGCGCCTTCGCCGCATTGTCCCAGCCCAGCGGAGGATCGACGAAGAAGATCGCGCGCCGCTCGCGGCAATAGCGGTTCGCGACGAGAAGCGTGCTCGCGCCCAAGTCGACGTCGCGCGTGAGCGGCGGTATGCAGAGGAAGTTGAATCCGTCGACCGCATCGAGCGCGAAGATTCCGGTCTCCCGCGCCGCCGACCCGATGATGTCGTAGTCCGTGAGAGGCGCGCCATCGTCCGCATCGGTGCCCGAGAAGATATAGCCGGCAATGCCGCGCGGGTCGTGGCGCGGCGTCGGATCGGGACGCTGCAGCGGCAGTTCGCCCACGACGCGCGCGAGCTCGGATTCCGCGAGCACGGCCGCGACCGAGCGCGGCGCGTCCGTGGCGATCGAAACGCGGCGATAGATCTCCTGGTCCTCGATGTGCTCGGAGCCCGGAGTGCGCACGCGCTGGACCACGAGGTTGAAGCAATCCTCCTCGTTGTCGCCGATCCCGTCGTAGTCGACGGCGGCGCGCAGGAATTCACGCGTTCCGGGCGCCAGCGCCTGCAGCACCAGCGCCAGTTCGCCCGCCGGCAGGCGCAGCGTGCAACAGCGCGCTCCGTTCGTGACCCGGACGATGAGCGCCGTGCGCCCGCCGTTCTCGAAGAACTGCTCGATTGCGTACGACAGCGTCGAGGGCTGCCACAGGCCGCCGAAGACTCGCTGGAATTCATTGAACCCGGAAACACGGACCGGCCTGTTCACGGGACCGCGCAGGCAACGGCCCACGAACGCCGTGATGGCCGTCGGCGATTCCGCGATCGATTGCCCCGAGCCGGCTTCTTCTTGAACATGGATGCCGGCCAGTCGTTCCGTCACGGCTGACTCCCCCAGCACGCGCGCAGACTATCATGAATGGACATGACGGGCGTTTCCACGAACTGGCGGCTTGGATTCACGTTGTCCCTGACGACTGCCGCGCTGTGGGGGCTGCTGCCCATCGCGCTCAAGGTCGTGCTCGAAGGAATGGATGCGTTCACTATCGTCTGGTGGCGCTTCGCGATCTCGATGGCCGGACTCGGCGCCTTTCTTGCATTGCGCGGCGGATTGCCGCGGCCCGCTGCCGCGAGCCGGATGGCGATCGTACTGTTGATCATCGCGACATTCGCGCTCATCGGGAACTATGTCCTCTATCTCATTGCGCTCGACCACACGACGCCGTCGGTGACCCAGGTCGTCATCCAGCTCGCGCCGATGATGCTTCTGGTCGGTGGCGTACTCGTCTTCCACGAGCGATTTGGCCGCGTTCAGTGGATCGGATTCGCAGTCCTGGGCGCTGGCCTGCTCCTCTTCTTCAACCAGCGGCTGCCGGAGCTCGCACGACCCGTGGAAGGGCTCGGGCTTGGCGTTGCGCTCACCGTGGCCGCCAGTGTCTCCTGGGCTGCATACGGCCTCGCCCAAAAGCAGCTGCTGAAACATTTTTCCGCGCAGCAGGTGCTCTGGATGATTTACACCGGTGCCGTCATCGTCATGCTTCCCGCCAGCGACCCGGCCGAGATCCAGAACCTCGACGGCCTGCAACTCGGCATGCTCGCGTTCTGCTGCGCCAATACGCTCGGCGCGTATGGCGCCTTCGGCGAAGCGCTCTACCACTGGGACCTGTCGCGGGTCAGCGCAGTGCTTGCGACCGCGCCGCTGTTCACGATCGGCGCCATGTGGGCGGTCGAGCAATCCGGACTCGCGCTCGTCGCCGCGGAAGGCCTCAATGCGCTTTCGATCGCGGGCGCACTGATGGTCGTCACTGGATCGATGGCCTCGGCGCTCGCTTCCCGCGGCTGAGATTCAGGGACCGGTGCTCGCCTTCGTACCCTCGCCTTCCGCGGGTTTCGCGAACTGCGGGTCGCCGGCGTACTGGTCGTCTACCCCGTTCCAGGTCGCGCCGACCGGGATCGAGTTGCGCACCTTTGGCGCCGCGGCGATTGTCGTCGTGATATCGCCGCTCGTGCCGGGACCGACCGAGAATGCGATTCCGCGCGGCTTCGCCGCCGCGGCGCTGATGGCTTCCCAGTCGATCGACTCGTCGTGCTCCGTGACTTTCTTCCACAGGGGAGTCTTCGGTTTCTTCAATTTCTGCCGAAGCAGCTTCGGCACGTCGGACCAGTCGCGCTTGTCGTCTTCGAGCGGCTCGTAGGTCTGGACCAGCAGGCGGTCGCCCTGCCAGCCGAGCAGGACCGGCTGGTTGACAACCGTGACCTTCGTGCCGTCCGGCACGGCCTCGAAAATGAGCGCGATGTCCTCGGGATAAAGCCGGACGCAGCCGGCACTCGCGCGCATGCCGACGGCGGGTGGCTTGTTGGTCCCGTGGATGAGGTAGCTTGGCCAGCCGAGCCGCATCATGTGGCGGCCGAGCGGATTGTCCGGTCCAGGCGGCACGGTCGGCGGGAGGATGTCGCCCTCCTTCGCGTGCTCCTGGCGCACGGACACGGGCGGCGTCCAGGTCGGATCCTTGACGTGCGAAACGACCTTGGTCGTGCCCTCGGGCGTCGCCCAGCCGACTTTGCCGATGCCGATCGGATGAGTCACGACCTCCGTTGGCCCTTCCTTCTTCGATTCAGGGAAGTAATAGAGGCGCATCGACGCGAGGTTCAGCACGAGGCCCTCGCGCGGCGCATCCGGCAGGATGAACTCTGTCGGCAGCACGATCTGCGTGCCCTCGCCCGGAAGCCAGGGATCGACGCCCGGGTTCGCGCGCACGAGTTCGGTGTAGCCGACGTTGAAGCGCCGCGCGATGTCGGCAAAGGTGTCCTCGTGCTTCGACACGGTCACCTGCAGGCGGCCGACGACGTCCTGGTCAGGCGCGACGAAAAAGCGGTGTGTCGCCTCGGCGAGCGGCAGCTGGGGCGCGACCGCCACCGGCGCCGGTGCCTTCTTCGCGGATGGCAACTTTTTCCATAGCGATTCGAATGGCGTGCAGGCGGCGACCAGCACCGCCAGCAACGGAAGCGCGATTCGGACGGCGGGCCGGATCATGACCCCGGCATTATCCCCGGGCGCGCTGCGGTTCACCAGATCTTCACGCGCTCCGACTCCGGCCGCCAGAGCTTGTCGCCCTCTTTCAGCTGGAAGGCCGCGTAGAACTCATCCATGTTCGCGACCACGCCGTTCGCGCGAAACTCGCTGGGGGCATGCGGATCCGTCAGGACGACTTCGCGCATGAGACCCTCGCGCCACTTGGTGCGCCAGGCCTGCGCATAGCCGAGGAAGAATCGCTGCGGCCCGGTATAGCCGTCGATCACGGGTGCATTGGCGCCGTTCAACGAGTGCATGTAGGCGCCGTAGGCGACCGCGGCGCCCGACAAATCGCCGATGTTCTCGCCGAGGGTCAGCTCGCCGTTGACGTTGAGTCCCGGCAGCGCCTCGAAGCCGGAGTACTGCTTGACGAGTCCGCTCGCTTTTGCCTTGAACTTGTCGTTGTCTTCCGGCGTCCACCAGTCCCTGAGGTTGCCGTCGCCGTCGTACTGCCGGCCGCGGTCGTCGAAGCCATGGCTGATCTCGTGGCCGATCACCGAGCCGATCGCTCCGTAGTTCGCGGCGTCGTCCGCCTGCATGTTGAAGTAAGGCGGCTGCAGGAAGGCTGCCGGGAAAACGATCTCGTTGTTGGTCGGCAGGTAGTACGCGTTGACCGTCTGCGGTGTCATGAACCACTCGCTCGGGTCCTTCGGCTTGCCGGCGCGTGCGGCCTGCCAGTTCCACTCGAACTGGTTCGCGCGCATCACGTTGCCGACGAGGTCGCCCTCGCGGATCTCGAGGCCCGAGTAGTCGCGCCACTTGTCGGGATAGGCGATCTTCACGTTGATCTTCTTGAGCTTCGAGTGCGCCTCCGCCTTGGTCGCCGCGCTCATCCAGTCGAGCCGGTCGATGCCGCGGTCGAACTCGGCGAGCAGGTTGTCGACGAGCGTGACCATCCGTGCCTTCGCCTCCGGCGGGAAGTGACGCGCGACATAGGCAGCGCCGATCGCCTCGCCCATCGCGCCGTCGGTCTCCTGCACCGCGCGCTTCCAGCGCGGGCGCAGCGACTCGGTGCCGCGCAGCGTGCGCGAGTTGAAATCGAACGAGGCCTCGACGAAGGCGGCCGGCAGCACGCGCGCGTAGGCACCGATCGTGCGCACCATCAGGTAGTCCTTCCAGACCGCGAGGTCGGATTCGTGCATGTGCCTGCCGAGCGCAGTCGCGTAGCTCGGCTGGCGGAGAATGAAGTCGCCGGCCGGTAGCCCGCTCATCACCAAGTACGGCTTCCATTCCAGTTGCGGCGCCACGTCATAGGCCGACTGCAGGCTCTGCCGGTTGTAGGTCTTGATGGGATCGCGGTTATCCACCGGAGTCCACTGGTCGGTCGCGAGCTTCGTCTCGAGCTCGAGGATCTTCGCCGCGCGCGTCGCGCCACCGGCTTCGCCGGCCAGCGTCAGGAGCTTCGCAAGATAGTCGACGTACTTGCGGCGGAATTCGACGTACTCGGCCTCGGTCTTCAGGAAGTAGTCGCGGTTCGGCATGCCGAGGCCGTCCTGGTCGAGGTAGGCGACGTTGTGCGAGGAATTGCGAGCGTCGGGATAGACGTAGATGCCGAGCGGCACGCTGATGCCGCGGCCGGCGGCGCGCCCGAAGTACTCTGCGAGCTCTGCCGGGCCGTCGATCGCTGCGATCTCGGCGAACAGAGGCTTCAGGGGTTCGATCCCGCGTTCCTCCACTTTCTTCTCATCCATAAAGCTGCCGTACATGGCGCCGAGGCGCTGCATCTCGGGCGTCGCCTTGTCGCCTGCGGCGGCGGCCTCCAGCAGGATCGCCTGCACGTCAGCCTGCGCTTTTTCGAACAGCATGATGCCGATGCCGGCGCTCGCGTATTCCGCCGGGAACGGCGTGCTCGCGAGCCAGGTGCCGTTCACGAAGCGAAACAAGTCATCCTGGGGCCGGACATTGCGATCCATCGCCGTGCCGTCGATGCCGGAGGCGACCGGCGCGTTCGTGTTGTCGGCCGAGGCGGCAACGGCGAAGGACAGGCACAGGAGGGCGGGCAGCAGCTTCTGCAGTGACATTCCGGATTCTCCAGTCTGCAAGGGCGCGGAGTATAAGGCAGCGGGTCGGCAGACAGGTTCCGGCCCGCGACCAAGCGTGGGTCAGGCGCGACCGGAGCGCAGTGTCAGCGGCCAGTGCATGTCCCGCGGGCCGTCGCCCCAGGCAGCGGCGAGCGGTGCGGCAAGCAGGCGGAGCGGATCAATTCCCGTCAGCGCGCGGCATCGGCGCACCGCGGACCAGGTGTCGAGGTAGCCCAGCATCAGCTCGACGGACCAGCGGGCCTGCATCCCGAAAGCCGGCGCCTCGGTCGGCGGAAAAGGCAGTACGAGATCGCGATAGGCCTCGTCGACGTGGCGTCGCTCGCGTGGCCAGTACGGGCCGACGACATCGCGCGAAAAATCGGCGACGAGCCGGTCGATCGCGGGCGCAACTTCGCAGTTGCCATAACTCCAGATCGCAAGGATTCCGCCCTTCTGCAGCACGCGCTTCGCTTCAGCGCTGAACAACGGCCAGTTGAACCAGTGCGCCGCCTGGGCCGCGACGATGAGGTCGGCTGAACCGGCCTCGACTGAGATCGCCTCGGCGGGTTCGAGCCGATATTCGATGCGCGGGTGAGGACGGGCTTCGCGCAACTGCGCGGCGGACGGCTCGGTTGCGATCACGGCGTCGAAGTGGCCCGCGAGCCCGATCGCGGCCTGGCCGTTGCCGGAGGCGACGTCGATCGCGAGCCTCCGGCCGGGCGCCACTTTCGCGAGCCAGTCAAAGAGAGCAGCCGGATAGTCCGGCCGGTACTTCTGGTACGCGCCGGACTGGGTGGAAAAGTGATCCTTGAAAACGGGCGGCGCCGTCATGCGCCGATTGTAGCGAGGCATAAAAAAAGCCCCGGGTTTTGAGCCCGGGGCCGAAGTGCGGACTTTCGGTGAAGGGAAGGAAGTCCGCTAGGGGATCCTGACGTAGGCAGAAATAACGGCCTTCAGACTAACGCTCCCCTTGCCTGTCGAACGTGAACCGCGCCACAGTTTGCGGTCGAGATTCTGACAAGTTGGAAAATGCCCTCGATTCATATGGTTACAGCCCGTCCCCGATCCGGTTCCAAGTACTCGACGCCTGAAGGCGCGAAGCGGCTGCGCTCCGAGCTCGATGAGCTTCGGCTCGTGGAGCGCCCGGCAGTGACGCGCGCGGTAGCCGAAGCGGCGGCCCAGGGCGACCGCTCGGAAAACGCGGAATACATTTATGGCAAGCGGCGGCTCCGGGAGATCGACCGCCGCGTGCGATTCCTGCGCGAGCGGCTCGACGGCATGAAGATTGTCTCGCAGGCGCCCTCAGACAGGACGCGCGCGTTCTTCGGGGCCTGGGTGACGATCGAGGAAGCTCGCGGTGCGGCGCGGCGCCATCGCATCGTCGGCCCGGACGAGTTCGACCGCGAGCCGGGTTACGTCAGCATGGACTCGCCGCTCGGGCGTGCCCTGCTCGGCAAGCGAGTCGGCGACACGCTCGAGGTGAAGCTTCCCGGCGGGACTGTCTCGATCGACGTCATCGCGATCGACTACGAATGATCAGACGACGCGGATATTCTTGAACTGCCAGGGGTCGCTTTCGTCGAGATCCTCGGGGAACAGGCGGCCACGGTCGAAGAGCGGCGACCAGTCGGTGTACTTGCCGACGACCAGTCCGAGGTAAGGCTTGCAGACCTCGAGGTTGCGGCGAAAGTCGATGTCATCCGGCTCGACGATGCCCGCCGCCGGATTCTCTATCGCCCAGACCATCCCCGAAAGCGCGGCGACCGTGACCTGCAGCGACGTCGCGCTGTTGTAGGGCGCGAGCTTGCGCGCCTCGTCGATCGAGAGCTGCGAACCGTACCAGTAGGCATTCTTTGCGTGGCCCGCGAGCAGCACGCCAAGCTCGTCCATGCCCGCCGTGATTTCGCCCATCATGATCCGCTTCTTCGCCTGGATCTGGTAGTTCTTTCCGCAGAACTCGTGGACCGACAGCACTGCATTGTCCGACGGGTGATAGGCGTAGTGGACCGTCGGCCGGTAGATTGCGCGGTCGTTCTGCCGCACGGTCAGGAAGTCGGAAATCGAGATCGACTCGCCGTGCGTGATCAGGAAGCCGTGGAAGTGCTGCGCCTCCGGTGTCCAGGTCCGGACGCGCGTCGAGCATCCCGGCTGCGTGAGGAAGATCGCGCTCTTACGCCCGAAGTCGTGCTGGCGCCCATCGCGGGGGAAATGACGCTCATGCGTTCCCCATCCGAGCTCAGCCGGCTGGCTGCCCTCGCTCACGAAGCCGTCCACCGACCAGGTGTTGACGAACTCGCCCGGCATTTTCGGCTTGCTCGATACCTGCGTGTCGCGCTCCGCGATGTGGATCACCTTGACGCCGAGTGCCTTGGCGAGGTTCGCCCAGTCGTCGCGTGTCTTCGGGTCGCCCGCATCGGTGCCGGTGTCCCTCGCGATGTCGAGCAGCGCCTGCTTCACGAAGTGCGAGACGAGGCCCGGGTTCGCGCCGTGCGTGATCACCGCGGTCGGGCCGTTCGACCAGCCCTTTCGCAACTCGAGCACTTCCTCGCGAAGCGCATAGTTCGTGCGCCGGCTCGCGGGTATGTTCGGATCCGTGTAACCGCCGGGCCACGGCTCGATGCAGGTGTCGAGGTAGAGCGCGCCCTTCTCGTGGCAGAGCTTGATGAGCGCGACGCTCGACACGTCGATCGACAGGTTCAGCACGAAGTCGCCGCGCCCGACGAACGGGTCGAGCACGTGGCGGAAATTCTCGCGCGTGAGCGGATGATTCACGAACTTGATGCCGTACTTGGCGGCCTCTTCCCGGCCCGCGTCGTCCGCCGTCACGATCGTGATGCGGTCCGCGGTCAGGCCGCCGACGTGACGGAGAATGAGCGGCAGGACGCCCTGGCCGATGCTGCCGAAGCCGATGAAGATGAGCCTGCCCGGAAAATGCGTGTGAATCGCGTGCTCGCTCATGATTGAGGCAAATCCGTTATCTTGGGAATCGAGGGCGCAGAATGTACCGCAAATTCACGCCGGAGTGGCGCTATCCGCTCGGCCTTCTAGCGGCCTATAGCGTGATCTGGGTCGCGCTCGCGATCGACCCGGTTTTCCGCAAAGACTGGCTGCTCGAGAACGCGATCGTCTTCGTCGCGATCCCGCTCTTCGTGCTGACCGCGCGTCGCCTGCGCTTCAGCAATTTCGCCTACTCCTGCCTCTTCCTGTTTTTCGTATTCCACGCGATCGGCTCGCATTACACGTATTCGCTTGTGCCATACGGCGAATGGTGGCAATCGATCGGAGGCTCTGCGCTCGAGGGCCGCAACCACTACGACCGCGTCGTGCATTTTCTATACGGCCTGTTCGTGACGCCGGCGGCAGTCGAGATCTTCGCGCACTACGCGCGCTATCCACGCAGCTGGGCCTTCCTGCTGCCATGGATGTTCATGGCCGGCCACGCAGTCGTATACGAATTGATTGAATACGCCGCCGCCATTATCTTCGGCGGCGAACTCGGCCAGGCTTACCTGGGTACGCAGGGCGACATCTGGGACGGCCAGAAGGACATGGTGCTCGCCCTCCTCGGCACGACGATCATGCTCGCCTTGATTGCCGCCGCGGGCCGGCTGCCGATCCGCCGTAGATAAGCAAGGCGTCAGGCCGGCTGGAAGGGAAATGGCGCGGGACGGGAGCGGCGCTGGCGGGCGCGCTCGATCTCGACCGCGCGGCGCCAGAAGGCGCGCTCGTCATTCGTGACCGAAGGCAGCGGCGCGCGCCGGCATGAATCCGGCGATTCCGGAATCGGGCGGCTCGCTGTCTTCGATGCGTCCATCGCAGGTTAAGATGCGGCGGGCGGAAAAAAGGTTGCGTACCCCCCTCATCTCAACTGCCGAGCTTGCCGCGCAGCTATCCGGCCCGGACTGGCTCGTTGCGGATTGCCGGTTCGAGCTCGGAAAGCCCGAGGTCGGCGCCCTTGCCTGGCGCGCCGGCCACATTCCGGGCGCCGTGCACGTTGATCTCGAGCACGACCTGTCCGCTCCGGTGACCCCGTCGACCGGCCGGCATCCCCTGCCGCCGATTGCGGCGATTGCGGCGACATTCTCACGCCTCGGTATCGGCGACGAAACAAGGGTGGTCTGCTACGACGCGGGACCCGGCGCCTACGCTGCCCGATTCTGGTGGATGCTGCGGTGGCTGGGCCACGACGCAGTTGCGGTACTGGACGGCGGATTCGCCGCCTGGATCGCCGAGGGCAGGCCGGTCTCGACCGATGTCCCAGAGCGCGGGCCGGCGCACTTCGTCCCGCGTCCCCGGCCCGGGATGGTCTGCGACGCCGAAACCGTTTCCCGATCCCTCGCCCGCGGCGAGACACTCGTGGACGTGCGTGGCGCAGAGCGATTTTCGGGAAGCGTCGAGCCGATCGACGCAATCGCGGGACATGTTCCCGGCGCAGTCAATCTGCCCTTCCTCGAAAACCTGGGCGCAAACGGCCGCTTCCGGGCGCCTGCCGAGATTGCAGAATTGTGGCAGTCGCGCACGGCTGTGACGCCGGGCCGTGCGCCGATCTGCATGTGCGGCTCCGGCGTGACGGCCTGCCATGGCCTGCTTGCACTCGAGGCCGCGGGAATTCCCGGCGGCCGGCTCTACGCCGGCTCCTGGAGCGAGTGGATACGCGATCCGTCGCGGGGGATCGCCCGCGGCCGTACATGATCTGGTATCTTCCGCGCCCTCTGGCATCGAACGGGATCGCGAATTGGACAGCGTGACGCGCGGATTGGTGACGCCGCGAGCGCCCTGGAGCGTCGAAGACTCCGAGCAGCTCTATACGACGGGCTCCTGGGGCGGAGGCTATTTCGGCATCAATGCCGCGGGCCATGTCGTCTGCCGGCCCGGGCGCGACGGCAATCGCGAGATCGACCTCGCCGAGGTCGTGCAGGAACTGGGCGCGCGCGACCTCACGGCGCCGATGGTGCTCCGCTTCTCCGACATCCTGCGCGATCGCCTGAGATCGCTGCACGACGCGTTCGCCGCGGCCATTGCCGAGAACGACTACAAGAACCGCTACGCCGCCGTCTTCCCGATCAAGGTCAATCAGCAGCGCCTCGTCGTCGAGGAGGTCTATCGCGGCAGCGCCGACCTCGGCTTCGGGCTCGAGGCGGGCTCGAAACCCGAGTTGCTCGCCGTGATGGCGATGACCGGCGACGCGCCAGAGCGGCTCATCGTCTGCAACGGCTTCAAGGACGACAGCTACATCGAGGCCGTGATCCTCGCGACCAAGCTCGGCCGCTCGATCATTCCGGTGATCGAGAACTTCTCCGAGCTCGGCTACATCCTGCGTCACGCCGAGAAGTACCAGGTGCGCCCGATGATCGGCGTGCGCGTGAAGCTCGCCGCCGAGGGCGCGGGCCGCTGGCGCGAGTCGGCCGGCGACCGCTCGAAGTTCGGGCTGTTCACGACCGAGATCCTGGAGCTGGTCGAGGTGCTGCGCTCGCACGGCATGCTCGACTGCCTGAAGCTCGTGCATTGTCATCCGGGCTCGCAGCTGCACGACATCCGTCGCGTCAAGGATGCGGTCAACGAGCTCGCCCAGGTCTATGCCGAGCTCGCGCGGCTCGGAGCCGGCCTCAAGTACATCGACGTCGGCGGCGGCCTCGGCATCGATTACGACGGCTCGCGCACCAATTTCGAGTCGTCCACGAACTATTCGCTCCGCGAATACGCGAACGACGTCGTCTACCGCGTCGCAAGCGTGTGCAATGCGCGCGGCCTCCCCCACCCGATGATCATCAGCGAGTCCGGCCGCGCGATCGCGGCGCACCACAGCGTGCTCGTCTTCAATGTGCTGGGCGCCGCGCGGCTCGACCTCTTCAGCGTGCCGGAGCGCTCGGCGGCCGACGCCAGCAGCCTGCCCCAGCCGATCGCCGATCTCTATGACGCGTACGCCACGGTCAGCGAGAGGCGCCTCGTCGAGTGCTGGCACGACGCGCAACAGGCGCGCGAGCAGGCGCAGCAGATGTTCAGCCTCGGCTACCTGAACATCGAGATGCGAAGCCTCGCCGAGCGGCTCTATTGGGCGACCTGCGCGAAGGTCCGCGACCTGACCCGCAAGCTCGGGCGCATTCCCGAGGAGCTCGAGGACATCGAGACGATCCTTTCCGACATCTATTTCTGCAACATGTCGGTATTCCAGTCGCTGCCCGACAGCTGGGCCATCGACCAGCTGTTCCCGATCATGCCGCTGCACCGACTCGACGAGAAACCGACGCGCAGCTGCGTGCTCGCCGACATCACCTGCGATTCCGACGGCAAGATCGACCGCTTCGTGTCGCAGCGCGACATCAAGCGCTCGCTCGAAGTCCACGAGCTCGTGCCGGGCGAGGACTACTTCCTCGCCGCCTTCCTGGTCGGCGCCTACCAGGAGACGCTCGGCGACCTGCACAATCTCTTCGGCGACACCCACGTCGTGCACATCCGGCTCGACGACGAGCACGGCTGGTGGATCGAGGAGATCGTCAAGGGCGACACGGCGAGCACCGTGCTCGGCTACATGCAGTACGACCCGGGCGAGCTTTATCCGCGCTTCGCACGCTACTGCGAGCGCGCAATGCGCGACGGAAGCCTCTCGGTCGCCGAGGGCCAGGCGCTCAAGCGTTTCTATGAATCGGAACTCGCCGGCTACACGTATCTCGAACCGGATGGCGCCGCGTAACGGCGCATGCAAGGAGCAATCAGATGAGAATGCTGCATGACTTCCCCCGCGCCGCGCTCGCCGCCGTCGTCCTGCTCGCTGCCTGCGGTGCTGCGGCAGCCTCGGAGCCGCCTGTCACCGACGCGGCGACGCTCGCGACCCTCGACAAGGTGCTCGCCGGAGAACATCGCAGCGACGCCAATCGCGCGCGCGACGCCTGGCGCCACCCGAAGGAGACGCTCTCGTTCTTCGGCCTGAAGCAGGACATGACGGTCATGGAAATCTGGCCGGGCGGCGGCGGCTGGTACACCGAAGTGCTCGCCCCGGCGCTCCGCGAGCGCGGCAAGTACATCGCCGCGAGCTGGGACCCGAAATCGACGAGCAAGTACGTCCAGGACAATTCGAAGAAGTTCGCCGCCAAGCTCGCCGCCAGCCCCGCTCATTACGACCGCGCACAAGTCGTCGCCCTCCAGGTTCCTGACGAGCTGAAGCCCGTCCCGGACGGCAGCGTCGACATGGTCCTCACCTTCCGCAACATCCACAGCTGGATGGGCAACGACGGCGCCCAGGCGATGTTTGACGCGATGTATGCGGCGCTGAAGCCGGGCGGAATCCTCGGCGTCGTCGAGCACCGCGCGAAGAACGACAAGCCGCAGGACCCGAAGGCCGAATCAGGCTACGTTCGCACGGACCATGCGATCGAGCTCGCGAAGAAGTCCGGCTTCAAGCTGATCGGCGAAAGCGAGATCAACGCAAATCCGAAGGACACGGCCGATCATCCGAATGGCGTGTGGTCGCTGCCGCCGTCCCTCAGGGGCGGCGACGTGGATCGCGACAAGTACGTCGCGATCGGCGAAAGCGATCGCTTCACGCTGCGCTTCCAGAAGCCCGAGTAGCCAACTGTATATTCATCCAGTCCACTCCCGGTCTGCGGGCGCCCCCATTATGTGAATGCTTTCGCGGATTGGCGCTGCGTTCTCCTTTATCGTCCCTAACTCAATGGGCGACAACGACAAATCACGGAAGATTTCCGGCGACGCGAAGGAGATGTCTCACTACGCCGAGGAGCAACGCCTCGGCCATGGGCGTATCGAATTCGACGAGCTCGGCAATGCGATCTGGGTGCCTTGCACCGCCTCGTCCGGCGAAGAGGTGATGCGCCGCCTGCTCGATGATCCGACGCTCGCATTCAGCAGCGACTACTCCGAGGGCACGCAGAAGCGCATCCAGCAGAATCAGCTCGGCGTGAAGAAAGGCTACGATCCTTACGACAGCGGCTTGCTGGTCAAGAAAGAATGGAAGGCGAAGAAGGACCTGCGCAGGCTCTCGGCCTGGATCAAGACGCGTAAACCGAAGGACGAATGAGCAGTTGACCCTCCGGGCCGGGACGCGCAGTCTCGGCCGCATGAGCGCGCTCACGCTTGTCGTCGGCACCCGCAACTACAGTTCCTGGTCTCTCCGGCCCTGGCTGCTGCTTCGCCATCTCGGCCTCGAGTTCGAGGTGAGGCAATTCCAGTTCGGCACGCCCGAATTCGAAACTGAAATTCCGAAGCTGTCGCCCACGCGGCGGGTGCCGGTCCTGATCCACGGCGAGCGCCGCATCTGGGAATCGCTCGCGATCTGCGAATACACATCCGAACTCGCGGGCGGGCGAGGCTGGCCCGCCGACGCGGCGCTTCGCGCGGCAGCCCGCTCGGTCGCGACCGAGATGCACGCCGGCTTCGAGGCGCTGCGCTCTGCCTGCCCGATGAATGCGCGCGCGACGGGCCGGCGCGTGCCAATGACCGTGCCGCTCGAGCGGGACCTGCGACGCGTCGACGCAATCTGGTCGGGTTGCCGCCGCGACCACGGCGAACTCGGCCCCTACCTTTTCGGCGCATTCAGCGTGGCCGACGCGATGTTCGCCCCGGTCGTGCTCCGCGTGCGCAGCTACGGCCTGCCCCTTTCGGAGCTTGCTTCGCGCTACCTCGACACGATGCTCGCCGACGCGCATCTCGGTGACTGGGTCGAGGAATCATGCCGCGAAACGATCGTGATTCCTCACGAGGAAGTCGGTGCCGGCGCCTGAGCCTCGCAATGGAATGGCCTGGGCGAGCGCCATCGGCCTCGGCGCCCGGCTCGAAACGGCGATTGCCGAGGCGGCCGAGCAACTCGAGGGCGAGTCGGGCGCCGCCAGTTACGACCTCGCGATCGCTTTCGTTTCTGCTGCTTACGGCACTGCCATCGAGCAGTTGCCGCAGTTGCTGCCGCCCCGCCTTCGCGATTCCCTGCTGCTCGGGTGCAATGCCGGTGGCCTGATCGGCGGCGGCAGCGAGGAAGAGGAGGAACCGGGTATCGCCCTCCTCTGCGGTCGACTCCCGGAAGCCGCGCTCAGCTGCGTTCATCTCGAGCAGGCGACCCTGCCGCCAATTTCCGCTTCGCGCGAGAGCTGGTGGCGGCTGCTCGATCTCGGTCCCGAGTCCGAGGCGAGCTTCATGCTGCTGGCGGATCCCCAGACGCTGGACGCCGAAGCCTGCGCGCGCGGCATCGACCGCGCTTATCCGGGTTCCACCGTGGTCGGCGGGCTCGCGAGCGGCATGCTCGAGCCCGGCATGGCGCGACTGCTCGGTAAGGGCGAAGTGCACCGCTCGGGCGGGATGCTGCTCGCGCTTTCCGGAAACGTAGTCATCGACTCGGTGCTCGCACAGGGCTGTCGCCCGATCGGCGACCCTTTGTTCGTGACTGCCAGCGACGGCAACCTGATCAACGAGCTCGACGGCCGCCGGCCCAAGGATCTCCTGACGTCACTCTTCGCGACGCTCGACGAAACCGACCGCACCCGTTTCGGAGATGCGCTCTGCATCGGGCTTGCGCTGCCGGGCCCGCGGCAAACGGTCGGCGCCGGCGATTTCCTGATGCGGAATGTCCTCGGCCTCGATCCGGACAGTGGCGCGCTCTGGATCGGTTCGCGCATTGCGCCGAATGCCATCGTGCAGTTCCACCTGCGCGACGGAGCATCCGCATCGGAAGAACTGGAAGAGCGGCTCGCCGCGTCGCTGTCTGGCGACCTGCCCCCGCAAGCAGCGCTGCTCTTCGCCTGCGCCGGGCGCGGCCGCAACATGTTCGGCGTGAGCGGCCATGACTCGGGGACGCTCCGGCGCATGATCGACATCCCCGTGGCCGGGATGTTCAGCGCGGGCGAGATCGCTCCGGTCCAGGGCGCGACGTTCGTCCACGGCTACTCGAGCGTATTCGGGTTCATCCGCCCGAGGGCGAGCCGCGTCGCCCGATAGATTCGGTGCCCCTCATTCCGGGGGATTTTCATTCAGCCTGGCCGAATCCCCGCTCGCCGATCAACAGCAATTCCCTCAAGTTCATTCAAAAGGGGACACGCACCGTTAATCGACCCATTGCCGATTGGACTCCCCACAACTCCACGGACAACAGAACGACCAGTTCTAGTCCTCCCGCCACTCCGCCCGATACGACCGGCCGTATGAGATCAGCCGCTGCAGCAGCGCCGGATACGGAATGGCGTCGTGCAGCGCGGCATCCGCGAAATCCTCCTCGCGCTCGAGGTTCGGATTCGCATTCGCCTCGAGCACGAACGGCGTGCCGTCCGCGCGGACGCGGAAATCGATGCGTGCATAGCCGGTCATGTGGAGCGCCTTGTAGATGCGGCGCGCCAGGCGGTCGAGTTTTTCGGCGAGCCCGGCCGGCAGGTTCTCGGCCTTCCCGCTCGTGATGCCGTGCCGCTTCTGGTACGCGCGATCCCACTTGGCCTTGCGCGTCGCAATCGCGGCGCGGCCGGGTTTAAGCTCGCCGAAGATGAATTCCCAGGGCGTCAGCGCGCGGATGCGGTCGTTGCCGAGCACGCCGATGTAAAGTTCGCGCCCCTCGATGTATTCCTCCACCAGCGCGTCCGATCCCGTGTGCTGGTGTATGAAATCGATGCGCTCCCGGAGTTTCGGCGCGTCCTCGACGATTGACGCCTGCGAGATCCCTAGCGAGGCGTCCTCGGTCGCCGACTTCACGAACAGCGGAAAGCGCAGCGCCTTCGGGATGCGGACGGCGCAGCCGCGGCGGAACACGGCGAAGTGCGGCGTCGGTATCCGGTGGTAGGAGAGAATCTGCTTCGACAGGACCTTGTCGCGCGACAGCATCATCCCGCGCGGGTTGCAGCCGGTGTATGACTGCCGAAGCAGCTCGAGATAGGCGACGACGTGCTGGTCGTATGTGACGATGCCGCCGAACTCCTCCAGCAGGTTGAAGCAGACCTGCGGCTGCCAGTCCTGGATCGTCGTGCGAAGCTCCGTCAGGCTGTCGCCGATCCCGATCGGGCGCACGTCATGGCCCGATTCGCGCAGGCAACTCACGACATCGAACTCCGTGCGGTACTCGGCGGCCGCCTGCTCGCCAACGCCTTCGAGCGTTGCCGGCGGAACGAGCGCTTCATGGACCAGGACGAGGATGCGCAGTCTATTCATTGCCGGCGAGCCGGTCCGCGAGCGCCTCGATGTCTGCGGCGCGCGCGAGGCCCGCTCGCATGGCGGCCGGCAACCCCGATGCGCCGTAGTGCGCGCCGGCGAGTTGTCCCGTCATTGCGGCAGCGGTCTGCGCGTCGCCCGGGCGCGAGGCAGCCGCTCGCAGGCACTCCTCCGCGTCGTTGCCGCCCTCGAAAGCCGCGAGCGCCGATTCGAGCGCTGCGACTGCAGCAAACTTGCCGCGGAGGATCCTGCGTGGCCGCCGGCCGCGCCAGGAGCCGGCCGCGATCTCGCGGATCGGGGGACGCAGCGAGTCCGGGCTCCAAGCGCCCGGCTCCGGGCTGAAGTCCGGAGCGAGCAGCGATTCCTTGCCGGCGCCTGCGAGGGCGCCGGCAAGCAGCGCCGCAAAGAACCGGACTGCGTCGAGCGTGAGTGGCGCCTGGTGAGTGACGCGCGCCGCATTGACGGCAGCCTCGATGCCGGGTTGTGGCTCATC
This sequence comes from Steroidobacteraceae bacterium, assembly GCA_036781365.1. Taxonomy (GTDB): domain Bacteria; phylum Pseudomonadota; class Gammaproteobacteria; order Steroidobacterales; family Steroidobacteraceae; genus SCUD01. The sequence goes on along the minus strand of DAIQBB010000001.1, from coordinate 156,485 downwards.
GCGAAACCAGGCGACGGCAGGGCCGATGCGCGCGAGCGGCTCCGCGTCCGCAAGCGCGGGATCGTGCGATCCGGCGTATGGATTGCCGGTCCACTGCGCCGACGCGAGCGCGCGGCTGGTGGCCGGGCTGATTCCGACGCAACTGCCCGTGCTCGACCAGAGCCCCGAGCGCTGCCACTCGCGGTATCGCCTGACCTGGTCTTCCGGATCGGCTTCGCCACTCGAAGCGAGGCTGTCCGCAAGGCAGAGCGCCATCGCCGTCTTGTCCGACCAGGCGCCGGTCGGCAATCCGAGCACGGCGTGGCCGAGTGCGTCGCCGGCCGCGAGGCCGAGCAACATCCCGCGCACGCGGTCGCGATGATCAGGATTCCCGCGTGCCTTCGGGACAGCAGCGACGGCCGGGTTCGCCCGCGGCGGCTGCCAGCCGCGGACGAACGCGGCTTGTTCGTCCGTCTCCGGAATCGTCGGCCAGGAGCGGGAGCGCGCATTGCCGCGCCACTGGCGATTCAGGCGCTCGAGCGCGGCCGCGCCACCGCCGCCGCCGTTCGCGATCCAGCAGCCGGCGACGAGATTGGTGCGGCCGATGCCGGCGCGGCAGTGCAGGTAAACGCAGCGTCCATCGGCAAGTGCGCCATCGAGCGTGTCGATGATTTCGCGCATGCCCAGGTCGGACTCCGGCACGCCGTGATCGCGTATCGGTCTCCGCAAATAAGTGACATCCCGGCCCCGGGGCGTCAGGCCCAGCAACGGCTGGTACGACTCGAACTCGGCGGGTTCAGTCAGGTCGAGAAAGCAGTCGACGCCGGCATCGATGATCCGCTTCAGCCGCCCGCGAGTCGATTCGATGTCCGTTCCCGAGGGATGCTCGCCGCCGAGGATGCGCTCCGGCTCGACCCAATAGCTGTTCGGCAGCGGAGGTCTCGCCACTTCAGGAGCCGGGACCCGGCGGCGCGCGCTCGAGGCCGGCGAAATCGAAGGCGCCGGGGTCTGCGAGATGCGAAGTTTCGACATTGCAAAGCGCATTGAAGATCGACTCGACGCGGCCTGGACTCGTCCGATCCCATTCGGCAAGCATGCGTGCAATCGTTTCGCGCTGCAGGTTCGGCTGCGACCCGCAGAGCGTGCAGGGGATGATTGGAAACTCCCGCGCGCGCGCGTAGCGCGCAATCTCCCGCTCCGGTACGTAGCAGAGCGGCCGGATCACGACATTCGCGCCATCGTCGGAGCGCAGCTTTGGCGGCATCGCCTTCAGCCGGCCGCCATGGAACAGGTTCAGGAACAGCGTCTCCACGATGTCGTCGCGATGATGGCCAAGGGCGATGCGCGTGAAGCCTTGCTCACGCGCGAAGCGGTAGAGCGCGCCGCGCCGCAGGCGGCTGCATAGCCCGCATTGCGTGCGTCCCTCGGGAATCACGCGGCGCACGACCGAGTAGGTGTCCTGCTCAATCACCCTGTAGGGCACGCCGAGCGTCTCGAGGTAGTCGGGCAGGACGTTCGCGGGAAATCCGGGGTGCTTCTGGTCGAGGTTGACGGCGAAGAGTTCGAAGGAAACCGGCGCCGCCCGCTGCAGTGAAAGCAGCATGTCGAGCAGCGTGTACGAATCCTTGCCGCCGGAGAGGCAGACCATCACGCGGTCGCCCTCCCCGATCATCCTGAAGTCGGCAATCGCCTTGCCGACCAGGCCGCGGATGCGTGCCGAGAGGCGGCGGAAGTTCGCGGAGGTCTCGTTCTTCGCGGGGATCATGCCGCCATTCTAGTTTTCCGCGAGGTACTTGCGCTCCAGGTAACGCAAAAACGGCGCAGCAGAGACAGGCCGGCCGGTGGCGTGCTGCACGAGCTGCGGCACACCCATGCTCGCGCCCATGGAGTGCACGCGCTCGCGGAGCCACGAGAAAAGGCTCCCGAACTGGCCGGTAGCGATCTCCGACTCGACGCCGGGCTGCTGCTCGCGGATCGCTTCCCAGAGCTGGCCCGCGATGACGGCGCCGACGCCATACGACGGGAAATGGCCAAAGGAGCCGATCGCCCAGTGAATGTCCTGGAGACAGCCCTCGAGGTCAGTCGCCGGCACGAGCCCGAGCCGGTCCGACGAGAGTGCATTCCATGCCTCGCGCAGGTCCTTGACCGCAAGCTCGCCCGAAAGGAGCTTTCGCTCGAGCTCGTAGCGCATCCAGATGTGCGTCTGGTAGGTGAGCTCGTCCGCGTCCATGCGGTTCGTTCCACGCGCGACGCGGTTCAGGTGGCGGTAGAGATTTTCCTCGGTCCACTCCGGCCCGGCGGCGCCGTAGTGCTTTTCGAGGAGCGGACGCAGGAAGGCGACGAAAGCGCGGCTCCTGCCGACCATCATCTCGAGCAGCAACGACTGGCTCTCCTCGATCGCCATGCCCCGGTCCTGCCCGACCGGCTGGTCGACCCACTCCGACGGGAGGCCGAGGTCGTACAGGGCCTGGCCGGTCTCGTGCAGCGCGCCGAGCAGTCCCTGGAATGGGTCCTTCAACACGAAGCGCGTGGTGACGCGGATGTCGCCGGGCACGCCTTCGGTGAACGGGTGATCGCTCTCGTCGAATCGCCCGCGGTCAAACGGAAATCCGAGCGCCTTCATGACATCCGTCGCGAGGCCGCGCTGCCGGCTCACCGAGAAGCGGCCCTCGATCGGCAGCGCGGGTGCCGCGGCCTGCAGCTCGATCGCCTCGGTCACGAGCCCGGGCAATCGTTGCGTGAGAGGCGTGAAGATCGCCTCGATGTCGCGCGAGAGCAATCCCGGAGTGAACTCGTCGGCAAGCGCGTCCCAGGGCTCGAGCGAGAAACGCTGCGCGAGGAGTTCCGCCTTGCTGCGCACGAGCTTGATCGTCTCCTCGAGCTGCGGTGCGAGCACGTTGAAGTCGTTCGCCTCGCGCGCCTCGCGCCAGCGGGACTCGGCTTGTGCAAAGGCCTTGGCCATGCGCGCGATGAGCGACTGGGGCGTCGCGATCGCGTGGTCGTGAAGCCTTCGCATTTCGCGCAGGTTCGCGGACTGCCAGCCGGCGAGCGACTGGGCATTCGCATCGGCGCGATCGAGCAGCCGCGATATGCGCGGAGACACGAGGAGCGTGTGCGTCTCGATCTCAAGCGCCGCGAGCTGGTCGCCGCGGACGTCGGCGCTCGCTCGCGGCATCGTGACTGCGGCGTCCCAGCGCAGGAGCGCGAGCACGCCACGGAAGGCGTGGAGCCTCCGGAATTCCTGCTCGAGCTGCTGATACGGGCTCGCCGTCGCCAATGCGCCGCTCCTGCGTCCAAGGTTGAGGGGCGCTCGCTGGGTGCGGGAGGCCCGAAACTGGCCTCGATTCTACCAGCCGGGGTCGAAAAAGCCGCTGAACAGGCGAGTAAAAGTCTTTAAAATCAGTACTTTAGATACAGAGTGTCGGCTTGACACCCGGCCAGCCACCGGGCGCGCTCAGGCGGGCCCGGGAAGCTCCGGCGATTCGAGTTCCAGCCGCTCGAGGCGTTTCGACAGCGCTTCGGGAGAGCGCGTGTACGGGGCCAGGAGCGCATAGAACGAGGGCACGATGAACAAGGACAGGAGGGTCGAGAACGCAACGCCGAAAATCACGACCACTCCGATCGTCGAGCGGCTCGCGGAACCAGGACCGCCGGACAGCACGAGTGGCAGCGCGCCGGTGATGGTCGCGATCGAGGTCATCAGGATCGGGCGCAGTCGCACCGCCGACGCCTCGACGATTGCGTCCCGGATGCTCCTGCCTTCATCGCGCAGCTGGTTTGCGAAGTCCACGATCAGGATCCCGTTCTTGGCGGCAAGACCCACCAGCATCACGATCCCGATCTGGCTGAAAAGATTGAGCGTGCCGCCCGACACGGCGAGGCCGATCAACGCGCCGAGCACCGCGAGCGGCACGGTCAGCATGATGACGAACGGATGGATGAAGCTCTCGAACTGCGCGGCAAGCACGAGATAGACGATGAGGAGCGCCATCGCAAACGTGAAGATCACCGCTCCCCCGGCCGTCCGGTATTCGCGCGCCTGGCCCTTGTAATCGAGCTGCGCGTAGTCGGGCAGTTCTTCGGCCGCGGTCTTCTCGAACCAGTCGAGTGCCTCGCCAAGCCGGTAGCCCGGTGCCAGGTTCGCCGAAAGTGTGATGGCGCGCAGGCGGTTGAAGCGGTTGAAGCTGCCGGGCTCCGCGATCTCGGTCAGCGTGACGAGGCTCGAGAGGGGGATCAATTCGCCGCTTCGGCCCGAGCGAACGTAGAGATTCTCCAGCGAAGCAGGCGCCATGCGATCCTGGCGAGCCGCCTGCAGAATGACGTCGTACTCCTCGCCGTCCTCGACGAAGGTCGTGACCTGTCGCGAGCCCATCATCGTCTCGAGCGTGCTGCCGATTTCCTCCGCCGAGACGCCGAGATCGGCCGCGCGATCGAAGTTGATCTCGACGCGCATCTGCGGCCGCGTCTCCTTGTAGTCGGAATCCGCATCGCGCAGCCCGGGATTCTCCGCCATGCGCACGAGCATCCGGTCGCGCCATGTCGCAAGCTCCGCGTAGTCCGGGCCGCCCAGCACGAGTTGCAGCGACTGCCCGCTGCTGCGGACGAGGCCGCCGAAGACCCTTGGCGTCGCGCGTATCGCGGGGATCGTGCCGAGCTTCGTGCGGAGTTCCTCCACGATCTCGGCCGTCGTCACGTCGCGCTCGTTCCATTCCTGCAGGAAGACGACCGCCTGGCCGGTGTGCATTTCTTCGCCGGCACCAAAGCCGCCCGGCACGCGCGTGTTGACCCGCTGGATCGGCTTGTCCTCGCCGATCATGGGCTCGAGCAGGCGCTCGACCTTGTGGATCTGGGTCACCGTGTAATCGAAGCCGGCGCCTTCGGGCCCCTCGATCGTTATCCGGAAGGCGCCGCGGTCCTCGTCAGGCGCGAGCTCCTGCGGCACGAACTGGAACAGCGCGATGATGAGGACCAGGCTGGCGGCCATAACCGCCCCGAAGATCACGGGCTTGCCGATGGTTCGCGCGACCTGCGATCGGTAGCGCTCGGTCACGCGCGTGAACTGGCGATTGATCCACGCATTCAGCCCGCTCGGCTCGGTATGCCGGCGGACTAGCACCGAAGACATCATCGGAGTCAGCGTGAGCGCGACGAAGCAGGAAATCGCGACCGCGCTCGCGAGCGCGACCGAGAGCTCGCGGAACAGCCGCCCCGTGTTGCCTTCCATGAAGCCGACGGGGAGGAACACGGCCACGAGCACCGCGGTCGTCGCGACCACCGCGAAGGCGACCTGCGCGGTGCCGCGCTTTGCCGCCACCAGCGGCGGCTCGCCGCGGTCGGCGCGGCGCTGGATGTTCTCGACGACGACGATCGCGTCGTCCACGACGAGCCCGATGCACAGCACGATCGCGAGCAGCGTCAGGAGGTTAATCGTGAAGCCGAAGGCCCACAGCGCGGCAAAGGCCGTAACGAGGCAGACCGGTATCGTCACCGCAGGGATCAGCGCCGAGCGCGCGCTGCCGAGGAACAGGTAGATCACGACGATCACGAGCGCGATCGCCTCCAACAGCGTCATGAACACGCGTTCAACCGCGGCGTCGATGAAGACGGTGCTGTCGAAGGCGACGAAGATCCGAGTTCCCTCGGGCAGGCTCTTCTGGATCTCCTCGGCGGTTGCGCGCGCAGCGCGCGCGACGTCGAGGCTGTTCGCCGTCGAAGTCTTGATGATCCCGAGCCCGACATTGGGTTCGCCATTGCTTCGCAGGTACGAGCGCCGCTCTTCCGACGCGCGCTCCACCCGCGCCACGTCGCCAAGGCGAACGAGGTAACCATCGTCCCCTTTCGCGAGCGTCATGCGGGCGAAATCAGCGGGGTCGCGGTAGCCGCGCTGGACGCGCAGCGTGAAATCCCTGTCGGTCGATTCGATGCGCCCCGCCGGCAGCTCGATATTCTCCTGCCGCAGCGCCGCCTCCACGTCGGCGACCGTGAGCTGGCGCGCGGCAAGCGCCATCGCGTCGAGCCAGATGCGCATGGCATAGCGTTGCGAGCCGCCCACCCGCACCTGCGCCACGCCGTCGATGGCGGAGAGGCGGTCCAGCACGTAGCGATACGCATAATCGGTCAGCTGCAGCGTATCCATGCGGGTCGAGCGCATGTTGAGCCACAGGATGACCTCGGCGTCCGACTCGGCCTTTTCAATCTCCGGCGGGTCCGCCTCCGGCGGCATGCGATCGAGCACGCGGCTCACCGCATCGCGCACGTCGTTGGCCGCGGCCTCGATGTCGCGCGCGAGCGAGAACTCGATGCTGATCTCGCTTTCGCCGTTGCGGCTCCTCGAGTCGATCGTCTCGACGCCCTCGATGCCGGAAAGCGAGTCCTCGAGGATCTGCGTTACGCGGGTCTCGACCACGGCGGCTGATGCGCCCGGGTAGTCGACGCCGACCGACACGATCGGCGGATCGATCGCGGGCAGCTCGCGGAGCGTCAGGCGCGTGTACGCGATCACGCCGAGCACGACGAGCAGGAGGCTCAGGACCGTGGCGAATACCGGACGGCGGATCGACAGTTCCGACAGGTTCACTGCCCGGCCTCGGGGGAACCGGTTCCCGCCTCGATCACCCTCACGCCATCCCTGAGCTTGACCGTGCCCTCGGTGACCACACGATCCCCGGCGGTGAGGCCGCTTCGGATCTCGACTTCACCCTCGCGGCGGGAGCCGAGCTCGACCTTGGCCCGCTCGACCGACTGGTCCTGCTTGACCCGGTAGACGAAGGAGTCCACGCCCACCTGGATCACGGAAATTTCCGGCACGACGACCGCATCACGGGGCGCCAGCAGAACCTGCAGGGACATCAGCATGCCCGGCCGGAGCAGACGCTCGGCGTTCGGGATCTCGGCGCGCACGGCGACCGACCGCGTGACCGGGTCGACGCGGGAATCGACGCTCATCACCCGTCCGACGAACCGGTTGTCGGGATAGGTCTCGCTGCGCGCAGTGATGTCCTGTCCCTTGTCGAGCACGGCGAGGAATCGCTCCGGCACCTGGAAATCGAGCTTGATGACCGAAATGTCGTCGAGCGTCGCGATCGGCGTGCCCGGCGTCACGAGCGAGCCCGGGCTGACCTGCCGCAGCCCCAGCACGCCGTCGAATGGCGCGGTGATCACGCGGTCCGAGAGCTGTGCGCGCACGACGTCCATGCGCGCCTTCGCGACATCGCGGATCGCGCGCTGGCTGTCGATCGCGCTCGCGGCAACGAGCTGCTTGTCCGCCAGCTCCTGCTGCCGCTTCAGCAGCCGCTCCGCTTCCTGGTAAGCCGCGCGCGCCTCCTCGAGGCTCGCGAGCTGGGCTCCGCTCGAAAGGTCGATAAGGACGTCGCCTTCGCGGACGATGTCGCCGCTCTCGAATGCCACCTTGCGCACGGTCTCGCTCACCTTTGCGCTGAGCATCACGGATTCGTTCGCCCGGGCAGTCCCGAGGGCGTCGACTGCGTCGCGCCAGGTTTTCGGCCCGACAGTCGTCGTAACGACAGCGATCGCGCGGCCGGCTTCACTCGCCGCCGGTGCGTCGTCCCCGCAGCCTGCGAGTCCCGCCCCCAGCATGAGGAAGCAGGCCACTGGCAGGCTCCGGAGATCGCGGGAATGCATGGATTCGATGCTAACCGAAGACTATTACCGCTTCTGCAACCAATGGGCGATGGTCCGCGGCAGGAGTTCCTGGGCGCTCCGGCTGACATAGATCCCGATGTGGCCGCCGTCGAATTCGAAAGCCGTGTAGTCGCGGCTGCCCGTCAGCCGCTCGAGCGGCCGCGAGGCGGATGGCGGAACGAGATGATCCTGCATCGCGTACACGTTGAGGATCGGGCAGCCGATCGAGCGCGGATCGACGGGGCGTCCGCCGATCTCGAGCCCTCCCCTGACCAGGCGGTTCTCCTGGAAGAACCAGCGGATGAACTCGCGGAACGCCGTGCCCGCCTGGTCGGGGCTGTCGTGTATCCACCGTTCCATCCGGAGGAAATTGGCGAGGGCGTCGCGGTCTTCCGCGATGTCGGCGAGCCCGGCGTACTTGCGCGCGGTGAGCTTGAGCGGCATCAGCGCGATGAATGCCGCATTCAGGAATTCGCCCGGCACGTTGCCGAGCACGTCCACGATGCGGTCGACGTCGACCTGCCGTGCCCATTTCCCCAGCAGGTTCTCGTCGGTGTGGAAATCGACGGGCGTCACCATCGTGACGAGGTTGCGTACGCGGGCCGGGTGCAGCGCCGCGTGGCAGAGCGACAGCGTGCCGCCCTGGCAGACGCCGAGAAGATTGACGGCGGAAATGCCGTCGGCGCGGCGCACGTGATCGATGCACGCACCGAGATACCGGTTCACGTAGTCATCCAGCGAGAGATTGCGGTCGTTCGCGTCCGGGTAACCCCAGTCGACGAGGTAAACGTCGAGGCCGTGAGCCAGCAGTCCGCGGATCAGCGACCGATCCGGCTGCAGATCCATCATGTACGGCCGGTTGACAAGCGCATAGCAGATGACGAGCGGCGGAAGGCCCGCGCTTTCCGTCGTCCGCTCGTAGCGCCAGAGCACCGTCTTTTCTTCGCGATGGACTTCGCTGCGCGGCGAGCAGCCTTCCGTCGAGACTTCGATCGCGGACAGTTGCTGGGCGGCTAGCGCCATGCGCCGGCTGAATTCCGCCATCTCGGCCGCGACACGGGCCGGATCGAGCGCAAGCCGTGTCATCGTGTTTCCGCACCCGCCCGAAGTTCGACGAGCGCCGTGAGAAGTTCCGCTTGTGCGGCCGCGAATTCCTGGCGATGGGCCGCTTCCGAGTAGGCGGCTTCGCCGCAATCGATCCAGAGCGCATGCAGGTCGCGGAGGCTCGTGATCGGCGGAGCGTCCGGTCCACTTGCGGCCAGGGCCACGCGAAGCCGGTCGCAGGCGTCGATGGCAATCACCGTCGCCTGCCGCGCGTAACGATCGATCGCTTGCTGACAGCGGATCCAGGACGCACCAGCTCCTGAGGAATCACTGCCTGCCGCTGCCGCACCCGGCGGCATGAAAAGTCGCCGGTAGCGCTCGGTCAGCGGCTCGCGCAATGCCTCGAAATCCGGGCGCGGCGATTGCAGCTGATTCCAGAACGCCGCGGCGATCGCCGCGTAATCCCGCGCGTAGTCGGCGAGCTTTTGCTGCGCCTGCGATTGCGCCGAGCCATCGGCCAGCGAGCCGCCAACGGTGAAGTGAGCGAACTGCCGCTCGGCGGCGAGCCAGGCCGACATCCACGGCAAGTCTTGGCCGGGGCCCGTCATATTGCCTCGAGTGCCCCCAGACAGGTGCAATGCAAAATACAAGCTCCTGATATCGGCCGGTTCATAGTCATCTGAAACGGACATAACTCATTGTTATTAATAAGTTTTCTCGTGGGAGATTCGGCGGCCAGAAAATCGATGTAATTTCATGTTGCACTGCAATATGACCTTCGCTACAATGCCGCCATCGCGGATCAACCTATTCGTATTCAAGGATGCCAGAAATGACCAACCCGACTTTCGATTTCAACTCTTTCCTCGACGCCGGCAAGAAGGCTTTCGCCCCGGTCGTCAAGTTCAACGAACTCTCGGTGCAGAGCTTCGAGCGCATCGCGCGCCAGCAGTACGCCTTTGCGGGTGAGATGCTCGAGTTCTCGCTGAAGCAGCTTCAGCTCACGAGCACCGTCCGCGACATCAACGACCTGACCGCGCGTCAGATCGAGCTGTCGACGCAGTTCGCCGAGCGCGCGACCCAGCGTTCGCAGGACCTGATCAAGCTCTCCTCGGAGCACCAGGCCCAGCTGTCAAAGTGGTTCGACCAGACGGTTACCGAGTCTGCCCAGACCGTTTCCGAATCCGCCAAGGGCGCTAAGAAAGCCGCCTGACCGGATTCGATCCTCCCCCCTCGGGACGGCGTGCCTTCAGGCCGCCGTCCTTTTTTTTGCCTTCGTGTGCGAATACTGTCCGCGAGCCCGCGCGGATGCCGGCCGGAGCACCCGGTTCCGCTCGTGCTGTTAGCATGGCGTCGCCCCAGTCCATCGCACTTCATGGCCAGAACTTTCGTCTTTTCCGCCGACACCCTGATCCGTTTCCGCAACGGCCGGATCCTCGTGCATACGACATCCGACAGTCTGCCTGCCTTCGAAACGGATCGATCGATGCTTGTCGGCTGGATTTCCCGGTTCGCCGTGCCGACCGATGCCGAAGCGGCGATTGCAGAGCTGCCACAGGGCGATCGCAAGGGAGTCGCACAAGTAGTCAATTACCTGATTCGCAGCGGAGTTCTCGTCGCGGCAGGCGCAGCCGAAGCCGGCGACCGGCCGGCTGCAGATTCGGCGATCCTGATCCGCAATCACCTGCGCCTGCTCGCGCGGAGCGTCTACGACCTCGCCTGCGACGTGCACGGGCTGGGACCTGAAATATGCGAAAAGGCCCTCGCGGAACAGACCGGGATCGGCCTGGAGCGCCGCCTGATAGCAGCTCTGGCATCGCTCGAAGGACTCCGCAACGGCCTGCTACCGCTGCGGAGCCGCCGCATCGGGGAGCAGCTCTCCACACTCGGGGTCGACGCAACGTCGAAAAACCTGAAGCTGCACATCGGATGCGGCGAGGGAAACCTGTCGGGCTGGATCAACATCGACGTCGACCCCGCACCGTTCGCCCTGAATGTGCTTTGGGGACTGCCATTTCCCGACCGCAGCGCGAGTCACGTGTTTGTCTCCCACATGCTTGAGCACCTATTCTTTCCGCGCGACGTCCGATTCTTCCTCTCTGAACTCCGCCGTGTCATGGCGCCGGGAGCCGTCGTTCGAATCGTGGTCCCCGATATCGAGCAGTGTTTAGAGGCGTATTCATCGAATGATCGTCTGTTCTTCGCCAGCCGCCGTGAAACCTGGGACTGGTGGCCCGAAAACGCGACCCGACTCGAGGACTTCCTCGCCTACGCCGGCGCCGGAGCCGAGCCGGCCTATCTGTTCGAGGCGCACAAGTACGGTTACGACTTCGAAACGCTCGCGAAAGTGCTCGGAGAGGCCGGATTCGAGCGCGTACGCCCCTCCGCTTTTATGGCGAGCGACAATCCGGCGCTGCGCGTGGACGACGTGAGTAGCGTGGCGCAAGCTCGCTACGGCGAACGCCACTACTCTTTGTTCGTCGAGGCCGACGCTCCGGCTGGACCTGGAATTTAGTCCTTACATATCCGAGAGTTGAGCAGAGTGATGTTCAGCCGGCGACCGCGCCTTTTCGCATTGCAAGAGGGTCCGGTACACTGGACACATGAGCAAGGAAAGACTGATCAAGAAGTACGCCAACCGGCGACTCTATGACGCCTCGATCAGCAAGCACGTCACCCTCGAGGACATCCGCGACCTGATCGTCAAGGGCGAGAAGATCCGCGTGGTCGAGGACAAGACGGGCGAGGACATCACGCGACTGATCCTGCTCCAGGTCATCGCCGAGCAGGAGCAATTCGGCAAGCCGATCCTGACGACCCAGCTCCTCGAGTCGATCATCCGCTACTACGGCGGCCCGATGCAGGATTTCATGGCGGGCTATCTGGAACAGAGCGTCGCCGCCTTCATGCGGCAGCAGGAAAACGTCCAGCAACAGATCTCCCAGATGCTGACGAGCGCCCCGCCGCCCATGAACGCGATGGCGGATCTCACGCGCCAGAACATCGAGATGTGGAACCGCATGCAGGAAGGCATGCTCCAGATGCTCGTCCCCGCCCGCAAGCCGCGGAGCCCCGCCGACGCCGACGAACCCGTCGATTCTGACGGCACCAACCCCTAATCGAAGGCACCGGGGACTGTCCCCTTTGCCGCTTCGCGGCAAAGGCGGACTGTCCCCTCTTGACGATCAGCCTGCGCCTCTCATGCCCGCCGCATGCTCCCATGCCAGCATCGCGCGCTTGCGCTCGACGCCCCAGTGATAGCCGCCGAGCGCTCCATCGCGTCGCAGCACGCGGTGACAGGGAATCAGCCAGGCGACGGGATTCGCGCCAACCGCCTGCCCGACCGCCCGGCTGGCACCGGGGCTCCCGATCGCTTCGGCCAGCTCGCCATAGCTCGTCGGTCCGCGTGAACCGAGCTCGAGCAGCGCCTGCCAGACCTTGACCTGAAAGTTCGTGCCGACCGGCGCGAGCACGATGCGGCCCTCGCGCTCGGCGAAAACCTGTCGCGCGATGCGTGCGGCGGCGGCATCGTCACGCGCAAGCGCAGCGCGCGGCCAGCGCCGCTTCAACTCCGCGATCGCACGCTCGTCGCTGCCGTCCACGAAGGCGAGGTAAGCGATCCCGCGATCGGATGTCGCTGCATGAATGCGGCCAAACGGCGAGCCCGCAAAGCCATGGGAAAGCGAGAGTCCCGCGCCGCCCGCCTTGTATTCGCCGGGCGTCACGGCCTCGAATTGCACGAACAGATCGTGCAGACGGCCGCCGCCCGAGAGCCCGGCCGCCCAGGCCGCCGCCAGCACGGAGCCGCGATCGTCGAGCTCGTGTTTTGCGACGGACAGCGAGAGCGTCCGCAGGTAGCGCGCCGGTGAAAGCCCCGCCCAGCGGCGGAATTCCCGTGAGAAATGAAACACCGAAAGTCCGGCGACCCGGGCCAGCTCATCGAGGTCTGGCTGGCGCTCATGATTCCGGTCGATGTGGCTGATGACCTTTTCGATGCGGCGGTAGTTCGCTGATTCATTCATGGCGCGAGAATGATGCCGCGGCATCCGGCGGGCAACCCGATTCTTGCTGATGGCTCAGCTGCCCTTGCGCCGCTTGGCCAGCAGGTCCGCGATGGGAAGCGTGCCGGTTTCCTCGAAGGGAATCGCTCGCAGCATTCCGATCTTCGTCGAGAGCTTTCCCTTCAGCTTGTAGCCGATCTCATCGGCCTTCCGGTCGCCGCCGACAATCTTGAGGAGCGCCGTCGCCGCGTTGGCCGTGACGATCATGTCGAACTCCGCCTCGCCCTGGGCCGGCACGACGAACTGGCGCGCCGAAACACCGTGTGCGAACGGCTCATCCGCCAGCTCGATGTCGACATCGAGCCCGTTGACCGGCAGCTCGATCGAATTGGGGTTCATGACCTTCATCCGGACTTCGAGCTTTTGCTCGAATACCGACGCCTCGATCGTCCGCAGGCCGATGAACTCCACCCCCGGAGTCTTGAGGTCCCGAGGGATCCCGGCACAGCCCCCCAAGGCAAGGCAGCCCAACACCGACAGAAGGAAGATCCTCATGACGACTCAAGCCTTGCCCGAACCGGCAGTCGGTTCAAGGATCTTCTTGACTAGTATCTACTTAGTAATATTATGCAGTTCGTAACGCTGGGAAACAGGTAGTCCTTTGTGGAGTCAAATACCGCCCCTGAAACTGCCGAGACCCGCGATGAGCGGGAGCGGCTGTCCCAGAAATTCCAGCGCGAACTCAATGCCGGCCTCGTTGGTCTCGTCCTGCTCGCCGTTCTCGAACAGGCGGAAGAGGACTTATACGGCTACCAGATCGCCAAGCGACTCCAGGACCTCGCCAATGGCAGTCCGCCGGTGAAACAAGGCGCCCTCTATCCCGTGCTGCGCCAGCTCTCGGCCAATGGCTTGCTGGCGAGCCGCATCGTGCCGTCTTACGCTGGACCGCCGCGCCGCTACTACAAGATCACCGAGGCCGGGCGCGGGACGCTTGCGGAATGGCGCGGGATCTGGCGCAACACACGCGATTTCGTCGATGGGTTTACGGAAGTGAACGGAGCCTCCTCATGAACGAACGAACCGCCCCCCGCTCGATCGAGCAGTACCTGGCCGCGCTTCGCGCCGCGCTCGCTGGCGAAGATCCCGCGCTCGTGCAGGATGCGCTCTACGATTCCGAGGAGTACCTCCGCGCGGAAGTGGCCGCAAATCCTTCGCGCAGCGAAGCCGACACGCTCGAGCTCATCTCGAGCACGTACGGCGCGCCCGAGGAAGTTGCCGAAGCCTATCTCACGACGGAAAAGCAGGTGCGCACGGCGCTGGCGCCGCCGCCCCGGAAGCCGGCCCGCACCGCGCTCGGGCGTTTCTTCGGCGTCTACAACGACTCCCGGACCTGGACCGCCCTCTTCTACATGCTGCTCGCACTCGTCACGGGCATCTTCTATTTCACGATGACCGTCACGGGCCTTTCGATCTCCGCCGGGTTCATCGTGCTGATCATCGGCATACCGATCTTCCTGCTGTTCGTCGGCTTCACGCGCGTGCTGGCGCTCGCGGAGGGTCGCCTCGTCGAAGGACTGCTCGGCCAGCGTATGCCGCGCCGGCCGCTCTATCCCGCGAAGGGCGTGCCGATCTTCGAGCGAATCAAGCAGATGCTCATCGACCGTCGCACCTGGACGACGATGTTCTATTTCCTGTTGATGCTGCCCCTTGGCATTCTCTACTTCGTGATAGCGACCGTCGGCATCTGCGTCAGCGTCGGCCTGATCGGCGGCTCGATCGCGGGCGTACTGCTTTCGGCAGGCATTGGCAGCGGCGGCATCACGCTCGACGATCACTCTGTCTACTTCGCTCCGTCGCCGTTCGCCGCGCCTTTCCTGCTGATCGGGGGAATACTGCTGTTGACGGCCGTCATGCACCTCGTCCGTGGCATCGGCCGCGGGCATGGCCTGCTCGCGAAGCACCTGCTTGTCGCGCGCGCGGACGCGGGCTGAGGATTCGCGCATCGCATGACGGCAATCGCGCTCTTGCTTCTGCTCGGCCAAACGTCCGCCGCGGCGCCGGAAGCCTCTGTAGTCCTGCGCTGCCTGCCCGGCCAGGACGGATTCCTTTCGATGCGGCTGCGCGGCAGCATCGAGGAGGACGTCCACTGGAAGGAGCCGGCACTCGAATGCGCGGGCATGTCACGGCCCGATGGCCGCGGACTCAGGCTGCGTTTCGCGGGTTCCCACGCGGGCGGTGAACTTGCCGTGGTCTTCGCCGCTCCCGAACTCGGAATGGGTGCATCGGGCCGCGCAGTGCCTGTCAACGTCACCGTCCTTGACGGCGCCGGGGAACGAATCTACGGGACCCAGGGCGAGAGCCGTTGCGTTTTCGACGAAGTCGAACAGCAGGCGCTCACCGACGTATCCCTGCCCGCGCGGAGTTTCAGAGTCAGCGCCCGCGGCTTCTGTGTCGCCCCGGCGCGCGCGATCGACGGCGAGGGATCCGTACTGCTGACCCGCTTCGATTTTGCCGGACTCGTGACCTACCGCGAAGA
The DNA here is from genome assembly GCA_036781365.1 of Steroidobacteraceae bacterium. GTDB lineage: Bacteria > Pseudomonadota > Gammaproteobacteria > Steroidobacterales > Steroidobacteraceae > SCUD01. The sequence goes on along the minus strand of DAIQBB010000001.1, from coordinate 141,284 downwards.
CGAGGGCGCGCCCGAATCCGATGGGTTTTCCGGGAAATGAGGCGGTTCCCCGCGGCAATCGCATTCGGCGCCTTCGCAGTCGCCTGCGCAGCGCTTCCGGCAACTCCCCTGCCCTCACAATTTGCAGGCCTTCCGGAGGCGAAGGTCGAGGTGCTCACCGAGAGTGGGACCCACCGCTTCAGAGTCTGGATTGCCGCGGATGACGCGAGTCGCGAACAGGGCCTCATGGATGTCCGGGAACTCCCGCACGATCGAGGCATGCTGTTTCTTTTTGAGCGCCCCGAGCAGGTGGGCTTCTGGATGAAAGACACGCCGTTGTCTCTGGACCTCCTTTTCATCGCGACCGACGGCCGGATAACCAACATTGCGCGCGGCACGCAGCCGTATTCCGTGGCGCCAATCATGTCGGCCGGACCGGTCATCGGCGTCCTTGAAGTGGTGGCCGGCACGGCGGATCGGCTCGGCATCGTCGCGGGCAACCGCGTCCGGCATCCGGCTTTCGGGAGCGGACAACAGTAAGTCCGGTCAAGTCCCGGCGCTCTTGCCGATGGACTCGAATTCACGCGACGCGGCCGTCAGTGCCTTGACCATCGCACGCTCGACCGGCTCGAGCAACGGGTTCCACACGTCGAAAATCAGCACGACGCGGATTTCGTCGCTGTCGTTTCTGGCCTCGTGCTCAATCGAGTCGTCAAAGATCAGCAGCTCGCCGACTTTCCATTGGCGTTTTTCGAATCCCACCCGATACCAGCAGCCGGGTGGAACTATCAGGGGCAGGTGAGCGACCAGCCGCGCATTGGTCTCGCCCTGATGCGGCGGGATATGCGTGTGCGGCGCGAGTACGGAGAACATCGCGTTCGGGCACAGACCGGCGATGTCCGCCATCGGCACGGCTGACAGCGCTTTGGTGGTCTCGGGACAGCGCTGCTGGTTCACCGGTACCGGCGTGCTGTTGCGCCACAAGTGAAGCGTGCTCCATCGGTCGGAATGATTCAGTTCCTTCCATTGGTTGACAGGCTGGCCCGGCTTGAACGCGATGTAAGGACTGAATCGCGCGCGATCCTGCTCCAGCGCCGCGGTCAATTCCCCGTGGATGACGCCGGTCTTGCCTTCGAGCGCTTCGCACCAGGCGAAGAAACTGCGATCAAAAAAAGGAATCGCCGGCAGCCGGGGAACGAGCAAATGGTTACAGCTCGCGTGATACGGCTGCGATCTCCCCGCAAGGATCGATGCGGCCTCGCGCCAGCGTCCCGCCAGCGGTTCCGGCAGCGCAGCATTTGCCTGCGCAAGTCTGCTTTCAAGAAAAGCCCCGTAATTCGCAATGTGGCGTTCGACAACCTGCCGGGCGTGATTCAGTTGCGGCTTCAGGCTTGCTGGCCAGTATGGCTCGGGTGGGGCGACCTTCAGGCAATTCGTGAATGTGGTCGCCGCCTCGAGCGGGCTGCCATGGCGTTCAAGCCACCCGGCCTTTGCGAGCAGGGCCGGCATGAAATAGGCGTCCGCCGCGAGCGCAGCTTCGATCGCCTCGCGTTCGCCCGCGGCATCGCCGTGTTGCCGGCAGGCGGCCGAGAGCGTCATGAGCACTGCGAGATCGGCCGGCGCGGCGGCCCGGGCAGCGCGCAGCAATTCAATTGCTGCCGGGAAGTCCTGCCGCTGCAAGGCATGTATGCCCAGACTGAACAGCGCCTTGGGATGCTTCGGTTCGAGTCGGCGGACCTCGTTCCAGACGCGCTCCGCGTCATCCAAGCGGCCTGCGTTCGCGAGCTGGCCGGCGGTCTGAACGAGTTCACCCACCGTGTCGGACATCGACGGAAGGGTAACGGCAAGCCGGAGGGGCTTCAACGAGGCCCGAATTCCGACTACGGCCCCACTGGGACCGATTCCCGCTGCCGTTCGCAAAGTCATTCTGCGTTTGTTGCGTCCACGCGACATACATTTGTTGTACCGCAGCAACGAAACTGCTTAATAGTTTGAGCCGACCGTTCTTGAAGGACCCAAAGCGCCTCTTTACGTGGCGTGGGCAGGCCCCTGGCAAGGCAGCCCCATGTTGTTTTTTGGCCCCAAAGCTTTACTTTCCTGGATCTACGCATCTATTATCGCCGCCACACTCGGACAAGTTCAGTTTTGCAACTGCCTGTCTTTTTTGTTTTTGGAGACATTCCGGGGTGGGCAGTGCGGCCGAAAAGCAGGCCGTCGCTGAATGCCAACAACGCATCATGAGGAGGAGGAGACAGATGGCCAATCGCAATCTGCGTAGAGCGATTCACCTGACATTGGGTATCGCTTCGGGCGCAATGCTCGGTTCATACGTACCGAGCGCAGCAGCCCAGGAAAATCTCGGCGAGATCGTGGTTACCGGTTCGCGCATCGCGCGACCGGACCTCGAAAGCGCGAGCCCGGTGAGTGTCATCAGCCACGACACCATCGTCGCGGCCGGCATCACCGACATCGGCAACCTGGTCCAGAGCATGCCATCGATGTCCGGGTCTCCGATCGGCACCACCACGAACAACGGCGGCAACGGCTCCGTGCAGATCGATCTGCGTGGCATGGGTGTGGACCGGACAGTCACCCTGGTCAATGGCATGCAAACCGTTGATGGCGGCGACTACCAGACCATCCCGGCGACAATGATCGAGCGCGTTGAAATCCTGAAGGACGGCGGTTCCTCAGCCTACGGCGCGGGCGCTGTGGCGGGAGTCGTCAACATCATCACCCGCCAGAATTTCACGGGCGTGGAAGTCGATGCCCAGACCGCGGATTTCTTCGACATCGACAGTGGCGCCCAGAGCACGTTCAGCTTCATCGCGGGCAAGGCCTTCGATGGCGGCGGTCACTTCGTACTCGGCGCGGAGTACGTCGATCAGGAGGAAGCCTACCAGTTCGATACGCCCTGGGGGTTCATGCAGAACACCTATTACATTTATCCGCAGGGTTGCGAAGACCAGGTCACGGCTCCGTATACCGGGGGACCGGGCAGCGGTTGCTATCCCGTCGGTTCGTCCCGCATTCAGGAAGGACGGCTGCAACTGGCAGATGGCACGGTCCTGATGAACGAAGGCAACGGCCTCGTTCCGTATGACGGCCGCACCTACAACTTTGCGCCCATCAACTATCTCCAGACTCCGTTTACGCGGACGAATATCTTTGCCGAAGGTGGCTTCGATATTTCCGAGCGCGTCCGGTTCACGGCTTCGTTCCGCGGCAATTTCCGCGAGTCGTCCCAGGAGCTCGCGCCGCTTCCGTATGACACCCGGACCGACCCTGGCTTCCTGGGCGCTTTTGATGTGGACAATGACGGCGACCTTGATGCGTACACCGGCGTGCACGAAGACAACTTCTACCTTGCGGCGGCGCAGGCCGCGGCCGGAATTGCATCGCAGCCGCTTACCCAAGTCCGTCGCCGCGTGGTGGAAACGACGCGCAGGTTCGAGCAGGAAGTGCAGCAGTACCAGGTCGTCGCGAAACTCGATGGAGACATCGGCGAGACGATGAACTGGGAAGCCTATTACAACTACGGACATCGCGACCGGACGGATCATGACCTGGGCCAGTTCTACGGCCCGAGCCTGGCCAATGCCATGGGACCCTCAGCGGACCTGGACGGCGACGGGGCGCCGGAATGCTATCGGGACATCGCTGACCCGTCGACTTTGATCGTCGGTTGCGTGCCGATCGACTTCGTGGGCGGAGCCGGCACCATCACCCCGGAAATGATCACATACGCTGCTGTGGACCTGCTCGACAACTTCAAGTCTGAGCAGCACACGGCCGGCGCCAGCGTCTCGGGCGATTGGTTCGACCTGCCCGGCGGGACGTTTGGTTGGGCGGCTGGCTATGGTTTCAGGACGGACAGTTTCACGTACAGCCCGGATTCCGCGAAACAGCTGGATCAGGTGACAGGCAATACGGGACTCGGGACTGATGGCAGCCTGACTTCCAACGCAGTCTTCGCCGAGTTCTATGCGCCCTTGTTCGACAATGATTCGCAGTCCTTTGTGGCCACCGGCGGCATTCGTTACGACGACTACGATGAGTTCGACGCCGAAGTCACCTGGAAGGCCGGTCTCGAGTTCAATGTGATCCAGAGCCTGAAGCTCCGTGGTACGTACAGCACGGTATTCCGTGCGCCGACGATCTCGGACCTCTTCAGCGGCCTGGTCGACAGCTTCCCGACGTATTCGGACCCGTGCCTTGCGCCCGCCCCTGGCGAGACGTTGCCGCCCGGCTGCACGCAGATCGCCGTACAGACCGATGGGCAGCTGCTGGCGAGGGTGGGAGGCAATCCCCTGCTTACGCCGGAGACGGGTGATACGTTCACGGCGGGCATCGTCTGGACGCCCCAGCTTGCGAGCGGGAACTTCTCGGCGACAGTCGACTACTGGGATATCCATATCGAGGACGGCATCAGTTCACTGGGTGTTCAGTTCATCCTCGAAGACTGTTACGTCCGCCAGGTCGCCTCGTCTTGCGCGCTGATCACACGTGAAGACAACGTTGGTAATGAAGTTGAACGTGTATTCGACTTGCCCCTGAACGTTGCCGAGCAGGGTGCCAAGGGCATCGACGCGGAGTTCCGCTACAGCTTCGACACCTCGATCGGCCAGTGGGAGGCGGCGGTGCTGTATACGCACCTGCTGGAACGGACGAAGACGCCGTTCGACGGTGCGGATGAACAGGAACTTGGGGGCCGGTTTACCGATCCCACCGCGCTGGATGGCGGTGCCTATGCCGACGACAAGGGCAACTATTCACTTCACTGGAAGTGGAATAACCTGATGCTCGGCTATCAGGGCGAGTACATCAGCTCACTGGTTGCGGACACCTTCGAGTTGGGAGGGCCGTACCAGCAGAAGATTGACTCGCAGCTGTATCACGACTTCCTGGCCTCGTACGAGTTTGGCAAGACTGGGACGAAGATCTCAGGTGGCGTGACGAACTTCACGGACGAAGAGCCGCCGTTCATTGAAATCGGCTTCAATGCGACGACGGATCCTGCGACTTACCGCATGTTTGGCCGCGGCTACTACCTGCGGGTTTCTCAGAGCTTCAAGTAAACCGAACGACATCTGGTGTGATTTCCGGGGCCGCCGCAAGGCGGCCCCTTTTTTTTGGCAGCAACCGGGGATATATGCGCCCCGACTCGGGAATTCCCGCCCTTGCGGGCTCAGCGCGCCTTGAAGGGGGCAAAAAGCAGGTACGTGCCGACGATGTACTTGTCCCCGGAAAGCGGCGGGGCCCCTTCGTGCTGGTACATCCAGTACGGCGGAAACATCAGCAGCCGGCCCGCCCTGGGCTGCACCGCACAGTCGAGCCTGGGAAAGCGCGTCTCTCCACCTTCGTCGACGTCGTTCAGGTACCAGAGAAAGACCAGATAGCGATTCGCTTTCTCGTAGATCGCGTCGAAATGCAGCTCAAACTGCTCGGACTGGCCCGGTCGGTAGCGCTTCATCCGGAGTTCCGCGGTAACCGGCGAGTTGGGCAGGGCGATCGTCAGCCCGATATCCTTGTTGTACCGCTCCAGCCCGCGATCGACCTTGTCCCGAAACAGGGCTCGAAAACCGGTATCCGCGAATCCCTCGATGTCCAATTCCGTCCACGACGAGTTGTCGAGTCCGGCGCGCACGCCTCGGCCATTGCGAACCTGGTGACTCTTGAGGGAGTCGAAAGCCTTGATCATGTCGGTACAGAGCGGGGGATCGAGCGCGTCGTCGTAGACGCGGATGTAGTGGCGCAGATCGTGCAGGTTCATCACCAATTATCTTAACCCAACCGCAGCGGGCTTCCGGCAATGCACCGCAACGCGGTTCTGCTATGTTTGGCCGCATGCTCGTGCAGACACGGGAATTCAAGTTGACTGTCCCGACATTGCTGTTTGACCCGGCAATTTTCGTTTTCGATTTCGCGGCAAACGGTGAATTCACGAAGTTCCTGGTCGTCGACGAGCTGATGCTGGATCGTTCGCCGTTCATCGACATCCGGTTCGAGCCCCTGGCCAAGGCCCAGTTCTGGGTCAACACTGCAGAATTGTTCGCGTTGGAGGCGCGCCACGACGTCGCGCGCCCCGAACCGGCTTTCATTTTCCATCATGCTTTCGTATGTTCGACCTTGCTGGCGCGATGCCTGAACCAGATCGATGCTTTCTTCAGCCTGAAGGAGCCCTGGATACTGCGGCGCCTGGCGGATTACAAGCGGGCTAATGGCAATCTCGCGGCCAGCCCGCGATGGCGCGAGTGGTTCTGCTCCTATGTGCAGCTGCTGTGCAGGAGTTTCAGCACAGGCCGGACTCCGGTCATCAAGGCCACCAACGTCGCGAACAACCTGCTGGCCGATGTGCTGCGATTCGTGCCCGGCTGCCCGGTCCTGTTTCTCTATTGCGATCTCGAGAGCTTTCTCGTATCAAACCTGAAGAAGCCGGACGACACCCGGCAAAAAATCCCGGCCCTGGCGCAAGGGGCTCTCGGTGACAGCGATTTCCTGCAGAAGCACGCGGACCTGCCCGACGTTGCGCGTCTCGGATTCCTCCAGGTCTGCGGCCTGTACTGGCTCGTCAGCCTCTACAACTTCAGGGATTCGATGAGAAAGCATCCGAATGCCCGGGCCAGGACGCTGGACGTGGAGGACTTCCTCGGTGATCCTGCCCGGAATCTCGGCCTCGTCAGCCGTCACTTTGGCCATGAGTCCGACGCGGCGGAGACTCAAAGGATGGTCGATTCGCGAGTCATGCGGACCAATGCGAAGGATCAGTCGGCGCCGTATGACATCGAGCAAAGGCAGGCCGAGATGGACCGGATCCGCAGCCGCCACGAGCGCGAGATTAAAGACGCATTGGCCTGGATCGAATCATTGGCAGAAGCGCTGGAAGTTTCCGAATTCGTGCGTAGCCACCGGCTCGTTGGTAAGTAGCAGACGTGGACCAGGCGAAAAACAAGCGAAACACGGGCGAATTCGAGCGGATCAGTGCCGCCGGCCGGCGTGCCGTCGGATTGGGGCAATGGGACGTCGTCGGACGATGTGCCGGCGAGCTGCTCCGGCGCGATAGCGCGCATCCGGAAGGCCATTTCCTGAGCGGTCTGGTGGAGAAGGCGGTGCAGCATCCGATCCGGGCCACTGAAGCCTTCGCGAAGGCGCTCGAACTGGACCCCCAGCGCTACGATGCGGCCATCGAATTGGCGGACCAGCATTCCGTGGGGCGCCGAAATGCCGCGGCCGCAGCCCTGTTGTCGCAGTACGAGCCCATGCTTCACAACAGCCCGCGCTACCTCGACATGGCAGGCACGATTTATACGCATGTCGGCATGCCGGACCGCGCCTGGCCGCTGTATCAGAAGGCGAACGAGCTCCAGCCCGGAATTCCACTGTTTCAGGGCAATCTGGCGGCCTGTGGCGTGTACCTCGGGAAGATCGAGGAAGCCGGGGCGATTTACCGATCGCTCCTCGAGCGAGTGCCGACACACCAGCGCAATCACTATCTTCTCGCGCGCCTGGAGCAGGCGAAGGACGCCTCGCACGTCGAACAGATGAAGGCCGTCCTTCAATCCACGAACCTGCCGCCGGACAAGAACGTCTTCCTGTACTACGCGATCGGCAAGGAGCTCGAGGATCTCGGCGAGTGGGCGGAGGCCTTTCACTATTACAGGCTCGCTGGCGACGCCGTGACTTCCGTCGCCAACTACGACGTCGCGGCCGACCTCGAGTTGATCGACAGGATCATCGAAGAGTGCAACGCGGACTGGCTGGCGGCTGGCCCGAATCCCGCCCCGACCGACCTGGCCGGCAAGACCCCAATATTCATTGTCGGCCTGCCGCGCACCGGCACGACCCTGACTGAGCGCATCCTGGCCTGCCACTCGCAGGTGGAAAGCGTCGGAGAGACCCAGTTCCTCCAGATGATGCTGCGCAGCGTCAGCGGCGTCGAAACGGTCGAAAGAATGAACCCGGCCATGATCGCGGCGGCCGCGCGGAAGGACATCGGCGTGATCGCCAATGGCTACCTCAATGCCGTCGCCTACCGCCTCGGCAACAAGCCCCGGTTCATCGACAAGCTCCCATTCAACTTCCTGTATCTCGGCTTCATCGCCAAGGCCTGGCCGGACGCGGGGATCATCTACCTGCGGCGCAACCCGATGGACACCTGCTTTGCCATGTACAAGCAGGTATTCACCTGGGCCTACAAGTTCTCCTACTCGCTCGAGTTACTGGGACGCTACTACGTGGCGCACGATCAACTTCTGAAACACTGGAGAAAGCTGCTGGGCGGCCGCCTGATCGAAATCCAGTACGAATCGCTCGTGGCCGACCAGGAATCCCAGACGCGGATGCTGCTCGAGCGACTGGGCCTCGCGTTCGAGTCGGCCTGCCTCGAGTTCGAGAAGAACGAGACCGCCAGCGCCACCGCGAGCTCGGTGCAGGTGCGCGAGAAAATCCACGCCCGCTCGGTCGACCGCTGGAAACATTTCGAGCAGGAATTGCGCCCGCTGAAGGAATTCCTGGAGAAAGCTGGCATCGCCGCTGACTAGGCATCCCGGCCAATGACCGCTGGCACAATCGGTGTATGAGCCAGACTCTCGTACGACTCAGCGCCAAGGCGAGAAAGGCGGCCCAATCGAAAGACTGGGCGACGGTCAGCGCCTGTGCCGGCGAAATACTCCGGCACGACGGCGCGAGTCCCGAGGGCCATTTTCTCGCCGGGTTGGTGGAAAAAGCCGCCCAACGTCCAAACCAGGCCGCCGGGGCTTTCGCAAGAACGCTCGAGCTCGATTCAGGACGCTACGATGCGGCAATCGAGCTCGCGAGCGTACGCAGCGTTACCGGCCGCCACGCGGAGGCAAATGCCCTCCTGGAGCGATACGAGTCGCGTCTGTCCAACAGTCCGCGCTACCTCGACATGGCAGGGCTCGCCTATTCGAGTATCGGAATGCATGAACGCGCGTTGCCGCTGCACCGGAAGGCGAACGAGCTCCAGCCAGGCATCCCGGTGTTCCAGGCCAACCTCGCCGCCTGCAGCGTGTATCTCGGCAACATCGAAGAAGCGAAGGCGCTCTACCGGTTGCTGCTCGAGCGGGTGCCGACGCATCAGCGCAATCACTACGAGTTGGCGCGGTTGGAGCAGGCAACGGACACTGCACACGTCGAACAGATGAAGTCGGTACTTCGCTCCACGAACCTGCCGGCGGACAAGAACATATTCCTGTACTACGCAATTGGAAAGGAACTGGAGGACCTTGGGCAATGGGAGGAAGCATTCCGCTATTACCAGATGGCGGGTGACGCGGTGACTGCCGTCGCAAACTACGACGTCACCGATGACATCAGGTTGATCGACCGGATCACGCAGACCTGCAACGCGCAATGGCTCGCGGACGGCGCAACCCGGACCGGCACCGAAATCAGCGGCAAGACGCCCATTTTCATTGTCGGCCTGCCGCGCACGGGCACGACCTTGACTGAGCGCATCCTCGCAAGCCACTCACGGATGGGTAGCATCGGCGAGTCCCTGGCGATGCAGATGACACTGTGGCGTGTCAGCGGCGTCGAAGGCACTGGCAGCATGAATCCGGCGGTGATCGATGCCGCAGCCCGGAAGGACATCGGGCTTATCGCCAATGGTTACGTCAGCGCAGTCGCCCACCGCCTGGGCGACAAGCCGCTTTTCATCGAGAAATTCCCGGAGAACTTCCTGTATCTCGGGTTCATCGCCAGGGCCTGGCCGGACGCCGGGATGATCTACCTGCGCCGCAATCCGATGGACACCTGCTTTGCGATGTACAAGCAGTCCTATTTCAGGTTCGCCTACACGCTCGAGAATGTCGGCCGTTACTACGTCGCGCATGACCGGCTGCTGCGGCACTGGCGCCAATTGCTCGGTAAGCGCCTGATCGAAGTCGAATACGAGTCGCTGGTCGCCGACCAGGAAAGCGAGACACGCAAGCTGCTTGGCCGGCTTGGCCTCGCGTTCGAGCCGGCCTGCCTCGAGTTCGAGAAGAACGAGACGGCAAGCGCGACCGCAAGCTCGGTCCAGGTGCGCGAGAAGATGCACGCCCGCTCGGTCAATCGTTGGAAGAACTTCGAGCCGCAGCTTCGGCCGCTGAAAGTCATGCTGGAAGCCGCGGGCATTGCAATTGAATAGCCCGAGTCAGCCGTCTCTCGATTGCTGGAAATGCGGCGCACCGCTCGCCGAAGTGATTCTTCCCGTCGGCCGCACCGATTACTGCCGCGCCTGCCGCGCCGAAGTCCACGTCTGCCGGATGTGCCGGTTCTACGACCTGTCGAAGGCAAAGCAGTGCGCGGAGCCGGTCGCAGACCCCGTCCTCAACAAGGAGCGGGCCAATTTCTGCGGTTACTTCGAGCCCGCTGGCGGCCGATTCCGGGCGAGCAATCCGGCCGCTGAAGAGGCGCGTTCGGCGCTTGACGCGCTATTTGGCACAAAAAAGTGAATTGGCTCCCGAATCGGGGTAGGCACGCCACGCGGCTTCGTCCACAATGTACCGGTCCCACCTTGCCGGTACTCGCCGCATGAATTCGATCGCCGCCGTTGCCAAACCACGCCTGCTCTGGACGAACGTGCTGATGTTCGTATTCACGATGGCGGGCGCAGTGATCGTCGTGCCCTGGTACGGATTCACGCATGGCTACAGTATCGCGGCCTGGGTCTGGTTCGCGGTGCTTCTCTATGCGAACGGTCTCGCGATCACCGGCGGGTATCACCGGCTCTGGTCGCACAAGACTTACGACGCTCACTGGTCCGTGCGGCTGGTCTACATGTTGCTGGGCGCGATGGCCCTGCAGAACAGCGTCCTGGTCTGGGCATCCGGTCACCGGAGTCATCACCAGTTCGTTGACGACAACGACCGCGATCCCTACTCGGCGAGCCGCGGCCTCTGGTTCTCGCACATCGGCTGGATGCTGCGCCGGTACTCGAGCGGCGAGACGGACCTCAGCAATGTCCGCGACCTGAAACAAGACCCGATCGTCGCGTTTCAGCACCGCCATTACTACGTGCTCGCGATCGGCCTCAACGTGCTCGTGCCGCTCGCGCTCGGCTGGCTGCATGGTGACCTGTGGGGAGTGTTCCTTCTCGCCGGCGTCCTGCGCCTCGTCGTCAGCCACCACTTCACGTTCATGATCAATTCGGTCGCCCACGCGTTCGGGCGCCAGCCTTACAGCGACGAGCACAGCGCGCGGGACAACGGGTGGCTCGCCTTCCTGACTTACGGCGAGGGCTACCACAATTTCCACCACCAGTTCGCCAGTGACTACCGGAACGGGATCCGCTGGTGGCATTGGGACCCCAGCAAGTGGATCATCTGCTCGCTGTCCTGGGTCGGCTTGACGAGAAAGCTTCGTCGCACGCCCGCCGTCGCCATCCAGCGCGCGCGCCTTGCCATGCAGTTTCGCCGCGTTGAAGCGATCCTGAAGGACAGGAGTGCGACACTTCATCATGTCGATCTCGAGCGGTTGCGGGCGACCATGACCCGCGAATACGATCAGTTCGTGGCGACGCTGGCTCAATGGTCGAGGTTGACCGACGCCTGGTACCAGAAAACCCGCGATCGGCTCGTCCAGCGCTGGGAAGAGGCGAGCTTCCGCTCCGAAACCCGGGCCCTCCTGGCCGAACTGCGGATGCAGCACCACCGCCTGAAGGTCCTTGACGCCCAGCTCGCCTGACAGGCCCCCTTTCCGGGCCGACTGTCGCCAAAACGGGACTCCGTGCTCGCCCGCGGCCGGCCAACTGGCTAATCTTGTCGTCCCCCAACGGAGGATTCCCCATGGCTATCTGGAAGGACATCGTCGCCAAGGATTCGACCCAGCCCGAGACGGCGGTTGGCTCGCCGCCGCCCATCAGCCGGCCGCGGCCAGAGTCCGTACCGAGCGCCCCGTCGCCCTCGCCCTCGCCCTCGCCCTCGGCCGCAGTCCGAAAGGACCTCAAGGAGTCGGTCATCGCGACCGGACTCACATTCGAGGGAAAGATCGAGGGCTCAGGCCATGTGCGGATCTCGGGCCGCTTCAAGGGTGACGTCCATGTCGACGGCACACTGACCGTCGAAGCAGGTGCCCACCTCGCGGGGGCAGTACGCGCAGGCGCCGTGGTCGTTGCCGGTGAAATCGAGGGCAACATTGAAGGCGCCCAGCGCGTCGAACTGCACCAGAGCGGCATCGTCAACGGCGACATCAGCGCGGGGTCGCTGACCGTTGCGGACGGGGCGCGCATGCGCGGCCGTTCCGAGTTCGGCTGGAACGAAACTGGCGGCAAGGGTGGCGGAAACCGCTAGGCCATGGTTCGAGCAGTAGAGCGGCGCGTGACGGTCGGCAAGACGCGGTCCTGCCCGCACTGCCGGGCCACGATCCTGGAAAGCGCTGCCGTCTGTCCGGCCTGCCGGCATCACCTGCGATTCGAGACTCGGCGCGGCGAGCAGCCCGAACAGGCAAGCCAGGTCGTCCTCAAGGTGGCGGGCGAATTCGCGCGCAGGTCGGCGTCGGGTCCAGGGGAATACCACGTCGTCGTCGTGATTCGCGATGCGGCGGGCGCCGAACTCGCCCGGAAAGTGGTTGGCGTAGGGGGCCTGGCGCCGGGGGAAGAGCGCAAGGTCGACCTCACCGTCGAGATCTTCGATCCGCCGCCGGGCACATGACGCTCAAGATCGCGGAACTGCACCATCTCGCGGTGCGAATCGCCCCGGGCCCGGATTCCGCCGGGGCGGCACTTCGCTTCTACAACGACGTCCTCGGCCTCGATTGCGATCACGTTCCCTGGGACCGTCCGGGTGAAAGGCAGCGGGTAAATGCGGGCGCCCATGCCCAGATTCACCTCATCCCGGGCGTGCAGAAATCAAGCCTGGCGACCGGCGAACTCGACGTCACCGCCCCGCACCTCGCCTGCGCCGTCACCTCGATCGACGATGCCCAAGCGGAACTCGACCGGCTGGCGGTGCCGTACCGGGTCGTGCACGGGCGGCTCGGGCCGGATTCCAGGCGCCTCTTCCTGGCGGATCCAGCGGGCAACCTGATCGAGCTTCATGAGCTCGGCACCTGCCGTTGCACGGCCCGCGCGCGCGAAGGCATCGGCCAGGCCCGAGTCTCCGGTACTGTGCTGTTTGCGGACATGCGTGGTTTCACTACGGTCGCGGAGCGGCTCTCGCCTTCCGACGTCGTTCCATTGCTCAACGAGTACTTCTCGATGCTCTCGGCGGTCACGCGCGATCACGGTGGCACCGTTTTTCACATGGCGGGCGACGGCCTCATGGCCGGGTTCGGGCTGCCGCGTCCGGCAGATGATGCAAGTGGCCGCGCGGTCTCCGCCGCCCGCAACATGATCTCGGGTTTCGACAAGCTCGCCCTGGAGTGGAAAGCGAGGCTCGGCATCGAGACCGGGATCGGTATCGGCATCAATGCCGGTGACGTGATCGTCGGTGATGTCGGCGCACCCGAATTGCCGAGTTACACCCTGATCGGCGACACGGTCAACGTGGCGGCACGGCTCGTGCAGCGCGCCCGCGCAGGCGAGGCGCTTTTTTCGCTGTCGGTCAAGCAATCGCTCGACCCGGTACCCACCGGCATCGTGGAGCTGCCGCCTCTGGTCCTGCGCGGCCGCACGCGCCCGGTCGAGATTTACTGCATGGAATCGCGTACGCGCCTTGACTTCCGACCCGTCGCCGCCTGAGCGGGGCCGGGCCCGCGGCGGGTTATAATGCCCGCCGCATCCGCCGGGCGGGGCCCGGCGGAACTGTCCGGCAGCAAGACCGTCTATCGGTCGCACACTTCAACTGAGTCGGGGCTTCAATCGAATGGAATTGGCAGCTCAAGCCGCCGCACGGGCGGCAACCGGAATCTGTGCCCTTCTGGGCCTCGTCATTCTGGCGGGCTGCGAGGACGTGCTCGGCGTGAGCCCCCCGCATGCGGCGCCGGGCAATCCGGTCGCCGTAGCGGCCGAATCCCGAGTGGAGCTGAGCTGGAATGCAGTAACCGATGCGACCCGCTACGTCATTCTCTGGGACAACAATCCCGGGAATCCAACTTATGATAATGAAATCAATGACATAGAAGATACGAGTTACGTCCACACGGGCCTGACCAATCTCACGATTTACCACTACAAGATCGTCGGCGCGACCAGCGGAGGTCGAGGTCCGGCGAGCAGGCCGGTCGCTGCGGTTCCCGGGCCCGTGCCGGGCTCGGTGGAATGGACCGCGGTGACGGCCCAGGACCCGGGACATACCATCTACTTCGCGCCCGCCACGGAAGCGACTCGCTATCGCGTCTATTTCAACTCAACCGTGGGGCTGCTCGGCGGCGGGCTGCCAAATTCCCCGTTCGAGGAGACTGTCAGTTCGCCCCACATCCGGCCCTCGGTCAGCCTGACTGCGTCCATTTTCTATCGCGTCGTCGCGATGAACGGCTCGCGATCCGGCATCGGAGGCCCGGTGGCAACCTTGCCGGCGAGCGTCATCAGCGAGCACGACCTGCCCGTGGCAGGCGCCTCATTCGGCCGGGTGAACGACGACAACTGCCTCGACCTGCCGACCGCGAACGGCAACGGCAACACGGGGATCTGTGCGGGGGCTTACACGGCGCGGGTCCTGGCGGATGTGGGCCTGGCCGACCTGCTTGCGAGCCCCCGCAGGATCAGCGATGCGCGGCTCGCCGATTTCAATGGCGACGGCTTCGACGACCTGTTCAGCAATACGGAGTCCCTGGCCAGCAACGAGGATTCGATCGCGCTCCTGCACGTGAACCAGGGGAACGGCAACTTCCAGACGTCCAATTCCGTCTCCGCGCTCGCAATCGGCGGTGTCGGCGGCACCCTTCTGTCTGCCGATTTCGACAATGACGGGGACGTCGACCTGTTCGCGCCCTACGACCATACGCGGGGCGATGGAGCCAGCAACTGGCTTTTGAGGAATAATGGCGCCGGCGTGTTTACGGACACCGCGGTTGCGGCGGGCGTCGCGACCAACCCCCCGGGGGCGGCCTATGTGCCGCGGGGCGGACAAGCCGTGGACTTCGACGAGGACGGCTACGTCGACCTCCTTTTCGGCTCGCGCCTCATGATCAATAACGGCGACAGTACGTTCAGCGACGGGAGCGCCGCGGTCAACCTGCCGGTGCGCGAGGACAACGGCCTCCGGCTGATCGACGTCGACCTCGACGGCGACCTTGACCTCATCCACCACACGGGCTCGGTGACGCGACTGTACCGGAACGCGGGCGGCGTCTTCGGCACCGGCGAGCGAATCGGTGCAGAGCCAGAGGACACGTTCGGGTTTGGGCTGGCCGCCTGCGACATCAATAGCGACGGGTTCGAAGACGTCATCGTCGCCAACAACCTCGCTGCGACCGGCCGCGGCGCACCCAAGATCCTGATCAACGTCGATGGAAACCTCCTGGAGTCGGCCACGCAGGCAGGCACCGTCGCGGACCCGGACAGCTTCATCGACCGGAACGAGCAGGTCGCATGTGGCGACCAGAATGGCGACGGCATGATCGACGTACTCGCGCGCTGGGGGAATACGTACCGGCTGCTTCGCGCCGCCGCTACGCTCACGCGAAGGATCACCCTCAGGATCGTCGGCAGCGACGGCGACCGCAACCAGCAGGGGCGGATCGTCCGCGTCGTTCCGGAGGGAGCGCCGAACCGCATCATGACGCGGGTCGTGGAGTCGGGCTCGGGGCTGCGCGGCCAGAACATGTACGACCTGGTCGTCGGGGCGCCGTGGACCGGAGATTACGAGGTGACCGTGCGCTTCGCCGGCGGCGACGTGACGACATCCGCCGAAAGCGGCGATGCGCTGATCATCTTCGAAGACGGCCGCGTCGAGGATATCGACCCCGACTAAGTGGATTCGCACTCAGCCGAGCGCGGTCTCCAGGTCCGCGACCAGGTCTGCAACATCCTCGATCCCGATCGAGAGCCGGACCAGCGAATCGCTGATGCCGAGCT
The DNA here is from genome assembly GCA_036781365.1 of Steroidobacteraceae bacterium. Lineage (GTDB taxonomy): Bacteria > Pseudomonadota > Gammaproteobacteria > Steroidobacterales > Steroidobacteraceae > SCUD01. The sequence goes on along the minus strand of DAIQBB010000001.1, from coordinate 125,347 downwards.
TGGCGCGCGCATCGGGCGGTACCGAAGCGTGGGTCATGATCGCCGGGTGATCCACGAGGCTCTCGACGCCACCCAGGCTCTCGGCAAGCGTGAATACCTCGAGCCGTTCCAGGAATCGCCGCGCTTCCACAAGGCCGCCCTTCGGGAAGAAAGTCACGACGCCGCTGCCGCCGTTCTGCATCTGCCGCTTCGCGAGCGCGTGCTGCGGATGCGAGGCCAGGCCCGGGTAGATCACGCGCTCGACGCGTGGATGCCGCTCGAGCCATGACGCGATGGCCAGCGCGGACTCGCTCGACTGCCGCATCCTGAGCGGCAGCGTCTTGAGGCCGCGAAGCGCGAGAAAGCTGTCGAAGGGCCCGCCGACGGCGCCGATGGCGTTCTGCAGGAACGCGATGCGCTCGCCGAGTTCGGTATCGCGAACGACAGCGACGCCGCCCACCATGTCTGAGTGCCCGTTCAGGAACTTCGTCGCCGAATGCATGACGATGTCCGCGCCAAGCTCGAGCGGGCGCTGGATCCATGGGGTCGCGAAGGTGTTGTCGACGACGACGAGGATCCCGCGCTCACGCACGGTTTCCGCGACTGCGGCGATGTCGACCAGGCGCAGCATCGGGTTGGTCGGCGTCTCGATCCAGATCATTCGCGTATTCGGCCGGATCGCCGCAGCAGCGGCCCCCGGCTGCGACAGGTCGGCGAAGGTGAAGTCGAGGGCGGCCGAGCGGCGGCGAACCTGCTCGAAAAGCCGGAAGCTGCCGCCGTATAGGTCATCCATCGCGAGCACGTGATCGCCGCTGTCGATGAGCTCGAGCAGCGTCGCCGTCGCCGCCATGCCCGAGGCAAAGGCGAAGCCGCGGGTTCCGCCCTCGAGGTCGGCGATGCAGCGCTCCCAGGCCATGCGCGTCGGGTTCTGCGTGCGTGAGTATTCGTAGCCCTTGTGCACGCCCGGGCTCTCCTGGGCGTAGGTCGACACGGCATAGATCGGCGGCATGACCGCACCCGTTGTCGGGTCCGGCGACTGGCCCGCGTGGATCGCGCGGGTCGAGAATCCAAGCAGCTTTTTCGGGTCCTTCATCGATGCCTCAGTTCGCAGGTTGCGCAGTCATCTGGCGGCGCAGGTAGTTAAGCACGTCCGCGCGCGTGATCAGACCGTGGAACGCGCCCTTGTCCATGACCGCGGCGTAGGGCTGCGCCTCCAGCAGGGCGACCAGGTCGTGCAGGTCGAGATTCGGCTCGACCACGGGAACGTTCGTGTGCATCGCCTCGCGCACCGGGTCGTTGAACTTCTCCGGCTTGCCGAATGCGTGCTGCAGGATGGCGTCCTCGTCGATGAAACCGATGAGCCGCTCGCCTTCCATCACGGGCAGCTGGCTGAACCCGGCGTTGCGCAGGCGGTTGTGCGCGGTCGTCAGTACGTCGCCCGGGCCGACCGTGACGGTTGCGCGCTCGCCGTGCGGGCGGCCGACGAGATCGCGAAGGTCACCATGCTGCTCGCGCTGGATGAAGCCCTCGTCTTCCATCCAGAAATCGTTGAAGAGCTTGGAGAGGTACTTGTTGCCCGTGTCGCAAGCGAAGGTCACGACGCGCTTCGGCTTCGTTTGCTCACGGCAATGGCGGAGTGCCGCAGCGACGAGCGTGCCGGTCGAGGAACCGACGAGCAGGCCCTCCTTCAGGAGTATCGCGCGTGCGACGGCGAAGGACTCGCCGTCGGAAATGCTGTAGGCCTTGCGGCACATCGAGAAATCGCAGATTTCCGGGATGAAATCCTCCCCGATGCCCTCGACGAGCCAGGATCCCGCCTTGCCGTAGCGCCCCTTGTTTACCTGGTCCGCGAGCACGGAGCCCTCGGGGTCCGCGAGGATGATTTCGATGGAGGGCAGTTTCTCGCGGAAGAATTGCGTGAGGCCCGCGATCGTGCCGCTCGAGCCGATGCCGACGACGACGGCATCGAGCTTTCCGTCCATCTGTTCGAGGATCTCGGGCCCGGTCGTCGTCGCGTGCGCCTTCGGGTTGTCGGGATTGCCGAACTGGTTGATGTGGTAGTAGCCGTGCTCCTTCGCGAGCCGCGCTCCGAGGTCCTGGTAATACTCCGGGTGGCCCTTCTCGACGTCGGAGCGCGTCAGCACGACCTCCGCGCCCATCGCGCGCAGGTTGAAGATCTTCTCCTGGCTCATCTTGTCCGGCAGGACGAGCACGACTCGGTAGCCCTTCTGCGCGGCGACGAGCGCGAGCCCGAGCCCGGTATTGCCCGCGGTCGCCTCGACGATCGTGCCGCCCGGCTTCAAGTCGCCGCGGCGCTCGGCCTCCTCGATCATCGAGAGGCCGATCCGGTCCTTGATCGAGCCCGCCGGGTTCTGGAGTTCGAGCTTCAGGAAGAGCCTGCAACGACCGGCGTCGAGCTTGCATACCTCCAGCATCGGCGTCCTGCCGATCAACTCGAGTACGTTGCCGTAGACCTTCATGGGTGGTTGTCGCTCTCACCAAGGGACGCTAGTGTGATGGAATTGTAGCGGGAGACGCTCGGTGCATTGGCGAATGATCGCGGCAGCCCTTGACTGAACGCGCCGACCGGCTCCGCGGCGTGCTCCTGATGCTCGCCGCGGTGGGCGTCTTTGCCGTGATGGATGCGTTGATGAAACACATCTCCGTCCGGTATCCCGCTATCCAGGTCGCGAGCCTCCGTGGCCTGAGTTCGCTGCCGTTCCTGGTCCTGATGTACGCGCTGACGGGCCAGGCCCGGCTGTTGCGGCCGGTGAGATTCGGGATGCACCTGCTGCGTGGCCTGCTTGCCGTCGCGATGCTCTGGGGATTCCTGTGGGCGCTTGCGCGCTCGAGCATGGCGGACACCTACGCGGTCTACATGTGCGCGCCGCTCCTGGTCGTGCTCGCGGCTGCCCTGCTGCTCGGAGAGAAGGTGGACCGTCACACCTGGTTCGCAGTCCTGGCCGGGCTGATGGGAGTCTTCGTGATACTCCGGCCGTCGATGGCCGGCATCGCGACCTTGGCAGGCCTCGCCACCTTTCTCTCGGCAATCGCCTATGCATTCGTGGTCGTGCTCGTGCGCGTCTTGGCGCGCACCGAGACCACCGCGTCGATGGTTTTCTGGTTCCTGCTGCTGCTCTCGATCGGAGCCGGCCTGCTTGCAGCGCCGGTCTGGGTGCCGATCCTGGCGTCCGACTGGATATGGATCGCAGGCATCGGCCTCACCGGCTGGGTCGCGCAGCACCTCTTGACCGAAGCATTCCGGCTGGCGCCCGCGTCGCTGGTCTCACCCTTCGAATACACGGCCATGATCTGGGCGATCAGCATCGACTGGTTCATCTGGCAGGCACTGCCAGGCACCCGCATGCTGGCAGGTGCGGCGATCATCGTTTCTGCCGGTCTCTACCTCATGCATCGTGAGCGAATCAGATTCAACCGGAGTCTCATATGAACCACTTGGCCAGCGTCTTGATCCTGCTTTCTTTCGCGGCTCAAGCCGGCGAGGAAGTCGCCGTTGGAAAACTGGCCGTTGATGGGCCATTGCACAAGCTCGAGGTCAATGGAGCTGAACTTCACTATGTCGCGAAGGGAAACGGGCCGGCGATAATTTTCGTTCATGGAGGCCTGGCGGATTACCGCGAGTGGCTTCCGGTGATGGACCAGCTCAAGGGGCGTTATGCGACGATCGTCTACAGCCGTCGGCACGGCTATCCGAACCGGAATAATCCGGTCAATCCGGATCACTCGCCGATTTCCGAGGCCGATGATTTGGCCGCAGTAATCGATGAACTGGGCTTGCGGCCCGCCCATGTGGTAGGCGTCTCCTATGGCGCGTCAACTTCGCTATTTCTTGCGCTGCGCCACCCCGGGCTCGCGCGCTCACTTGTGATCGTCGAGCCTCCGCTCGTTTCCTGGCTGCCAGGCATTGCAGGCGGCCAGCCGGTGTACGACGATTTCTACGGACGCCTCGTCACCCCGGTGCGGGCAGCATTCCAGGCCGGCGACCGCGATGGTGCGTTTCGACTCACGCTCGAATATTTCGTCGGACCAGGCGCGCTGGAGCAGGTGCCGCCCGAAGTCATCGCGAATCTGAGGCTCAACCTGCGCGACTGGGAAGTGATGTTCCGGTCGCGGGACCTGCTGCCGGACATTCCGGCGGCCGATCTGAGGAAACTGGACTTGCCCGTCCTGATGCTTAGCGGCGCCTCCAGCTATGAGTTAGGCAAGCTGGTTGACGCCGAACTCGAACGCACACTGCCGAAGGTCCGGCGCGTCCTGATTCCTGAGGGAACGCACGACGCCTGCGTCGAAAAACCGGACATTTGCGCACGCGAAATTGCCGCCTTCCTCGACGACTTGCCGGCTAGCGCGAAAGGTCCTTGATCATGCTCCGCCACTGGAGCACGGAACCGTCGATCGTCGCGACCGGAATGCGCTCGTTGAGCCCGTGCGAGAAGCTGTCCTTTGGGTGCATGAAGATGCCCGAGATGCCGTAGCTCGGCACGCCGATATTGCGGAAATACAGGCTGTCGGTCGCGCCCGCTGACATCGTCGGCACGATCGGCAGCCCCGGCGCGCGCAGGTCGATCGCCTTGCGCAGCGCCTTCATGACATCCTCGCGCAGCGGCGACGCATCGCTCGGCACTGGCGTGTTCGCGAGCTTGAACTGCGCCTTCGGGTCGCCGATGACGGAAGCGAGCGTCGATTGCACGTACTCGACGGTTTCGCCCGGGAACACGCGGCAATTGATGTTGACGGTCGCGCTCTGCGGCAGCGCGTTCGGCGCATGGCCCGCCCTCGCCGTCGTCGCGACGCAGGTCGTGCCGAGCTGGCCGACATATTCTGCGTGCGAGGCAAGCACGTCGTAGGCCTGCTTGTCTGCGGGATTTTCGGCGTAGCGGAGCATCGCGGCGCCGACCTCGTCGGTCCTCATGGCACCCGCTCCCCTGAAGTAGGCTTTCGTGAGCTCACTCGATTGCGCGGGGAAACGGAACGCCGCGACCTTTCCGATGGCGCGCGCCAGGTCGTAGATCGCGTTCGTCGGGCCAGGGCGGCTGCTGTGGCCGCCCGGGTCCGTGAACGTGACCTCGAAGTCCATATAGGTCTTCTCTGCAGCCTGAATCGTGTAGACGATCGGCCTGCCATCGTCGCCGAGGTAGGCGCCTCCGGCGTCACTGTTGAGAACGAGTTCCGCGTCCTTCAGCTCCTGCGCGAGCAGCGTCGTCGTGTGCTGGGTCGTTTCCTCGTCGCCGGAGAGCGTGAGGATGATGTCTCGCTTCGGCTTGAATTCTTCCTGCTTGAGCCAGATGAGCGCAACCACCGTGGATACGAGGCCGAGCTTGTTGTCAGCCGTGCCTCGCCCAAAGACGAAGCCGTTCTCGACGACGGCAACGTAGGGATCGCGTTCCCAGTCATCGCGCCGCGCCGACACCACGTCCATGTGTGACGCCAGCAGGATCGGCTTGGCCTTCGGGTCGGTGCCGCGGTAGCGCGCTGTGAGCGTCGCCGTCTCGCCACGCGGCGTGATGGTGATGTCCTCGGCCACGAAGCCGTGGGCCTTCAACACTCCCGCCAGGTAATCCGCGTAGGCGGGCACCTGGCCCTCGCCTTCGGCAGTCTTGAATGCCACCGAACGCTTGAGCATCTCCAGCGCCATTCCGGAAATGTCGGGCGGCACGGCATTGTCCTTCGCCGAAGCCGCGAACGTCAGCAGACACAACACGATAGCGCCCAGGCGATGCCCGGAATGCGTGTGATGCATGTCATCAGTCCCTTGGGGCAGTTCCCGACATTCTGAGGTAGAGTACGCGCGTTGCGCAAACGCGGGTCCACATGATCCTCACACTGCTGCTGATCGCGCTTGGCATCCTTGGCCTCGCATTCACCTACGTTTTCCTGACTACGCTGAAGAAGCGCGGGCATTTCCGCCCGAGCGCGGAAGCCATCGGCCTTGGTGCGGTCACCAATTTTTTCGATACGCTCGGCATAGGTTCCTTTGCGCCGACGACGGCGTGGCTCAAGTTCCGGAAGCTGGTTCCAGACAGCTTCATTCCTGCGACCCTGAACGTCGGTCATGCAATCCCGACGGTTGTCCAGTCGGCGATCTTCCTGGTGATACTCGGCGTTCACGTCGATCCGGTATTGCTCGCCTCATGCATCGCAGCGGCCGTCGTCGGGGCGCTCATCGGTGCGCCGATCGTGGTCCGGGCGCCCGTACGCGTCGTCCAGGGCGTCGTGGGCGTCGCACTGCTGATCGCAGCCGGCCTCTATGCCATGAGAAACCTGGACCTCATGCCCGAGGGCGGCCTGGCGACGGCGCTGCCTTCGCCGGAAATGTTCATCGCGATTGGCGTTCATTTCCTGCTGGGCGCATTGATGACCTTCGGCATCGGCCTCTATGCGCCCTCGCTGATCCTGCTGAGTCTCCTGGGACTCGATCCCCGGCTCGCGTTTCCTATCATGTCGAGCGCCTGCGCATTCCTGATGCCGACGACAGGGTTCACCTTCATCAAGACCGATCGCATCGATCTCCACATTATCCTCGGCATCACCCTGGGCGGCATTCCGGCAGTCCTGATCGCCGCTTTCATCGTCAAGGAAATGCCGATAGTCTGGCTGCGGTGGGGCGTCGTGGTCGTCGTCTTGTATGCGGCGATCCTGCTGCTCCGCTCGGCAATCAAGGGACAGGCCGCACCCGTAGGAGCAGTGCCATGATGAATCGCAGACACTTCGTCCAGTCGACTGTCGCCGCGGCAGTCGCAGCCGCCCTGCCCTGGTCGCGCCTGTACGCACTCGACCAGGAGGCTTCTCAGGCTGCGGCCGGAATTTCCGCCGTGAAGCTCGACGGCTCGGCCACCGTAATCGAGCAGGCGGCAGTCAAGGAGTTGAAAGCGGGCCTGCGTGGGCCGCTGATGCTTGCGGGCGACGCCGGGTACGACGACGCGCGGCGGGTGCTGAACCGCTCGATCGACAGGAAGCCGGCGTTGATCGTGCAGCCGACCGGCGTCGCGGATATCCAGAGCGCCGTGAACTTCGCGCGTGACCGCGGGCTCTTGACTGCGGTCAAGTGCGGCGGCCACAGCTACGGGGGCAAGTCGACCTGCGACGGAGGCCTGCAGATAGACCTTTCTCGCCTGCGCGGTGTCCGCATCGACCCGGGCGCACGCGTCGCCTACGTCGAAGGCGGCAGCCTGCTTGGCGAAATCGACCACGAAGCAATGGCGCTTGGGCTCGTGACGACTTCCGGCACCGTCTCGCACACGGGCGTCGGCGGACTGACGCTCGGCGGCGGATTCGGTCGCCTGGCGCGGCGCTTCGGGCTCGCGATCGACAATCTTCGCGCCGTCGACATCGTGACCGCAGACGGCCGCTATCTCCACGCGGATACCGACGAGAATCCCGATCTCTACTGGGGCGTACGAGGGGGCGGCGGCAACTTCGGCGTCGTCACGAATTTCGAGTTCGGCCTGCATCCCATGCAACGCCAGGTCGTCGGCGGCGACATTGTCTTCCCCATCGGGCGCGCCCGTGAGCTGCTCGAGTTCTACGCCGACTACAGCTCCACGGTACCGGCGGAGCTGTACGTCGATGCCATCATGATCGCACTGCCCGGCGGGAAGCCCGGCTCCTTCATCCTGCACACCTGTTATTCGGGCCCTCCGGGCGAGGCTGAAGCCGTACTCGCGCCGATCCGCAAGCTCGGTTCCCCGATCGCGGACACCATTCGATCAATGGACTACATTGCGGCGCAGCGCTTGCATGACCGCGTGGACCCCCGGAACGAAGGCACCTACCTCAAGTCAGGATTCATCGGCGGCTTCAAGGGCGGCCTGATCGATGACATCGTCACTGGCTTCCAGGGTCATCCGGAACGCGGCACCGCGCTCTTTTTCCAGCACGGCGGCGGCGCGATCGGCGAAGTACCCTCCGGTGCGACTGCCTTCCCGCATCGCTACGCGAAATACAACATGCTGACGGCCGTCAACTGGCCCCTTGAACTCGACCGGACGCCGCACGTTGACTATCTGCGGGCACTGTGGTCGAAGCTCGAGCCGCACGCACGCGGCTACTACATGAATGAGGTCGCCGACGAGGCGCAGGCCGTGGTGGACGAGAATTACCAGGGCAACATCGGGCGCATGCGCGAGATCAAGAAGAAGTACGACCCGATGAATCTCTTCCGCCTGAACGCGAACGTGCAGCCCGCCTGACGGGGCCTCGCCCTCAGTTTTTCTCGATGGCCAGGGCCGGACTGAATGCCCAGCCGAGCTGCAGTCCGACGTCCGGCGTGTTGTTGAAGTTCTGCAGGTTCTCGGTGAACGCGAAGGAAACGACGCCGCGCCCGATGCGGCGGTAGACGCCGAGGCTCAATTGATACTTGGTGTCGAGAAGCTCCGGGAGATCCGTGTCCTGGTGCGAGTACACGCTGTCACTGATGTAGCCCTGAAGGACCAGGTGCGTCTCCGGGTTCAGCTTCCGCTCGTAGCCGACGATGAGCGTCGGCACGATCTGCGCCCCGGTCGGCGTAATGCTCGTCGACCCGTCGTAGTACACGCCCGAGGCGCTCACGTATTAGCCGTGGTGATCGGAGAACCGCTGCAGTGTCGCCTGCTGGCCGTAATCCGACTTGCCGGTCGACAGGAAATCTTCCTGTCCGCGCACCGCGAGCTTGGCGGCCGCTTCGAGCACGACGTTCCACCCTTTTAACTGCTCGACGCCGGAGTACCGCACGCCGATCATCGGATCGAGCAGCCCACCGTGCGTCGGCGTGCCGAGAAAGGCGAAATCCCCGGACTTGAGGTCGGAAATCAGGCTCACGTCATTGCGGCGCACAGAGGGTCGCATGTTGTCTTCGAAGCCGAGCGCGTCGTGAAAACTCTCGATCGAGCCGTCGAGGAAACCGCCGCTGTAGTTCACGCCGCTCAACACCAGGTAGCCGCCCCAGTGTTCCGTGAACTTGTAATGGAACGTCACGTCGAGTTCGGCGAGTTCCATGTCGAACAGGTAGTTCTCGCCCGGCAATGCCTGGATGTCCGCGACCTCGGCGGGACCGATCGGGCGGCGTTCCGGGAATGCATCGAGGTACTCCCGCACTCCTGGGCTGGTTGCCCAGGTATTCTGGTGCGCCAGCTCCGTCTCGATAGCCCAGGTGCCCTTGGGTGCGTGGATCGCGTGCGCCGGGCGCATGTCGAGGCGCAGGAATCCGAAGGTCGTGAGATCCCGCGCACGCAGCAGCCCCAGGAAATCGCTCTCGGCAGCGGAGAGCGGCGGCCCGTAGGCCGCCGCCACCAGAACGGCCATGACTCCGATGCGCAGGCGCATACGAAACCATTCTCCTGCCGCTGCAGGAAAGCCCTTGTAGGCCGGGCTAGAACTCCCGTGTCAGACGAACCCCGTACTCGCTCGCATCGTTCGACAACATAACGAGGATGTAGTCGCCCACGTTGAGCCGCGCGTTGTCGTATCGCTCATCCGTGATGTTCTTGCCGTACAACGACACCGACCAGTCGCCGTCCGCCGGCTCGTAGGTCACGTCGACGTTGACCAGGTCGCGGCTGTCGATCTGGGTGAACCGGCCCGGAAGCGAGCTCGGCTCGCCGAACATCTCGTCGCGGAACGAATAGTCGGCGCGCAAGGTCAAGTTGCCTTCGCCGAGCGGGAAGTTGAATTCCGGACTCACCGAGGCTGTCAGCTCGGGCGTCAGCGGCGCAACGGTTGTCGGGTTTGGATCGTCGACGTCGGCATCGATGTAGCCGAGCGTGGTGTAGAGCCGGAAGTTTTCAAGCACCTGCCAGGTGCTCTCCCACTCCACACCCATGGATGTCTGGTCAACGATGATGTTCTCGGTGTTGAAGCCGCCGCCGCCCGCCGTCGTGCTCACCTGGTACGGCAGGTCGGAGTAGTCCGTGTAGAACACGGCGATGCTCATCTGCAGATTGTCGAAAGGCTGGCCTTTCAATCCCACCTCGTAGTTCAAAGCGGTGACGTTGTCGTTGGCCTCAAAGCAGTTATCTTCAGACAAGACGAGCGGTGGCCGGGGGTCGGGCGGAGGTGCATCTCCAATGACGGCGTCAAACAGACAGCCGATCGGGCGTGGCGGAAACTGGCCCGACTGATAGCCGCTCTGGATCGTCCCGTAAATGTTCAGCCGTTCGTTGAGCTGATAGCTCCCCGACAGGTCCCAACTGATCTCGGACCAGTCGCGCTGCGAGGTCTCGTTGATCAGCCCGTCCGGGCGATTCGCGTCTTGATTAACGATGATGCCGGCGTCCTTATCGTCCTGGGTATAGCGCAGTCCGCCGGAGACCCGCAGGTCCTCCGATACGTTGTACCCGACGTTCGCGTAAATCGCCTGGCTGTCTACCTCCTGCGAGAGCCGCATATCCCCTGGAAAGCCGAGGAAGGTTGTCGGTTCCTGAATGTTCCTGCCCTCCTCCTCAAACCAGTAGAGGCCAGCGACGTAGTCCCAGGCTCCCAAGTTGCCCGTGAGCTGGAACTCGGCCGATTGCTGGTCGGCGGAACCTATCTCCGGGAAGCTGAGGAAATCGTCGAAGAACCCATCGTCGTCGAGCCCCGACTTGTAATTCGATTCGCGGTCGCTGAGCAGGAGCTTTGCAGCCATGTTGTCGGAGACCTGGTATTCCACCGTGAGCGCAATGCCTCTCGCGTCGTTCGTGACCGCAGTCTGTGATTCCTGGCCCGTGTTGTTGTCGTAGGGATTCGAGGCCGTGTCCGCATTGCGATAGCCAGCCAGGAATACGGCACCGTTCGGCAATTCGTCGATCAAGGTGTCGTAAGGCCGCAGCCCGTTGTCGCCCTCGTTCTTGTCGGCCGTCACCAGGAACGAAAGCCTGTCGCTGGGCGTCCACTTGAGCGCGACTCGCCCCGAAACGTCTTCCATTTCGCCGACTTCCTTTCGGGGATTCTCGAGCAGCAGGAATTCCCCAAGGCCGTCGCGATGCTGGAACGCGCCCGTCAAGGAAACTGCGAACTCATCCGAGAAGGCCATGTTCGTGTAAAAGTCGGCATTCAGGCGCCCACGCGATCCGGCAGTCAGGGAGACCCGGCCACCGTCCTCGTCGCCCGGCTGGCGCGTGATGATGTTGATGGCGCCGCCGATGGAATTGCGTCCGTATAGGGTGCCCTGCGGCCCGCGAAGTACCTCAACTCGCTCGATGTTCGCGAGGCTCCAGTTCTGGCCGACCTGACGGCCGAGGTAGACGCCGTCGACATATACGCCGACGCCCGGATCGGTCGTGATCAGGTGGTCCTGCAGGCCGATGCCGCGGATGAAGGGGTTCGCGGATGACGTGTGGCCCGCCGAGAACTCGGTGACGTTCAAGTTCGGAACGAACTTGCCGATGTCTGTGAGGCTTGCAATGCCTTGTTTTTCGATGGTCTCTGCAGAGAACGCGCTGATCGCCACTGGGACGTCATAGATGCTCTGCTCGCGCTTCTGCGCGGTCACGATCACCGGCTCGAACGCTGTCTCCTGCGCATGAGCGGATCCACCTGCCAGCAGGGTGCCGAGCGCTGCGGATACAGCCAACGCGAGTTTATTTTTGTGCACTGCGAAATCCCCCGTGTCCAATGTTGAGTGCTGCGATCATAGTGGCTGCCGCTCGCAGTGGCTAATCCCGTCCGATGTCCTCGTTCCAGATGCCCGGGTTTTCGCGTATGTACCGGGCCAGCATGTCGACGCACACGTCCGAATGCAGGTCGACGACGCGAGTCCCGTTGTCCCGGAGCCAGTCGATGCCGCCCGCGAAATTTACCGATTCCCCGATTACGACGGTCCCGATTCCGAACTGGCGCACCAGTCCGCTGCAGTACCAGCAGGGCGCGAGCGTCGTGACCATGAGCTTGTCCTTGTAGGACTTCTGCCGGCCGGCCTTGCGGAATGCGTCGGTTTCTCCGTGGACCGACGGATCTCCTTCCTGGACACGCCGGTTCCGCCCGCGCCCGATCAGGCAGCCGGAGGCATCGAACAGCGCCGCGCCGATCGGAATGCCGCCTTCGGCAAGGCCGGCTCTCGCCTCCTCGATCGCAACCGCGAGCATCGCCGCATGGTCAGCGCTCATCCGGCAGGCCGGCGCATCGGGTTATTCGGGTGCGTCGTCCAGTCCTGCTTCGTTTCGTCGATGGCGCGGCCCGTCCTCGTGTCGACGCCCCCGGTCAGCCGCTCCATCGTGATGCAGTCGACGACCGGGCAGACGCTGACGCAAAGGTTGCAGCCGACACACTCCGCGTCGATGACTTCGAAGCGCCGCTCGCCGTTCACGGTGTGAGTGATCGCCTGGTGCGACGCATCCTCGCAGACGATGTGGCAGCGGCCGCACTTGATGCAGAGGTCCTGGTCGATGCGCGCCTTCACGACGTAGTTCAGGTTGAGGTACTGCCAGTCGGTGACCGAAGGCACGGCGCGGCCGACGAGGTCGGCGACGCCCTGCATCCCCTTGTCGCGCAGGAAATGCGAGAGGCCGCTCGTCAGGTCGTCGATGATCTTGAATCCGTAGACCATCGCGGCGGTGCAGACCTGCACGTTGCTCGCGCCGAGTGCGAGGAAATCCACGGCATCCCGCCAGTCGGAGACGCCACCGATGCCGGAGATCGGCAGGCCCCTGGTCGCGGGGTTGCGCGCGATCTCGGCGACCATGTGGAGCGCGATCGGCTTGACCGCCGGGCCGCAGTATCCGCCGTGAGAGCCCTTGCCATCCGTTGCCGGATACATCGTCAGCGTGTCGTAGTCGACGCGCATGATCGAGTTCAGCGTGTTGATGAGCGATACCGCGTCCGCGCCGCCCTCCTTGGCCGCCTTCGCCGGGCCGAGGATGTTCGTCACGTTTGGCGTCAGCTTGATGATGACCGGCACGCGCGCGACGGACTTGCACCATTCCGTCGTCTGCTGGATGTATTCCGGAACTTGCCCGACCGCGGATCCCATGCCGCGCTCCGACATGCCGTGCGGGCAGCCGAAATTGAGCTCGAGCGCATCGGCGCCGGTGTCCTCGATCATCGGCACGTACCTGGCCCAGGCCTCGCGATTCATCGGCAGCATCACGGATACGACGAGCGCGCGGTCGGGCCAGTCGCGCTTGACCTGGCGAATCTCCTTCAGGTTCGTTTCGAGCGGCCGGTCGGTGATCAGCTCGACGTTGTTGAACCCGATGACCCGGCGGTCGTTCGAGTGGATGGCCCCATAGCGTGGCCCGCTCACGTTGACGATCGGCGGATCCTCGCCGAGCGTCTTCCAGACGACGCCGCCCCAGCCCGCTTCGAACGCGCGGTTGACGTTGTAGGCCTTGTCGGTCGGCGGCGCCGAGGCCAGCCAGAACGGGTTCGGCGAGCGGATGCCGAGGAACTCCGACGCGAGATCGATTGCGCTCATTGCCTTTGCCTCAGGTAGTGGTCGATCGACTGCGCCGCGAGCTTGCCGTCCTGCACGGCGACGACCGTGAGGTCCTTGCCGCCCTTGGCGCAGTCCCCGCCCGCCCAGACGTTTTCGATCGAAGTGCGCCGCTCCGCATCCACCGCGATCCGGCCGTTCTCCATGCGAAGAGCCGGGTTGGCGCCGTTCGCGCCATCGACCGAAAATTCCTGTCCTACCGCCTTGAATACGACGTCGGCCGGCAACGTGAAGAATTCGCCCTTGCCTTCGAGCCGACCATCTGCGCCTTCGCGCGTGCACTCGAACTCGACCCCCGCGACACGCGCCTCCCCCAGGATCCGAGCTGGCCGCGCCCAGTGTTTCACGAGGACGCCGTCCGCCTGGGCCAGTTCCTGCTCGTAGCGGCTCGCGCCCATTTGCTCCCGGCCGCGCCGATACACGATGGTCACGTCTTCCGCGCCGAGCAGGCGGCTCTGCACCGCGACGTCGATGGCCGTCATGCCGCCACCGATGACCACCACGCGGCGCCCGACCGGCAGGCGCGACTTGTCGGCGGCCTGCCGCAGCTCCGCGATGTACCGGACCGCGTCAATGACCCCGTCCATGTCTTCGGATTCGATGCCCAGTCGATTGACGCCGGACAGGCCGATCGCCAGGAAAACCGCATCGTAGCCGCGCCTCAGGCTGTCGAGCGACAGCTCGCGGCCGAGCGCCACATCGGTGCGGACTTCGATGCCGCCGATTGACAGGATGTAGCTCGCTTCGCGCTGGGCGAAGTCATCGACCGCCTTGTACGCGGCGATACCGTACTCGTTGAGGCCGGCGAGCTTTCCGTCGCGGCAATAGATCGTGACCCCGTGCCCGAGGCAGGCGAGCCGGTGCGCGCAGGAAAGCGCCGCGGGCCCGCCGCCGACGACGGCGATCCGCCTGCCTGTGGGAGCCGCACGCTCGAAGAGTTGCGTGCCTGCTTCGAGTATCGGGTCGGTCGCGAAACGCTGGAGGAGACCGATGTCCACCGGCTTGTCCTCGTGGACATTCCGCACGCAGGCTTCCTCGCAGAGCACTTCGGTCGGGCAGACCCGCGCGCACATGCCGCCCATGATGTTTTCCGAAAGGATTGCATACGCCGCGCCTTCGATGTCGTCGCTCCGGATCGACTGGATGAACCGCGGGATATCGATGCCCGTCGGACAGGCCGTGGTACAAGGCGCCGCGAAGCAGAAATAGCAGCGGTCGGCCGCGATGAGCGCTTCCGACTTCGACAGCGGCGGATGCAGGTCCGCGAAGTTCCGCTCGATCTCTGCGGGGCTCAGCCGGCCCGGCGCGATTTCGGGTGGCGGCATGCAGCCTCGCTCAGGCGCGCGGCCGCTTGACGGCGGCTGGCCGCGCGAGCTCTGCCTGTTTCTTCACCGCATCGTAATAGGACGGCCAGGGGGGCCGGTCGACGTGCCTCCCTGCCCCCTTTTCGGCGCGCAAGTCGCCGTCCGCGTAGACGAGCTTGCCGCCGCTCACCGTGTGTGACGCGCGGCCGGTGACGGTCATGCCTTCGAAAATGTTGTAGTCGACGTTCTGCCTGTGTGTCTTCGCGGAAATCGTCTTGCTGCCTTTCGGGTCCCAGACGACGAGGTCCGCGTCCGCGCCGACCGTGATGCTGCCCTTGCGCGGATAGATATTGAAGATCTGGGCGGCGTTCGTCGATGTCACGCGCACGAACTCGTTCATCGTGAGCTTTCCGGTGCCGACGCCGTGGTGCCAGAGCAATTCCATGCGGTTCTCGATGCCCGCGGTTCCGTTCGGAATCTTGCGGAAATCGTCGCGGCCGGCGGCCTTCTGCGGCGCGCAGAAACAGCAGTGATCGGTCGCGGTCGTCTGCAGGTTGCCCGATTGCAGCCCGCGCCAGAGTGCCGCCTGGTGCTCTGCGGAGCGAAATGGCGGGCTCATGACGTGCGCGGCGGCGCGCGTGAAATCCGGGTCGCGGTAAACCGAATCGTCGATCAGGAGGTGCCCGGCGAGCACTTCGCCGAACACGCGTTGACCCTCGTTTCGCGCGCGCGTGATCGCCTCGAGCGCCTGACGGCAGGAGACATGCACGACGTAGAGCGGCACGCGCAGCACCTCGGCGATGCGGATCGCGCGATTCGCGGCCTCACCTTCCACTTCCGGCGGGCGCGACAGCGGGTGGCCCTCGGGGCCGGTGATGCCTTGCCGGAAGATCCTGTCCTGAAGCGTGTAGACGAGCTCGCCGTTCTCCGCGTGCACCGTGACGATCGCGCCGAGCGTGATCGCTTTCGAGAAACTGTTCACCAGCGTCTCGTCGTCGGCCATGATCGCGCCCTTGTAGGCCATGAAGTGCTTGAAGCTGTTGACGCCGTGCTCGCGGACGAGCGTCTCCATGTCGCGGCTCACGGACTCGTCCCACCAGGTGATCGCGACGTGGAAGGAATAATCAGCGCTGGCTTTCTCCGCCCAGCCGCGCCACTGACGGTAGGCATCCATGATGTTCTGCTGCGGGTTCGGGATGACGAAATCGATGATCATCGTCGTGCCGCCGGCAAGCCCCGCCGCCGTACCGGTGAAGAAATCGTCGCTCGCGACCGTGCCCATGAAGGGTAGCTGCATGTGGGTGTGCGGATCGATTCCGCCCGGCATCACGTACTGGCCGCCGGCGTCGACCAGCTGTGCACCGAGCGGCGCCTCGATCGTCGGCGCAACCTGCATGATTTGCCCGCCGTCGCAGAGCACGTCGGCACGCCGCGTTTCATCCGCCGTGACCACCGTGCCGCCGCGGATGAGGAGTGCCAAGCGTCCTGCCCCTTGCTGCTCAGACGATGATAGAGCAATCCTCCGAGCAGGGAGCCGCAGGCGAGAAACTACTGATTCTGAAATGGTTTCGGCTGGCTACCCGTTGTTGCTATTTCACAACGTCGATAGTATGGCAGGCTCAGCCTTGATGGCCACGCCTTGCCCGACACCCGGTCAATGATGGACGAGCCCACTGCGTACCGTCGCAAATTCATCCGTAACCCTGGGCTTACCAACGGCTTTTATGCTTTACAAACAACGGGACCAGCGATTTACTAGCGGCCCAGGCCTCCCCGGGGGCGGATGGAAGCGGCCGCCAGAGGCGCTTTGAAAGGGTTATTCAAACAGGGGGCTGAAGCATGTTGAAGAATGCAACACTGGCACGCGCAATCAGTTGCGTCATTGCCACGAGTGGCATGACGGTCGCTGGGCAAGTTGCCGCCCAGGATGCAAGCGTTCCGCCGACGGAGCTCGAAACGGTCTCGGTGACCGGGTCACGCATTCGCCACGACAGCTTTTCTAGCGCGCAGCCGGTCGACGTTGTCGTCCCGGAAACTGCCGCGGTCCAGGGCATTGGCAGCGTCAGCGGAATGCTCCAGACCACCACAGTGGCGTCGGGCTCGCCGCAGGTCACGTCAGCCAGCTCTTCAGCCTTCGTACAGGCCGGCGGCATCGGCGCCGAAACCTTGTCACTGCGCGGCTTGGGCCCCAATCGGACACTGGTACTGCTGAACGGACGCCGCGCGGGACCGGCCGGCGTGCGCGGCGAAGTGTCTTCGTTTGACTTCAACGTCCTGCCGCTATCGGTCATCGAGCGTGTCGAAATACTTAAGGACGGCGCTTCCTCGATATACGGCTCAGATGCCGTCGCCGGCGTCGTCAACGTGATCACCCGGAAGGACGACGGCGCCACGGCGGACGCGTTCATCGGAATACCCAACCAGAGCGGCGGCGAGGAATCGCGATTCAACTTCTCCTGGGGCAAGAATCTCGATCGGGGCAGTTTCCGTGTCACTGCGGATTATCACCTCGAGGAAGAACTGGCGCGCGGCGACCGCGACTATTTCAATTGCGCCCAGCAGAACATCAAAGATGTGAACACTGGCGAGCGGGCCGACATCATCGATCCGCGCACCGGCAAGCCGCATTGCAATGACCTGCCTTGGGGTCATGTGTGGATTTACAACTATCAATACGCCTTTACGGCCGACGGTGGCGACGGCAATGTGCCGGGACAGAGTAGTATCCTTGCGCAATTCGATTACGATGGCGACCTCGGCAACTATGTTCCGGGGACTGTTGCCGATCCGGCACAGCCCTGGAACCTGTCGATGCCTGCGGGCTGGTACCTGACCAGCTATGACCGCAATTCAGATTCCGTGGTCAATGCGGATCATCCCTTCCAGGACGCGCAGTCGCTGATTCCGCGAAATGAACTCATAACTATCTTTGCCGATGGCGAGATTGACCTGACGGACAACCTCACGGCCTATACCGAAGTGCTGCTGAGCCGGCGCAAGACAAAAGTGAATGGCTATCGTCAGTTCTGGTCCTACAAGTACTCGGCGGATTTCGATTTCGTCGACTTCACGCCGGGGGTTGGTGGCGATCCAATGAGCGCCGGCTGGGATGGCGCCGTGTTCCTGAGCCCATTGTCGATCACCCGTGACGACGACCGGATCGAGATCAACTATCAACGCTATGTCGCCGGGTTGCGGGGCGAACTGAAGTCCGGCTGGAACTGGGACGTGTCTGCCCAGTACAGCACATCAGATGGTGACTACACCGAAGATCAAGTCTTCGATGATGCCATTACGCCCACCGACTTCGTGCCCGGCTCCTGCGTTGGAACGACCACGCCGATCCGCGGCGTCCCCTGCATCGACCTCCCCTGGCTGGACCCGCAGTTCCTGGCCGGCAACATTTCGCCGGAGCATCAGGCATTTCTGTTCGGCAGGGAGACGGGCAACACGCAATACGACCAGATGTCCGCGGAAGCCTTCATGTCAGGCTCGGTCTTCGACTTGCCCGCCGGACCGCTCGGCATCGCTTTTGGCGTTCACTTCCAGAAGGACGAAATCCTGGACGTTCCCGGCGAAATCACGGCGTCTGGCAATGTCTGGGGATCGTCAACCGCCGGCGTGACCTGGGGGAAGGATGAGACCAAGGCTGTGTTTGCCGAGGTCGAAGTCCCCTTGCTGCGGGAGAAGTTCCTGGCTGACAGCCTGACCTTGACGGCATCCGGCCGATACACCGACGTCGAATCCTACGGCAGCGGCGACACCTACAAGGTCGGGCTCAACTGGGGGATCACGCCGACGATACGTCTCCGTGCAAGCCAGGGAACCTCTTTCCGCGCCCCGGCGCTGTTCGAACTCTATCTGGCCGACCAGACGAGCTTCATCGCGCAGCGTTTCGTGGATCCTTGCATTCTCTGGGGCGAAAAATTGGATTCGGGCACTATCACTCAGGTAACCGCCAATAATTGTGAGGCCGACGGGATTGCACCGAACTTTCCAGGCGGAACCGTGTCCGCGACGACTATCGCCGGCGGCGGTTTCGGAATCCTCGAAGCGGAGACTTCGACGTCAAAGACGATCGGACTCATCTGGACGCCGCAATTCGCAGATCTCCAGGTGTCGGTCGATTATTTCGACATCGAGGTCCTCGATGAGGTCGACCAGCTGGGTGCGGACATCATCGTGTTCAGTTGCTATGAATCCGCATTCTTCCCGACCGATCCGCGCTGCGACCTGTTCGAGCGCGATCCCATCACCGGGGGGGTGGACAACATCCGGGACAGCTTCATCAACATCGCAAGCCAGACCAACAAGGGGTTCGATGTCGCTGCGCAATGGCATACGACCCTGCCCTGGGGTGAGCTCGGCATCGAAACTCAGCACACGTTCCAGGAAGAGGACGTACTCGCCTATTTCGCGCAGACACCCGAGGACCTCAACGGCCTGTTGGGCGATCCCGAGTGGGTCGGACACCTGAACCTGACTTTTGAGCGGGGACCGTGGTCGTACTTCTGGGGCGTCCAGTTCATTGGATCCTCTTCGAGTCGGGATCGCTACCAGGAGTTGAACGGCAAGAATACCGGCTCTTACCAAGGCGTGGAGTACGACGTCATTCTGGAAACAGACATGGTCCACTACCACACCGTGTCGGTTACGCGCGAATTCGAGGATATGGGCCTAAGGGCGCTGCTCGGCGTTTCCAATGTCTTCGACGAGGCACCGCCGAAGCTGTCAACGATCGGCGCCACCAGCGGCGAGAACCAAACGGTCGGCAATTCTGCCTTTTACTCGCAGTACGACTGGATTGGGCGCAACTTCTACCTGAATCTGACCAAGAAATTCTAGGGCGCCGACTGATAAGCCAGGTGATCTACAACGTGCCGCCTTCAGGCGGCACGTTCATTTCGACGGAGTGAACCGGATGCCGACGATTGTCGCGAAAGCCGACAACCTGGACGAACTCAACAGGAACTACACACAGACGCCTTTGAAGACGCCCGTGTTCCTCAACAGCGTGCCGAAGTGCGGAACGCACCTTCTGCGCAACATGGTCCGTATGTTCGTGCCGGTCGAGCAGCAGTACCACAAGGCCTATGTCCAGCACGCGGTTCTGCGTAAGCACATGGCCGCCTTCAACCCCGCGACTCCGATGCTGAGCTGGGGACACCTCTTCTTCTCCGACGCCGCCACGATCGTGCTGCACGAGACGCGCAAGATTCTGCTCGTGCGCGACCCCTACGATTGGGTCCTCGCGCGCGCAAGGTTCTTTTTGTCGGACACGTTCCAGGGCTCGATCGAACACCTGAAGGGCGGCCGCGTTACGGCGGACGAAGTCCTCAACATGATGATTTTCGGCGTCCACGAAAAAATGCCGACTCTTCAGGAGATCTTCCTTCACAACGCAGCGTCATGGCTCGGAACCGACGTGTTGCTGGTGCGTTATGAAGAACTCGTGAAGGGTCTCGCGAATCTCGAATCGCAAGCTGGCGAGACCTATTTTGGTGCCTTGTTGACCGGCTGCGGCATCGAATCCCTGCCGTCCGACTGGCGCGAGCGAATTCGCGTTGGCTCCGATCGCAATCAAAGCGGCACAGCGCGCGAGAATCTCCGCGGCCCGGCCGCCGACATTCCGGACGAACTGCCAGACATGCAGAAGCAACTGGTGGAATTCGCGGCACCCGGACTGCGCGGGATCCTCGGCTATGCTTGAAGCGCTCGGTTGCTGGAAATGCGGCGGCTGCCGCCGAGAAGACAATAGAGCAATCCGCCAAGCAGGGAGCCGGTGAACCAACCGTAGTCGTAGAACCAGCCGAGCCAGCCAGTCGTGATCGCGACGAGTGTCAGGCTGACCGGCACGAGGAACGCGACGAAACCAGCCCGATTCCAGGCTGGGTAAGGCCCATCGTCCTTGTAGAGGCCTGCGAGATCGAGTTTCTGACGGCGGACGAGGAAATAGTCCACGATCATGATGCCCGCAATCGGACCGAGCAGGCTCGAATAGCCGATCAGCCAGTTCGAGTAGAGGCTCTCGACGCTCAGGTCGGAAACGAGCCATCCCATTTTCTTGAAGAGCTCCCACGACATCAGCAGGATGCCGAGCGCGCCCGTGAGCAGAACGCCCTTCGTCTGGTTGATCAGTCGCGGCGCGACATTCTGGAAATCGTTCGTCGGCGAGACGACGTTGGCCGCCGTATTCGTCGAGATCGTCGCGAGAATGATCACGAGCATCGAGACGACCGTCCAGAACGGATTGTCGATGAGGCCGATGAGCGTGATCGGGTCCGACACCGTCTGGCCGACGAGGCCGGCGGACGCGGCTGTCATCAGCACGCCGAGTCCCGCGAACAGGAACATCGTGAGCGGGAGTCCGAGCACCTGGCCGACGATCTGGCTCTTCTGCGAGTCGGCGAAGCGGCTGAAATCCGGGATGTTGAGCGACAGCGTCGCCCAGAATCCGACCATCGCCGTGAGGCCGGCGAAAAAGTAGCCGAGGAATGGCGCGCCGGGAGGCCGGCCTGGCGGGCGCGCGATGAGTTCGCTCACGGAAGCCTGCGGCCAGGCCCAGACGATGAGGCCGATGCCGACCGCCATCAGCATCGGGGCCGCGAATACTTCGAGGCGCTTGATGGATTCGGATCCACGAATCACGACCCAGACGTTCGCAAGCCAGAAGATGAAGAAGCCGGCGACTTCACCCCTGCCGCCGAGCGCAGCCCAGGAATCCGAGAGTGCCGAGAGCATCAGGTGGACCGCGATGCCGCCGAACATCGTCTGGATCCCGAACCAACCGCAGGCGATCAGAGCGCGTATCAGCGCGGGCACGTTCGACCCGATGATGCCAAACGACGAGCGGAGCAGGACCGGGAATGGAATGCCGTACTTCGTGCCGGGAAACGCGTTCAGGGTGAGCGGGACCAGTATCACGATGTTGGCGACCAGGATCGTCCACAGCGCCTCGACGACCGAGAGCCCGAAGTACGCCGTCAGCACGCCGCCCAGAGTGTAGGTCGGCACGCAGATCGACATCCCGATCCAGAGCGCCGCTATATGCCAGTGATTCCAGGTCCGCTGGCCGGCGCGGGTCGGCGCGATGTCCTTGTTGTAGCGCGGGCTCGTCGTAACGTCGGTGCCGGCATCGAGCTCGACGAAGGGTCCGACCGTGATCGCCTGGCTGACGGTCTTCAGGTCAGCCATCGATTCAGACCAGCGGCCAGTAGGTCTCCGGACGGCGATCGCGGAAGAACTGCCACGTATTCCTGACCTCGCGAATCATGTCGAGGTCGATCGTGTGAACCAGGAGCTCGTCCTTGTCGTAACTCGCCTGGGCTTCGATCTTGCCGCGCGGGTTGACGATGTAACTCGATCCGTAGAACTCGCCCATCTTCGCAGCCCAGGGTTCTTCCTTCCCGATGCGGTTGATCGCGCCGATGAAGATGCCGTTGGCCGCCGCCGAGGCCGGCTGCTCGAGCTCCCAGAGATACTTGCTGAGTCCCGCGACCGTGGCCGACGGGTTCACGATGTATTCCGCGCCGTTCAACGCGAGCGCGCGCCAGCCTTCCGGGAAGTGGCGGTCGTAGCATATGTACACGCCGAGCTTCACATAGGCCGTGTCGAATACTGGGTAGCCGAGGTCGCCCGGCTTGAAGAAGAATTTCTCGTAGAAGCCAGGGTCGACCTGCGGAATGTGCGTCTTGCGGTACTTGCCGAGGTACTGGCCGTCCGCGTCGATCACGGCCGCGGTGTTGTAGTAGACGCCGGCCATCGCTTCTTCATAGAGCGACGCGACGATCACCATCTTGTGCCTGCGCGCGTAGTCCTGCATCAGCCGGGTCGTGTGGCCATCCGGGATGCGTTCCGCAGCCGCGTACCATTTCCGGTCCTGGCCGGGGCAGAAATAAGGCTGCGTAAACACTTCCTGGAAGCAGAGGACCTGGACGCCCTTTTTTCCCGCTTCCTCGATGTATGGAACGTGCGCTTCGAGCATCAGGTCGCGGATGCGATCGGGCGCCATCGAGGTGTCGCCCTTGAGACCCATCTGGATCAACCCGCAGGTCAGCTTGCTCATGCTCGGTATTCCCGGCTGCCGTTCCGGGACGGAGTCTAAATCAACAGGGGTTCAGCGGCTCACATTGATGAGGCACTTCTGCATGAAGGCGGAAGAGATGGGGCAAATGTCCGCAAACTCGCGGGTATCCCGGATCGTGGCCGGCGCAGCGGCGCGTTCTGCCGCGACGTAACCGCGTGCGGCGAAGAAGCGTTCGGCCGTCGTCGTGAGCAGGTAGAGGGTCGAAATTCCCTCCGACCGCGCGTGGGATTCGGCATGCGCCACGAGCGCGCTGCCGAG
The DNA here is from genome assembly GCA_036781365.1 of Steroidobacteraceae bacterium. Lineage (GTDB taxonomy): Bacteria > Pseudomonadota > Gammaproteobacteria > Steroidobacterales > Steroidobacteraceae > SCUD01. The sequence continues at coordinate 102,315 of DAIQBB010000001.1, read as the reverse complement.
GCCGGTTCCGCGCGCGTCGGGCCCGTACCACGAGCGATCGCAGCAATGCGTCCGGCCCGCAGGGCTCGATACCAACGATGCCCAGCGGCTCATCGGCGGGCCCGGCATAGAAGAAATGACTCATATGCGCGTCCGACAGGTCCGACGACGGCAGGGCGGCCGCTTCGAGCAACGCGATGACCGCCCGCCTTGACGGGCGGGCATGCACTTCCAAATCAGGCATCGCGACCTCCGGAGGCCGCGCCAGCCTATCAGAAGCTCGCGATCACCCCCGCCCGCACTGCCAGCGGCGAGCCGGGCGTGATGTTGTTGTTGTTGTGAGCGTTGGGGTAGTACTCCTCGTCGAGGAGGTTTTCGACGTTCAGCTGCATCCGGAGGCGATCGTTGAGCGTGTAGAAAACCGCCGCATCGACGCGCGTGAACCCGGGCAGCGTCACCAGATTGTCCGAGGCCGCGAACATCCCGGTCTGGTGAACGATTCCGAGACCGATGCCCCAGGCTTCCGAGACGTCATATCGGTTCCAAAGCGAGGCGACGTGCCTCGGCAGCTGCGCGAGCCGCGTGCCACCGAGCGCATCCGTCAGTTCGCCATCCTGGTAGGCGTAGCCGCCTTGAATGCTCCAGGCCTCATTGATCCGACCACTAAGTCCAAGCTCGACACCCTCCGTACGCTGGCCGTCGACGAGGATCGAAACGCCCGGATCGTTCGGATCGGGAATCACGACATTCTTGCGATCGAGCTGGAAAATTGCCGCGGTCAGTGCAAGGCCCGGCCGGAAATCCCATTTCGCCCCGACCTCGATGTTCTCGAACTCCTCGGGATCGAAGGCCGCAGTCGTCGGATTGAGCGAGGCAAGCTGGGCGCCCGCGCGCGGCACGTAGGTCATGCTGTAGCTCGCGTAGAGCGACATGTCTTCTGCCGGCTTGTAGATCAGGCCGCCGCGCGGCGAAAGCAGGTCATCCGAAGTGCGGATGTCGTCGCCTGTCCGGTTGTTCGTGAAATTCATGTCGAAGCTGTCGTAACGCAACCCCAGCACGGCCAGGAATTTCGGCGAGAACTCGACCTGGTCTTGCGCGTAGACCGCGGCGATCGTGGCGCGACCGTGGTTGTCGGCGTCGGTCGGGCCCTGGCGGAACGTCAGCGGAACGTCGATCGTCGGATCGTTCGCAGGGGCTTGGAACAGAACATCCGTGTCGTTGAAGAAGCCCGTGTTGCGGAAGTTGTCGGTCACCTGTTCGCCGAACTCGACGCCAGCCAGGAACTCATGGCCGACCGGTCCCGTGTCGAATGAAAAAGTGAGGTCGGTCTGGTTGAAGAAATTCTCGCGCAGCTGCTGGTTGTTGTAAGCGGCGATCGGCACGTCGCCGGTTGAGGCGTCCACCGGCCCGCCCGCAAAAACGTTCTGGTAGAACTTGTCGTAGTCCGCGTACAGCACTCGGTTGCGGATACTCACGTTTTCGTTGAATGCATGGTCGATGACGATCGAGCCCTGGTTGACGGTCGCGAATGTCGGGCTCGTGCCCGGGTCTCCGAAGAATGTCGATTCATTCGTCTGAAACGGCCGGCGATCGAGCGACGGAATCCCGCGATCCGCGGTGCGGTCGTAGTCGAAGTATTCATAGGAAAACCGCACGAGCGTCGCGTCGCCGACACTGAAAGCCAGCGTCGGGTTGAAGCCCATGCGCTCGAGCGCGACTCCGTCGCGATAGCTCTCTGAATCCTCGTACATGCCGGTCAGGCGTGCAGCGACGTTATCGGTCAGGCCGTCGCCCACGTCGAAAGTCGCCCGCTTGTTCTCCCAGGAACCGCCCTGCAGCGACATCTCGCGCGCGGCCTCCCAGTTCGCCTGGCGTGACACGCGATTGACCACGCCGCCGGCGCCGCCGCGGCCGAATATCATGGCATTCGGTCCCTTCAGCACCTCGACACGGTCGACGTTGTACAGGTCGCGGAAGTACTCGATGTCGTCGCGGACGCCATCCAGGAAGAAATCCGAGGTCGAGCTGTTGCCACGCAGGATGATCGTGTCCCGGTTGCCCTCGCCCTGCGCCATGCCGGCACCGGGCACATAGCGCGCGACGTCGGCCAGGCTCTGCATCGACTGGTCCTCGATCAAGTCGCGCGTAATCACGCTCACCGCCTGCGGTACGTCGAGAAGCGGCGTATCGGTCTTCGTCGCGGTGCGGCTGCGTTCCGTGAGGTAGCCGTCGGACTCGTGTTCAGCCGTCACCGTGACGCGCGGCAGGAGCGTGGGATCGCTCGCTGCGGCTTCGTTCCCGCGTGCATCGGAAAATGGGCCCGTCGTCAGGGACAGCGCAATCGCAAAACCTAGGGAGTGGGACCTGACCATGGCCAATCCTTATGTGAATACGAATGATAACGATTCGCATTAGCATAACGGAGGCAACAGCCACTTGTCACGCAAGCGGTTCTAGGGCGGGATTCCTGTGCGAATTGGCGCGGGCCTAGCCCGTCGCCCGGGAAATTGACTGGTATTGGGCCGAGATCCAATAGTCGATGCGCAGGTTGCAGGGCTGGCGCGCCGTTCCCCCTGCCGTGCGGGACCCGGGGCAACGAAGCGTTCCATCGGCCTGGAGCCCGGAGCGCCTGAGCAACGGCAAGGCGACTTCGTTCAGGTCGACGCTTCCGTCGCAGTCCCCATGGGGGCAGGCAAATTCGAAATAGGCCTGGGCCGAGGGATAAAGCGCGTGCGTCTGCGTCGCCGGCGGCGTGCCCTTCGCGGGGACGAACTGCAGCTGAAGACGGATCTGCTCGACTTTTGGAAATGCGGACGCGAGCGTGCCCGCCGCGGCGCGCTTGCGCAGCGATTTTTCGCGCTTCTGCTCGAGAAGCGAACGGGTTGTGCGAGACACGATGCGCATGGAGGAAGCCGGGCCGGGGGAATCGTCATAATACGCCGATGCGAAGAATTCTGCGAGAGCCGCTATTTCACTTCTTCCTGCCTGGGCTGGCGCTGTTTGTTATGCACGGATGGCTCCACCGCTGTCTGTTCAGTTCCCCGAACGAGATCGTCAAGCGGTCGCCGGTGTCTACAAGGCCTGACAGAATGCGCCCGGCATGCCGGGCTGCGGCAAGTGGAGGATCCCATGAAGATAATCGTCCCGATCGCACTCTCGCTTGGCGTGCTGGTCGGCGGCTGCTCGGATTCGACTGATTCGTCGCAGGCTGCGAAGTCCGCTGCCGGCCAGGCAGGCGACGCAAGCGGCGAATCCTTGCCGCCAGTGCCTTCCCCCTACGACGCCCTTCCGGCGGCCGCACGCGAGCTGCTCGACAAGCCGTTCACCGGCGACCTGGACGAGATGGTCAAGCGGCGTATGGTCCGCGCGGGAGTCGTGTTCAACCGGACGCAGTATTTCATCGACAGGGGGGAGCAGCGCGGAATCAGTTATGAATCGCTGAAGCTGTTCGAAGAGGAACTCAACAAGCGCCTGAAGACCGGCCCGCTCAAGGTGCACGTGGTCATCGTGCCGCTCCAACGCGACCAGTTGTTTCCCGCGCTGCAATCGGGAAAGGTCGACCTCGTTGCGGCCGCACTGACGGTCACTCCGGAGCGCAGGAAGGTCGCGGATTTCAGCATGCCGACGCGGTCCAGCGTCGCAGAAATAGTCGTCACCGCGCCCAACGTGACTGCGCCTGCGGCCGCCGAAGATCTCTCGGGCCGCGAGGTCTTCGTTCGGCGCAGCAGCAGCTACTACGAGAGCCTGGTGAAGCTCAATGAATCGCTCGCAACTCGCGGGAAACCGGCTGTGATCATCAAGCAGGCGCCCGAGCCGCTCGAGGACGACGACATACTCGAGATGGTGAACGCCGGGCTCGTCGACGCCACGGTCGTCGATGACTTCGTTGCCGAGTTCTGGAAACAGGTCTTCCCCGACATCCGGGTGCACGAGCAGGTCGCCGTCCGGACCGGCGGCGAAATCGCAGTCGGAGTGCGAAAGAACAATCCCAAGTTGCTCCAGGCGGTGAATACCTGGATCAAGGAATACGGGCCGCGCACGGCATTCGGCAACATCCTGGAGCGGAGGTACCTGCAGGACGCTCGCTACGTGAAAAACGCGGCTGCGGATGCCGAACGCAAGAAACTCCGCTCGCTCGTGAAACTGTTCGAAAAATACGGCGACCAGTACGGCCTGGACTACCTGCTCATGGCGGCACAGGGCTACCAGGAGTCCACGCTCGATCACTCGGTCCGCAGTCCCGTCGGCGCAATCGGCGTGATGCAAGTGATGCCCGCGACCGGCAAGGAACTCGCGGTCGGCGACATCCAGCAGGTCGAGCCCAACATCCATGCAGGCGTCAAGTACTTCCGCTTCATGATGGACCGGTACTACAAGGACGAACCGATGGATGACCTCAACAAGGCCCTCATGACTTTCGCGTCCTACAATGCGGGGCCGGCCCGGGTCCGGCAGCTGCGGGCCGAAGCCGGGCGCCGCGGGCTCGACCCGAATGTCTGGTTCGGCAACGTCGAGCGCATTGCGTCGGAGAAGATCGGGCGGGAAACCGTCCAGTACGTCAGCAGCATCTACAAGTACTACATTGCGTACAAGCTCGTGCAGGAACGCGATCGGGCGCAGGACGCGGCCAAATCGCAGACGCAATAGCACCTCGGGGAAACATGCCGTCGAATGCAGCGTTCCGCGACGAGTTGCTGATCCTCGATGGAGGCCTCGCAACGGAACTGGAAAAGCGCGGTGCGGACATCTCGGGTTCACTGTGGTCGGCTCGCGTGCTGCGCGAAGCGCCCGAGGCAATCGAACAGTTGCACTACGACTATTTCGCCGCCGGCGCGCGCTGCGCGATCACGGCCAGTTACCAGGCGAGCTACGAAGGCTTTGCGACAGTCGGCCTGGATGCGGACGAAACTACCGCGCTGCTGCGACTTTCGGTCGAACTCGCCAGGTCCGCCCGTGCGCGATATCAGCACGACAGACCTGCGGACAAGCGCAGCCTGCTGGTGGCGGCCTCGATCGGCCCTTTTGGGGCGACGACGCATGATGGCGCCGAATATCGTGGCGATTATGGCCTGTCGATCGAGCAGCTCCTCGCGTTTCATTCGCGGCGATTTGGAGTCCTGGCCGCTTCGGGCGCAGACCTCCTGGCTTGCGAGACCCTGCCGCTGCTGGATGAGGCCCGGGCACTGATTGCTCTACTCGGCGAGAATCCCGAAACAATCGCCTGGATGAGTTTCACGTCACCCGACGGCATCCATACCTCGCACGGCGAGCCGCTCACCGAATGTGCGCGCCTGCTGGACACGGTCCCCAACGTGATCGCGATCGGAGTGAATTGCGTCAAGCCTGAGATCGTCGGGACCGCGATCCATGAACTCAGGACGGGGACGAGCAAGGCCATCGTTGTCTACCCGAATTCGGGCGAGAGCTGGGAGGCGAAGACCGGGAGCTGGCTCGGCTCCAGGGATCATGGCGGCCTCGCTGCACTCGCTCCAGAATGGGTGAATGCGGGTGCTCGGCTGATTGGAGGCTGCTGCCGAATCGGGCCGAGGGAGATCGCGGCGCTTGACGCAGCGCTGTCGTAAGTCCGCGGAATCGGCTGGACCGCACGCGGCGGCGCACTTGGCGCATCCATATTATGATGCGAGGCACATGCCAACTCGCGTTCCGTGACTTCCCTCCTCTCCTCGCCGCTCGACGCCTGTCTCGTACTGCTCTCGGCCTGGGCCGTGATCGGATTCGCCGGCCTGTTGCGCCCGATGAGCGTCACGTTCGTCGGCCGCGCCCTGTTTCCGATCGGCGCTCTTTGCGGCGCAGTCCTCGCGTTCGTCGCGGCGACGAGCCTCGCGGGCGTTCCTGAGCGCGTGACCCTCGCGGTCGGGCTTCCGGACCTGCCCATGCACCTGCGCCGCGACGCACTGGCGAGCGTCTTCCTCATGCTCCTTGGCGGAGCCGCTGCTGGAATCTCGATGTTCGCGTCCGGATATTTCCGGCGCGGCCAGGGCACGCCGCCGGGCGTGCTATGCCTGCAATATCACCTGTTCCTCGCCAGCATGGGCCTCGTGCTGCTGGCGGACGACGCTTACGCCTTCATGGTGGCCTGGGAGACGATGGCGCTGTCGTCCTATTTTCTCGTCACGGCCCAGCACGGCATTCCCGAAATCCGCCGCGCCGGATTCCTCTACCTGTTGATCGCGCACGTCGGCGCGATCGCAATTCTTCTCGCATTCGGCGTCATGCAAGGCGGGAGCTGGCAGTTCACCTTCGATGCGATGCGCGGCGCTGAGCTCGCCCCGCCGTGGGCGGCCACCGCATTCCTGCTGGCGTTGTTCGGGTTCGGCGCGAAAGCCGGGCTCGTGCCTCTTCACGTGTGGCTCCCCGAAGCGCACCCTGCGGCTCCCTCCCCCGTATCCGCATTGATGAGCGGGGTCATGCTGAAGACCGCCGTGTACGGCATGCTGCGCTTCGCGTTCGACCTGCTCGGCAGCCCGGAGTGGTGGTGGGGGCTGATCCCGCTCGCGGTCGGTCTCTTCAGCGCGTTCTACGGCGCCATATTCGCAGCGGTTCAGACCGACATGAAGCGGCTGCTCGCCTATTCATCGATCGAGAATGTCGGCGTCATCTTCACCGGACTCGGCCTCGCGATTGTGTTCCACGGCGTCGGGATGCACTCGCTCGCTGCCCTCGCATTGATCGCGCTCTTGTATCACTGCCTGAATCACGCGTTCATCAAGAGCCTACTGTTCCTCGGCACGGGCGCGGTCCTGCATTCGACCGGCGAGCGCAATCTCGGCCGGCTTGGCGGCCTGATCCGCCGCATGCCCTGGGTCGCTTGGCTCATGCTCGTCGGTGCGCTCGCGATGGCCGGCCTGCCGCCGCTCAACGGCTTCGTTTCGGAATGGCTCCTGCTGCAGGCATTCCTGTTCTCACATGAAGTGCCGCATTCCTTCGTCAGCATGCTGCTGCCGATGGGTGCCGCGGCCATCGCGCTCGCCGCGGCGCTCGCCGCCTATGTCATGGTGAAATTCTACGGGGTCGTTTTCCTCGGCCAGCCGCGCGAACGCTCGCTCGCGCAGGCCCACGACGCGGGCTGGCTCGAGCGGGTCGGCCTCGTCTGGCTGGCGTCGGGTTGCCTGGCGCTCGGCCTGATGCCTGCGCAGGTGATCGCGATGCTGCACGTCGTCGCCGCGCAACTGTCCGGCGCGGGTCTCCCGGTCGATGACGCGCCATGGTGGATGCTCGTCCCGCTGCCCGGCCGGCAGGCGTCCTACTCGCCGCTGATGTTCCTGGTCGCGGTCGCGGCGATCGTGCTGATCACGGCGATTGTCGTGCGCACGCTGCATCACGGACGGGTCCGGCGTGCGGCGCCGTGGGACTGCGGATTCGTAAGGCTCGACGCGCGCATGCAGGACAGCGCAGAAGGATTCGGTCAGCCCATCAGGCACATCTTCCAGGCATTCTTCGACATCGAGCGTCGACTGCCGGCGCCGGACGAGATCGTCCCGAAATACCACGTCAGCGTGGGCGACCGCATCTGGCGCAGCCTGTACCAGCCGCTCGGCCCACTGGTGCAGGGTGTCGCCGATCGGTTCGCCTGGCTGCAACAGGGACGGATCGCGAACTACCTGCTCTACAGCTTCATCACTCTCGTGGCTCTGCTGGCGCTGGTGCTGTGACGGCCATCGACATAACCAACCAGGTATTGCAGGTGATTGCCGCGCTGGCCGCGGCGCCACTGTTCCTCGGCTGGATCAACCAGTGCCGGGCGTGGCTTCAGAACCGCCGTGCGCCGAGCCTGCTGCTGCCCTATCGCGGCATCCGCAAGCTCTTTCACAAGGATGCCGTCATCGCCGAGGGCGCCTCGCCGTTGTTCCGCCTCGCGCCTTACGTCGTGTTCGGCGCCATGGTGCTGGCGGCGGCGATCATTCCATCGATGGGTACGCGCCTGCCGTTCACGTCGGCGGCGGATGCGATCGCACTCGTCGGCCTGCTCGCGACCGCGCGCGTGTTCATGTCGCTCGCGGCGATGGATATCGGTACCGCTTTCGGCACTCTCGGCGCCCGGCGCGAGATGATGGTGGGATTCCTGGCGGAGCCGGCGCTGCTGATGGTCATTTTTGTCGCCTCGCTCATACCGGGGACGACGGCGCTGCCGGCCATCACGCAGAACCTCGCGACGCAGACATTGGGTCTGTTCCCGAGCCTCGCGTTCACGGCGGTTGCGTTCACGATGGTGTTGTTGGCCGAGAACGCCCGCATTCCGATCGACAATCCTGCGACTCACCTGGAACTCACGATGATTCACGAGGCGATGCTGCTCGAGTACTCGGGGAGGCACCTCGCGCTCATGGAGTGGGCCGCGAGCCTGAAGCTCTTCAATTACGCGTGCATCGGATTCGCCCTGTTCGTGCCCTGGGGCGTTCTGACGCAAACCGGCGGACCGGTCGCGCTCGCCGCTTCGATTCCCCTGCTCGCGGTCAAGCTTGCGATCGCGGGCGCGGGGCTCGCACTGATCGAAACGGTTTCGGCGAAGCTGCGTGTATTCCGCGCGCCGGAATTTCTCGCGACCGCGTTCCTGTTCGCGGTCCTCGGGCTGCTCGTCCACCTGTTGCTGGGAGCCTAAGGCGTGGCCGGAGTCCCATTCGATCTCCAGCTCCTGAACCTGTCCGCGGCGCTGTTGCTGCTGCTGTCGTTCGCCATGCTGGCGCAGCGGCGCATTGTGACCCTCGTCAATCTGCTGGCGTTTCAGGGCGCGTTGCTGTTCTTCGCGACGCTGCTGCTGGCGTGGCGCACCAGTCAGCCGCACCTGTACGTGTCGGCCGCGCTGACGCTGGCGCTCAAGGTCATTTTCCTGCCGTGGATCCTGCATCGGCTGATCCGCCGCCTCGCCGTCTACTGGGACAGCGAGCCGCTCGTCAATCCGGCCGCGACGATGCTGGTCGGCCTGCTGGTGGTGGTCTTCGCGTTCGGCCTGGCGCAGCCGATTTCCGCGCTCGCGAGCACGGCGACGCGAAACTCGATCGGCATCGCCGTTGCGGTCGTGCTGCTCTCCTTCATCACGATGATCACGCGGCGGAAGGCGATGTCGCAGGTGGTCGGATTCCTGTCGATGGAGAACGGGCTGTTCTTCGGCGCCATGAGCGCGACCTACGGCATGCCGATGGTGGTCGAGTTCGGCGTCGCGCTGGACGTGCTCGTCGCGGTGCTGGTGCTCGGAATATTCTTTTTCCAGATCCGCGAGCAGTTCGACAGCCTGGACTTGCATCACCTCGAATCCCTGAGGGAGCAACCGCAGGAGGAGCGGCGCTAGCATGGACTTCGCGCTGCTGATCGCCGCCCCGCTCGCCGGCGCGCTCGTCATGGGCATGCTGGGCGGAAAGCGCTGGGCGCCGGAATTGAACGTCGCCGTGTCCCTCGTGACATTGATAGCGGCCGGGGCGCTGGCCACCCGCGTAATCGCCGAAGGCCAACTGATCATCGCGCGCGAACAGTTCTTCATCGATCCGTTCAATGTCTTCCTGGTCACGCTGACCGCATTCGTCGGGCTCACGACTTCTCTCTTCTCGCGGCCCTACATGCGCGTCGAAATGGAGCACGGCAGGATCAGTGCGGGAAGGCTGCGCCTGTACCACAGCATGTATCAGCTCTTCATGGCGACGATGTTGATCGCGCTCACCACGAACAACATGGGCCTGCTCTGGGTCGCGATGGAGGCCGCAACGCTCTCGACCGTGCTGCTCGTGACGCTCTACCGGACGGCCGCCAGCCTCGAGGCGGGCTGGAAGTACTTCATCCTGTGCGGAGTCGGCATCGCCCAGGCGCTGTTCGGCACCATCCTCCTGTATTTCGCGTCGGAAAAGGTTCTGGGCGCCGAGGGCGTCAGCGCGCTGCTCTGGACTGAGCTCGATGCGGTCAAGGGCCAGCTCGAGCCCGCCGTGCTAAGCCTCGCGTTCGTGTTCCTGCTGGTCGGGTATGGCACGAAGGTGGGCCTCGCGCCGCTGCACAACTGGCTGCCCGACGCGCATGCAGAGGGCCCGACGCCGATCTCGGCCGTCCTGTCCGGGCTCCTGCTCAACGTCGCGGCTTATGCGGTCGTGCGCTGCAAGGTGCTGGTCGAGGGATCGCTGCAGTCGCCGCTTCCTTCGCGCATGCTCATGGGGTTCGGCTTGCTGTCGATGGTACTCGCCGCGTTCCTTCTCTGGCGCCAGCGCGACATCAAGCGCCTGTTCGCCTATTCCTCGATCGAGCACATGGGCATCGTCACTTTCGCCTTCGGCATGGGCGGGCCGGTCGCCAACTTCGCAGCGCTCCTGCACATGACCGTGCACTCGCTCACCAAGTCCGCGATCTTCTTCGCCGTGGGGCACGCGGCCCAGAAGGCGGGTTCGCAGCTGATGACCGACATTCGTGGCTTGATCACGGTGAGCCCCACGATCGGCTGGGGTCTTCTGATGGGCTCTCTCGCGATACTCGGCTTGCCCCCTTTCGGCGTTTTCGCCAGCGAATTCCTGATCCTCACGACAGCCATGCGCGAGCAGCCATGGGCGACGCCGATACTGCTCGGGGCGCTCGGCGTCGCCTTTGCGGCAATCTTCGGGCAAGTGCAACCGATGGTCTTCGGCGAGACCACCGCCCGACGCCTGCCCCATCCTCCGGCGCTCCTGCCGGTGTTCGCGCATCTCGGTCTCGTGCTCATGCTCGGCGTCTACGTGCCGCCGTACCTTGCCGACTGGTATCGCGCCGCGGCGCGCCTGATCGGAGGCGGCTGACATGGCTCTCGCTGCCTGGCTTGCGCGCGGCTCGCCTCAGGAAGGTGCGGCGCGACTGCTCGCGCTCGACGTCACTCGCGACGATTGGCGCCGGCTTGCCCGTGACGTCGCGGGCGCCGGCGGCTGGCTCGCAATGCTGTGGGCGGGTGCATCGGCGCGCGGCAAGGCGGCCCGGATCCATGCTGTCTACCAGGCCGACGGTCACGGCCTCGTTGCAACGCTCGAGCTCGACGCAGGCGCGGACTGCCCGGGAATCGAAGATGTGTTCCCGGCGGCGGGACGCATGCAGCGCGCGATGCAGGATCTTTCAGGCGTCCCGTCAACGGCCGCCGACTCACGTCCCTGGTTGCGTCACGCCGCGTGGCCGCCCTCCTTTCACCCGCTGGTCGATGCTACGCCGTTTCCGCCGTCGGGCGAGCCGGCTGTCGACGCATACGAATTCGTCCGCGTCCAGGGCGAAGGCGTGCACGAGATCGCCGTGGGTCCGGTGCATGCCGGTATCATCGAGCCCGGACACTTCCGGTTTTCGATCGTCGGCGAGAAGGTCCTCAGGCTGGAAGAGCGGCTCGGCTACGTGCACAAGGGAATCGAGCGCCGCTTCACGGACATGCAGGCGCTGGATGGCCACCGCCTCGCGGCTCGGGTGTCCGGCGATTCCGCGGTGGCATTCTCCTGGGCCTATTGCCAGGCACTCGAGTCGCTGTGCGAATGCGAGGTGCCCGTGCGCGCTGCGTATCTGCGGGCGCTTTGCCTCGAGATCGAGCGCATCCAGAACCATCTCGGGGATCTCGGCGCGCTCGGCAATGACGCCGGCTTCGTATTCGGCCTGACGCAGTTTTCGAGGCTCAAGGAACTCTTTCTGCGGCAAGTGGAGGCGGCGCTGGGACAACGCTACCTGTTCGACGCGGTCGTGCCGGGCGGCATGTCGAACGGCATCGGCGACGACGGCGCACAAGAGTTGGCGGAGCATGTGGCGCTCCTCGCGATCGAAGCGCGGCAGCTGAAAAATATCTACGACGAACACCCCGGCGTGCGCGATCGTTTCGTCGGAGCGGGCCAGTTGACTCCCGGTCTCGCGCGCCGGCTCGGTCTGATCGGCCTGGCCGGCCGTGCCAGCGGAATTTCATGCGACGCGCGTGCCGACCTGCCTTCGCACCCGTATGAATTGCTTGGAGTCCGGAAGGCAGTGCAGGACACCGGCGACGTGGCCGCGCGCGTCACGGTCCGGTTCGACGAATTGCAGGAATCGTGCCGGCTCATTGGCCTGATCCTCGAGCGCCTGCCGCGCGGGCCGCATCGTGTGGACGAGGGAGTGCCGGCGGCAGACAAGCTCGCCGTCGGCTGGGTCGAAGGCTGGCGCGGACCCGCGATCGTCGCGCTCGAAGTGGCTGCGGACGGCCGCGTGAGCCGCTGTCATCCGCACGATCCGTCCTGGCAGAACTGGCCGGCGCTCGAACACGCGGTCATCGGCAACATCGTGCCCGATTTTCCGTTGATCAATAAGTCGTTCAATCTTTCCTACAGCGGTCACGACCTCTAGCCGAACCGTGCTGAAAACGCTGCACTACATTGCGTCGATCGGCATCGTCAGTGAGCAGCCGCCGTCCGGCGACGACTCATTGCGGCTGCGCGAGGACGTCAACCAGCGGATCCTGGCCGTGCTCGGCCGCGCGCTCTGCATCCGGCATGTGGACGCCGGCTCGTGCAATGGCTGTGAGCTGGAGATTCACGCTCTCAACAATCCTGTCTATAACATCGAAGGGATTGGAATAAAGTTCGTCGCGAGTCCGCGCCACGCGGATCTCCTGCTCGTGACCGGTCCCGTTTCGCGGAACATGGAGGCGGCCCTCTTGCGCACGTATGAGGCAACTCCCGATCCAAAGCTGGTCGTCGCGATCGGCGATTGCGGATGCACGGGCGGAATCTTCGGCGAAAGCTACGCTTGCCGCGGACGCGTCTCCAATGTCGTTCCCGTCAACGTGGCAGTCCCAGGCTGCCCGCCGAACCCGACGCGAATCCTGCAGGGAATCCTGACTGCCGTTACGCACGGCGCCGGCGATGCAGCCGTCGGTGGATGAGACCGGTTGTCGATCTCAGTTGAACTTTACGAACTCAGCCTTTAGTGCACTTGCGCTCCGAATGGTGCGCGATTATGACGGTGAGCCGTCTAGTCCTTGCTATCCGCGTAAAGCTTCACGACCTCGTACAGGAACCGGCGCCCTTCCATGAGCGACTTCACGCGCATGCGCTCGTTGAGGCCGTGAATGTAATTTCCTTCGGCGTCCTCGAACAGGCCGGACAGGCCATACGTCGGGACGCCGGCTGGATTCAGGTACTTTCCGTCCGTGTAGCCGGGCAACATCGTCGGCACGATGGCGACCCCGGGCCAGATCTTCTCGGCAACCTTGCGCGCGGGCCCGACGATCGCCTCCGTCAACGGCGGCATTGGCGACATGACACCGCCCTCGCCCTTCGGCGATACCGTGATCGCATCGTCCCCGATCACCTTGCCGATCTGCGCCTGCACATCGGCAACCGGCGTACCCGGCAGGATCCGGCAATTGACGTTTGCTTTCACGTGCTGCGGAATCGCATTCGGCGCGTGGCCGCCTTCGATCATGCTGACGATGCAAGTCGTCCGGAGCATGGCGTTCCACTGCGGATCGACCGCCCACAACCGAACTGCCGCCGCCTCGTCCGGCGGTGATTTCAGGACGCCGCGCATGTCGACCGCGATATCCGGATCCACGAGCCTGGCCATGGCTTCGAAATAGGCGCGCGTCACCGGGTTCAGTGCGACCGGAAAGTTGTATGCGCCGACCTTCGCGAGGGCCACGCTCAGGCGGACGATTGCGTTGTGCGGCTTTGGCAGCGAGCTGTGGCCGCCTGGGTCGCGCGTCTCGACCGCGAAGTCCTGGTAGACCTTCTCGCCGGCCTGGATCTGAAGGGCCATGGGCTTGCCATTCCTGTCGAACTCGCCGCCGGCCCCTTCGTTGATTGCGAACGCGGCGCTCAGGACTTCGGATTGGGTCTTCACGAGCCAGCGCACGCTGTCGAACAGGCCTGCTCCCGCCGTCTCTTCGCCACAGGTCAGCGCGAGCTTGATGTCGCGCCGCGGCTTGTAGCCCTCTTTCTTGTATCGAATCAAGCTGTCCGTGAAGATCGCCGCCATGGACTTGTCGTCGCTCGCACCGCGCGCGTAGAACCAGCCGTTTTCCTCGACCAGCTTGAACGGATCGCGGGTCCAGTCTTCACGCCTGGCTTCGACGACATCTATATGTGCAAGCAGCAAGATCGGCTTGATCGATTGGTCCCGGCCGCGCAGCACGGCGACCAGGGCGCCGTCGTTCGGTGCCTCGGGCGGGGCGAGGATCTGCATGTCTGCGGCCGATATCCCCGCTGCGAGCAGATGCGCCCGCATGGCCTCGGCTGCCTGGGTGCAATTGCCGACAGACCGGGTCGTGTTGATTTCAATCAGCTCTTTGTACAGTGCGCGGAACGCGGCTTCGCCCTGATCCGGAGCTGCAGACTGCGCGCTCGCCATGCAGGTAACCGCGCCCGACGCCGCGACGGTCGCGATGACGGCCCTTCGAAGCATTGATCTGCTCATGAGAATTCCCCCCAGTCGTCCCGTTCTCATTCGCGATTCCATGGCAGTCTAGCTGGACGCACGAGCTGCCGGCCAGCGCGACACGGGGACCGTCAGATTCAAACTGGCTGCTCTCGAAGGTGCGTGAGGGCGGCGCCTTGTACAGGCGCCGCCCACTTGTCGATGTGCCAATCAGGTACGGCAGCTCAGTGCCCGATCGGATCGCAGTTTAGTGTCAGGTACTCCGACAGGAACTCGCAGGCCGACGCACTGTCGGTGCGCTGGAACTTGCTGAAAGGCAGCGCGTCCGGATCCGGCCCCGGAGCGAAGTCGGAGAAGACCCCGATGAGAAGATTTTGATTGAAGAGCGCCGGCCCACCGCTGTCGCCCGGCGCGGCAAGCACATCAAACTTCTTGTTGAGCGCTCCGGTAATGACAAACTCGGACATGAGATCGACGACCGGAGCCGATCCCGAATACCGATTACCACCACCGGGCGGCGGGCAGCAATTGAACTCCGTCGCTCCAAAGCCGACGAGGCCAAGACGAGACGTCAAGATCTTTCTGAGCGCGTCGAAAAGCCCGGGACGCGGAATACGTGCCTTCGGTAGTCCCTTGACCGGCTCCTTGAAGATGATGACTCCGATGTCCGGTGCCTCGGGCGTCACGAAAAGATCCGGATGCCAGGCGACTGACTCGGCCACATGCACCAGCCTCGCAGGCACTTCCCTGAATTCGAACAAATCGGATGGTGCATTGCGATCGACCGGTCGCGGATGAAATACGACGCCCCATTGATAGGGTTCCACTCCGAGCACGAACCGGGTCAGCGGGCCTTCGACCACGTGTCCGGCGGTCACTGCCACTTTCGGGCTGACGAGTACCGCGTTGCCGCCCTGTGGCACGTACCAGGGACCGTCACGCTCAACCTGGTAGGCGATGATGCCGACGAAGGGATGGCGCTTGCCGTCAGGGTCCCCCCCGACGATGGCCCCGCAGTCAGCCCCGGCGAGCAGCCCGGTGAGGGCGAGAGCCGGTATTGCCAATCGTTTCGAGGTTTTCATGATCGCTCCTTTCCAATGCGCGAGTTGCGGAATGCGGGCACAGCCTGCAACCTGCGGGAGCTCTACTGCATGAAAAATCTCCCAATATTCATGATGCTGGAGCAAATTCGCGTTAAGTCCGCACGGCGGCGGGTTGAGCCGCCGCGGATCATTTGAGAAAGCTTCACGAAGTCTTGGCGGATCCTTCATGCGCCGTCGCCACGGCGCGTCTAGCGTGCGCGGCGAGTGATCAGTCCTACTACAAGCAGGGAAATGCGCGCACGCGGCAGTCCGGTTGTGCGGATCGGTCCGGTGCCACGGCGGTCGGCGCTACAATGTCCGCGCCCGGCACTTAGGGGGAGACCCGCGGTGAACCGCAGCGCCGACGTCGTGCAGGCTACGCAGCCTGCCGGGTATCGGCTGGACGATCTCGAAATCGACGTTGGCCGTCAGCGTGTGACTCGCGGCGGAGTCGAAATTTCTCTGCCCGGCCTGTCCTTTGATCTTCTGCTCGTGTTGGTGCGCGCAGCTCCGAATCTGGTCACCTACGACCAGCTCATGGAGCGCATCTGGCCGGGCGTGATCGTCAATCAGGAGACGATCAACCAGCGCGTTAAGCTGGTGCGCGATGCCCTGGGCGATGATCCACGCACTCCCCGGTACATCGCCGGCGTGCGCGGCCGGGGATACCGCGCTCAAGGCTCGGTGGTGCCCGTCGCCACATCCAGAGGGTTCGCCGCTTCGGCAACAGCCAACGGCACGCAGCACGCGGCCATTTCTGCGTCGCCGCCGGTGCGACCACGATGGCGAATGGCGATGATGGCCGGCGGCGCAGTCATTGTCGTCCTGGCGGGCATGCTCGTGTTCCAGCGAGCGGAATGGAATGAAAACGATCGAGCGCCGCCGGTCGTTCATCCTGAGCGCACGATTGCCGTGCTGCCATTCGCGAACATCAGTGGTGATGCCGACGACGAATACTTCAGCGATGGTCTCACCGAAGAACTACTCAACCGTCTGACCAACGTGCAAGGTCTCCGAGTTGCGGCCCGAACGTCATCTTTCGCATTCAAGAATCACGCCGGAAGCGTCAAGGAAGTCGGTCAGGCTCTGGGCGTGCGCCACATCCTGGAAGGCAGTGTGCGCAGGCAGGACGACCGCCTGCGCGTGACCGCGCAACTCGTCAGCACCACGGATGGCTATCACCTCTGGTCGAAGACCTTCGAGCGGCAGGCCGCCGACGTTTTCGCCATTCAGGACGAGATCGCGCGCGCGGTCGCCGAAACCCTGCGTGTGCAACTGGTCAATGACAGCGATGGCGCCGGGGCGCACGGCACGATCAGCAACGAGGCGTACGATCTTTACCTGCGTGCGCGCCATCTCTATCAGAGCTTTCAGCTGGAGCGGATGACCAAGGCGATCGGTTATTACGAACGGGCAATCCGCTCCGATCCAGGGTTCGCCACGGCTTACGTCGGGCTGGCCGACGCACTGTCCTGGCGTAATGCCGTGGCCGGACAGCCGCACGATGCGGAAATCCGCACGCGTATTCGGGCGCTGGCGCGCAAGGCTCTCGAGCTCGATCCGCGAAACGGCGATGCACGCGCGCTGCTCGGCAGGGAGTTTATGTTCGAATGGAACTTCGAGGCCGCGCAGCGCGAGTTACGTCTTGCCGAAGCCTTGAATCCAAATGGCGAGCACGTGCTCGAAAGCCTGACGGGCTATTACATGTCGTTCGGCTGGCCTCCGGAGCGGGCCATCGAGTACGCGCGCAAAGGGCGTGATCGCGATCCTCTGAATCCGTGGGCGGCGATTCATGTCTCGCAGGCACATTGGCACGCGCAGCAGTACGAGGAAGCATTGCGCGAGCTGGACCGGGTGTTCGAGATCGATCCCGACTTCTGGCTGGCGCACGTCTGGAAAGCCATGACCCTGATGGACCTCGGACGGCCACAAGAGGCATTGCTGGCAGCCCGGCGGGCCGTTGAGCTGAACGAGAATGGCGACACTCTCCGCACTCTCGCAACCACGTATGCCAGGGTGGGAGACTTGGACCAGGCTCGTGCGCTTTTCCCGAGGATGGAGGCGCACGGCGCGCATCCCTCGGCCGGCATTCACGTGGCGCTTGGGGATACCGAAGCCGCGCTGGCCACCCTCGAACTGGAGCTGAAGGCGCGCGATCGATGGCTTCCCGAATACCTGCATTACCCGGAGCTCCTGTCTCTGCACGGGCAGCCACGATTCCAGAAGATCGTGCGGCTGCTGGGTCAGGAAAGGCGTGCCGAGCAGACGGCCAAACGAGCGCTTGCGGCTCGCGGCTGATGGAGGACATTGTATGGCAAGAGCAATTCGGCGCCGCGCGTGGAGCGTGCCACTTGCCTTGTGCGCATGGTCGATCTCCGCCGCACTCACTGCAAAGGAAAACGCCGATAGCGTAGCGCTTGAAGAGATCAAGGTTACCGCAACGCGCCGCGCAGTAGCCATCCAGGATGCCCCCGTAAGCCTGAGCGCACTCTCGGAACGGCAGCTGCGCGCGACCGGCGCGCGCGACATCATCGACTATTTCTCCCACGTTCCAGGCCTCAGCTACACCGACAACGGCTGGAGTCATCGTCTCGCCGTACGCGGGATAGCGAGTGGCACCTTCGTCGAGCCGCGCCCATTTAGTGCGCTGTACCTGGATGACACGCCGATGATGACGCTCAGCGGCCCGGCGGCGCTCGGGCAGATCGGCGGACCGCATCCCGAAGTCTTCGACATGGAGCGAATCGAGGTGCTGCGTGGACCGCAGGGTACGCTCTTCGGCACGAGCGCGCTTGGCGGCGCCATCCGCATGATCACGAATCGTCCGGCTCCGGAGGGCTGGTATGCCGACGTCGAGGCGGGCATCTCCGGCACGAAGCACGGCGGCGACAATCAGCAGGCGAGCGCCGTGCTGAACGTGCCCTTCGGCGCCGGGACCGCGGCACTGAGGATGGGCGGCTACTATCGCGACGAGGCGGGTTTCATCGACGACACGTACCGTCTGCTCGAGGACGTGAACAGCGCGGAAACCTCAGGCGGTCGCGCTGCCGTGTTGTGGTCGCCGGGTGCGAATCTGACAATGACGCTCAGCGCGCACCATCAGGAGCGCGAGACCGGCGGGTTCGGCATTGCCGATCAAAATGAGGGCGACTATGCGCAAGCGCGATTTGTTCCCGAGGGCGATGGCGAAAGGTGGGATCTCTTCAATCTCGCGGTGTCGTACGAGTTGCCCTGGGCCGAGCTCTTCTCCTCGACTTCGTACGTCGATCGCAGGCCGGCGATTACGCTCGACGAGACGCTGTTCGTCGAGCGGGAACTGTTAGTTTTCAACCCCACCTCGAGCGAGTTCACCGAGAGCGTCCGCGACGTCGTGCAGGAGCTGCGTCTCACATCGATCGCCGGCGGACGCTTTTCGTGGCTCGCCGGCCTCTACTATCAAGATCAAGACCGGAATACGGAGCAAAACATGTATTCCCCGGGCTACGATGCGCTGACCGGCGGGGAGGCTGCGAGCTTCGGTTATCCGGACCAGCTCGTTCATATGGTTGGCGAGGCCACGCAGCGGCAGAGAGCCGTGTACGGCGAAATGGCCTGGCATCCGACGCCGCGCTGGCAGGCGAGCCTTGGCGGGCGCCGTTTCGAGTTCCGCGAACGCGAGGACGCTCTGTTCGACGGCCTGTTTTTCGGCGGCCCCTTCCCGACGGGCCAGTCGCTGGAGCAGGACGGTACGATAATGAAGGCCGGCGTTGCTTACCGGCCGAGCGACGACACGCTCCTGTTCATGAACGCGGCTGAGGGCTTTCGGCCCGGAGGAACGAACAGCATCTTCACGGAGGCAATCGTTGAGCTGTGCGAAGCCGATCTCGCGGCGCTCGGGCTGAGCGCCCCGCCGTTCGATTTCGAATCCGACTCGTTGTGGAGCTACGAAGTCGGCGCGAAGACGAACTGGCTGGATCATCGATTGACGGCAAATCTCACCGCGTACCACATCGACTGGAGCGACATGCAGACGGCGAAAGACCTCGACTGCGGCATCACCTTCATCGCGAACGCGGGCCAGGCCGAGAGCCGCGGAGCCGAGCTCGAGGCGGCCTGGCGACCCGCTGAGTGGATGGAGCTCTTTACGACTGCGTCGTACATCGACGTCCGGCTGGCACAGGACGTACCGAACGTATCCGGCGAGAAAGGCGAGCGTATCCCCACGGTGCCGCGTTGGACTCTCAGCGCAGGCGCAGACGCGGAGTTTCCGCTCACGGCCCGAGCCCAGGGCTTTGCCCGCTTCGACTATCAGTACATCGATTCGTCCTGGAGCAATTTCGACCAGTCCATTCGCGAGCGCATCCCAGCGCGTCATCTGCTCGCCGTGCGCACAGGTGTGCGCTTCGACGCCTGGGAAGCGGAGCTGTTCGTGGAGAACGCCCTGGATGAGCGCGGCGTCCTGTTTCCATTGCAGGACGCCCGCGGCGATTCGCGCGCGATGTTGATGCAACCGCGCACGATCGGGCTGCGTGCGCGATACTCTTTATCTTTGCAGGGGCAGCCGCGCTGACAGTGCCAACTGAGCCAATCAACTACAAAGTCCTCCAGGTCAAGCGTCCCGAGGACTTTCACTTTCTCATTCACTCGAAAGCGCCGCGACAAGCGCCAGGTCCGACGTCCGAACCTTGCCGATATCGAAGTTCTTCGCGGCGGCGGTCATGCGCGTGAGGGCAGCCGCGATCGGCATCGGCGGCTTCTTGTCGCCCGGCTTGGTGCGATGGAAGCGCACCGGATTGATGCGCGCGACGACGAACGTGCGCAGGTACGGCGACTTGAAGCCGCGCGCCTCCAGGGACTTGACGATCTTTCGCACCTGCGTATCGATTTCGCGCAAGCGCGCGGCATAACCTTCGCGCTCGCGCAGGCTCACCGCGAGCGTGCGGTCGGTGAACCGGTCCACCTTCCTGAGGAACGAGCCATAAGCGCCGCCGGCGAAACGCCCGTCTTTCGCGTACAGCACGCCGAGCGTCAGGAACTCGGCGGCCTCGAACTGGGCGGCGTAGTCGCTTTCCTTCGCGCGCGGTTCGCGGCGCGCGAGCGCACGCGCCATCCGTATCACTTCCAGGCTCCGATCCTTGAGGTTGTGCGCCTTCTCGGTATTGAGCGCGAGTATGCGGAATGCCAGCCCTTCATCAGGCGATATGAGCGCCGTGATCTGCTTCAACCCCAGTACCTTGGCTGCGGCGAGTCGGTGGCGGCCATTCGGGGTGCAGAACTCGCCGTCTTCGCCACGCACGACGATGATCGGGTCGAGAAACGATCCCGCCTCGTCGATCTTCTGTGCGAGTCGCTTGGTGTGGGTTGGCGAGAGGTCACGTTGGAATGGCGTCGGCTCGATCGACGCGAGCGGCAACGCTGCCAGCAGCACAGTACTGCCGGACAGCGGTTCGCGATACGCCCCGATCGGCGCGCCGCCGCGCTCGCGTACCTGTGCGGCGAGTGCAGCAATGCGCTCGTCGTCGATCGGCAGCGCGATTTCCGAAGCGTCCAGGCCACGACTGTTCTTGCCTGGAGCGAGGGATTTGCGACGGCCAGCGCTTGACATGGCACGGCCCTTCGCGGCCCGATTCTTGCTGCGCGCGGTCATGAATCCGGCCCTTCCATCAGGACTGAGAAGTGCTCGAACTGGAACAGGCGGCGGCCTTCCATGGTGGGCTCGAAATGCGCAATTCCCGCCTGGATACTTTGAAGTGCGCTTTGTAGCTCAAGCAGCCGCCGTGGCTCCGAAACCGGAGGTCCGTGCGCCGGCAATAACATCTGCAGACCATCCGCAAGCTGGACAAGCCTGTCTATCGATGCAGTGTAATCAGTCACGCTCGTTTCCGGTGCCCACAAGTAGATCTCGCCCGAATAGTATGTGTCGCCGGTAAAGAGCATTCCATTCGCGCGATCGATCAAGCAGAGCGAATCGGGCGTATGTCCGGGCGTCCGCACGATTTCGAGAGTGCGGTCGCCGAGATCCAGGCGTTCGCCGTCGCGGATGGGAGCAGCGATGCGCCAGGTCGGAATCGTGTATTCACGGCTCGTGACGCCGGGAGGAAGCTTTCCACACACCTTGTCTTCGTCCAGGGTCTTGCTTGCGTATTCGACCAGGGACTGCGCGATCTCGCCGCGAGCGCTCGCATGGCTGTAGGAATCCTCCAGATTACGCACATCCGGGAACTCGGCGTTGCCACCGACATGATCGAAATGCGTATGCGAGTTGAGTACGGTCACCGGCAAGGCCGTCAGCCTGCGCACGACGCCGCCGATGCGCGCAACCCCGAGACCCGAGTCAAACAAGAGCGCCCGCTTCGAGCCGATGACCAGGAAGGAGTTGACTCCTTCGGCCTGCCTCGGTTCGGAAATCGCGAACACGCGCGGCGCGACCGAGTAGACCTTGAACCACTCGTCCTCGACGCCGGCCGGCTCCAGAGCGGCAAACCCGGGAACCGGGGCCGCATCGCACCAGGACTCGGCGCAGGCGTTCGAGGCGACCGCGGCAAGCAGCAGCAGTCGAACAACCATCAGGAACGAAGCAGCCGCCAGAGGCCGACCGTGAGCACCGGCACGATCAGCAACGCAATGAATGCGTACGTGAGGTAGCCGTAGCCCTTCGCGATCAGGTCGATGAGCCCGATGGCAGAAGCCGCATAAACGGAAACGACCATGATCCCCACAGCGAGCGCGGGGCGGAGCGTCTTAGGCATGGGCCGCGCCTTTTCCTCGTAGACCTTCGCCACTCTCTCATTGATCGCATGCAGCAACGCGACGCCCGTATCAACGAGCGTCAATAGCACGGCGATCTGGAATGCCAGCTCGAACCAGGGAGCCTGGAGCTTACCCAGCAGGAAGGCTGAAGGCAGTGACACGTCGGCGAGTTCGCGGTGATAGCCAATCATCGCGATGTAGAAGAGGACGCCGGGAAGCATGCCGAGAGGGCCTGCGAGGAACCCGGCGATAAGCGTCTCGCGAGGCCGCGTGAGATGACGGATGCAGAACAGCACCGCCGGCAGCGTCGCGACGTTGTAACCCGCATACGTGATCCCCGCCTTGAACCAGCTCGTGCCGACCGGCTCGGTCGCCAATGCACTCTCGATCCTGTCGCCAAAGACGGCGATGCTCCAAACGACGAACACGATATAAACGATGTATAGGTAGCCCACCGAGAGAGCGAGGAACCGCTCGATAGTTGAACTGCTGTAAAAGAGCAGGAAACCCGTTAACGCGATCATACCGAGCGAGCCAAACAGCTTCGGCAGACCGAACAGGCTGTGCACGATCTCGCCGGCGGCCGCGCCCATGACCGCGAGGATGATCACGAGCAGGAGCAGGTATGCGATCTCGAACAGGACCCAGCCGCGTCCGAGCAGCAGCTTGAAGAAAGAGCGGTAGTCGTAGGTCCGCGCGCGGCGCGCCAGCTCGAAGCTGATCATCAGGACCGCGCTCCAGAAGAGCATGCTGACCAGCATGCCGAGCAGGCCTCCCCACGGCCCCGCCGGCAGGAAGAACTCCACCAGCTCGCGCCCCGTCGCGTAGCCGCCAGCGATGACCGCCGCCTCGAATACAAATCCCGGCAGCAGATAGCGTCGGAACCAGTCGCTCATGATCGACCCCTAGCGGAAGCTACCGCCGGCGACTGTAAGCGATTTCGCAATCAGGCGCCCGCTGAGTCGCAGCGCAGGAACTTCGAATTCGCGAGCCAGGCGGGATCGGGGTAATAGGAAAAGACCACGCCGCCGTCGCGGACGGTGTCGATCAACTGACGTGCGATCGCCTCGCGCAGCGCAGGACATCCCCAGCTTCTGCCGACGCGTCCGGTGGCGCTGGCAACGGTTGAATCGACGTATTTCGCACCGTGCATCACGATTGCCCGCGCTCGCGCATGGCTGTTGAAACCGGGCTCGAGCCCGTCGAGGCGAAGCGAGTAACCGTTCTGCCCCACGTAGGTATCCGCAGTCCGGAACAATCCCAGGCTTGACTGGTGGCTGCCGGTCTCGTCGGAGAAGCGCGTCGCCACCACAACGCCGCTGTTGCGACCGTGGGCAACCAGTTCCTTGAAAAGAAGTTGGCCCGAGCGCAGGTCAAAGACCCATAGCCGTGGGTGGGCTGACGGCAACGAATAATTGATGACCGTCAGAGTCGGCGGCGCCACGAGGTCGCCGGATGCAACTCCGCAGGTGACGGCGCTTATCGCGAGGTCCACTATGTGTCCCGACACGCCCGCGCGGATCGCTGCCTCGCGATCGAAATTGAGCGCCGATTCCGCCTCGGCTCGTGCCAGCGTTGCAGGGACGCAAAGACACGCGAATCCAGCCAGCAGGAAGGCTGATAAATGTTTATGAATCAACAAGATATTCTCGATCGCCGATATGCGTGAGGCGCGCATCTTACCAGCGGTCCTGGCGTCTGTCGCCTGCCTGCTTCTCCAGCCCGGACCAGCCGCCGGCGCCGAGACGCCGCCCAAGGCCACCTCGACCCTGGGTACGGCCAAGACGGTCATGCCGGGGCTGCTGAAGCCGGGTGAATACGCGTGGCACCCGGAACTGTCGCCCAAAGGCCCAATCGTGATGATCGTGTCGCTGCCCGAGCAGCTGGCCTACGTGTATCGCAATGGCGTGATCATCGGTGCGTCAACGGTTTCCACCGGAAAGAAGGGCCACGAAACGCCCACGGGCGTTTTCACGATCCTGCAGAAGAACGCTGATCACTACTCGAATATTTACAACAACGCGCCCATGCCCTACATGCAGCGCCTGACGTGGTCTGGCGTCGCGCTTCACGCGGGCAAGCTGCCTGGTTATCCGGCATCCCACGGCTGCGTGCGCATGCCGTATGAATTCGCCCAGCTGTTGTTCGGCGAGACGAAGACCGGGCTCACAGTCGTCGTCTCTGATGAAAAAGTATCGCCGAACACCGTTGCCCATCCGGGGCTCGTGGCGCCGGTGGATACCAAGGGCGCGCTCGCGACTGACCTGCCGCGAACAGGCGAGTTTGCCTGGCAGCCGGAGTTGGCGCCCGAAGGCCCCGTCACGATTCTCATCACCAACGAGGATCGTCGCATCCGCGTCTTCCGCGCCGGCATCGAGATCGGTCACGCGCCGTTCACGCTCATCGATCCGGAGCGCAGGTTCAAATTGCACGTGCTGACGAAGCTCGAGTCCTCCGCCGAGGATCCGGTTTCGCCGGCAAGCGGCAAGCCCATTCCACGCTGGCTGATGGTCTCCGGCGAAGAAGCGACCACGGTCACGGCAGACGATATTCTGGCAGTCATCCGGGTGGCGCCAGAATTCCTGCGCAAGGCGGAGCCCGTCGTGGTGCCGGGGACGACAATGGTGATCACCCAGCCGGCGTCCACGAGCTCGACGACGACCACGAGCAAGCAGGATTTCACCGTCATGACCGGCGAGAAATAGTTCCAGTCGGCCGGGAGGGCGATCACCGGACTACTGGGTGCTCTGCAGGTCCTCCTCGATGAAGCGCAGCACGGCTTCGAGCAGTATTTCGCGCGGATAGTCGTTCTTGTTCACCAACGACCGGCTGATGACCGAGTGTGAGCGGTTCACCGGCACGGCGATGGCCCAGTGATCGCTGTTGAGAAACCCGATCAGCGTGCTTCCCGGAATGATCTGGTCGGAATAGATAACCTGGCTGTCGTTTCGCCAGTCGATCTCGCCGAGTTTCCGGTACGACTTCTCGATGACACGCGACACTCGGTCGGGTGTCGGCAGCGTGACGAGTGAGTAGTAGCGAAGCGCAGGTGGCAGCGGATTCTGCGCCATCCACGACATGCGGACGTCCGGGCGCAGGCTCATTACGGCTCCACCATCGCCCTTGTCGCAGGTCGCGCCTGGCCAGTGTCGAAGAAGCTCTGCCTTCTCCTGCTCCGCGTCGTTTGCGAGCGCGGAGCCGCCTACGGCGCCGGCCGCACTCAAGATCGCAGCGATGCGTCCATGGATTTCGGGGTAGCGGACCACGGCTTCGAGGATGTCTGGCGTACCCTTGGAATAGCCAACGAGTACGAGCCGGGGCGGACCGGGCTCCTCCGGCATGGCCATGATTGCGTCACGGATCTGCCGTGCATTTTTTTCGATGCCCGACAGCGCATCGACCTCGATGAGGAACTGGTCGTATTCATACTTGCGCAGATGTGCGGCCACGCTGCCGGGCGGTTCGAGCCACTTGGCAAAGCAGCTGTAGCCGACGCCGGCCACCACAGCCGCGGCGAGCCGCCGGCGCGACGAGTCCAGTGGCACCGGTCTTCCAGTAACCGCGGGTTCATTGCTCACCGGCGTCAGGGCTTCCTCGCAGGGACGATAGTCCGGCAGATCGGTTCCATGCTGCTGCAGGACCGCGCAGTAGATCTCCCTGAAGCGCCCGCGCGCATCGGTCACGCCGTCCGGCACTTCGATCGTGTACTTGTCTACGGGTGGCGGCGATGTCGTGGCGCAGGCGCTTACTACGACAGCGGCGAGAATTGCCAGCAGCATTGGCCGGCGACGGGCAACGCCGCCGATACGTTCAGTTACTCGCACCGCTCGCGTCCTTTGTCGCCTCGGCGGGACGTGCCGGCAGAATCGGTTCCCACTCCAGAATTTCCACTTCGGCAAACGTCCGCGGCCGAGTGCTGAGGAACAGGGCGACCCGTCTCCCATCCGTGAAGTAGCTGCCGCCTCCGGGCAAAGTCCTCGGCCGATCGGGCGTGACCACGCCGACGCCGCTCACGAATGCAAGCTTCTCGAGGCCTCCGGAGTACATGAAATCGTGAATCAGCTGATTGCGGACTTCGTCCACGTCGGCATGCACGCGAATAACCGGCGTCGCTTCATCAACGAATCTCCCTCCGATAGGCCTCCCGGCCTGGGCCACGAACACCATGTCGTCGCGATAGCTTAGCGGAGCGCGCCAGATACGTAGCCAGCTTTCCGACGCGCCGGCCTTGACGCGCTTGCGGGCAGTCAAGTCCGCCGGTCGACCAAACACCTGCTGTGACACATCCCCCCCCGACTGACCTCGCCGATAACCACGCCTGTTGACGGCGGCAGCGATGTCATCGGGATTGCCGATGAGCACGACATTGAGCGGCTCGCCAACCAGGCGACCGTCAGCCGTCGCCGCGCAGCAAGGCAGGCTCGCGAGCGCTGCATGCAGGGCATCCAGGTCGTCGTAATTGACGATTTCCGTGGCAGCGTATTGATGAATCACTTCCCTGGCGCTCGCAACATCGCCGGGCACCGGAAGAAACAGGGTGAAGGGAATCATCATCTTGCTGCCCAGCAGGTCGACGGTGAGCAGCTTCATTACAGGCTGGGGATTCGTGTACAGGATTCCGCTGCTCGTGCCGTGCGCGGGAATCGGATTGGGGAATGCCAGTCCGCTGAAGTGCTCGTCGATGCGCGCGTTGGTTTCGCGCGCCAGTTTGACGTGCGCCGACCAGGCCACCTCCAAAGGCGAGAAGTAATCCGGGTCCGCGCCGGCACGCAGCAGCCAGAGCATGTGCTCGGAGTCGTTCCTGACTTCAATCCAGACCGGCTGCACGCCGGCAGCGTTTACGTCCGACCCCAGCATGCGCCTGCTGTCCTCGGGACCGAGCACCGTGGCGCTGACCACTACGCCACTTCCTGCTTCCGTGACGGCCCGTGCTCGCAACAACGTGTCGCCAGAGTCGGTAGGTACCGTCCATGTGGCGCAACCGGAAAGAGCGATCACCATCCAGGCCAGACAAGTGAGGCTTCCTGCTGGACGAACGTGTACCGAGGGCAGGCTCATGGGTCGTCCGTCTCGATCGGCTGCTTCAAGAACCCCTGTTCAAAGGGTTGCCACGGAAGTATCTCAATGTCGGTCAGAGACGTCAGCACGCTGTCGAACAGCAGGACGCTGCGCATTCCGGCCGTAAAATAGGGGTCGGTCGTCAGATTCTCACGTGGGGCACTCTTCGGCGCCGCACCGACACCCTTGACCAGTCCGATGGCACGAAGGCCCTGGGAATAGACGAGATCTTCCAGCAGGGCCCTGGCGGCCTCGTCCACGTCGGGGTCGATCTTGTGCGTGGTGAATGTCGGCGAGTGGATTGTCATCCGGCTGCCGATGTCGCGACTGATCTGGCCGACCCAGACGGGCTTGCCGTGGTAAAGCATCGAGCTCCGCCAGAGCCGCAGATGATTCCGCTGGTGGATATTGTCACGCGACTTCTGAAGCGCGACGTCCTGCGGACGGCCAAACAGGTACAGGTCGCTGATCGGCGCGTACGGGTAGCGTTCCCGGGACATGGCGGAGCTCATCATCCGCATCACCGATCCCTTCCAGGTCACCTCCGTCGGGCTCCAGCCGCGGCGAACGAGCGAAGAAAAAGCGTCCTCGACGCCGCCGATGATGACGAGGTTCAGCGGGTCGCCATTGCGCGAGCTGTCCTTGTTGGTCGCGCAACAGGGCAGCGCCTCAAGAGCCGCCACGAACTCCGTGTCATTTGTAAAGTCGACGATGCTGCCATTCGCCGCAACATGATCGCTGTCGAAGACCCTGCTCTCCTGGTAGTCGGTCCGCAGGCCGGGAACCGCAGCCAGGAAGGAAAAGCTGTGGCTGCGCCGATCCGCGAACAAGTCGATCTGCAAGAGCTTCGCGCCCTCGTGGAGATTCGTAAGGACGAAACCCGACACCTTGGCCCCGGGAGGAACTGGATTCCTGAAAGCCAGCTCGCTGAAACGGCGATCCAGCTCCTCCAGCTTGCGGCCTGACTCTCGTGGAGCCATTGCTTCGGCCGCTTCCGATCCAGGAATGAAATCGGGGTCGAGTCCCGCAAACATCAACCAGTAGGGAACATCCTCGTTATTCTCGACCTCGATCCAGACTGGCTGGATCAACTCGTCGGCGAGCGGCGCGCCATACACGGCGGCGCTCTCCTTGGCCGAAAGTGCCGCCGCGGAAACACGCACCGCACCCTGCGTGCCGGAACGGGCGCGCAATACGTACTCAGCATCGGTTCGCGAATCCTGGGCCAAAGAGGCTGTGCTGCCGAATGCCCCGACAGCTACCACGGCGGTGACGATGACTCGGATGACAGCCGAGTTCATGGATGAGTGCCCGATCCCCTGAATCGCTTGATGCAAAGCCTACACCAGACCCGTACGGAATCTGATGGACCGGCCCCCACCCCCGCAAAGGGCACTAAACCATTGATTCAGATGGGATGCGCCAAGGGCGGCTCAGTCATGGCTTGGCGCCGGCTATCGCCTTGTCATCCGCCCGTGCCGCCGGGTGCTTCGCCTGTTCGAGTGACTCCTTGCACAAGTCCGCTTCTCCGCGGGCGCGGTCAACGAGGCCTTTCGCCACGACTGAAACGCCGCCGGTTGCAACGGCGACCGCACCGGATGCCACGCCCTTGCCGCCAATCGCAATCCTGGGGCTCGCGAGTGTCCCTTCGAGCTTGATGAAGGGATTGGTAAACATTCCCGGGCTGACGCCTATGCCCTCGCGCGGACTGGTGTTGAATTCGACCGTGAGATCTTCGGTGTGAAGATCCACTTTACCGGCCGCGGTGATGGTGACTTTCTCTAGCTGTACGAGCACGGGCTCGACCGTCGCCTGGCCGTCCTTGATGTCGACCCGGGTCACGGTGCAGTCCAGTTGGGTAAACGGGTCCTGCGCCGCAAACGGATTCAGCTTGCCCGCGAGCTGGCCGAGGATGCCGCCCCCGAGCGCGTCGACAGCGCCGCTCTTGGCCCTGCCAGGACCTTGCGTCAGCAAGACGAGCCCATTGGCGGACGAGGCCATCTGGCGCGCTGAACTGCCGCTTGCCCGCAGGTGCGCCTCGACGCTGGTCGGCGGACCGAGGCTGGGGTCGATGCCCTCGCCGGCGCCACGGCCGGTTTTCACGTCCTTGATGTTCAGCTTGAGGTCGAAGTCGGCCGCCTGGTCGCTCGTCGATGTCAGCTTGAGTACGCTGTCGATCGTGCCGCCGTAGCCGCCGCGCGCGCGTCCTTCGAACGCCAGCTGCCCGGCTTCGACGACCAGCGTGCCATCAACGTCCTTCAGCGTTCTGTCGGCGAGCTTCACCTCGTTGAACACGAAATGCAGCTTCGCATCGTTGCGCTTCAACCCGTCGAGCGAAATAGGTTTTTCGCTAAAAACATACTTGGCCTTCTGCTCTTGCGTCTTCGCTTTGCTGTCCGCCTCCTTCTTGGTAAACGGCGTGAGGTCGAGACGCGGCGACGCAATCTCGGCTTCGAGGCGGCCCTTGTCCCTGTCATTTCGCGCCATCGACGCCGATCCGGAGACCTCGGTCTCACCGATACGCGACGTGAAGTCCTTGAGCTCAAATTTGTCGCGACTTTCGATGAAGTTGCCGCTCATGGAGAGCGGGACATCCGGCAGCGCCTTGCGTAATCTCCGAAGGTTCTCGGCGCTGAGCTCGAATCGGATGTCGGCGTCCCGGTCGCGAGCCAGGCGGATCGTGCCGTCGGCCTTCACCTGCGCCCCGGCGAATTTGGCGCTGAGTCCGTCGATTCTGATTTCTTCCTCCGAGGACGCAACTCGACCGCCGGCCGTAAAGCGCTCGGCCGGCACGTCTTTCACATCGAAAACCTGCGCGATCCGGGCCGCGTCAGCGACTGAGGCTTCGAACTTCAGATCCGAGCCGGGAAGGCCGAGAGTTTGCAGTGTTCCATTCGCTTTTGCCGTGATGTCGCCGAGCTTCGCGTCGAGATCGAGCTGGCTCAGATCGCCGGCGTCTTTCAGCCGGATGTCGACGTTGAGCGTACCGGTTGCAATGACCGGTAATCGAAGGTTCTTGAGCATCCCGCCGAGATCCGGATGCTCGAGCTTGAGGGCGAGATCCGCACCGTCCAGCGGATCAAGACGCCCGAGGCTGCCATTGATGTCGAGTTGCAGCCTCTCGATCGCAGCCTGTATCTCCATGCGGATGTTCCGCCCGGAGAAAAGCGAATCGATGGGCCCCAGGTGTCCGTCCACTTTCGTCCTGAACTCGTCGAACCTTCCATTGCCGGAGATCGCCAGCAGGCCGTCGGTACCGGGTTCGATGGTCAGCGTTTCGAGGAGCGCGACGCGGTCCGGCGCTCCGGGCTCGCGATAGGTGATTTCCACTTTGCTTAGTTTCGCGTGCTGGATGACCACCGGGAACTCAGTGACGCCGGAGTCGAGCGAGGCTTCTTCTTTAGCCTCATCCTCGTCCGACAGCGTCCAGTTATCGCCGCCCTCGCGATTCCTTTCGAGCAGCACTGAGACATCGGCCAGCTCGAACGAACGGACATCCACCGGGCCTGAGATCAGCGACCACAGCCCGATGTGCGTCGAGAAGCGACCGACTTCCACCATCTGCGGCTTCGTGCCCCACTCCGCGTTGCCGATGCGGACGCGCTCGGCGAGGACGGATACGGATGGCAGCACTTTGAGCTCGAACGTTCCGTCTATCGCGAATGGTCGGCCCATCTGCTTCGTGACAAAAGCCTCGACCTGCCCCTTGTGTCGACCCAGGTCGCCGAAAGCGACATAGAGCACGATCGCGAGGAGCAAGGCTCCCGCGACTGAAAGCACGATGACGACGACACGGCGCAACGACACGTGACTGTCAATTCTCTGCTTCTAGTTGTGAGCGGACCCCCCCTGCCTGAAGCCTGCAGAATGTCCAGGTAGATGTCGAGATGGACTTTGGTCTTACGCCCGTGCGGCAATCTCGCGGGTGACGTCGAGGGTCACGTCCACGTCTGCCGGACTGACGTACATATGGGCCGACAACCGCACTCCCCGCTCGTCGTTCTGCGCACGGACGCGCACGCGCTTTGCCCACAGCGCGTCCTGGAGTGCCTTGGCCTGCACGCCATTGACGCGAAAAGTCGTGATTGCCGTTGTCAGCCGCGGGTCGGCGGGTGACGCGATACGCACATTCGGGATGTTCGCCAGGCCGTCGCGCAGGCGCTTCGTGAGGCCTGCATCCCAGCGCTCGATCCGCGACATGCCGATTTTCTCGATGAAGCGCAGTGCCGCCATCAGGCCGTCCACCACGGGAACACTTCCGGTACCGAACTGCATGAACCGAAAGGCGCCATCTTTGAGGTTGTCCCACTGGTAACTCGCCAGCGTCGTCCAGAACCGGTCCTGCACATCGCGCCGGAGATACATGAAGCCGGTGCCTTTCGGCGCCATCATCCACTTGTGCGGGCTGCCGACGTAGGCATCGCAGCCGAGCGCTTGCAGGTCCACCTGGATCTGACCCACGGCCTGCGCGCCGTCCAAGATGGCGAGCGCGCCGTGGCTCTGCGCTAGCGCACACAGATCGCGGGTCGGCAGCAGTACGCCAAGCCCACTCGTGATGTGGCTGAACATCACGACTTTCGTGCGCGGCGTCATCGCGGACTCGAACAAGCGCACGATCGCATCCGGCCCGCCCACGAGGGCCGGCTCGAGCGGCAGTTCCTTCACGACGATTCCGCGGCGCTTCGCCAGCAGACGCCAGGGCGAGATGCCGCCGCCGTGCTCCTGATCGGTGCTGATGACCTCGTCACCCGGTGCCAGGTCGAGACCATTAGCGAGAAAGTTGATTGCCATCGTCGCGTTCTGCGTGAGTGCGATCTCGTCAGCAGACGCATTGACGAACCGCCCCAGCGCCTGACGGACCTCGAGCAATTGCTGGTATCCGGTCAGCGGTTCGCCATCGGGCTGTTCGTAAGGCCAGGCCGCGAGATCGGTCTCGATGCGGCGAATGCCTTCGGTCAGCGCATCCACCACTTCCCGCGGCGATGCGCCCAGCGTGCCGGTATTGCAGTAGGCGACGCCTGCGGGGATCAAGAAGTGCTCGCGCGCCGCCGCGAACACGGCCGCGTCATTTGCCTGCGCCTCCGGCACGAATGGCGCCGCCCGAGTGAGCGCCTGCAAGCCGGGCGCCGCGCCCAGCAAGAGGCCGGGGACCGCAAGAGTGGAAAGGAAACTTCGTCGTGTGCTCATCACGTCACCAGCGTCAAAACCGTTGACAGCATATGCCGCGGACGCCTGCTGCGTCCTTGTCAGCCATCAGAACTCTTCGCGCACAAAGCGCGCTTCGGCAAGGTCGAGCTCGCGCTCGAGGCGGTTCAGCACGTCGTCGCCGATCTCGCCTATCTGCCATAGCTGGATCAGCGCGTTGCGCTGCGCCGCTGCCGCGCCAAGCCACAGGCGCGACTCGCTGTCGAGCGAAAGCGCGCCATCTGGGCGGTAGTGTGACCGACTGTTGAAGAAACGCTTCACTGCGACGGCTTCGTGTGCGGGCAAACCGTGTTCTGCGACCAATTCGTTCACGGCCTGAACCGCCGCACTGCGCATCGCCTCGCGCGCGAGTTCGGTTTCAGTCGCTCCGGAGGTGTCCTTCTCGACTCGCAACGCCTTGATCAAGGCCGGCAGCGTCAGCCCCTGGCCGACCAGCGTCACGAATACGATACCGAACACGAGCAGGATCACGAGGTCGCGCTGCGGAAATGGTTCGCCGCTCGGCAACGCGACTGGGAGCGCGAGCGCGGCGGCCAGGGAAACGACACCCCGCATGCCACTCCAGCTAACCAAGGTTGAAACCCGGGCGGACGCGGGATCACGACGACTCAACGACGGCAGCAGCAAGCGCACGCCGTAGGTCGCCGTGAAAATCCAGAGAAATCGCACGCCGATCGCGACCAGACTCAACACGGCGATCAAGCCGACGATCCGTGGCCAGGACAGGGCCTGTTGCCCCAGGAGCGAATCGGCAATCAGCGGCAATTGGATGCCGATGAAAACAAACACCAGGCAATTGACCACGAATACGACCGCACTCCAGAAGGTCCGAATATTGAGCCGCGCAAGCGCAGACGTGCCCTGATGAGACCATTGCGACCGGTACAGTCCGACGGCGACCACGCCGAGGACACCGGACAGTTGCAGCCGTTCGCACAGCCAATAGGTCGCAAAAGGAGTTGTCAGGGACAGCGCCAGTTCGAGCATCGGATCATGCAGGCGTTCCTGCAGCTTCGAGGTGATCCATCCCATTGCGATGCCGAGCGCAATCCCGCCGAGGGCGATCAGGCCAAACTCTCCGACCAGCGCCCAGCCGGAGAATAGGCCCGTCAGCGCGGTCGCTACGGCGAACCGGTACAGCACGAGGCCGGTTGCGTCGTTCACGAGGCTCTCGCCCTCCAGCAACGCCACGATCCGGCGCGGCAGTCGAAAACGCCTCAGTACTGCGGTTGCTGCGACCGCGTCCGGCGGTGAGACGATGGCACCGAGCGCAAATGCGACCGCCCACGGCGCCTCTGGCACCAGCCATTTGAATGCAATCCCCACAGCCAGCGTCGTCGTGGCCACGAGGCCGATGGCAAGCAAAAGGATTGGGCGAAGGCTCAAGCGGAAATCGCGCCACGAGGTCTCGATGGCCGCTGGATACAGGACCGCGGGCAGCACGATGGCGAGTACCAGATGCGGCTCGATCACAATTTCCGGCCAGTCGTACGCGAAGCCGAGCCCGATGCCTGCCAGGACGAGCACAACCGGATAGGGCACATGGACGCGGTTTGCGAGCCAACCGGCCGCGATCGCGCATGCCATCACCAGGATGAAGGAGATCATCAGGCGAAGTTTGCATCCCGGGTGGCGCCGGCGGCAAACAATCAGTCGATGGCTGCGCGGTGCGGAATGTACGCGAGGCCGAGCTGGAATCCGA
Organism: Steroidobacteraceae bacterium; assembly: GCA_036781365.1. Lineage (GTDB taxonomy): Bacteria > Pseudomonadota > Gammaproteobacteria > Steroidobacterales > Steroidobacteraceae > SCUD01. Next base: position 68,223 of record DAIQBB010000001.1, on the reverse strand, counting down.
TATCCGGGGTGTTGTTGACGTTCTGCAGATTCTCGGTGATGCCAAACGAGATCAGGTACTGCTTGATGCGGTGACGCATGCCCAGGCTCAGCTGGTACTTCTCGCCGAGCAACTCGTCGAGATCGGTGGTCTGGTGCGAATAGACGCTTTTGCTGATGTAACCCTGCAGATTGATATTGGTGTTGGCCGAGAGCTTGCGCTCGTAGCCGAAGACCAATGTGGGGACGATCTGCGACTCCTGCGGTGCAGGCTCGGTCGTGCCGGCGTAGTAAACCGCGGCAACGTCGACGTATAGCGCATGATGGTTGCTGAAGCGCTGCAATGATGCCTGGACCCCGTAGTCCGTGCGGCCCGTGGAAAGCAGCAGGCGGCGCCCGGCGACGGGCACTTTTACAGCAGCTTCGAGCGAGAGTTTCCACGGATCGGGCAGGGAAACGCCGACATAGCGAACGCCGATGGCTGGATCGGTCATGCCACCATCGGTCGGCGAGCCGAAAAATACCAGCTGCGCGCTTTTCAGGTCGTAGATGAGATTGGCTTCGTTGCGCGTCACCGCCGGGCGCCCAAAGGTGCTGAAGCCAAAGGCGTCGTGGAACTCCTCGATCATGCTGTCGAGAAATCCACCCTGGTACGAAAGCGCACTCGCGGTGAGGTATCCCGTCCAGTTCTTCGAAAACTTGTAGTGCAGCGTCAGATCGAGTGAACCCTGCTCGACATCCAGCAAGTAATTTTCACCAGGGAGTGCCTGGATGGCCGTAACGTCGGCAGGCCCGAGGTCGCGCCGGCCCTGCGGCTCGAGTGCAATCAGGTAGTCCTCCACCTCCGGACTCAACGCCCAGGTGTTCTGATAACCGAGCTCCGCCTCGAGCGCCCAGCTGCCAGGCTCGATGGCGATGGCGTGCGCCGGTCGCATGTCCAGGCGCAGGAAGCCAAAAGGCGTCAGGTCGCGGGATCTGAGCAATCCGTAGAACTCGCCGTCCGCCGCGCCCGCCATTGAAGCGTTCGCAGCGAGTCCTGCTCCGATCAGCGCAGCTGATACCCACCGTCCGGAAGTCGTGCTCACTATGATTGTCCGGTTAACTGACCAAGCGACTGCAGGCAATTCAGCGTGTAACGGGACGGCGCCCGCTTCAATTGCACCATGGTATCGGTCGAGTGCTGCCAGGGATGACTGCTTTGGGTCATTCTGTCGCGCCCGGGTTCAATTCGGCAGGTGAAGCTGAACCCATAACGCAAAGAATCGCCCGCTCCGGCCGCCCGCCGACTGCGCGACGTTGCGTGGCTCGAAGTCCACATACGCGGCGCCGATCTCGAGTTGCCTGGTCAGTTGCCACTCAAGGTTCAAGCTGGCCTGATGTCCTATGGCTCGCCCATCGGTAGATGCCGTGCCCGCAACTGGTGAAAGCGGCGGCGCGTAGAACGCATCCTCCTTCGCATGCTTCCAAAGTGCGTTCCAGCTCAGGCTTATCACTGCAGTTTGTGAGACCACGAAAGTAATGCTGGGTTGAAAGTCGAGAAGATTCGCCGGGGTTGCGACGTTTGCCTCCGAGAAGTAGGGCAGCTTCGGGAAGAGTGGATTGAACGTTTCCAGCCGCTTGTCCTGCAGGTTGCGATCGCCGCTGATCGCATCGATCTTGAGGCCGAGCCGCGGGGTCAGCGGAAACCCGGTCAGTTCATAGCCGACGTCCGCAGACAACGTCCATGCGCGGATGTCATCGTCGCCGAAAGTACCCCATTGCCAGACAGCTTCGATATTCCAGTCAACGCCTTCGTGGTCGCCGAATAGTCGAGCCCCGATGCTGTGGCGCACCTCGGTGGCAATCCCCTGCGCAAACTCGGCGTCCTTTCTGCGCAGGCCGAGATAGTAGACATCTGCGTGCAGTCCGGCGCCTGCGGAAACCTCCGAGGTGACGTAGAGCCCCCAGAAGCTTTGATCCTGTGAACTGCTGTCGTCCCACGTTCCACCTTCTGGAAGCACGGGCCTGACTGCAAACAGGTCTGCTTGGGTCCCTGCGGGACCATTCCATGAAGCGCGCATGCCATCGAATGAGCGCCGGACGTTCGGACTCTCGCGGACACTGACCAGTCGTGACGAACCGAAGCTCATCGCCTGTCGACCTGCTCGCAGCGTCAATGGGCCGTCGAACGCGCTGAACGACTGCTCCACGAAACCTTGCAGCACGTCGATCGGATCATCCTGCACCGCCGGCGGAGATCCGGTCCACCCGGCGGTCAGTCCACTGACAAGCTGTCCCGCAGCGCGAAATCCCCGGTCGTTTCCGATCTCAGCGCCGAGCTGCAATCGATGAAGCAAGTAGTCGTCTGACTGCGTTTCTGACAGTCCGAATACCGGGTTCTGGGACGACTCGAAACGCGCACGCCAATCCGCATCAAAACCGATGGACCATGCTGAGTTGCCGGTGACGGTAGTGGTCTCCTCGGTGCTGTGGGCCTCAAAGGGCCAGAGGACGCAGACATAAATGGCCAGGTGTCGGGAACACCGGGCTCTGCCGTTGCGGCCTGTGATCATTGCCCACCCGCGGCGGCGACCGATGTACCCTCAGGGCGCCGTGCTCGCCGATTTCCGGTTCTGAAAACCCCCAAAGTGTGCGACCGGTGACCAGGCGGGGCTGACCGGCGGAAGGGGCTCCGGTGCGACATCGGAGAATGCTCCCGTCGCGTAGACAATGTCGCCGCCCGTGACCGTCAGGACCGAATCGATTGTGCGAATCTGTTCGTCCGGCACCGCGAGGTAGTCCGACGAAAGGATCGCAAAGTCCGCGAACTGGCCCGGGACGATTCGGCCCTTCAACATCTCCTCGCCGCTGAACCACGCACTTCCAACCGTATACAGGCGGAGCGCTTCCTCGCGGGACAAGCGGTTGTCTGGCGAGCCGAGCTCCGTCCCGCCGACAGTTCTTCCAGTCACCATCCAGTAAAGGGCGATCCACGGGTTATGTCCGCTGACTCGCGTGGCGTCCGTCCCCGCGCCCACCGGAATCCCCGCACGGACGATGGCCCGCAACGGAGGAGCCCGCGCGGCAGTTTCCTTGCCGTAACGGGCAGCAAAGATCTCGCCCGCGAATGCCATGCGGTCCTGCACGGCAATGCCGCCGCCCATCGCCTTGACGCGCGCCAGGTTTTTGTCGCTGATCGTCTCCGCATGATCCAGGCACCAACGCGCCTTGTAGCCGGTCTCCCTGAACATCGGTTCAAGGACGTCAAGCACGCGCCCGATGGACTCGTCGTAGGTCGCGTGGATCCGGATCGGCCACTGGTGATTCGCGAGGAGGCGAACAACCGCGGCAAGCTCGGTTTCCATCTTCTCGTCCAGCGCGGGCCGGGCGGACATGAAGTTCTCGTAGTCGCCGGCGGACCAGACAAGGTTTTCGCCAGCGCCTTCGACGACATAGCCGTTGAGACGTGCCGCCGCCCGGTTAAGGTCGAGTTTCTCTTCGGCTGTCCACTTCTCATACTCCTGCAATTCGCTGCCAGCCCTCTGAGCGAACAGGTAGTTCGAGATGCGGAGGGGAAGACCGGGTTGCCGCGCCAGGGCGTAACTCGCCTGGTAGTCCGTCGAAAATACGTGTCCGCCTCCACCGGGATCGACGACACTGGTGAGGCCGAAGCGGTTCAACTCCCGGAAGAAGTGCCGGGTCGAGTTGATCTGGTCCTCGGCGGATAACTGCGGAAGCTTGGCGATCGTGGTGTAGAGGATGGAAGGACTGGGGGCGGCATGCAGGATTGCACCACCCCCTTCGACGAACTCATAGCGCCCACCGTCGGGTGGCACACTCTGCGGCGTAAGCTGCAGCGCCTCGACGCCAGCTGCATTCATCAGCGCCTGGCTGTAAAGGAATAGGACGAACACCGGCGTGTCCGGGGACGCCGCGTTCAGCTCGGCCACAGTCGGCATGCGCCGTTCCGTGAACTGGTACGATGACCAGGCGCCGATGACCCGTACCCAGTGGCCCTTGGGCGTACGTTTCGCCTGATCGCGAATCATCTGAAGCCCGTGTTTCAGTGACTCGACGCCGTCCCATCGCAGTTCGAGGTTGTAGAACCTTCCGGCCCGGACGGCGTGGATGTGCGAATCGTTGAGCCCAGGAATGACGCGCCTTCCGTCCGCGTCGATCACGCGGGTGTGATCGCCGCGATGCCTCATTACTTCGGCATTCCGTCCGACTGCGACGAACATCTCTCCCCGGACCGCGAGAGCTTCCGCCTCGGGGAGCGCGTCATTCAGCGTGTGGACCTTCGCGTTGTAGACGATGAGGTCGGCAGGCTCCTGCTGCTGGGCAGTTGCGCCCGCAGACCCGATTGCGCACGCCGACACCGCAATGATTGAGGAACGGATGATGCAGAAGAAACGCCTGATGGGATCCTCCTTCAAGACCTTGGGCGTCGTGACTGCTTCGCGTCCTCTAGTTTCGGGGCTCTTTTGCGACTTCTTGAGCCTTCCTGTAGCTCTCGGCGACCGCGCGGTAGTGCGGCACGAGCTCCTCATAGAGCGCGCCCCACTGCGCGGCATCCGGACGATTCCAGGTCCGGTGGGTTTCGCTAAGGATGGTATTTGTGGTTACGGGAATGATACCGGCCTGCGTCATCCGGGCGAGCGTGGCGTCGAACGCCAGCTGGCTGACGTCGCCCGAGGCGTCCATCACCGCGTAAACTTTGTAGCCGTCGGCCTTCGCCATGAGCGCGGGAAAGGCGACGCAGACGCTCGTCCACACGCCGGCCATGACGAGGGTCTTGCGGCCGGTCGCCTCGACTGCCTTGACGAAGTCGGCGTTGTCCCAGGCGCTGACTTCACCTTTGCGCCCCACGTACCTGGCGCTTGGCGCAGCCGCCGTCAGTTCCTCCATGATCGGGCCGTTCGCGCCACCGGGTTCCGACGCCGTATAGATGATCGGCATCTTGGCCTGCTCGGCGATTTTGGCGAGCGCCACGGCATTGGCCCGCAGTTCGCGGATGGGAACGTCCTTGACCGTCTGAAACAAGCCGGTCTGGTGGTCGAGCAGAAGGACGACCGTGTCGTTGGGATCCATAAGCGCCGCTCTGGCGGCTGCGCTGGGCTGCCGCGAGAGCCCGGGTATCGGTGCCGACGCCGCCGCGGCCTGGGCCTGCGCTTGCGCGGGCTCGCTCACCGTCTGGATGGCGAGAGCGGCGACGACGGCCAACGCCGCGACGCTTCCCGCCGCCGTCTTCTTCGTGTTGTGTGACATCGCGATAATCTCCTCGAAGTTGAGCGCACTAACCTCCGCGCATTCCGTCATCCGTTCAGCGTTTCTGGTAGTCGGTGAAGACGAAGTCGCGCGCTTTCACAAAGGCCGTGTGGCAGGCGTGACAGGTGTTCGCGAACTCCGGGCCGTCGCCGAATGCCTTGAACGTGTCGGTCTTTGCGTCATACCTGAACGAGGCGTATCCCCACCCGTCGGTCTTCGGGAATCGCTTCGAGTCTTTCAGCATGAACGTCGTCTCGATGTACTTTCCCGGTACGGTCACCTCATAAGCCGACACGGGCGGGCGTAATGTCTCCTTCGCCCATTCGATCTTGGCGAGCATCGCGCCGTCGGGAACGGGCTTGCCGTTGGCGGGAAAGCCTTCCTTGTATGCCTTGATCATCGCGGGATTCCCCGCAATCACCTTGATGCATCCCGGAGGTGGCGCCGAACCGCATCCGCCGGCGTCAGCGGGCTGACTCGGCGCGATCGCCTGCCATGTCTCGTAGTCCTTGAATTCCGAGTACGCGATGCCGTTTGGCGCCTTCAGCGTGAACCGGTCCTGCGCCGCGAGCGTGATGCCGACGACAAAGGTGGACGCCACGACGATCACCATGGACGCGACGTATTGACGCTTCATTGCAATATCTCCCGTTGATTTATTCGATGCGCAGACTCTGTTCCATCGCGTAGCATTGATCCCAGATATAGACATCGAATGCGGCAAGCCTGCCCGACCACTCGGGCGTGAGCGTGTTGACGCACTGCGCGGTCACCCGGTCGATGTAATCAATGATGACCGGATTGCCACCCAGCGCTTTCGCGCCCCCGATGTGATCGCTGTGGGAATGGCTGTAGATGATGTGCGTGATCGGCTTGTCGCTGACCTCCGCGACCGCCGCCGGAAGTCGCGCCGCGTAGCTCGGGGGCGCGTCGATCACGACGACGCCGCCGTCGTAGGTCAGCAGCAGCGACTGGTAGATGTTGTCGGTGACCAGGTAGAGGCCTTGCCCGAGATCCTGGAGGCGATAGCCCTTGGCAGGATCGATGGACGGCCCTTTGGCCGAAGCCGGCACATCCAGGTACTTGCCGATCTTTACGCCGATCGGCGCGATCGAAGGCATGTTCGGATACGGCACCTCCGCGCGCGCGACGGACATGCAGGCGCAGGCAACGGCGATGACAAGAATGAATGACTTCGACACGTGAAACTCCGGCATCGTCTAGCTCATCTGACCAAATGTCCTGTAGAAAAACGATTAGACGAAGGTATCGGTCGGAGCGACGAGCGGCTCAGCCGAAAGTGAACGCAAAAGCCTCGATGCCCGGATCAAGAAACTCGATCTCGAAGAGTCGATCGTCGATGGTGCCCGGTTGCCGGACCAGCTGATACAGGCGCGGCTCAGTTGCCGTGCCGTTGCCCTGATCGTCCACGTCCGTGCCATGAGCGGCTCCTGGCGGCTGTCCGTCGAGCAGAATGCGAAAACGCACGGGCGAACCGGGTACGGCGGGCCTCATGACCAGGTGAAGATCGCGCGCGTGGAATCGATACATGATCCGACCGCCGGCTTCATGCAGCGCGGCAGCCTGATCTCGCATGGCCCAGTTCCCCGCAAGTGCCCAGTGATTGAGCCGCAACTGCGTTGGCGCGGCATAGGTTCGAGGCCTGTTCTGCACGGCGCCGCCGTTGGACGCGAAGTTCTGGGTGCGCGCGAGACCCAGGTAGTTCTCCGGCGACTTCAGGTTTTCCCAATCCGCAGCCGCCTCGATGCCATCACCCTTGACCGACACCAGCTCGCGGCTGACGCCGGCGGCTCCCGCCTCAGCGAGCAGCTGCTGGATGACGCGCTCTGCCTCGACGAACCCGCCCTCGCCGAACTGGTGGTAACGAATGCGCCCCGTGGCGTCGATGAAGTAGAGCGCGGGCCAGTACTGGTTCTTGAACGCGCGCCACATCGCATGGTCGGTGTCCACTGCAACCGGAAAGCCGACGGGCAAGTCGGTCACCGCGCGCCGCACGTTGACGATGTCTTTCTCGAACTCGAATTCGGGGGAATGCACGCCGATCACGACCAGCCCCTGGTCCTTGTATTTCTCGGCCCAGGCGCGAACGTGCGGCGCCGTGCGCAGCCAGTTGATGCAGGTGTAAGTCCAGAAATCGATGAGGACGACCTTGCCGTGCAGGTCGTCCGTGGTCAGCGGCGACGTGTTGAGCCAGTCGGTTGCGCCGGAGAGCGAGGGAAACGTGCCTTCGTTACGCAGCCGCACGGTTGACAGCATCGTCCGATCCGTCCCGTCCTTCACGGTAGCAACGGTCGCGAAAGCAGCTCCGATCGCGCCCGCGAGAGTCGCACCGAGCAGGATCAGGCCGGTTTTCACCCTCTGATCACATCAGACGCGCCGGACCGTTTCGATTGGACCAAGGTATCGGTTGCGCCGGCGCTGCCTACGGCCGATGCTAGAGTGCGCAGGTGACGACGCAGGACCCCATCGTCTATGTCGTGGATGACGACCACAGGATCCGTGACTCGTTGTCAGCGCTCCTCTCTACATACGACCTGAACGTAGTCACATTCCCCTCGGCGACCGAGTACCTCGCCTATGCGAAGCCTGCGGTTCCGTCGTGCCTGATACTTGACCTGGAGCTTCCCGACATCAACGGGCTCGAACTCCAGAGCCGGACCGAAGAGAGTCATCACCCGCAAATCGTGTTCATCTCCGGACATGGCGACGTTCCGACGTCCGTTCGGGCGATGAAAGCCGGCGCGGTCGATTTCCTGGCCAAGCCGTTCAGACAGGAAGAGCTGATGCGGGCCGTGCATGCCGCCATCGAGCTCGATCGCGCAGCGAGACAGAGGAGAGCCGAGCTCGCCACGTTGAATCGGCGGCTCTCGTCCCTGACGCCGCGCGAACGCGAGGTGTTGCCGCTGGTCGTGAGCGGCCTGCTCAACAAGCAGGCTGCGGCAGAGCTCGGCATCACCGAGACCACGATCCAGATTCACCGCGGCCAGATCATGAAGAAGATGCAGGCCGAATCCCTCGCCGAGCTGGTGCGCATGGCGGGGACGCTCGAGATACCGATGACCCGTTCACGGCATGAGCAACAGTGATGAGGGCGCTCGCAATCCCCCGATTCAGGCTCCGGCGGACAGCGCTCTATTGGCGCGCAGAGTGAATTGGAATACCGTGCCGCGGGGCGAATTGGTGCTGACCCACAATCGGCCATGATGGGCCTCGATGATCGCGCGGCAGATCGAAAGTCCCATGCCCATTCCATCGGACTTGGTCGTGAAAAGCGGATTGAAGATCTTCTCGCTGTCCTGGGTGCTGATTCCGGCGCCGGTGTCCGCAACCGACACGATGATGCCGTCGCCTTCGTAGGCTTCGGAACTCACGCTCAGAATCCGCGGCTCTTTCCTGGAGGCCATTGCATCGATAGCGTTCGTGATCAGGTTCAGAAGCACCTGTTGAAGCTGGACACGATCTCCCTCGACTTCCGGCAGTCGATCGCTCGGCGCGGCCTGAACCAGGATCCTGTGCCTCTGCAAATCCGCGCTTTCCAGAACGAGCGTCTCGCGAATCAACTCGTTGACATCGAGGACGGATCGCGTCCGAACATCATTCCTGAACATCGCGCGTATGCTGCCGACCACGGCAGCGGCACGATGGCCATCGGCGACGATCTGCTCGAAGGCTTCCTTGGCCCTCTCGAGATTGGGGCTCGAGCGATCCAGGAAACGAAATCCCGCGCTGGCGGTCGTCGTCATTGCGGTCAGCGGCTGCTTGACCTCGTGGGCAATCGTGGCAGCGACCGCGTCTCCGGTCATCAAGCGCGCCATGCGTTCACGACGCTCGGCAAGGACTGCACGGAGTAGTTTCGTATAGAGGGCCTCGATTTCGTACAACAGGACGATCAGCACGAGACTGCTGGAGATGAATCCAATGACGCGGACGGTGTACCAGCCGACGCTGAACCGAATCGGGCTGGGATAGTAGCTGAGAGGGATCTCGATCGTGTAGAGACACATCACGACCATCAACCAGAGATCGAGCACTGAGCGCCGCCGCAGCCAGAGCACGACCAGGGCAGCAACGCTCAGCAACGCAACGGGCGCAAAAACATAGGGCCACAACGGGCCGAGATGAAGTGAATCGAGCACCACCTGGGGCAGCATCGCTTCGCCGCCGATGCAGAAAACCGCCACCGCCGCAACAAGCGCCACCGTCAGGGCGACACTCACGGCGATCGAGGCGCTCAACTTGCCGTGCGGGACCCGCTTGCCAGGATCCGCGTCCTTCGACAGGGCATATCCGATCACGAACAAGGGCAATCCGGCGTGCTGAAAAAAGTAGAGCCATGACGTGCTCTGCATTCCGCCGAGCAGGCTGCCTGGCGTAAACACGCCTGGAAACGTAAGGATCCACGGGATCAGGACCAGCGCCGTGTAGAGATATCCGCTCGCGATGATGAGAATGGCGCGTGAACGCACGACGGAGTATTGGGTGAACAGCAGAATGGCGGTGATCGAATCACACACGAACATCGCCATCGCATAGGCCGGAACAAATGCGGAGACAGGCTTCGTCCGGACATCTGAAAACGGCCCGACCGTGATCAGGACATAGACAAGCAACAGGAAGAGCACAAGGAAAAGCGCCAGGCGCTTTTGCGCCGGACCCGGCGACAGGTTCGAGAGGATGAGATCTTGTTCTTCGGGGACGATGGCGGCGGTCTTCACCGAGAGATAGCCCGCATACTACGCTCGAAACAGCGGACTACGCGACTTGACCGTTACCGATGTCGTTGATGGCCGTGAGCAGTTCTTCGCCGTCGAACGGCTTCTTGAACAGGCGGTACTCACCCAAGCCGACGGGAGACATCTGGTTCAGCAGGTCCGCGTGCCCGGTAATGAGGATGACCGGCAATTCCGGCCGAACCGCCTGAACTGCGCGCAACAGCTGGAATCCATCCATGCCGGGCATGCCGATATCCGAGATCAGGCAGTCGATCTCCGGGAGACAGCCACTGTCGAGCAAGGCTGTGGCTGAGGCAAACGGCCGCACGGCGTGATCCGCCGATTCCAGCAGATTCTTGAGCGACTCCAGGATCCGCTGATCGTCATCGACTACGGCGACTCGGTAGCCCAGTGGGCGGTCATTCATCGGCGTCCTTGGTTGGCTCAGCCAGGATTGTGACGGCACAGTGTGCGGCCGTATCTAGTGGAAAGGTGTGATAGCGCTCCCGTCTTCGAAGGAGCGAGGATACGACCGCACCAGAATAAGGCCGTCATCCATGCCCGATGCCACATCAATCGTATTCGTCGTTGACGACGACGATTCGGTGCGCCGCGCACTCAACCTGCTGCTCGACTCCGCGGGCTGGCAGTCGCGACTGTTTGCCACAGCACAGGAGTTCCTGTCTTGCCCCCGTGTCCACGCGCCGAGCTGCCTGGTGCTCGACGTCGGCCTGCCGGACCTCAACGGCCTCGAATTGCAGAAGCGGGTCGCCATCGAGCGAATCGACATGCCGATCATTTTCATCACGGGCCACGGCGACGTGCCAATGACCGTGCGGGCGATGAAAGCCGGCGCCGTCGAGTTCCTGACCAAACCGTTCAACGACGCCGTGCTATTGAATGCGATCGCAAACGCCCTCGACCGCAGTCGCGCTGCCCTAAGAGCGGAGGCCGAGATGCAGGCCTTGCGGGCCGAATATGCGGCGCTCAGCCGGCGCGAACGCGAAGTCATGGCCCTCGTCGCATCCGGCCTGCTTAACAAGCAGGTCGGTGGCCGGCTGGGCATCAGCGAGATCACGGTGAAAGCGCACCGAGGCAAGGTGATGCGCAAGATGGAGGCGAATTCGTTTGCCGACCTGGTGACGAAGGCTGCGAAGCTTGGATTGTCGCCCTCGAGGACGTCAACATGAATACGGCTCGACGCATGACGGTAGTGCTCCTGATCGTAGGTAGATGTCCTGCGATACGATCTTGACGTGCCCGGACGCGAGGTCATCCAGGTGCGCGTCGATTTCGCCCCGGGAGCGGCGTTCGGCAGGCACTTGCATCCGGGCGCAGAAATCGCCTATGTCCTCGAAGGCATGCTGGAGTATCGGCTGGACGGCGAGCCGCCGGTAACGCTGAAGGCCGGTGGGGCCCTTTTCATACCGACCGGGACGATCCATGCGGCGAAGAACGTAGGCACTGGCAACGGGGCGGAGCTCGCCACGTATGTCGTTGATAAGGGAAAGCCGCTCCTCGAGCTGGCCGATTGACACGACGCACAGAAAGCCCACAGACCTCGGTCTGCGGGCTCCCGGGACCCTCTTCCACTAGCTGCGCAGGGACTTGAATCCCGCACGCAGTTCTTCCGCGTAGATCTTCGGCTGTTCCCAAGGCGCAAAATGACCGCCCTTGGCGACTTTATTGAAGTGGATGAGCTTGGGATACGCCTTCTCCGCCCAGCTTCGCGGCGGCAGGTAGAGCTCGTCCGGGAAAACGCTCACCGCCACCGGGATGTTGACGCCCTTAGGGGCGAAGTAATTGAACGTGTTCTCCCGGTAGAGACGAGAGGCGGAGACGCCCGTGTTCGTCAGCCAGTAGAGCGTGCAGTTGTCGAGTATGTCGTCCCGCGTCAGGCTTTCCGGCACCCCGTCAATGGACCGCGCAATCATGTCCAGGCTAAAAGGGAAATCGATCAGCCAGGCAGCCAGGCCGACCGGTGAATCCGCGATTGCGTACAGCGCTTGCGGGCGCGACGCCATGTAGAGCGCGTATTGAACTCTCTTGTACGCGGCAGCCAGCATGTCGCAAGCGAGCTTTTCGTCGGCAGAGAGATCTGGAGGCAGCGGACTGCCAGCCCAGAGCAGCTTGTCGATCTCGGGTGGAACGACGGCAGCCATGTTCGTGTGCATGCCGATCAATCCCGGCGGGGCCTGGGCCGCCATCAGGTCCGTGATGATCGCGCCCCAGTCACCGCCTTGCGCCACGTAGCGCGTGTAGCCCAGGCGATTCATCAACACCGCCCAGGCGCGTGCGATGCGCTCGGGGCCCCAGCCGGTCGCAGCTGGCTTTCCGGAATATCCATAGCCCGGAATCGACGGGATCACCACATGGAAGGCGTCGGATGCAGCGCCGCCGTATGCCGTCGGATTGGTCAGCGGCTCGATGATCTTGAGCAGTGCGGCGACCGAGTAGGGCCAGCCGTGCGTGACGATGATCGGAAGGGCATTCTCGTGCTTCGAGCGAGCATGAATGAAGTGGACATCCAGGCCGTCGATCTCGCTAATGAAGTTCGGGACCGCATTGATCCTCGCTTCGACGTTGCGCCAGTCGTAGTCGTTTACCCAATAGCGTGCGAGCTTCTCGACCGTTGCGAGCGGCACTCCCTGCGACATGTCCGCGACCGGTTCTTTCTCAGGGAACCTCGTGGCCTTGATGCGCCGGCGCAGATCGGTCAGTTCCGCTTCCGGAACATCCACACGAAACGGTCGCATGGCGGTCTTGTCACTGTTCATCTGTTCTGCAGCTGCATTCATGGCTTGACTCCAGTGACGACGCGTGATGAAGCCCGCAGACCGCTGTCTGCGGGCTCCCGATACGCTCGTCGCTAACTGCGCAGCGATCCGAACCCGACGCGAAGCTCTTCCGAAAAGAGTTTCGGCTGTTCCCAGGCCGCAAAGTGGCCGCCCTTGGGGAGCTTGTTGTAGTGGATGAGTTTCGGAAACGCCCGCTCTGTCCAACTGCGCGGAGCCGGATAGAGTTCGTCAGGAAAGACGCTCACTGCAACCGGGATGGAGACGCCTTTGGCGTTGAAATACCCGAGTTTGTTCTCCCAGTAGAGACGGGCGCCAGATATTGCCGTGTTCGTCAACCAGGTGAGCGTGATGTTGTCGAGGATGTCGTCGCGCGTGAGGCCCTCAGACTGTCCGTCAAAGACGCGCGAGATGAGCGCATAGCTGCGCGCGTCGTGATCAAGGAAATAGGCCGCGAGGCCGACCGGTGAATCCGCGATTCCGTACATCGTCTGCGGGCGCAGCCCCAACTGGAAACCGTATCCGATACCCTTTTGATATACGAACTGCAGACGTTCGTAAGCGACTTTCTCGTCGGCTGAGAGACCCGCTGGCGGCGGCGCCCCGGAAAACGCCGCGTTGTTGATGTCTTCCGGAAACACGCCAGGCATGTTGACGTGAATGCCGAGCAATTCCGGTGGCGCCTGCAAGCCCATCTGCTCCGTGACGAGCGCGCCCCAGTCGCCGCCCTGCGCCACGTATCGCGTGTAGCCGAGGCGTTTCATGAGCACGTTCCAGGCGCGGGCCATGCGGGGGCAGTCCCAGCCGGTGGTTGTCGGCTTGCCCGAAAAACCATAACCCGCCATCGACGGGATTACGACATGGAAGGCATCCGCTGCGCTACCGCCATGCGCGGTGGGATTGGTGAGCGGTTCGACGATCTTCAGCTGCTCGGTGACCGAGCCCGGCCATCCATGCGTGACGATGACCGGCAGCGCATTTTTTTCCTTCGAACGGACGTGGATGAAATGAATGTCCAGCCCGTCGATCTCGGTGATGAAATTCGGCAGCGCGTTCAGCCTTGCCTCGCACGGGCGCCAGTCATACTCCGTCCCCCAATAGCGCGCGAGCTTCTGGGTCGTCGCCAACTGCACGCCTTGCGTTGCATCCGCGACCGTTTCCCGTTCGGGCCACTTAGTCGCGTTGATGCGCCTGCGCATGTCGGCAAGCTCGGCATCCGAAAAATTCACCTTGAAGGGCCGAATGGCAGTCTTGTCACTGCCCATCTGTTCTGCAGCTGCATTCATGGCTTCACTCCTTTGTGAAGAGAGCACTGAAAGCCCCAGCGAGCCCGCAGCAACAGTTGCCGCCGCGGCCCCGCAGAAGCTGCGGCGATTGATGCCTGTTGTTTCTTGCATGACGAATTCCCTGGCAACCCAGGCTGGATCAAATCAGATGCAGTGATCCGCAGCGACTGGACAAAGGTATTGGTCGATACTTTGGTATCTAGTCGAAGTGACTTTTACGGCCGCTCGAGCAGCGTCACGACGCCCTGGCCACCGTCGGCGCACACGCTGACGACCGCACGGGAACCCTTGGGCATGGCGAAAAGTTCCTTGACGCATTGGCTCAGGTCCCGCGCGCCCGTCGCGGCAAAGGGATGGCCGATGGCGATCGAGCTGCCGTTCGGATTGACGCGCTCCCAGGGAAACGGGCCGAAGTCGCGCTCGATGCCGGTGCGGCGCTTGATCCAGGACTTGTCTTCGAGTGCCGCCACATTGGCCAGCACCTGCGCGGCAAAGGCTTCGTGGATCTCCCACAGGTCGATGTCGGCATAGCGCAGGTTGTGCCGCTCGAAGAGACGCGGGATCGAATAGGACGGCGCCATGAGAAGGCCCTCGTCGGCGAGATCGACGGAGGTGATCTCAAAATCGACGAGCCGCGCATAGGGTGTTCCATCGGGCAGTCGCCTGAGCCCCGCCTCGGTCGCGACCCAGACCGAGGCCGCGCCGTCCGTCAGCGGCGATGAATTTCCCGCCGTCAACGTGCCCTGGCCGCTCGTCTTGTCGAAGGCGGGAGGCAGTTTCGCGAGCTTCTCCATGGACGTATCGGCGCGTGGAATCGTGTCGTGCACCGCCGGGCCGACGGGGATGATGAGATCGTCGAAAAAGCCTCTGTCGCGCGCGGCGATCACGCGCCGGTGCCCCTTGAGCGCCCATTTGTCCTGGGCCTCGCGCGAGATGCCCCATTCTTTCGCCGTTTCTTCGGTGTGCTCGCCCATGCTCTTGCCGGTCGTGCGGTTGACTACGGCCGGGATATGAATGCGAATGTTCTTCCAGCGCAGTTCGCCGAAAGTTTCGAGCTTGGCTCCGAGCGCGCGCGCCTGAAGGAAATGCCGAAGCCAGTCCGAGAATTTCTGATCGAGTCCGATCTGCACCCGGCTCATGCTTTCCACGCCGCCGACCAGGGCAAGATCGCGCTGGCCTTCCCTCAGCATGCCGCCGGCAGCCACGGCCGCGGTGACGCTCGAAGCGCAGGCGAGCACCACCGAATAGGCCGGCACGCGCGGATCGAGCTTCGCATCGAGCCAGATCTCGCGCGCGATGTTGCTCCAGCCGAGATTCGGCACGACCGAGCCCCAGACCACGAAGTCGGGCAGCGTGCTGGGCCTGAGCCGCGCCGACATCACCTGCACGACCGGCACCGACAGCTCGACCGCGTCGTGGGTGGCGAGCGCCCCGTCAATGCGGGAGAAGGGCGTGCGAACACCCGCGGCGATATAGTTGTCCTGCATCAATCAGCGCAGCGTACGGAATGCCTTGCGCAGCTCCGACACGAAGAGTGCCGGTTCTTCCCACGCCGCGAAGTGACCGCCCTTGTCGAGCTTGTTGTAATGAATGAGCTTGGGATACGCCTTCTCGGTCCAGCTGCGCGGGGCTTCGTACTGCTCGCCGGGGAAAACGCTCACGGCCACCGGGATGGAAACGCCCTTGACATTGAAAAATCCGCCCTTGTATTCCCAGTAGAGGCGTGACGCAGAGACGCCCGTGTTCGTCAGCCAGTACAGCGTGATGTTGTCGAGGATCTCGTCGCGCGTCAGTTCACCGGTGGTGCTTGAGGTCCGGAGCAGTCCGGCCGCGACCGTCGCGGCCGGCTGGGCATCGGCATCGTTGTGGTCGAGCAGCCAGGCGGCCAGGCCGACGGGTGAATCCGCAATGCCGTACAACGTTTGCGGGCGCGAGCCCATCAAGCGCGCGTAGTCCACTTGCTTGAAGGTTCTCACCAGCTGGTTGTAGGCGAGCAGTTCCTCGGCCGAGAGTCCGGCAGGCGGCGGGCTGCCGGAGAGAAGTGCCTTGTCCACATCCGCCGGAACGGTCGCCGGCATGTTGGTGTGGATGGCGAGCAATCCCGCCGGCTGCTGCAAGCCCATCTGGTCGACGACAAATGCGCCCCAGTCGCCACCCTGCGCGACGTAACGGGTATAGCCCAGGCGCTTCATCAGCGCATCCCAGGCCCGGCCCATGCGTTCGGGGCCCCAGCCGGTGCTCGTGGGCTTGCCCGAGAATCCGTATCCCGGCATGGACGGGATCACCACGTGGAAAGCGTCCGCGGCAGTCGCGCCATACGCCGTCGGATTTACGAGCGGATCGATGATCTTCAGCTGCTCGATGATCGAGCCGGGCCATCCGTGCGCGACGACGAGCGGCAGCGCATTTTCATGCTTCGAGCGAACGTGGATGAAGTGGATGTCCAGTCCGTCTATTTCGGTGACGAACTGAGGCAGGGCGTTCAGTTTCGCCTCGACCTTGCGCCAGTCGTAATCCGTCGCCCAATAGCGCGCGAGTTCGCGCATCGTCGCGAGCGGCACGCCCTGCGACTGATCCGGCACCGTCTCTTTCTCGGGCCACTGCGTGGCCAGGATGCGCCGGCGCATCTCATCGAGCGCCGACTGTTGCGCACGGAATGTGAATGGGCGGATCGACGCGCTGTCGGACGCAGGAGCTCCGATAGCGTTAGTCGATGACGCGGTCAACACCATGCCGAGCACGCTCGCTGCGGTTTTTAGGGGCGGGGTCATGACGGTTCCTTGCGCGGAAATGAGGGTCGCGAGTGCCTTAAGTGCCCAATAGGACCAGACCGGAGCGTGCGGCGGGAGTACACGATGGTATCGGTCGATACCTTAGTATCGGTCGGAATGGCAGCAGAACCGTCAAGCTAGGCGAGTATGAGCGAGGTGACGGCGGCCATTTTTCGCGACAGCAACGTGATCGAACACGTGGCGTTCGACGCCGGCATTCCGCGTTGCGGGGCAACGGAATTCATCTGGATCGAAGTGCTCGATCCGGTGGACAGCGACTTCGCGATCCTTCAGGAACGCTTCGGGCTGCACAGCCTGGCCGTCGAGGACTCGATGCGCCCGGAACAGATACCGAAAGTCGATCTCTACGACGACCAGATCTTCGTGGTGCTGAAAGTCGCACGCCTGGAGTCCGACGCCATCATGTACGGCGAAATCGACGCCTTCGTCAGCACGCACCACATCATCACGGTGTGCCACACCGCCGGCGGCGGGCATGCCCACGCCGGTGAAAGATTCCAGGGCGGGCCGAAGCTCACCCAGGCAAGGCCGGACTTCGTCCTGCACGGCGTCCTGGACTTCGTCGTCAACGGCTATTTCCCGATCGTGCAGATGGTCGAGGACGAAGTGCTCTTAATGGAACAGAATCTGCAGGATTCGCTGCTCGATCGTGACGATATTACGCGTCTGTTTCGCTTGAGGCGCGAGGCCATTCATTTTCAACACGTGCTCGCCAGGATGTCGGATGTTTGCGGGAAATTGACCAATCTGGATGTCCCGTGCATCGGTGCCGAGGCCAAGCCCTATTTTCGGGACGTGCACGATCACCTCATGCGCCTCGATGGGATGGTGAGCGGCTTGGTCGATGTCATTGGAACGGTCTTCCAGACGAGCAGTCTGCTCGAACAACAACGCCAGGGCATCAATACGCGCCAGCTCGCCGCGTGGGCGGCGATCCTGGGCGTGCCCGCTGCCATCGCCGGTATCTACGGAATGACTGTCCCGAACGTGACCGGACCGAGTGCGCCATATGCATATGCGCTCGTGATCGGAGCGATGATGGCAATCTGCCTTGGCTTGTACATCCGTTTCAAGAAACTACGCTGGTTGTGAATCGAGCTGTGGTGGTCGCGCCGTGGAGAGTTGATACCATCGTGTAATGGCCTCACATCTGCGGCACGCGCAGTATTTGCTGAGATCTGCCACCCACAGGAGTCGTGTGAATGCTCAAGTTCGGCAAGACCCACGAGGCTATCGAGAGACTCACTCCGGAGCAGTACCGCGTGACGCAGGAGGCAGGCACGGAAAGCCCCGGGTCCGGGGAGTACCTGGAAAACGACGAGCCCGGCATCTACGTCGACATCGTGTCGGGAGAGCCGCTGTTCGCTTCATCCGACAAGTTTGAATCGGGATGCGGCTGGCCGAGCTTCACCAAGCCAATCGAGCCCGCGAACGTCAACGAACTGACGGACGAGTCCTATGGCATGGTCCGCACGGAGGTGCGCTCGGTGCACGGCGACAGCCATCTTGGGCACGTTTTCAACGACGGTCCCGAGGATCGCGGTGGCTTGCGCTACTGCATCAACTCGGCGTCCCTGCGCTTCATTCATCGGGACGACATGGAGGCGGAAGGTTACGGCGCCTATTTGAACCAGGTGGAGGACAGATCATGACCGAGGAACGCGCAATACTCGCCGGCGGATGCTTCTGGGGAGTGCAGGACCTCTTTCGAAAATACCCCGGCGTGCTGTCCACCAGGGTCGGGTACTCCGGCGGCAACACGCCCAATGCGACGTATCGGAATCACGGAGCGCATGCCGAGGCCGTTGAGGTCATCTTCGATCCCGCCAGGATCAGCTTTCGGCAGATCCTCGAGTTCTTCTTCCAGCTTCACGACCCGAGCACGCGCAATCGCCAGGGCAACGACGTCGGCACGAGCTATCGATCGGCCATCTTCTACACGACTGACGAGCAGCGTCGCATTGCCGAGGACACGATCGCGGACGTTGACGCATCCGGGCTTTGGCCCGGCAAGGCCATGACCGAGGTGGCGCCGGCAGGTGACTTCTGGGAGGCCGAGCCGGAGCACCAGGACTATCTGCTCCGCAATCCCTTTGGTTACACCTGCCACTTCGTGCGTCCCGATTGGACGCTGCCGAAGCGCAAGACCAAGGGCTCAGCCCAGCCAGTCACCGCAAGCGAAAGCGCCTGAGGGCTATCCGCCCGGGGCGGGCGCTTTCGCCGCCGCGTCCATGATGACGGCAGCGACGGCATTTGGCTGCGAGAGCATCGGCACGTGGCTTGCTTTCAGTTCCGTGGTCGTCGCCTTCATGCGCTTGGCGAAGAAGCGCTCCACCTCAGGCGCGATCGCGCCATCGAGCGTGGCCACGATGTACCACGACGGCTTCGTTTTCCAGGCGACGGCGGAAACCTGGGCGCCGAACGCCGAAACATTGATCGGACCCTGCGTGGCCGCCACGATGCGTGCTTCGCTCTCCGGCAGGTCCGATGCAAAGTGCTTCAGCACGGCATCCGTCGGAAGGCTCATGAAGCCTTGCGCGTCGACGATGGGTGCCGTAAAGGCCGGCGGAGGTGGATACGGCTTCCCCAGGTCGCCGATGACCTCGCCCGCATCCGGTCCGAAGGCTGCGACGTAGACGAGGCCAGCAACCTTGGGATCCACTCCCGCCTCGGTAATGATGACGCCGCCCCACGAGTGCCCCACGAGAATGACTGGACCATCCTGCTTCGCCAGCGTGCGCCGGGTCGTCGCGACATCGTCGGCAAACGAAGTCAGGGGATTCTGTACAGCCGTGACGTTGTAGCCTTCGCCCTGCAGGATCGCGATCACTTTCGCCCAACTCGTGCCATCGGCGAATGCTCCATGCACCAGGACGATATTCCTGATCGGCTGCGCAGGTGCAGCGCCGACACTCAATGCGCAAACCGCAAGCAGAATCGCGGCAATGGTCTTCATGAAACTACGCCTCCCAAATGAAGCCGGCAGCTGGGATTACGGCAGACGCGGAATGACATCTTCAATTGCACGATGGTATCGGTCGAACCGCTGCCAGAGGTGGCGATCAAAACAACTTGTCGATGGTGATCGGCCGGGTCAAATGAGCTTCCCACCGTCCGCGACGACCGCGGATCCCGTCATGTAGGCTGATTCGTCCGAGGCCAGGAACTGGACCACATTGGCCAGTTCGTCCGGCCGTGCCAGGCGCCCCACGCTTGAGAAACTCAGGCGGTTCACCGACATCGACTACGAACGTCAAAGGGCGCTTATCGCCACCACGCCTGTTCAGGGCAGAGAGCGCCAGATCGGCGTCGCGCGCTATTACATGGAATCCTCGGCCGGCGACGCCGAGTTCGCGATCGTCCTGAGCGACGACTGGCAGGGACGCGGGCTGGGGACCAGGCTTCACTTGAGTCTGATCGTCGCGGCGAAGAACCATGGCGTGCGAAGGCTGGTCGGCACGACGTTTTCGCAGAACTACGGGATGCTGGCGCCCGGCTGTAAACTAGGATTCAAGCTCGCAAAAGATCCCGGTTCGGCGACGATCACGAACTTGACGCTTGATCTTGGGGCATGGACGCAAGGCTGATCTCCGGCAGTGAAAGACGACACTCGCATCACCAGCAAGATGTCGCGATTCGGGCCGGCAATCGTACTTTCGATCGCGATGGTCGGCTGCCGCAACCTACCCTCCGAGCAGGCAATACCCGCTGGCGGGCCCGGGCCGACGACGTGTGCGCCCGTGGAAGATTGCCCCGCCGAACCCGATGACGCCGCGCAATTCCTGATCGAGGCACACGAGTCGGCACAAAGGGCGATGCGCAGCCGCCATCAGGGGGCGGCAATCAAATTCTGGTCGAGCTGCGCAGCGATTGCCTACCGGGCGCTCGACACGACGCAAGCGGCTGTTGGGGAGAAAGCGGCGGTACTCGCCACGCAGTGCACGGACGCGTTCCTGGAGCTGGCGCTACAGTCCTCGGCGCGCCGCTGGTCCGAGGGGCCGACGCAGATCGGCAATCTACAGTTGACGGTCGAATTTCGCCGCCTTTCGCCTTATCTCAATGGCCCGCTGGCTATTGCCCGGGCGCAGGACGTGCCGGTGAGCCTGTTCGGCGGCAAGCGCTACGCCAATCCTGGTTTCGGCGTGCCGCTGGCAGTGCGGACACCGCGCTGCGACGACCGTCCGTTGTGCAATATGCTGCCGCCCGAGGGAGTATTTCGCTGGGCGACGGCCTGGTTCGAGGCGGATCCCGCGCGCGACGGTTCGACGCCGCGGCTGGTGATCGCCGATCCGCTCACCGTGAATGCGCTCGCGTTCGGTGACCGGCGCTATCCGCTGGCAATCGACACGTCTGCATTCTATTCGCAGGGCGTGCAGACCTCGAAACTGCGCCGGCTGGGCGTATGGGGTCTGCTGGGTGGCGATGAGGTCGGGCGGCGCGCGGGGATGTATTTGCTCGAAGACTACGATCCGAACAAGCGTCCGATCGTGATGATCCACGGCCTGGGCGCCAGTCCGTTGGTCTGGGCACGCATGTCCAATGCGCTATGGGGCAGCCCCGATCTGCGCGTACGCTTCCAGGTGTGGCATATGGTCTATCGGACCGAGGCGCCGCTTTTGATCTCTCACCGGCGTGTGCGGAGCTATCTCGATGCTGCCTGGCGCGTGCTCGACCCGGAAGGCGACGATCCCGCACGGTCCGGCGTGGTGCTGGTTGGGCACAGCCTGGGCGGCGTGATCTCGCGGATGCTGTGTGTCGATACCGGCGACGTGTTGTGGTCGGCGGCGTTTACCGTGCCACCGGGGGCTCTGCGCGGCGACCCGGCTGAGATTGCGACAGTTGAAAGCACTCTCCGTTTCCATCCTTATCCCGGCGTTACTCGAGCCATTTTCCTGGCCGCACCGCACCGCGGTAGCCCGGGGGCGGACAACTGGATCGGGCGCCTGTTCCGGGTCCTGGTCGGTCGCCGCGCGCCGGAGATGCAGTCGCTGCGTCAGCTCGCAAACGAAAATCCGGACGCGATTCGAGAGGAACTGCGCGAGAGCTTTCTCCAGGCCAGGATCAACAGCATCACTACGCTGCAGCCCTCGCAGCCGGTTCGCCGCGCCGGCGAGTCACTGATGCCGGGTGCGGGCATTCCCTATCACACGATTGCCGGCGCCTTGCCTGGCCGTCTGCCCGAGACCGATGGCGCCGTGCCACTCGCCAGCGCGCTGCTTCCCGGCGCAGCCTCGACCCTGGTGGTGAACTGGGGGCACAAGCTCTATGAAAGTGACGAGGCGGTGGCTGAGGTGCTGCGGATTCTTCGCGAGGACCTCGTGCAGCGAGATAGAGATTAGGATATCCGCATGTCAGTCGATCTTCCCAAAGCCATCGCCGCCTATATCGCCGCCGAAAACAGTAACGATTCCGAGGCCTTGGCTCAGTGCTTCACCGAACATGCGGTGGTGCGAGACGAAGGCCAAACGATCACAGGTCTGGCCGCCATCAAGCAATGGAATGCGGGGACCAAAAAGAAATACCAGCACACCGTTCTGCCGCTCGCGTTAGCCCAGAACGACGGCAATACCATCGTCACCAATCGGCTGACCGGGAATTTCCCCGGCAGCCCGATCGAGCTCAAGTTCATCTTCCGGCTCGAAGGCGACAGGATCGCGACGTTGGAGATTCGCTCCTAGTTTCGAAATGAGGTCACTCGGCAGAAAACCGGAAGGCGCGCGGCTCGAGCGCATCAAGGCTTCGCCGCTCTGGGCGGGCGAGCGGTTCCAGAACGTCCACCCGGTCATCGCGGGCCTGCGCGACCCGAACGCGTCGATGCCGAGTCTCGGCGATTTTCTCTGCGGCGGCGAGCGGCGCGTGCCACAAGGGCCGCTGCCATCGATGAACCCGCTCGAAGTCTGGACCAAGCCACCCGCCAGCGGACTGCGCGCCACTTGGCTCGGTCATTCGACGGTGTTGATCGAGATCGACGGTCTTCGCGTGCTCACCGATCCGGTCTGGGGTTGGCGCGCGTCGCCATCGTCACTCGCAGGCCCCAAGCGCTTTCAACCGGTGCCCGTTCCCTTGCGTGCGATGCCGCCGGTGGATCTCGTGATCGTCTCGCACGATCACTATGACCACCTCGACTACCCGACAATCCACGAGATTGCCAAGGGCGAGGTGCCGTTCGTCACATCGCTCGGCGTCGGCGCACACCTCGAAACCTGGGGCGTGCGGCCCGAGCGAATCGTCGAGCTCGACTGGTGGGAGTCACACCGCTTGCCGAACACCGCGCTCACGGTGACCGCTGCGCCCTCGCAGCACTTTTCCGGGCGCGGCCTGCATGACAGAAATGCGACCTTGTGGTCCTCGCTCGTCATTCGCTCAGAACGGCACGCAGTCTTCTTCAGCGGCGATACGGGTTTCACGACGGAATACGAGTCGATCTGCGAGCGACTCGGGCCGTTCGACCTCGTCATGCTGGAAGTGGGTGGGCGTCACCCTGCGTGGGGCGACATACACCTCGGACCCGAAAACGCGCTCCAGGCCCTGGCGCTGCTCGGCGGCGGTCCGTTCCTCCCAGTGCACTGGGGCACGTTCAACCTGGCCATGCATGCCTGGGACGAGCCTGCGGAGACTTTGCTGGAGCTGGGTCCGGCGGCGGGCGCGCAACTCATAATGCCTCACCTTGGCGAACCGGTCGAGCCGGCGCATGAGAAAAGCATCAAGCCATGGTGGCGCATCGTTGATCCGACTGCGCGGAAACTGGAGCCCAGGACACCGGCGACAGCGACTTTTCCGAAAGCCATGCCCTGGCCGATCGACTAGGTTTTACGGTTCCGACACGTATTGCGTGCCGGTCGGCCCGACTCCCGTAATCTGCAGAACGACGGGCTCTTCGCCAGTCCGCGCGAAATGCGGCCGACCCGGCGGCTCCGTGTAGAAGCTTCCGGGAGGCAGCGCTTTCAGATTGCTCTCTTCAAAAGCGTCGCCGTAGCCAAAGTGCCACGTCCCGGAGACAACCGTGGCAATCCGATCGTCCGGGTGCGTGTGCGCCTCGATACGAGTGTTGGCGGGAACGCGCAAAAGAATCGTATACAGCCCACTCACCGTGGGATCACCCTTTAATACGCTCGTCTCGATTCCAGCGAGACCCGAGGTGCCAGCCGAGGCGCCGGTACGCGCGAGGGCGCCGAACTCGGCCGGCGCAATCCGCTGTGATCCCGCGCTTGAAGCGTCAGAATCCAGGAACGTCACCAGTTCCGACATCGTTTGCTCCGGCGCCTCGTCGATGAGCCAGTGCCCGGAACCCTCGATGAGGACCCCACGCACGTCGTTCGCGACCAGCCGGCCTTGCTCGATTAGGAATTCACCAGACGCCTTCTCGCCCGAAAGCACCAGCATCGGCATCGGCAGTTTGTGTTTCGCGAATCCGGCGAAATCCTTGGCGTCCTGCTCAAATGCCTTGAAGTATTCGAATCCGGCACGCATTCCGCCAGGCTGCGCATAAGCTGCCGCATACACCTGGCGATCCCGTTCCGATACGGAGCGCGCGCGGTCGGCTGCAAAGTCGTTCCAGAAGTGCTCGAAATAGACGCGTTCGCGGCCTGTGACCAGTTTCAGCGGCACTTCGCCGTAGAAGTGAAAATGCCAGAGATCGCGCAACAGCCATACTTTGGTCCAGTCCCCGACGCCAGGGAGAAACGCATCCATCAGCACGATGCTCTCCACCTCCCGCGGGTACTGCGCTGCGTATGCGTAGGCCGCCATCAAGCCGATGTCGTGACCGACGAGTTTCACTTTCGAAAAGCCCAGGGACCGCACCAGCGCATGAATGTCCTGTGCCATCGTCTTCTTGTCGTAACCGCTCTCCGGCTTGCCGGATGCGCCAGCGCCCCGTAGATCAGGTGCGATCACGGTGTGGCGTGCCGCAAGTTTCAACATGAGTGGCCGCCACATGTGGCTGGTCTGCGCATAGCCATGCAGCAGGACGATGGGCGTCTCGGTGCCGCCGCTGGACTGCAGATAGTGCAATTTGACGCCGTTGACGGTGACAAACTGGCTGCGAATGGCTTCATCCGCCGCCGCGCCGGCGATAACCGGGAAGGCCAGCAGGAATGCGAAGACGAATCGCGTAGGGGTGTTCATGAGCCTGAGTATAGCGGTGGGCTAACGGATTCACGCATGCCTGAGCTCCGCTGGATCGACCGGCAGTTTTCGCAAGCGTTTGCCGGTGGCGGCGAAGATCGCGTTCGTGACCGCGGGGACAATGGCGGACGTTCCCGCCTCGCCCATCCCACCAGGGGGTTCGGTGCTTTTCACGATGTGCACCTCAATGGTCGGCGCCTCATTCATGCGCAGGACCCGGTAGGTATTGAAGTTGGTCTGTTCGACTCGCCCATTCTTCAGCGTGATTTCCCCGAAAAGTGCGGCAGAGATTCCGAAGATCACCGCGCCCTCGACCTGCGCCTGGACGGTGTCTGGGTTTACGACTGAGCCGCAATCGACCGCGCAGACGACACGCCGGACGCGAACCTCGCCATCCTTCGACACCTCGACTTCGGCGACCTGCGCCATATAGGTTCCGAAGACGAACTGGAGCGAAACGCCGCGGCCTGAATCCTTGGGAAGCGGCTGTCCCCAACCGGCCTTCTCCGCGGCAAGCAGCAAGACGGCCCTGGCGCGCGGCGACTTGTCGAGGAGAACCCGACGATAGTCGACAGGATCCTGCTTCGCTGTCGTCGCGAGTTCGTCCATGAAGCTTTCGACGACAAAAACGTTGTGCGACGGTCCGACGCTGCGCCAGAAAGCGGTGGGAATACCGGGCGGCTCCATTCGCAGATATTCGACACGCATGTTCGGAAGGTCATAGGGCAGATCGATCGCGCCATCGATGGTGTCGGGATCGAGGCCGTTGTTGAAACCCGGAGGGAGCCACCTGGCAATAATCGATGAGCCCGCAAAACGATGGTTCCAGGCGATCGGCATTCCCGCCGCATCGAGACCGGCGGAAAACCGGTCGAAAAAATAGGGCCGGTACATGTCATGCTGGATGTCTTCCTCGCGGGTCCAGACGACCTTCACTGGACCGTCCACGTGCATGGCGATCTGAACTGCCCGGGTGACGCCGTCAATCTCGAGCCGGCGACCAAAGCCGCCGCCGATCAGATGGTTGTGAACCACGACCTTGTCCAACGGAAGTCCGGTGGTCTCGGCGGCGGTGGCCTGCGCCCGTGCGATGACCTGGCTACCGACCCAGATTTCGCAACCGTCCTTGCGAACATCGACAGTACAGTTCATCGGCTCCATCGCCGCGTGGGCAAGAAATGGAACCTGGTAGTTCGCGTCCACTTTGGTGACAGCCCCTGTCATTGCGTTGGCGACATCACCGACGTTCTGCGCGACCGCCCCTGCATCGAGCGTGCCTTTCTCGAGATCACGCGCGATGTCCTCGGTGCTGAGCGTCGCGTGCGGCCCGTCGTCCCATTGAATGATCAGGGCCACGAGGCCTTTTCTCGCCGCCCACATGTGGTCGGCTACGACGGCAACCGCATCGTCCAGCCGCACGATCTGACGCACACCCTTGACCGCCTTAGCCGCCGTGTCGTCGACGCTCTTCAGCCGGCCGCCGAATACGGGCGACTGCGCGAGCGTCGCGATTTTCAACCCGGGCAGTCTGGCATCGATTCCGAATATGGCTGTTCCGTCGACCTTGGACGGAGCGTCGAGACGCTTGGCCGGCGTGCCGATCAGCTTGAATTCTTCCGGACGCTTGAGCGCCACCTTTTCAGGAACGGGTATTTGCGCTGCATCGCCGGCAAGCGCGCCGTATGTGGTCCTGCGCGCGCTTGCCTTGTGAACGACTTCGCCGAGCTCCGCATGACACGAGGATGGATCCACGTTCCAGCGCTTGGCCGCCGCCGCTATCAACATTGCTCTGGCAGTTGCACCGGCTTGCCGTAGCGGCTCCCACACCGCCCGTATTGCAGTTGAACCGCCCGTGCCCTGCACGCCGCCCATAAGCGGGTTGGCATAGTGCTTTTCGTCCGGTGGCGCATGCTCGAGGCGCACCTGACTCAAGGCCACCTCCAGCTCTTCTGCAATGAGCATGGGTATAGAGGTGTATGTACCCTGCCCCATCTCCACATAGGGCATGGTCAGAGTGACCGACCCGTCGCTACCGATCCGAATGAAAGCATCGGGCGCAAAACTGCTGGGCCCTTCGGCCATGACGTCGCCGAAAAGCGTGGGCAGACCAAAGCCGAGCATGAGTCCGCCGCCGGCAGCGACTCCGCCCTGAAGGAAGACTCGGCGGGATAAAGCGTTCATGGGCGCTTCGCCGCGTGCTTGATGGCCTCTCGAACGCGAACATAGGTGCCGCAGCGGCAGATGTTCCCGGACATCGCTGCATCAATGGCGGAATCATTCGGATACGGATTGCTCGCGAGAAGCGCGGATGCGGACATGATCTGACCGGGCTGGCAGTAACCGCACTGCACGACCTCGAGATCGAGCCAGGCTCGCTGGATGCTCCGGCCGGCGTCCGTGGCACCGATTGCTTCGATTGTCGTGACCGCCGCATTGCCGACACCAGCGACAGGCATGACGCAAGAGCGGGTGGCGACTCCATCCAGGTGGACGGTGCAGGCACCGCACAGGGCCATGCCGCAGCCGTATTTCGTGCCGGTCAAGCCGAGCACATCGCGCAAGACCCACAGCAGCGGCATATCGCCATCGACGTCGACGTGATTTGCCACGCCGTTAACCTTGATCGTGTAGGCCATGTGTCCCCCTCCAAGTTCCGAATCGTCAGGTCAAGTGCGCACCGCCGTCGACCAGGATCGTCTGGCCATTGACGTAAGCGCCGTCGTCGGAGAACAGGAAGGCCACCATCGCTGCGATGTCCTCCGGCACGCCGAGGCGCGGTGACCGCACCGAAGCGAGGATCTCCTTGCGGAATTCCTCGCTGGTGGCTTTCAGGGCGGTCTTCGTCAGGACAACCTCGGGTGCCACGAGGTTGCAGCGTACGCCGTGGTTGCCACCGAGAGTAGCGGCATGCCGGGTGAGCCCTATCGCCCCGCCGCCCCGCTCAATCAGGAGAGGCAAAGCATGGCGGATGCCGTACATATAGCCGGTGAGAGTGACGTCGATGGTCTGCCACCACACTTCCAGGGGCACCGACATGACATCCTGCGAACGGATGATCTCGAACGTTGGTGGCTCCCAGGTCACGCAATCGAACGCATTGCGTTGCACTTGTAACCCGGTCAGGTGAACTTTAACGGCCGACTGGCCGCGAACGTCGCAGATTTCACCGCGGCGGGGACGCCTCGCTCGGCGGAACTTTATGCCAGGCTTTACCGCTGACCCCAAGCGCATAGGCGTAGTCGTACAAGAGCTTCATGTACGCGTTGTCGAACTCCTCGGAGTGCGGGTAGCTGAAGTCCGGACCGATGTAAGCCAGGTTGAAGTCCGCGCCATCCTGCAGGGCGGTCGCGTAGATGCGATCGACATCGCTGATGCCTTGGGCTTGGACCAGCGTCCGGATTGCCCGATTGCCGATCTCGAGCGTGCGGCGTTTCGTATCCGCCCATTCCGGAAGCATTCGACCATTGAGAACGACGTAGAAGTGCAACTCGCGCTGAAACGGCTGGCCAGTCGCACGTTCCCACTCCTTGAGAATCTGGCGCGGGTAAACATGGGTCTGGGCGATGACGCCGCCATCCACGTGCATTTCCTGATAGCGCCGACCATCGACTTCGACATCGAACTGGACTGGCGATACGACGCCTGGGATGGAGGCCGAAGCGACCATGATTTTGCGAAAAAGCTCCAGCGCTCCCGGCGCCTGGCTCGCCGCAATCCACCCCATATTCCAGATCACGGGGCGTCCGGAGTTCAGGTCGGTCGTTGCGACTTGCAGCGCACGGCCTTTGGCCTATTCCGCAGCGATGGCCACCAGCGTTTCTGGAGTTACGTACTTTGCGACGAGACGCGCCAGCGGCCCGCTGTCGGCCATGCCGTCGCCGGCAAGGCCGACGAGCATGTTTCGGCGATCGAAGAAATCGTCCGGACCGACGGACGTCGCAACGGTCCGGATGACATCGTCGTAGGAAGGCCCGAGATAGGCGAATGGTGCAATTAGCGCGCCGGCGCTGATGCCTGTCACCAGCCTGAACTTGGGCCGTGTCCCTTGAGCGCTCCATCCCGACAGCAGAGCGGCGGCAAATGCTCCGGCGTCACCGCCGCCTGAAATAGCGAGCACGTCTGCGGGCGGCAGCGGGTCCGTAGAAATGCCAAGTCGGGCGAGCGTTTCGCGTTCGCGATTGTCGTCCCCGATCGCTTCCTGGATCAGCGCCGGTAGGACTTCGTCAAGCCAGTACCGGATCTTCGGAAAGCCCGGAATGACCGCGCGTGCGGTTTGCGTCGGCGGCACCGCTGCGAGTCGCGGCAGCGGTGTGCAGGCTTGCAATGCGACGCAGGTTGCCAGGATTACCGCAGCACGTACTACCGCACGTTTCATGTTGACGCCGATCGGCTAGCGCCTCAGTTCCGCGATGAAGGCGCGCCCTGCGGGCCCGGGGAGCGCGTCTTTTCGATAGACGGCCTTCATCGGCATCTCCATGTTACGCGGTACGCCCTCGACTCGGATTTTCACCAGCGTATCCGCGTCCAGATCCGCCTGCACCATGTGCAGGGGCATATGGCCCCATCCCAGGCCGGCGCGCAGAAACGCGTGCTTGGCTCCGAGGTCCGCGAGACGCCAGGTTCGAGGAGAAAGCACAGCGTAGTCGCGGCCCTCTGAGAGCGTCGTTCGGTCGGTAAGGACGAGCTGGACGTGTTTCGCAATCGCCGATGTGGACACAGTTCGGCGCAGGCTGGCGAGCGTGTGATTCGGGCTCACGACTGTCACGAACGGGATTTCGAGCAGCGCCTCCGCGAATAGCTCGTCCGGCGTTACGGGCAACGAGCCGATGACACCGATGCTGCACGTTCCATCCAGCACCGGCTTGATCACTCCACCGAGTGCTTCGACGTAAAGCCGCAGCGGCGTGTGGGGAAACTTTTTGCGGGAGGCTGTCGCCGCGCGGGTCAAGGCATCCATGGGATACATGACGTCGACTGCGACGGCCAGCTCCGGCTCGAGACCTTCCCGCATCGAGCGTGCCCTGGCCTTGAAGCTGTCGACATCGTCGGCGACGGATCGCGCGTCGGCCAGGAGGCTGCGTCCCACTTCTGTCAGGCGCGGATAACGCGCCGTGCGATCAAACAGCTTGACGCCAAGCTGCGCCTCTAGATTCGCGAGCGTCTGACTCACCACGGATTGCGCGCGTCGCAGTTTGCGGCCAGCGGCGGAAAAGCTGCCTTCTTCCACGGCGGCTATGAAGGTCCGCAACTGGTCCAGCGTGACTGCGTCAAGCATGATTATCGACCTGAACGATACGTTGTATCTAAATATATAGTCTTCTCAGATATAGCGCGAGCACCTAGCCTGTGTATCACTTACATGAACAGGTGGAACCGGGAAATGTCATCCAAGCATAGAAAACTCATCGCCGTAGTTGGCGCAACCGGGCAACAGGGGGGCGGAGTTGTACGCGCCCTGCAAGCGAGCAAGCAATTCAAGGTGCGCGCTCTGACCCGCGATCCAGGCAAGCATCGCGATCTCGCCGACGAAGTCGTCGAAGCGGATCTTAAACGTCCGGAAACCCTCAAAGCGGCATTTGAAGGGGCGCACGGCGTCTTCCTGGTCACAAATTTCTGGGAGCAAGGTACTGACGAGCTTGAGCAGGCAACCGCGGCGGTACGCGCTGCCATGACTGCAGGTGTCAAACACTTTGTGTGGTCAACGCTGCCTGACGTGAAGGCGATCGGCGGCGGCAAGTTCTACGTTCCTCATTTTACCGGCAAAGCCAGGATCGATCGGATCGTCCGGAATGCAAAATTCGAGAATCATACGTTCGTCATCGCACCCTTTTACTACGACAACCTGATGGGTGCTCTCGCACCGCAACAGCAGGCAGATGGATCCCGGGGCTGGGCTCTTCCGCTTGATCCAACGCTGCGTGTCATTCACATGGGCGACATCACCGAACTCGGCCACATCGTGGCCGGCGCATTCGCACATCCGGATGAGGCGGGCCAAGGCGAGTATCTGCCGCTCGTCGGAGATTTCATGAGCTTCAATGAAATCGTCGAGACCCTGAACGGACAGGGACACAGGCTTTCATACCAGCAGATCCCCAAGGATAGTTTCGCGCGTTCATTTCCCGGAGCGGCCGAAATTGCCGAGACATTCAGTTACTGGGAAGCGCATACGTACCTGGGCTCGGATTCGCTAGACCGTATCGCGCTCGCAAACGAGATTGCAGGCCGGCAACCGAGCAGGTTCGTGGCGTGGGCGAGAGTCAACATGTCCGCTCGTGGCACGCAAAAGGCTTCACGATAAGTCAGGCCCGACGGAGACCAGGAGGAAACTATGGGTCTACTCGACAAGAAGGTCGTGCTGATCACCGGCACGTAACTGTCCGCGAGCTTCCGCAGCTGCGGGTCTTGCGATTCAAGCCCGGGTACGCCAGTCTTTTCAGTTCGATCGACTCTGGAGCCAGGCAATGCGCGCAGGCATGATCGGACTTGGCCGCATGGGCGGCAACATGGCGCGACGCCTAGGGCGCCGCGGAGTATCCGTGTGCGGCTTCAGCCGGCAAGCCGCCCACCGCGCGGAATTCGCAAGCGACCGCAACATCGAAGTCTCGAACAGCATCGACGAGTTGCTGGCCGCGCTCGAGACTCCGCGCCTCGTCTGGATCATGGTGCCGGCGGGAGCCGCGACGGAAGAAAACATTCAGGTGCTGGCGCAAAGACTGGCTCCGGACGATATCGTCGTCGATGGCGGCAACGCGCACTATCGCGACTCCCAAAGGCGCGGACGCTTGCTGGCGGACAAGAGAATCGGTTTTGTCGATGCCGGCGTCTCCGGCGGTATCTGGGGACTCGATCAGGGCTACGGACTGATGCTCGGCGGCGAGCGCTCGCGCATAGACGCCATTTTGCCGTTGATCCACGCGCTCGCGCCTGCGCCTGATCGGGGATGGGTGCACTGTGGACCGTCCGGCGCCGGCCACTTCGTGAAGATGATTCACAACGGTATCGAGTACGGCTTGATGCAGGCCTACGCCGAAGGCTTTGCACTGCTCGCCGCGCGCCCGGATCTCGAGCTGCCGTTGAAAGACATTGCGGAAGCCTGGTGTCACGGAACGGTGATCCGGTCCTGGCTGCTCGAACTCATCGCGAACGCCTTGCGCGACGAAGGATCCATGAACGCGATGGCGGCACAGGTCGCGGACTCCGGCGAGGGCCGCTGGACGGCGCAGGAAGCGATCGATCTGGGCATCCCGATTCCCGTTATCAACGCAGCGCTCATGACTCGCTTTGCCTCACAAGGCGCAGGCGATTTCAGCGCGCGACTGCTGGCCCTGTTGCGCAATGCTTTTGGCGGGCACACGCTGCCGCCTCGCAACTGACTCAGGCGAGCGGCGCCGCCTCGCGATCCGTAAAGCACGTGGCGCGATCGCGTTGCACGTGGCTCGCCGGGATCGCAATGTCGCCCTCGTAAAGGCGTGCCAACGCGGCGCGGCGCGCGATACCGACGGCAAACCAAACGACGCGCCGCGCTCGATTGAGCACCGGCAGCGTCAATGTCAGTCGCCGATGGCGCTTGTAGCTGCGACTTACAGCAACCGTGTGCTCCGTCTCTTGTAGCAGGGAATCGTCGGCAAACAAGGAAGCAGTGTGCCCATCCGCGCCGATGCCAAGGTGCACGACGTCGAGCGTGGGCGGTTCACCGCTGCATTCGGTGAGTATTCTCGCGTACTCTCTGGAAGCGACGTCCGGATTCTCGATCTCGACCGGCATGGCATGCTGGTTGTCTTGCGGAACACGGCGCGCCAGCGCACTGGCAAGAAATTGCTTCCAGTTCCGCGCCTCGTGATTGGCTGGCACGATGCGCTCGTCAACCTGCAGCAGGTGAACGGCGCTCCAGCTCACTTCCTGCGCCGCCAGTTGCTCGAACATGCCCCAAGGCGTGCGGCCGCCGCTGATCGCGAGCGTGGCACGCCCGCGCTCGCGCACCGCCAGCATCAGTTCCTGTGCGATGAACTCCGCCGCGGCTACTTGCGCGGCGGCGGCATTTTCGCTCGTGATCCATTCCATGCGGGATGTCGCAGCGATCAGCAACCGATGCCGGGGTCGTGCCAGCCACCCGCATCCGCCGCGAGCGTGTCGGCCTGCGTCGGCCCCCAGCTCCCCTCTCGATAGGTCAGCGGGGCCGCATCGTCGCCGTGCGCGTGTGTGATGACGTCATCGACGATTCGCCAGGCGGCCTCGATGGAATCCTGCCGCGCGAACAGCGTGGGATCGCCGCGCAACGCATCCCCGATCAGCCTTTCGTAGGCCCCGAATCGTCCTACCTCTTCGTCACACATCAGGAGCTCACTGTCGCGACCGCGCATCTCCTCGCCTGACTCCTTCGTGAGAACGCCCAGGCCGATCGAGACTCGATCCGGCCCAAGACGAAAACGCACGTGATTCGGCGCGTTCCGGGTCGCGTCGAACAGCTGCCGCGATGGGGCGCGCAAGCGCACCATGACCTGCGTTGCCGTGATCGGCAGCCGCTTGCCAGTACGAATAAGAAACGGTACGCCCGCCCAGCGCGGTGAATCGATGTCGAGTCGCAACGCGGCATAGGTCTCAACATGGGAGTCCCTGGCGACATCCGCCACGGCCCGATAGCCCGCATACTGGCCGCGTACGACGTTCTGCGCCTCGAGCGATCGCACGGCCTGGAGCACCCTTACCTTCTCATCGCGCAGCGCATCGCTCGTGAAGCGCACCGGCGGTTCCATCGCAAGCAGGCTCACGACCTGCAACAGGTGGTTCTGCACGACGTCGCGAATTGCGCCCAGCTCCTCGTACAGGCGACCCCGGCCCTCGATCCCGAAGGACTCCGACATCGTGAGTTGCACGCTCGCGACGTGTTCGCGATTCCAAAGCGGCTCGAGGAAGGCGTTCGCGAAGCGGAAATACAGCAGGTTCTGCACCGGCTCCTTGCCGAGAAAATGATCGATGCGGAAGATCTGCGACTCATCGAAGGCCTGCGCCAGGCAGCGGTTGAGAGCCTGCGCCGATGCAAGATCGCGTCCGAGCGGCTTCTCCACGACTACGCGCGCACCGCGCGTGCAACCCGAAGCGCCGAGCTGGGCCACCACCTCGCCAAAGAGGCTTGGCGGAATCGCGAGATAGTGGAGCGGCGCGCGAGCTTCGCCGAGCGTGCTGCGCAGCTTTCGAAACGTATCGGCGTCGCGATAGTCGCCCGCGACCAGGCCCAGGCGTTCCGTCAACGCTGCGAGCGCTGCTTCATCGATGTCATTGCCCTGCGCGCGCACGCTCGCAGCCATCCGTTCCCTGAGCAGTTGCAGACTCCATTGTTCGCGACCCACACCAATCACGGCCGCAGGCAGTCGTCCTCGCCGCACCAGGTTGTAGATCGACGGGATGATCTTCTTGAAGGCGAGGTCGCCGCTGATGCCGAAGATCACCAACGCGTCGGAGTCAGAGCTGTGTGCCAATACGATGAGCCTTTAGCCGCTCCTCCTCGCGAATTGTAATGCCACCGGTTGTGCGGGACTCCGTGTCGAGGACATCCATCGGGTACATGACGTCCACGACCATGGCCATCGTCCCAACAGATATGTTCTATCGAAAGTTATAGGCTTCTCAGATGCTTCGCCAGTGCCTACCTTGCACCCCAAGGATCGCTGGAGAAACACATGAGCAAGACCGCGACGAACATCCGGACTCGGGACATGAGCCTCGAAATGGGGGCCCTGAGGAGCCCTGCCCTACCCGAGGCTACGCGCCGAATCGTATTGCGCAGCGCCGGCCGCCGGCGCGGTCCGATCACGCGCCTGGTCAGCCCGTCGGACGTCGGCGAGATGATCAAACCTTTCGTCTTCCTCGATCACGCCGAAGTGGCATTCACCGAAGCGCCGCTGGCCGGCATTCATCCACACTCGGGCATTGCCACGGTGACGACCGTCTTGCAGGGCGGCCTCGCCTACGAAGACACAACGGGAAAGGAAGGCCAGGTAACGCAAGGCGGCCTCGAGTGGATGAAAGCGGGCAAGGGCGTCTGGCATGTCGGCGGGCCGCTTAAAGGCGATCCATTGCGCGCCTTCCAGCTGTGGATCGCGCTGCCGGAATCGGACGAGCTTGCCCCGCCGGAGAGTCAGTACATTTCACCCGATGCCGTAGAGGAAGACGGCCCGGTTCGCGTAATACTGGGCCAGCACGGCCTGGCGCGAAGCCGGATCCAGGCACCGGTGGGCATCAACTACTTCCACGTCCGACTGAAGGATCGTGAGCGCTGGGTGTACTCGCCACCGCACGATCACAACGTGGCGTGGCTCGCAGTGGATCGAGGCCGACTGATTGGGTCGGAGACTGTCGAGACCGGAGAAGTCGCGGTCTTCGACGAATCCAACGGCGCCATCGAGCTGCGCGCCGTCGGCGCCACATCCTTTGTACTCGGATCCGCCATCAAGCATCCGCATCCGCTGGTCCTTGGGTACTACTCCGTTCACACGAGCGCGACGGCGCTTGCGCGCGGAGAGGCCGAGATCAGGCGCATCGGGTCTTGGCTGAGCGCGACAAGCCGACTCTGAAACGTCATCAATCGTCAATTCGTCTTTCAACAGGAGAAATTCAATGAGCACACATTCACTCGCTGACCCGCAGCTTCCGGTGTCCACAAGCCGGACATCGGCGTCCAGGGTTGTTAACAACGTGTCGGAGCTCGCCGGCCGACTGTTTCTCTCGATACTCTTTGTGGCCTCCGGACTTGGCAAGATCACAGCCTATTCGGGAACGGCCGCCTACATGTCCGCGCTCGGCGTGCCCGGTTTCCTGCTTCCACTGGCAATCGTCACCGAGATCGCGGGCGCGGCTGCGATCGTCGCCGGCTGGAAAACCCGCATCGTCGCATTTCTGCTGGCCGGTTATTCGCTACTGACAGCGATTCTTTTCCACAGCAATTTCGGCGACCAGATCGAGATGGTTATGTTCCTCAAGAATGTGTCGATTGCCGGCGGACTGCTATTGCTCGTCGCAAATGGCGCAGGGCCGCTCAGCCTCGACCGGCGTGCCGCCAGGTAATTCAAGGAGTGCAATCATGAAAGGTGCATTCAGAAGCAGACATGCCGACAGGGTCGTCCTGGTTGGTAGCGACGACTCCGGCCTGGCAACGGGTCGGCGCCTGGCTGCCGAAGGCGCAACCGTCTTTACGGTGGGACCGTTTGGCGAATTGCGTAGTGTCGGGGCATTCGCTCGAAGGAATCTGGTGGCCAGGCGCGGAATTGAACCACCGGCAAGCGGATTTTCTGGTCTCTACAATCGCGGCAGGACAAACGCAAATAGACTGCTCACCATGAGCAATCCCACGCTCACGGCGTAGAGTCGCGCACCAATCTTCCGCAAACGCATGCACTTTCGCCCGAGTTCCGAATCAACCGGGCAAGGCAGCCGACGGGCCCACGCGAGGAGCAGTCCACTGGCAACGAGCAAGGCGGTTGCAATCCCGAAGTCCGCTGCCTTGTGTTCGCTGAGCCAGATCAACTGCGGGAAGGCCGTAATCAGTCCGACGACGGCCGCGCCCGCTCCGAGCGAGACCAACACGGCCGGCAGGACGCAGCACACCAGCGTCGTCGAACTCGCAAGGAGAGCTGCTACGGCCGCGCCGAGGCTTTCCGTGCCGCCGGTCCTCATTTGGCCAAACTCTTCAATCGTTCACGGATTGCAGCGACTGGCGAATCCGTACGCTCGATTGTCTTGATGTCGTAGCCCGCGTCGGTCAGCGTCGCTCGCAGCTCTTGATCCGGGATATCCGTCCCCTCCTTCGTTTGCACGGCGACGAGCTTGTCTTCCAGGCTCACCACTACATCCGCGACCGCCGGATTCTTATGAAACGATTTCTCGATGCCCCTCGCGCAGAACGCGCAAACGAGGCCATTGACCTTCATTTCGATGGTGCCGGCCTGGGCGACTCCCGCCGCCATCAGCAGGACGCCAGTCATCAATATCGACTTGAACATGGGTACTTCCTTGTTTCAGAAATTGAGCATGAACATGGCTTGCAACTTGCCGTCCGTGGTCGCACCGGCTTCGACCCAGACAGCCCCCTTGAAGACTCGAAGCAGAATCGCAGTTTCGGTGCCGTCAGATATTTCGCCCGTATAGCGCCTGCCTTGCACGACCAGCCACGTGGCGACACCATCGTATTCGTGCTCATAGGGCGCAACAGCAAGTTGCAACGTGTCGAGCCGGTGCGAGAACGATGACGACTCGTACAGGTCGCTCTTGAGTGAGGCATAGACCCGTCGAGTCTCGTAGTCCACCTGGAATCCAGCGTTCCATGTGAATTCGTCGTCGCTGGATTCGGATAGGTTGGCGCGACCTGCGCCGCCCCAGGCGAAGACGTTCGCCTGGGAATCTTCCCGATTCCAGCGCTTCACGAGATAGTTGAACCTCGCGTAGGTGATGTCGCGCGACCGCCCGTCGATGTCGCTTTGCAAGGCGAGGTGCCCGCCGCCCACGGAATAGAAATAGCGTGGCGCGTAGAAGATTTGCAGCTCTTCCATCGTACCGGCCCCGTACTCGGCCATGACGGTGGTGCCATGGGCAAATGCGATAGGTTTGGCGGACGAAATAACAGGCACCACGGCAGCGAGCGCAATAGCACTCGCCACCCCAAGTTTGAGTGCGCGACTCATCAACAATTCCTCCAACGGCAAGACGGAAACGACTGGCCGCCGGCGTCAACGCCAGTCGGTCAGCGCGAAGCGGGCACGATCAGCCGATTGGAGGGCGATTGAGGGGCGAGTAGATCTGACTCGCGATAAGTCTGGATCCAAATCCGAAGGGTAGAACCAGCGTGGATTGCGCTGATAAACGAGCGAGAGAATGAGCAGCAGCAGTAGTCACCAGGCAATGCGCGGCGCAACTTGCGATTGTCGAAACACCCGGAGGACAGCAAGGGCAGTCTTCGTTTACTGCGCCGTGGCCTTCGGAGCAATCCGCCGACACCATGGATGCCATTGACGCATGCGTTGCCCTAGCAGCAGGAGCAAGTGCCGCGGCCTGCAACACCAACAGGGCAACCAGGAATGCGCGTAGCGAGTGCCGGCGCTTCATGGGGCGATTCTACGGCGAGCAGCACGCAACTACTAGCGGCAAAGTCGCGACCGTCCGCTGCAACCGACTGTTATGTCCACGCGGACTGCTATCCCCGCGCGTAGTAACGGCAGCATGGTCAACAGGTAACCGAACGCAAAGGCCAGCGCGATAGAGAGCGCGATGGTGCTCGCAGTGCCCAAACTCAATGCCGTGCCGATGACCATGCCCATGACCTCGCCGATTGAACAGCCGGTCAAGCAATGGACGGTGGCGCTGAATGCGAGACGATTTAGCGAGTTGCCATGAGCGACGTGGGGCAAATTATCCATTCGCGTCATTTCGCCACAGTCGGCGAACAACAGGCTTTCTCAAGCTGCACGGGCGGGCATTTCACATCCCCAAAGGAACAGAACACGCAGCAGTCACCCGCCAATGGCCGAAGCAACCTGTGACAGCCTTTGCACTCGTAAAAGAAGATGCACGCATCGGTGGGCATTTCTTCGGAGGCGGTGGCCCGACATTCCGGGCAGGTGATGACGGAGTGCAACGCGATCGCCATGGTCATGCCATCAGCTATTAACGCTCACGTAGCAAACTAGAGGCGGACACCCGTCCGCTCCAACAGCCACACCAGGCCAAAGTACGCGCCGACCGTCACTGCGCACGCGATTGCGAGACTCGGCCAGAACGACCAACCGGAGCGAAGCAGCAGTGGCAAAAGCAAAAACAGCGGCAACGAAGGAAGCACGAGCCAAAAGATGCTTTGAGACAGGCTTGCGACGTTTTGCGTATCGCCTGTATCGACATAAAGCCACAAAAACGCGAGCAGCGACGTTAGAGGCAGCGAGGCTAGAATTGCGCCCCAAAATGAGCTGCGTTTGGCAATCTCGGAAACCGCGACGACGACGGCAACCGTGACGATCACTTTGACGGCAAACTGCCAAGTCATCATTTCTCTGCGGCTCGCGTAAATCGGCAGCAGAGGAATTGCTGTTCCGAGCCCCAGGGGGTGCGATGCGTCAACAGCGAAGAATCGAGCAACTGAAAATCTGGCCTTAACTCCGCTGTCAGCGTTGCAGCATCGTATCGGGCAACCGGTAACCCACTGCAGCGTTCCGGACCCCCGGTTCCAAACGTCGCCAGGACAATCTGGCCCGCTGGCGCCACGGCCTGGCGAAGTGCATTGAGGTAGCGCTTGCGATCTTCCACTTGCACGAGGAAATGGAACATTGCCCGATCGTGCCAAAGAGCATACTGGCGCGTCGGTCTAAACGACGTCACATCCGATCGGATGAAGTGAACGGTCGTGCCTGCGCCTGAAAGTCGCTCACTGACCTTGCGCAGCACATCTGCAGAAATGTCGAGCACGGTCACATCCCGATACCCGGCATTCAGGAGCTCATCCACCAAGAATGAAGCACCGCCGCCGACGTCGATAACCGGGTCGGTGAGGCCTACGCCAGATGCACGGATCTGCTGTAGAGACTGGGCGGGCCGCGCTTCATACCAGCTCACGTCCGTCGCGGCCTTGCTCCGGTACACCTGCTCCCAGTGAGCCCGTCGTGAGTCGGTCATCGAGTGCGGCGACTCAATCGTTTGTACCATTAACATGGTACACCCGCCCAAGCAGCACGCCAGCTACTCCACCGGCAATTTGCGCCACGATAAACCACGGCACGTCCGCTGGACGAATGCCCGCAAACGTATCGCTCAATGAGCGGCCGATCGTGATGGCCGGATTCGCAAAGGAAGTGGACGCGGTGAACCAGTAGGCAGCACCGATCCAAGCCGGCACACGCCAAGCCGCCTCGCGCACGCTTGGCGAAGTCAGGACGACCAAGACGAGGCCTGCCGTAGCGACGGATTCTGACAGCCATTGCGCCATGCCAGTCCGCACATGTGTCGAAGCGTTGACGAGCGGCAACTCAAACATTGCATTCGCGAGCAATGCGCCAGCGCAGCAGCCCGCAATCTGTACGGCGATGTAGCCTGCGAGCTGGGGTGCTCGCAAATCTCCATTGGCCGCCGCGACCAGCGATACAACAGGATTGAAGTGCGCACCGCTGATTGGCCCAAAGATGGCGATTAAAGTAGCCAAGGCGGCCATAGTCGCGCCTGTGTTGGCGAGCAGCGCGACTGCGAGATTCCCGTCCGCCAATCGCTCGGCCATGATCCCGGAGCCAATGATTGCGGCAGCAAGCAGCAGCGCCCCCAGCCCCTCCGCAAGAAGTCTGCGGCCCAAGAATGGCTCAGGCGACTTCGTCAGTGAGTTTGCTCGCGCCGATTGCGTCCAGGTGCTCCTGCAGCTTGATGCGGTCCAGCGAGCGAATGGGGAGGCTCGCGAAAATCTTGATGCGACTGTCGAGCTCACTGAAAGCAGCGCGGAAGGCCTTCCACTGATCCTTGTCCGAACCCTGAACCGCAGCGGGGTCCGCAATGCCCCAATGGGCGGTCATCGGCTGCCCCGGCCAAATCGGACAGACTTCACCGGCCGCGTTATCGCAAACGGTAATGACAAAATCCATATGTGGCGCACCCGGCGCAGCAAATTCGTCCCAACTCTTGCTGCGCAAACCGGTAGTCGGCACTTTCATGTTCTTCAGCAATTCAAGCGCAATCGGGTGGACTGCTCCTTTCGGATAGCTGCCAGCGCTGTAGCCGACGAAGCGACCACGACCCCACTGGTTGAGCAAGCTCTCGGCCAGAATGCTGCGTGCCGAATTGCCGGTGCACAGAAACAACACATTGAACGGATGATGGCTCATGTCATGCCGCCTTCGATGGTTCACAGCAAGGCTTGGCCCGCGTTCCCTCCGAACCGCCTCCATGCACAGTGCTTTCGCCGGTCGTCAGAAAAGTTTCCCACTGCACGCCCTGGGGGTCCTCGATCCAGCTTTTCTCACTCCTCGCGTAGCAGCAAGTGGTCGTGCCTTCGTTGAGTACTGGACGATGCGCGTGATCGAGCCGCGCATACACCTCGGCCAGTTCGTTGGTGGTCTCGACCTGAATGCCGAGGTGCCGGATGCCTGTCACCTTGTCGCGCTTGCTGATCGCGAAATTGACGCGAGGATCGTCGAGCATCCACTTTGCGTAGTCGTCCTTCTGGACCGTGGGTTGCGTGGCGAACAGCGTTGAGTAAAAGCGCACCGATTCATCGAGGTCAGCGACACTGATGTGAACGTGTAGACGCTTCATTGCATTTGCCTTTGGACAGGAAACTCAGGCGGCCTTGAACGATTTCGGCTTTCGTGCCGGCTCGCATTCGGGAGAGCACGCGGCGCCATCGACGCAACACTCGTCAGTCAAGTAGCCGACCAGGTCGTTCATGGTGGAAAAATCCGCGCTGTAGAAGAGTTGCCGGCTTACTCGGGCCTGCCTGATCAAGCCAGCCCTTTGCAGCGCCTGCAGGTGGAACGTCAGCGACGACGGTGTTAACCCTACCCGACTGCCGATTAAGCCCGCAGGCAGTCCCTCTGGCCCCCGCTTGATCAGTAAGCGGTAAATCGCCAGCCGGTATTCGTGCGCCAAGGCACTCAGCGATTCCACTGCGCGGGTACTCTTCATGTTTCATATGATTATACGAGTAAAGTCGTACTGTCAAGCGCGAGTGACCTCGAGTTGACCTCTACTCAGAATTCCACCGATGACCAAGTGTGCAAGTCGCTGAAGAAAATGGTGGCTGGGGGCGGAATCGAACCACCGACACGCGAATTTTCAGTAGCAGGCACTGCAAGTTTCTGAGTCGGTAATTCGAAGATCCGCAAACGCTTTTCTCGTGGTCCCCTCTCGGGCCACTTCCCACCGAATCTATTCCGATCCTGAGGTTTGGAAAACTGGAATCAATGTAAAAGCTGCGATTCGGGACAACGAGTTACGTCAAGTGCGACCGAACTTTGTCCGACCCGTCTGTCTGAGGGGTCAGTGGCGTCGCGCCGTCGCCGTGTCACGTTATTGCTCTTAAGTCACCTTTCATTTTTCTTGGAACTCCGCTGCAAACTTCTGAACAATTTCCGCCCTAAGTTCGAAGTACGCACTCGAAGCATATCTGAAGACGATGACAGACCAGGAATTCCTGACGGATCCGAAATTTTCGGACCCCTTCGTCAACGGCGGAAGCGCGGAATGCTTTTAAAACACTCACGCGTACAGTCCAGTATCGCCGGCTGGCCGAATAGATTGCGGTCGGTCTAGGAGCTCTCAGTATCGGATTGCTTCGCGGGGGCCGCCGGGCGGATCTGACACCGAATTTGCTTATAACGAGACGCTAGGTCGGCGGACCTGCGCCACGCCTCTGCCGTCCACTCGAGGGTCCACCCGTCCGAGTGTCCAATGTTGGAATATTTCTGCAGAAAGTCCTCGACCTCTGCCATCTCGTAATAGAGAAACGCGCATTCCCGATGCAGCGTCGCCGGGTCAGTCGGTACCGCGCGCAAGTTCAGGTACCTATACGTGTAACTTTGTGCTTCCCACGCCGGCTGCGCGGTGCTGCAGCCCTGCAACAGTCCGGCTGAAACAGCTAGCGCACCAAGGGACACAATCCGTGGCGATCTCATGCCCCACTCCGTGTCGGCCGCAGCCGAGGGATAGTCCAATTGCTTACAAACTTCGAACTTGCCTATCGTAGGTTTTCCCGCATTTCCCGGGATTGGTATCCGCTGGCGCGTAGTTTTTTGAAGCAACGCATGACGCGCCTTCCTTTCCCGGTCGATTCGCCGTACGTTTACGCTCCTCCGTTCCCCCTGTTTCCAACCCGGACAATTGGGTGGCTAACTTGCCTCGACACGAGGACTAAGAGTTCCCAGTATCGAATTGCTTCGGAGACGCCGCCGGCGGGATTTGGCACCTGATTTGCTCGTAACGAGACGCTAGGTCCCCGG
Organism: Steroidobacteraceae bacterium; assembly: GCA_036781365.1. Classification (GTDB taxonomy): domain Bacteria; phylum Pseudomonadota; class Gammaproteobacteria; order Steroidobacterales; family Steroidobacteraceae; genus SCUD01. The sequence goes on along the minus strand of DAIQBB010000001.1, from coordinate 25,308 downwards.
ATGCTGCCCGCGCCTCTTGCTGCCATGCGAGGTTTACCCAGTCCGGATGCGTGATCTTGGCAGACTTTTGCAGAAAGTCGTCGATCTCTGCCATCTTTGAATGGAGCCCCGCGCATTCCCGAAGCAGCTTGACCGGATCAGTCGGCACCGCACGTTTGTTCAGGTCACTGGCTTCGCGACTCTGTGCACTCCACGGTGATTGCGTTACTTGCGCGGTGCTGCAGCCCTGCAACAGCCCGGCTGTAATTGCGAGAACAGCAAGCGAGACAATCGGCTGTGATCGCATGCATCACTCCGTGGCGGCCGCAGCTGAGGCACAAGCCAAGTGCATACAAACTTCGATCTTGGCGATCTTATGCAATCTTGCAATTCCTAGGATTGAAGTGCGGTGGCGCATCACTTTCGAGTAACGCCTGACACATTTTCGTATAGCGCTACTCCATCTTGTACTTCGACTTGAGCGCCTGGATTGTGAGTTCGGCGTCAAATGTGAAAAATTCTTTGGGCTTCTCCTTGAACCCTCGAACTAGTATGCCCTTTTCAGGCTTATAGTTTATGAAACTCTCGCCGGAGACGTATGTCGTATTGGCGCTATTGGTCTCATTATTATCGGAAGTGTTCAGCGTCTCGCTCGTGAGGGTCGTTTCAGGTGCGGCATCGGTACCTACCTGGTTTCCATTTTTTTCGTTCAGTACCGCGAAATAAGGCAGATCATTACCAAGCATAATTTCTGCGGCTCGCAACAATGTGAGATCCTTCGCACGCTCCCCAGACGTGTATTCGTTGTTTCTCATACGTCTAACACGGGCTACATCCGCTGAAAGCATTGTCTCGCTAAATCCCCCAAAAGCGCCCCTTGCTCCATATGACGTAATGCAACCGCCGATTACAGCGAGCCCGACAACTGCAATCGCCATCGTTCCTGCAACTGAAAATTTACTCATTACTCGCTCATTTTACTGCGTCTGCAGACCAGACGCAGTTGTTTGAGCGTACGTTGCCTCACCCGCCACTCCCCTATGGCAGGAGCGGGCTGGGCGACCCGTAATTCCAGCCGCGTCGACCGCGCACCTGGAAATGCGGATGTCTTGGGACTTAGGGCGTGCGCCCACCGATGCAGACTTTCGTCGGCGCGACGTGGATGCAGCACTGAAATAGTGTCGGCGGCACGAGCAAAGGCGAGAAGTACGGACTTCCCAATTTAGAGCAAGAGATTAACCTGTAGCAGCGCGGTAGCAGTAAGAGTTCGGCATAAGCCTGGCATATGCCCAACATCGTTTCGCAAGCTTAAAAACGGGATGAGAGATGGTGGCCAGGGGCGCAATCGAACCACCGACACGCGGATTTTCAGTCCGCTGGTCTTCCTACTGAGCTACGTCGTCCCAATCAGTGCCCTGTATTGCAGTAGCCGCTTCTTGTTGGTGACTTCGTGGTGACTCGTGATGGAACTTCATCGCCAAGCAACTTGCAAGCGACTTAAAACATGGCGCGCCTGGAAAGATGAACTGCCGACCCCCTGGTTCGTAGGGCCGCAATGCTCAGTCGGCGCTGGGCTGGTGTTCAGTGGACTTGATCAAAGTTGCGTACTTCATCGTACCGATAGTCGACTTCGCGTGCGCCATGCCTTCCCTCCAAAGCCTCGCGGCGCTCCCAGTTCCGATGTTCGTCACGAACTCTCGGGCGCGACAGGCCGGCGGAACGTGCGACCGACCCAAGCGTCGACGCTCCAGGCGCCCGGGCCCGCAAAAACCAGGTACAGGAAAATGAAGCAGTAGAAGACGGCCGGTTCGCCATGATTGAGCGCAGGCGACAGGACATGGCCCTGCGAGGCGTGCGCGATGAAATAGGCCACGGCCATTTCGCCGGAAAGCAGAAACGCCACCGGTCGTGTAAACAGGCCCAGCAGAATCAAGCAGCCGCCGGGCAGTTGGAGCAGGCCAGCGATACCGTCGAGCGATGCGATCGGCGTGTCGGCAAAGCGCGCGTCATACGGGAAGCCCAGCAGTTTCATCGAACCGTGCTGCAGAAACAGGAAACCCGTGACGATGCGCAGGATGCCGAGTGCCCTGGGCGACCAGGCATTCAGGAAGTTATCGATGAACATGTGATTCTCCTTTGTCCGAGGGCATCACGCGTCGGGGCTGATTCGAGCCCGGCGCCAGACTCGCGGGCTCTCTCCGACGATCCTGCGGAACATTCTGCTGAAGTGAGCTTGGTCGGCGAGGCCGCAGTCGAGTGCGATCCGGCTGAGGGGCGCGTCGGTCGACAGCATGAGTCCCTGAGCACGCTCCATGCGCTGTCGAATGATGTACTCGAGCGGAGATTCCCCGAAACTGTTGCGAAACGCTCGACTGAAGTGGCACGGATTCAATCGCACGATCGCCGCCAGCTCCTCGCTCCTGATCGGACTATCCAGATTCGTCTCGATGTGCGACGTCACTTTGCGGACTTGCCAGGGAGCCAGGCCGCCGCGTACTTGCGTACGCGCGGGTGCTCGCGGCACTTCCACGGTTTGCAAAATGGCGGCTGCGCGACGCAAGCTCTCTTCTGCAGGACCGCGCTCGTCGCTAAGCGCGCTACTCATTGCCGTGAACAACTCAGCCATTACCGATCGCAGTTGCTGCATGGAAAACTGGAGGTCGCTGCTGGCTGACGAACTTGCAGTGTCCTGATACATGTCGCTACTCCAGGAGAACGGGCGGCCTCATCGTCGAATGGCGAGGCCGCCGGTTCCCATTGAGTGGGTCAGCTTTGGAGGAATTTCAGCAATTCCGCATTCACCTGATCCTGATGCGTAGCCGTAAGCCCATGCGGTGCGCCGGCAAGATAAACATCCTTCGCGCCCTTGATGAGCTTCGCGGACTTTCTCGAGGAATCGTGTACCGGCACGATCTGATCGTCCTCGCCATGCAATAGCAGGGTGGGGACGTCAAATTTCTTCAGATCCTCGGTGAAATCAGTTTCAGAAAACGCCTTGACGCTCTCATACGCGTTCTTGAGACCGGCCTGCATGCTCCAAAGCCAGAACTGATCGAGAGTCCCCTGCGACACTTTCGCTCCGGAACGATTCGCACCATAGAACTGGATGGCCAGATCCTTGTAGAACTGTGAGCGATCGTTGACGAGTCCGGCGCGGATGCCGTCGAAAACTTCCATTGGAAGGCCCTCTGGATTCCCTGCCGTTTTCAGCATGATGGGCGGGACAGCCGCGATCAGTACGGCCTTGGAAACGCGTTTCGTTCCATGACGTCCGATATAGCGTGCGACCTCTCCTCCCCCCGTGGAGTGACCGACGACCGTGACATTTCGCAAGTCGAGCGTCTCGATGACGGCCGCGAGATCGTCGGCGTATCCATTCATGTCGTTGCCGGAGGATGCCTGGCTCGAACGGCCGTGACCGCGGCGATCGAGTGCGACGACGCGGAAGCCGTTCTGCGCCAGAAAGAGCATCTGGCCGTCCCACATGTCGGCGTTCAGAGGCCAGCCATGGGAGAAGGTGACGGCCGGACCTCTGCCCCAGTCCTTGTAGTAGATCTGGGTCCCGTCCTTGCTGGTAATCGTATTCACGGTTTGGGTTCCTCTGGACTCAACTTCAAGCCGCGGGTCCTCACGGAGCGCCGCTCCGGACTCGGCAACAGCCAAACCGGCGGCCGCCGTTGCTATGGCGCCTTCCGGGAGCAATTCGCGGCGGGTTTCGCCAATCGAAGACGAGGGCTCATTCATGATGTCTCTCCTTTGTGTCGGTGCTTGATTTAAGGTCCACTTTTTCAGGAGCAAGTCGACTCTCCCGCCCGGCCGTTCCCGGCACAAGTTCATCGGTGTTAAGGCGCGTTAAGCGACCCGAGGGGTGGTCGGACAATGCTTGCCGGCTGAATCGGAAGATTCACTTTGCCCAAGGCGTGAGTCGGAGTAGTCTCTGACGGAAGCGCAGGTGGACGCTTCCCACCCGCTAGCCGCGGGTGATCAGACGTTCAGAATTCTGGATGCCGCTCCGCATTCGGGGTCGTCGGCATGGATAACCCTCAGAGCGAAAGCACCTCGTTTGGACCGTTCCGGCTGTCGCCGGGAGCACGCGCCATTGAAAGAGACGGCATCCCGGTCTCGCTGGGCGACCGTGCGCTCGACATCCTGATCGTACTCGTGGAGCGTGCAGGCGAGATCGTCAGTCACCGGGAGCTCACCGCGCGCGTGTGGCGCGGCCTGGTGGTCAGCCCAGGCAGCCTCAGGGTCCACATGACCGGCCTGCGCAAGGCGCTTGGCGACGGCGATGTGGGCGCCCGGTACATCGCCAATGTCTCCGGCCAGGGCTATTGCTTCGTGGCACCTGTCATGCGCGGAAGCTCACTGCAAGTGGCGGAACCCGCGCCATCGTCCCCGTTCAGTGGCGACAGTCAGGGGCGCGCCTTACCACCGCTCCTTGCGCGAATGGTCGGACGGGACGACGCGGTTCGTATCATCTGTGCGGATCTCGTTGCCGAGCGCTTTGTGACCATCGTCGGTCCTGGGGGGATGGGCAAGACGTCCGTAGCCGTGTCCGTCGCCCACGCGATGCTTGAAGCGTTCTCCGGCGCGGTGTGCTTCGTCGACATCGGGGCCACCTCGGATCCAGAGCTGGTTACCGCCACCGTGGCGTCCACGCTTGGACTCGCAGTCCATACCGACGACGCACTGCCGACCCTCATGTCGTTTCTGCGGACGACGCGGATGCTCCTGGTCCTGGACAACTGCGAGCACGCGATCGATGTGGCGGCTCTGCTGGCGGAATTGATCTTCAGCGAGGCTCCCGGGGTTCATATTCTTGCGACCAGTCGCGAGGCTCTGAGAGTTGAAGGCGAGCACGCTTACTGGCTGCCACCCCTGGAGAGCGCGCCGCCGGACTCAGGCATGACGCCGGCAGAGGTGCAGAAGTTCCCGGCGGTGAGACTTTTCGTGGAGCGCGCCACTGCAAGTGGAGGTCGCTTTGAATTGAGCGACGCGGGCGCGCCGATCGTCGCAGGCATTTGCGGCAGGCTGGATGGGATTGCGCTCGCGATCGAGATTGCCGCCGGCCACGTCGGTACTCACGGCATCGAAGGAACGGCGCGCCTGCTGGAAAAGGGCCTCGGCTTGCACTGGCAAGGCCGGCGCACCGCGCTTCCCCGGCATCAGACGCTTCACGCTCTGCTCGACTGGAGCTATGCCTTTCTCACTGAGCCCGAACGCCTCGTACTCCGACGGCTCTCGGTCTTTGTCGGCGTATTCACTCTCGAGGCGGCGCAAACCACTGCGGGCGAAGGTGGACCGGATGCGACTCAAGTTGTCGACGCGGTGGATAGCCTTGTCGCGAAGTCTCTTGTATCGGCCGTGGATGCGAACGGTAGAACGCGTTTTCGGCTTCTGGAGACGACTCGCGTCTATGCCCTGGCGAAGCTGGAGGAGAGCGGCGAGAAGCAGGCGATTGCCCTGCGTCACGCGAAGTATTTCGCGTCCATTCTGGGCCGCATCGAGCCCCGCACCTCCCCTCGCTCGCTCGCGGAGCACTTGGGAAACGTGCGAGCAGCGCTCGAGTGGTCTTTCAGCAATGGCGACAGGAATCTCGCAATCGATCTGACAGCCGGCTCTGTCCCGATTTTTCTGGAGTTGTCGCTACTCAGCGAATGTCACAAATGGAGCGCGGCGGCATTGCTGCTGCTCGACGACACAACGCGTGGGAGCAGGCGGGAGATGGTGTTGCAGGAGGCAGTGGCGGTTTCATCAACATGGACACGGGGCAATGGCGACGACGTGCGTGCGGCGATCATGCGGGCGTTGGCGATCGCGGACAGCCGTAGTGATACCTCAACTCGTTTGCGACTGCTGGCAGGACTCCACATGTTCCTTCTCCGCGCCGCAGACATTCGGGGCTCCCTCGCGGTCGCCGAAGAGTTGGAGAGCGCGGCGCGAACCGCGATGGATGCGTCTTACAGCGTTATTGCGGATTGGCTGCTGGGTTGCTCACACCATTTCATGGGCAATCAGTCTGCCGCCGGACGGCATCTGCAGAGAGGGTTCGCGTGCTCGGGTCATCTCAATGCACAACTGTTCGGACTCGACTACAGGCTTCGGGCACTCATCGTTTTCCACCGCGTGCTGTGGCTGAGCGGCTTTCCGAATCGCGCATTGGAGGCTGCGCGGGAGGCGATCTGCGAGGCCGAGGCGTCGAGCAAGCCAGTGAATGAATGCTTTTCATCTCTTTACACTGCGCCCTTGTTCCTGTGGTGCGGCGAATTGGGGGCCGCTCATGATGCGCTCGAGAAGCTGATGACTCACCCGAACTGGCACGCCCTGCCACCATTGCACGCAACGGCGTATGCCCTTCAGGGGGAACTGGCAATCCGCCAGGGAGAAGTCGAGCGCGGCCTCGCGTTGCTGCGGTCCGCGCTCCCCATGATGAGAGCCGATCGACAGACCATTCAGCTGGCTCGCGCAAGCTGCGCGCTTGCGGAGGGACTCGCGGCCACTGGGCAACTGAGCGAGGCGCTAGCCGTGATTGGTAACGCGATCGCGGAGACCGAAGCGGGCACCGAGACTTCTCAATTTCCAGAGCTGCTGCGCGTTCAAGCTGAAATTCTTCTCTCGATGACATCGGCCGACGAGACCCTCGCGGAGGCCGTTATCATGCGATCGCTCGCCTGCGCCCGCCGCCAATCCGCAATGGCCTGGGAACTGCGCACGACCATGACACTGGCAAAGCTTCGAGTGAGGCAGGGACGCCACGAGGAAGCTCATCAACTGCTGTACTCGATCTATGGTCAATTTACCGAGGGATTTGAGACGGGCGATCTCAAAGCCGCCAAGCAACTGCTGTACGAGCTGGATCAAGCGGTCGGGTCCGATGCGCCTTCCGGCTCGCGCGCGGATCCCGGACCGAACAGGCCTGACGTTTCGGCCGACCGGCAAATCCCGTCCAAGTCGCCTCCAAGCTAGTCAAGAAACGTCCGCAGTTGTCGCAGAACATCAAGCCATGAAGCTCTGCCTCGATCCCTCTGTCGCCGCGCCGACAAACATCACCCCCGACTCGTTGGCACTGGGCGCATGGTATGACTCACAACCGGCAGTTCGGCGTCTGTGGGGAATCAGGGAGCCTCAATCGCTTCGGGTTGTCGTGGCAATCGAGTCCACCCCCGACAACGACGATATTTATCCTGTCTGGTTCGCGAACGCCGAAGCCTGGGCCAGTGAGCTTCGTCTGAAAACCGGAAGTCCAGTTCGACTCGAGCTCATCGACGAATTCCCTGGCGGCGGAATCGAGGTAGACTCCGACAGCGTCTTGGTCGCTGATCTGTTCTGGCGGGACGAGACCCTGGGCCAGCCATACGGCGCACTGTAGCCGTGTCTTATCTTCGAAATATCGTCGTGACGCTGAGCCTGGCATTCTGTCCATTCGCCAGTGGTGCGGACGATGCCGTAGTGACCTCGCTCATGGCGAAGGAGCTCGCGGACATTCCCGGCAAGGAAGCACTGATGCTTCTCGTCGAGTACCCGCCCGGCGGCGCCGATCCGGTTCATCGGCACGATGCCCATGCATTCGTGTACGTCCTCGAAGGCTCGATCGTCATGCAGCTCGAGGGCGGCCAGGAGACCACGCTGACACCCGGGCAAACCTTCTATGAGGGACCTGGCGACATCCATTCCGTCGGGCGAAACGCGAGCGATTCCAAGCCAGCAAAGTTCCTGGTGATTCTACTCAAGAACACGGGGGTCGCTCCGGTGCTACCTCCCAAATAGCTTAGTGCAGATCTTCAAACGATAAATCTAGGAGAGGGATATGAGGATCGTGGTTATTGGCGGCACCGGACTTATCGGATCAAAGCTCGTTAGCATCCTTCGCCAGCGTGGCCATGAAGTGTTGGCGGCGTCTCCGGACTCGGGTGTCAATACCATCACGGGAGAGGGACTGGCTGAGGCGCTTGCGGGCGCCCAGGTCGTCGTCGACGTCGCGAATTCGCCCTCGTTCGAGGACGCGGCAGTCCTGAAGTTCTTCGAGACGTCGGGCCGCAATCTTCTGGCCGCCGAAACAGCCGCAGGCGTGCAGCATCATGTCGCCCTGTCCGTCGTCGGCACGGACCGACTCCAGGAAAGCGGCTACTTCCGCGCAAAAATGGCGCAGGAGAACCTCATCAAGGATTCCCCGGTTCCCTATACGATCCTGCGCTCGACCCAGTTCTTCGAGTTCATGGGCCGCATCGCCCAGTCGAGCGCCAGCGGGCAGGAGGTTCACGTATCACCCGCGCTCGTGCAGCCCATCGTGTCGGATGAAGTCGCTGCTGCGCTCGCCGACATTTCGGTCGGAGCGCCGACAAACGGCATGATCGAGGTCGCCGGCCCAGACCGGCTGCGTCTCGATGAACTCGTGCGACGAGCCTTGATCGCAAGCCAGGACACACGCGAAGTCGTGACGGACGGCCAGGCACGCTATTTCGGTGCGAAGTTGAACGATCAGTCTCTTATCCCGGACGATGACGCCCTCATCGGCGCGACACTTTTCGACGACTGGCTCAGCGACTCTACGTTGCAGAAGCCACCTCAGAAGGCTGCGCCGTCAAGAACTCCGGCATCGGCTGCGTAAGGAGCCAGTTTCCATGAAGCTCTACTACATTCCCGGCGCCTGCTCGCTCGCCGAATGGCGGCCGGGACTCACTACCTACAGGAAAGCGTCATGAATACCTCTCCCCTCTCGGCTTCAGGGCAAGTGTCAGTGAATCCTCCGGCTCCGATGCCGAGTTCAATCGTTCCCATGCGCCTGCTGGCAGGGGTTGCAGTTCCCGACACGCCCCTGGTTAGCCGAGCCATCGCCTATGCGCGCGAGCACCACAAGCCATATCTTTTCAATCACGTGATGCGGTCCTGGCTCTTTGCGGCGATCGTCGCGGATGTCAGGAAATCCCCGCATGACGCCGAAGTCATTGCGGTAACTGCCTTGCTGCACGATCTGGGCCTGGAAAAGGCCTTCAACGGTCCGCTGCGATTCGAGGTGGAAGGGGCGAACGCCGCACGGGCGTTCGCGCGCAACGAAGGTGTCGATGACCGCCGGGCCCAGTTGATTTGGGACGGGGTTGCCCTCAACTCGACCGTATCAATTGCCCTGTACAAGGAGGCGGAGGTCGCATTGAGCACGGCGGGCATCGGGCTCGACTGGGGCGGGTTCGGCTACGACATGGTAAGCAAAGACCAGATGGCTACGATCGTCGACGCGTTCCCTCGACTGCAAATGAAGCAGCGATTCACGCGCGCGGTCTGCGGCATCGTCGAGATGCGCCCCGACACGACCTACGATAACTTCGCCGCCGATTTCGGCGAGCGCTTCGTGCCGGGCTACAAGAGAAAGTCGACAGCGGACTATCTGCTGAATTCCCCATTCCGCGAATAGGCGCATACTCGAATGACCGGCAGGCTGGCTGCGCTCGGCGCGTGGATCGACGCGCGGTTCCCGATGTCGTCGCTCTGGAAAAAGCACGTGTCGGAGTACTACGCGCCGAAAAACTTCAATTTCTGGTATTACTTCGGCGGGCTTGCACTCTCGGTGTTCGCGCTCCAGATCGTCACGGGCATCTTCCTGACGATGAGCTACAAACCTTCCGCAACGGAGGCTTTCGGCTCAGTCGAATACATCATGCGCGACGTCGAGTGGGGTTGGCTGATCCGCTACATGCACTCGACGGGTGCTTCCGCATTCTTCATCGTCATATACCTGCACATGTTCAGGGCGCTTCTGTACGGCTCGCACCGCAAGCCCCGCGAATTGCTCTGGATCGTCGGTGTGCTGATCTACCTCGCCCTCATGGCGGAAGCGTTTTTCGGCTACCTGCTGCCCTGGGGCAACATGTCCTACTGGGGCGCCCAGGTGATCGTCTCGCTGTTCGGCACCTTCCCTCTGATCGGGGATGCGCTGATCGAGTGGATCCGCGGCGATTACTTCATCTCGGACATCACGCTGAACCGCTTCTTCGCGCTGCACGTGGTGGCGTTGCCGCTGGTGCTGATCTTCCTGGTCGTCGCGCACATTCTCGCCTTGCACGAGGTCGGTTCGAATAACCCGGATGGCATCGAGATCAAGAAAACAGTGGGAAAGGATGGTCACCCGATAGACGGGATCCCATTCCATCCCTATTACACGGTCAAGGACATCTTCGCCCTCGGCGTGTTCCTGGTGCTGTTCGCGGCCGTGGTCTTCTTCGCCCCCGAGATGGGCGGGCTGTTTCTCGAGCCGCCAAACTTCGAGCCGGCAAATCCGCTCCTGACTCCGCCGCACATCGCGCCCGTGTGGTACTTCACGCCGTACTACGCGATCCTGCGCGCCGTGCCGGCCTTCCTGGACACCCAGATCTGGGGTGTGCTCGCGCTGTTCGCGGCCGTGCTGCTCTTGTTCTTCGTGCCATGGCTCGACCGCTCGCCGGTGAAGTCGATCCGCTACCGCGGCCCGATCTACAAGATCGCGCTGATGGTGTTCGCGGCCGACTTCATCCTGCTCGGCTATTGCGGCTTGAAGCCGGCGGTCTCTCCGTTCACGACGATGTCCGTGATCGGCACGATCATCTACTTCGCGTTCTTCCTCGCGATGCCCTGGTACACGCGCATCGACAGCCACAAGCCAGAGCCGACTAGAGTGCTGTATTGAGAGGCGGCTGCGCGACTTCCAAGAACCTTCGCCTGCGCCTTCGGCTCAGAACGGCAGGCCGTGCGTCGCCGAAGCCATGCAGAGCACCAGCGGGATCGAGAGTACGAAGTTGGTGCGCGTTCCGTAGTTCACCGTCTTGCGCGCGGCGGCTTTCTGTTCTTCGGTCGCGGGCACTATTCCCAGGATCTTCTTCTGATTCGGCCAGATCAGCACCCAGACGTTGAACAGCATGATGGTGCCGAGCCAGGCTCCGATGCCGATCACGAGGTGATACTGGTTCACGGATTCACCACCCAGGCCGAGCATGAACGCGCCGGCGAAGTTGTTAGTTCGCACGAGATACCAGGCGCCCGTGAGCCACGTCGCGACAGCAGCCCAGCGAAACCACAGCAACACGCGCGGCGCCACGTACTTGGTGATACCCGCACCGCCCGGTCCGCCCTTGTCGACGGCGGCAGCGGCCAACGCCGGAATCTGGGCGACAACGACGTAGAAGAGCAGACCGACCCACATCACACCCGAAAGGATGTGGAGCCAGCGCGCGAGCGACAATTCGTTGAAGCCCGATCCTGGCATGAACACCAATACGATGATCGCGAGGACGACGCCGCCGATGATCCCGCCCGGGATCGAATTCAGCGGATTCATGGTCTGCTCCTCACGTTGGTAGCCGGACCTGCGAAGAAGCCGCGGCCGCATTTGGCCGCTCGCGCCCGCTGCGCGCGACCGTCTTCAGATGCGCGTCGATCCAGGCCTGGATGTCCGCCATGACCTGCTGCTTGCCGACGTCGGCCAGCAGATCATGAAAGTGCCCCTCGTACAGCTTCAACGTCTTGTCGCTCGAGCCGGCCTTCTCGTAGAACTCCTTGCTGCCGCTCGGCTTCGTCACCTTGTCCGCGGTGCCGTGCAGGATGAGGAGCGGCAGGGTGATCTGCCCGAAGCTCGTCTCGAGCAACTCGTCGGCGCGCGCCAGCTCGGCCATCGTCTCGCTCGGCTGCGACTCGTTGGCGATCAGCGGGTCGGCGTTCATCGCTGCTACGACCGCCGGGTCGCGCGAAAAATCCTCGTTCTTGAGCTTGAACACGTGCGCGTGCGGCGCCACGTGGCTGATCCCCTTGACGATCGCCAGCGCGATGTCCGGCGCCGGCACCTGGTAGGCGAAGTCCTCACAGATGAGGCCTGCGATCTCGTCCTGGTGCTCCAGCGCGTAGCCACAGGCGATCACGCCGCCGGCGCTGTGACCCAGCAGGAACACCGGCAGGCCCGGCTCGCGCGTCTTGACGATGTCGACGAAGGTCGTGAGATCCTTCGTCCAATCCGCGAACTTCTTCACGAAGAAGCGCTCGCCCTCGGAGCGGCCGCGACCGCGATGATCCAGCGCGTAGACGGCGAGCCCGTTGGATGTGAACTGCTGTGCGGCCCATTCGTACAGTCCGCTGTGCGCGTTCAATCCATGGGAGATGACGACCACGCCGCGCGGCTCGCCCGCCGGCTGCCACTCACGCGTGAAGATCTTGACGCCCTCGACGCCTTGGAAGCTTGCTTCAGTCATATGCTTGAACCTCGTCGTCCGGGAATGGTTACCGAGGTCAGCTTCGGCGAACCCGTGGAGCGGTTCTTGACGAGCTTTGCGGCTAGTTGGACGGGATTGCGGTGAGCGATTGACGTGCATGCTCGAACGCGGCGCGCAAGCTTCCACTTCTATCGCTCGCGGGCTCCGGCTTTGAGCCAGGCTGCAAGCAGGCGAATCTGTGTTTTATCGAGGCGCGTGCCGAACGCAGGCATCGTCCCATTACTTCCGTTCGCGATCAACGCGATCACCTGCTCGCGCTCGTCGCCGTAGTTCCAGACGGCATCATTCAGCGCGGGTGCGCCGAGCAGCGGATTTCCGGCGCCTTCCGCACCGTGGCAAGCCACACAATATTGCTGGAACACCATGCGGCCCGCGTTCACGGCCGCCGTATCGGACTCGCCACGGGACAGGGCCAGAACATAGTCGGCAACCTGGCCAACTCCCGCCTCACCCACGACTTCGAGCCAGCCCGGCATCGCGGCCTGGCGCCCTGAGTGAATCGTCTCGACGATTTGCGATTCGTCCGAGCCCCATTGCCAGGCAGCATCCGTCAGGTCCGGAAACTGCTGCGCCTGACCGGCCGCGTCGTGGCCGTGACAGGTGCTGCAATTGTTGTTGAACACTCGCCAGGCGGATCGCATGGCCGAGTGGCTATCGGCGAGCTCGGCGAGCGGCAGCTCGAGGATGAGCCTGCGCTGCGTGCCGAATTGCCCGTCGAAATCGACGAATCGCTCCTCGACCCTCCCGCCCATTGACCAGTCAAGCGCGCCTCGGTATCTGCCGAGGCCCGGATACAGCATCACGTAAATAACAGAGAACATCATCAGGGCCAGGATGAACCAGAACCACCAGATCGGCGCCGGCTTGGCCCCCTCGCGCAGCGTCTCGTCCCAGACCTGCTGCTCGTTCCCGTCGGGGCCGCTGCGATAGACGCCGATCACGAGCCAAAGCAGCGCGACGAAACTCGCGATCGTGATCGCAGCGATCCAACCGCCCCAGAACTCCGATGGCAGGTCAGCCACGGTTTTCCTCGTCCTCGAGCGGGATGCGCGCTGCGGCATCGAGCCGCTCGCGCGTAGAACGCATCGAGACCCAGACAACGACCAGGATCATGAATGCCATCACCAGCATGTCGCCGACGAAGATGAACCAGGTCATGGCCTCGACTGCCCTTCCGAGCCGCGCCCCAGGGATTGCAGGTAGGCGACTACCGCATCGAGCTCGGTCTTGCCTTCAATGGCTGCGGGCGCCGCCGCGATCTCTTCATCGGTATAGGGATGACCGAACTGCGCCAGCGTGCGCATGCGTGCCTGGATACTGCCGTAGCGATCCGCAGGATTGCTGGCAAACCACGGATAGGCCGGCATGATCGACGCTGGAACGACCGAGCGCGGATCGAGCAGGTGCAGGCGGTGCCAGACATCGCTGTAGCGTCCGCCGACGCGATGCAGGTCGGGACCGGTGCGTTTCGATCCCCACAGGAATGGCCGATCGTACGCGAACTCTTCGGCGCGTGAATATGGGCCGTATCGCTTGACCTCGGCGAGCAGCGGCCGGATCTGCTGCGTGTGGCAGGTGCTGCAGGACTCGCGGATGTAGATATCGCGTCCTTCGAGCTCGAGCGCTGAATAGGGGGCCGACTCCGACGGTCCATGCCCATGCGCGTCTTCCGTGACGATCGGCAGCAACTGCACCATCCCGCCGATCGCGGACACCAGCAGGATGCCGAAGATCAGCAATCCCGTATTGCGCTCGAGCCGATGATGCAGCGACAACCAGCTCATGCAGGCGCCCCGGCCGCCGCGACAGCAGGCGGCACGACCAGGACCGTCCGCCGTCCGGCAAAGGTCTTCGCGAGATTCCAGGCCATCAGCACCGCACCCGCCAGGAACGTGAGCCCTGCGAAAAAGCGCAACAGATAGTACGGCTTCATCGCCGCCATCACGTCGTTGAAGCTGAAGCGAACTTCGCCGAGTTCATCGAGCGACAGCCACAGCACGCCCTGCGACACGCCGGCGCCCCACATCGCGAGCACGTAGAGCATCGTGCCGGCGAGGGCGAGCCAGAAGTGGATGTTCGCGAGCCGCGCGCTGTAGAGCGGCGCCCCCGCCATGCGCGGCACCATGAAATAGAACGTGCCAAACGTGATCAACGCGTTCCAGCCGAGCGCTCCCGAGTGCACGTGCCCGATGGTCCACTCGGTAAAGTGGCTGAATACATTGACGCTCTTGATCGCGAGCATTGGACCCTCGAACGTCGCGAGCCCGTAAAACGCGAGCGCCAGCACGATGAACTTCAGCGCAGGATCTGTCTTCAGCTTCTTGGCCGCGCCGCTGACCGTCATGATGCCGTTGACCAGAGTCGCCCAGGACGGCGCGAGCAGGATCAGGCTCATGACCATGCCGAGCGATTGCAGCCATTCCGGAATCGCGTGATAGTGCAGGTGATGGGGCCCCGCCCAGATGTATGTATAGACGAAGGCCCAGAACGCGAGGATCGAAAGCCGGTAGCTCCAGATCGGCTGCTCCGCCTGTTTCGGAAGGAAGTAGTAGAGCATCCCCAGGAAGCCGCCGGTCAGCAGGAAGCCGACGGCATTGTGGCCGTACCACCACTGGACGACGGCATCCTGTGCGCCCGCGAACAACGAGTAGGACTTCCCGATTGTCACCGGCAGCGCCAGGCTGTTGACGATGTGCAGCATCGCCACGACGATGATCAGCGCGCCGTAGAACCAGTTGGAAATATAGATCGCTTCGACCTTGCGCTTCGCGATCGTGCCAAAGAATACGATCGCGAAGCCGACCCACGCCGCGGTGATTGCGAGGTCGAACGGCCATTCGAGTTCCGCATATTCCTTGCCCGCATTCCAGCCGGCGAGGATCGAGACCGCGCCAAGCACGAGCGTAGCCTGCCAGGCATAGAACACGGCCCAGGCAAGCCCTGGTGCGAACAGCCGAACGTGCGAAGTGCGTTGCACGCTGTAAAACGCGGTTCCGATCAGGGCCGAAACGCCGAATCCAAAGAGCACAAGAGTCGTGTGCGCCGTGCGCAGGCGGCCAAACGACAAAGCGGGCCAGCCGCCGTCGATCGTCGGCCAGACGAGCTCGGCCGCGACATAGACGCCGGCCGTCATGCCAAGCAATGCCCAGAACACGGAGCAATACGTGAACGCCGTGACGACGCGGTCCTCGTAGTGCGTCACGTCAAGTACCGATGCGCGGTCCAATTCCGCTGCCCCACAATGCGACTGTGATGCCAAGCAGGCTGACGACCGCCACCATGAGATAGGCAATCAGGGCCGAGGCCATCAGCATTCCCCGATTCGGCCCAGTGCCGAGTACGACCGGCAGTCCGCGATACAGGAGAAATACGCACCAGATGAGTACCGGCACCAGCACCAGCACGTTCAGAAAGGCATGCGGATAAAGGTGGACAACGCTGCCAATTGCGAGCGGCGCGCAGACGATCGCCATCAGCGCCAGGCAGCGGCCAAACGACTGGCTTGCGTCGTAGGTCGTAGCCATCCAGCGCGCAATCACTGCGCTGCTCAGGAACCCCACCAGCAGTGCCACAAAATACGCGGCACAGAGGGCGAGGACCATGGGCTGCGGGAAAAATACCGGTTCGACGCCCAGGCGCCAGCCGAAATTGACCGTCCCGACATAGGCGAAGAGCGGCGGCAGCAAACTGATCCATAGCGCGAAGCGGAAAAACACGCGGGTCGCCGGCGGGGATTCCGCCGCGACCGCGCTGAACACTTCGCCGGGCGCGAAAAGAACCTTGCCGATCTGCAGGATCGAGAATCTGGCTGGCATGGTCCCCCCCTGTCGCGAAGTCTACATCTTATGTCGTGAATTGCCTTGGGCCGCGAGGACGGCTGGGTAGGTGGCCGATGCGCGCCTGCTCAGCGCCTACTTTGCCCTAACATATTGTTCTTGATGGTAACCAGGGACGGAATCAAATCACCGCCACGCGGATTTTCAGTCGTTCTGGCAGGCAACCTGAGCGCCCCGAGAAAACCTGGTGGCGCTTGCGCTTCCGATCGATCAGTGTAAGGTCTAGCCGAACAATTTCGGTGCTTTCGAGCTCAGCGGCCAGCGATCTCGAATCCAGGCCAGCCGGTCCATAAGGCGGCGGTGATTCTGGGAGTGAGCTTCATGCAAATCTCAATTCAACGGCGACAGTCAGTGACAATCATGCTGATCGTCGGCGTATTGGTGCCGGCGTGGGTGCTGGCAGATCTCTTCGTCGGGACGTCGGATCCCGACGTCCTGACAGGGACTCCGGAGGCGGACACCCTGGACGGGAGAGGCGGCGCGGACACGATGATGGGCCTCGGTGGCGACGACGAGTACATCGTCGAGAACGCCGACGACGAGGTGATCGAAGGCGCGGGGGAGGGCAATGACACCATCAGGTCTCAGGTAACGTACAAGCTGCCGATCTTTGTGGAAAACCTCACCCTGACGGGAATTGCCGTGATCAGCGGTACGGGCAACAGCCTGAATAACCGGTTGACGGGCAACGGCGCCAAGAACATCTTGAATGGCGGCACCGGGAGCGACACGATGATCGGCAAGGCCGGCGACGACTTGTATGTCGTCGACGACGTCGGCGATGTGGTCTCCGAGTCGACAGACCAGGGGACCGACAGCGTGCGGTCGTTTGTGACCCTCACTTTGAGACCCAACGTCGAGAAGCTTTTTCTGAGGGGCAGTGCCGCTATCAACGGCAGTGGAAACGATCTGAACAATCTCATCGTCGGCAATTCGGCGAACAATGTGCTGGTCGGAAAGGCGGGCAACGACAGACTGAAAGGCACGGACGGAAATGACCGGCTGGTGGGCGGCGATGGCAACGACGCCCTGGCCGGCGGGCTCGGCCAGGACACTTACGTGTTCGATACGCCGCTGAATCAATCCACCAACCTGGAGCGGATCTCGGACTTCAATCCGCCCGATGACGTGATGGAACTGGAAGGTGCGGTTTTCCCGACGCTGACCACCGCGGGCACTCTGCAAGCCTCGGCCTTCCGCGCGGCGACGGTCGCCGGCGCCCCGGGTGATCGTATCCTCTATGTCCCGGACACCGGCGCTTTACGGTATGACGCCGATGGCACGGGGCCAATTGCGCCGGTGCGATTTGGCACGCTGGCCGCGGGCCTGGCAGTCACCAATGCAGATTTCGTTGTGCACAATCCGGTGGCGCCGCCGGCGGTGGATTACACAACGCAGATACAACCGATCTTCACCGCGAATTGCGTGTCGTGCCATGCCGGTGCGACCGCGCCACAAGGACTCCGACTCGATGCCCAGAACAGTTTCGCCAACCTGGTGAATGTCAACAGCAACGAAGTGCCGAGTCTCAAGCGGGTCAAGCCATCGGATCCCGATAACAGCTACCTGGTCCACAAGATCGAGGGCACTGCCGCCGTGGGCAATCGCATGCCGCTCGGCCAACCGCCACTCAGCGCCGCAACGATCACTCTGATCCGGCAGTGGATTACCGAAGGCGCCGCGCCCTGAGTGACAGCGGGTGGGGGGTGGCCAGGGGCGGAATCGAACCACCGATAACATAGCGCCGCCGGCAAGTTCACGCTGCCTTCCCTGCCGGCGGCGACATGGTCTGCGAGCTCAGTGCACGGGCGGTCTCACGCCGTTGGCGGCCTTCTCGATCAGCGCTGCCACCGCTGCTGGCTTGGACACATAGACGGCGTGACTCCCTTTTTCTTCGACTACCGTCGAGCCCGCGCGCTTCGACATGAAGTGCTGGGCCGGCGGGGGGATCATCTTGTCGTCGGTCGCAACCAGGTACCAGCTCGGCTTGGTCTTCCATGCGGGCTCGGTGACCGTGCCGCTGAGCGCCTCGACGCCCCACGGAACCTGCGAATCGGCCATGAACGCGGCCTTATCCACCCCGACGTCAGCTGCGAATGATTCACGGAACTTCGTTTTGTCGAGAGCTAGATAGCCGTCATCCGGAGGCAGGATCGGCGGAACGGACGCACCGGGTGGTGGATCTTTGATCAGGGCAGCCACCGATTCCCCTGCGTCCGGAGCAAAGGCGGCAATATAGGCAAGTCCCGCGACCTTGGGATCGTTGCCTGCCTCCGTGATTACGACTCCACCATAGGAATGACCAACAAGAAGGACGGGCAAGTTCTGCTTTGCGACGACGTTTCTCGTGGCTGCCACGTCATCGGCCAGCGATTTGGTCGCGTTCTGCACGATGCTCACCTTGTAGCCATCCTTCGTCAGGATCTTGTACACATCCTCCCAGCCGGAACCGTCCACGAAGCCTCCATGAACGAGAACGACTGAGACAGATTTGGCGCCAGTGGTTTCAGCCATTGTGATCTCCTTTCTCCAGTCTACGTGCTGATTGAATTGATAAGGATGCGGCTAACTGCGAATCTGCAATGACGCTATCTGGTCGTCCACCAGCGCGAAGTGGAAATTGGCGGTTACCGGACTGCCGGGAAACGCCCCGCTGAGCCGGGCCTTGAGGGTTGCATTTCCATTCAACACGCTGATCTCGAGAGGCGTGACCATGTGATTGTATTTTCGTTTCGACCTGGCCTTCCATTCTTTGATCGCGGGCAGGCCCACATAGTAGCGGCCTTCATCGCGGACCGTGGCATAGGGCGCAAAGCATTCCGAAATCGCTTCGACGTCTCCTGCATTCTCGGCTCGTAAATATGTCTCGATCGGACGTGGTAACTGGAGATCCATGTCTAATACCTCATCGCTCTCGCTTCTGAAACGACACTCTAACCGCCTCAAGCGACAAATGTGATCGGACGGTTCAGCTGAATCCGGCCGCTGACGAAAATCTCAGCACCGTCAACGTATTTGCGATCGATACTTGAGATTCAGGGTCAGCTGAATCGGCTCGTTGGCCGTGCGACCAACTTAGAACACCGGCAAGGCAATTCCTGCGGCGGACCTGGTATCCCGACTCGGTGGCTTCCCAAACAAACGGCGAATCAGGTGTGCGATCGACGTACGAACGAGGGGATCCGGGAGATTTATGCCTTCGGCGTGTTCGAGTGCGCCGTCGCAAGCGTCAGACAGGACAGAACACGCTGACCTTCGATGATGACCGTGCATGCGCCGTACGCGCCCTGATCGCACCCCTTCTTCGTGCCGGTCAGACCAAGCACGTCGCGAAGCGCGTCCAGCAGCGTCAGGCGCGGGTCCAGCGCGAGTTCGTGGTTCGTGTTGTTAACGCGAATATTGGTTTTCACGTCGATCACCTCGTCTTGGCGCAACCGCCTTCCTTTGATGCGGCCACAATCTCAAGTGGTGCAATTCCGCATCGAGCAAACAGAATTCGCCCGACCGAAAGGCGGAGCCGACGGCAACACTGCAACTGTCGCATTGACAGTCATGTGCCATCAAGCATCCGGGATGGCCGCGTACGGGAGGGTGGTGGCCAGGGGCGGAATCGAACCGCCGTCACGCGGAATTTCAGTCGCAGGCACAGTTGCGTTCGCCCCTCGCAAGCCGAAGACCCGGCACAGTTGCTTCCGGGTTACCACATATTCGTAGTGCTAAGGTCCAATAGCGGCAGATTCACGGTTGTGCCGACAATAATCATGATGCTCACGGAACGCAGAGCATTTCGCGTACCGCGGGGCCGACAACGACAAAGGCACCGACAGGGAGGGTCGACAATGTCTGCTTCACTACTCGACGGATTGACGGGTCTTATCACACCCGATGTGGTTGGCAATGCTGCGTCGATGCTGGGTGAATCCGAAGCCGCGATACGCAAAGGCGTGAGTGGCATGTTTCCGGCAGTGCTCAGCAATCTTGCCAGCCGCTCCGAAAATCCCGGTTTCGCCGCACTGCTCTTTGAACTGATGCGATCACCGGCGAATGACGGCGGTGTCCTTGTCGATATCAGCAGTCTCTTCAGCGCCAATGGCTCGCTGCCGATGATGAACCTTGGACGCACATTGCTAGGCTCGCTGTTCGGCGACGGCACCGCCAATTTCGCAAATCAGCTGGCCGGATATGCCGGGATCAAGAACTCGACCGCAAAGACGCTGCTGAACGTCGCAGCGCCCCTCGTGCTGGCATTCCTCGGCAAGCGCGCGCGTCACGACGGCTTGAATGCATGCTCACTTGTGACTCTGCTGCACGGTGAGAAGCATTTTTTCTCCGCTGCCGTCCCGAGCCAGCTCTCGAACCTTGGCCGTTACCGGGGAACATCGGATACGGAGCGCGCGACATACACGCCTCCGCCACCCAAGCGTCGCGTCTCGGTCTTGCGCTGGTTGCTGCCGGCGCTGGCTGCAATCGTCGGATTCGCCTTGTTTGATCGCAAGGAGCCGCAGGTACCGCGAACTGTTGCGCCAACCGGAACCGTCTACCTCGACATCGATCGGTCAGAGCCACCCGCGGATGCCATTCCGTTGCTAATGCAGAAGCCGATTTTAACCGAGGGCGGAGCGCCGCCCGAGCAAATCCGCCGCGTCGAGGTAAACGCAAGTTGAACGATCAAGAGGCGTTCGAGCAAGTGCAGACAATCTAAATCCCCCCACAGCGCTGCACGATGATCGACGCCAAGGTCCTCGGGGCCGAGTGCCCCGGGGACCTTTCTGCGCCGATCCGGAGAGCAGGTGATTTGCGCAACGCGCAGAGCGTATTCCCGACGTTGTTCTGAGAACCCAGAGACCTGGTGAAAGTAGTGACCAGGGGCGGAATCGAACCACCGACACGCGGATTTTCAGTCACAAACTGATTCACGCAAAACTCCCGCAGAGCGCTCGCAGACACCCCGACCATTCTGGGAGCACAGGTTCAAATCGGCGGCGCGCTTTTTCTCCTATCTGCGGGGTATCGATTCCTGCTCATCAACTCCAGCTCAAGTCGTGGTTCTTGAACGGCGTTGACCGAATCCGCTTGCCGGTCGCGAAGTAGATAGCGTTGGCGACGGCCGGCGGCACCGGAGGACCCGCGGGCTCGCCGATGCCGCCCCACTTGCTGCCGCCCGAGAGCGCGAAGTGCACCTCGACTTCGGGCATCTGCGGCATCCGGAGCAGCGGGTAGCTGTCGAAGTTGGTGTTGACGAAGCGACCTTCGCGCAGCTCGAGGCCGCCCATCCAGGCATGCGACAGCTCCCAGCAGACGCCGCCTTCGAGCTGCTCGGCGGCGTTATACGGATTGATGACGTGGCCGCTGTCGATGACGATCACGACTTTCTCGACGGCGAGCTCCCCGGCCTGGTTCACGCGCACGGTGGCGCAGGCGGCGCAGATCGAGCCGTGGTCCTCGACGATGGCGACGCCCATACCCTGCCCCTTTGGCAGGTCGGTGCGGAAGCCAGACTTCTCCTTAAGCGTGCGCAGGACGAGCTGCCAGTCGTCGAGGCCCTGCGTCATTCGGAGCCGCCACTCGAGCGGATCGATGCCGCCGGCGAGGGCCACTTCGTCGACGAAGCACTCGGTGATGAACCCGTGCTGGTTTGATCCGGGCGCGCGGTGAGTCGCGACGGGGATATGGGACCGGGCGTTCACGCGCTCGTGCCGGCGGTTGGGCACCTGATAGGGCATGTTGCTGATCGCATAGTCGGCGGTCGCGGGGCCCACGCGTTCGACGCCTTCGGGCGTGAACCACAGGGAGCGCGTCTTCCACGCGAACGGCAGGCCGTCGGCCCCGAGGGCCGCGGTCAAGCGGGTCACGTTCGGCGGGCGCTGCTTGTCCTGGGCGATGTCTTCCTCGCGGGACCAGATCACTTTCACGGGCCGCTTGAGCTGTTTGGAAAGTTCGGTTGCCTGGCGCGTGACGGCGGTGGCGCCGCCGCCGTTGCCGCCGAAGCCGCCGCCGAGAAAAACCGTATGGACGTAGACGTCCTTCGGATCCCGCCCGGCCTGATCGGCGGCGAGCTGGAGCGCCACGGACTGGTCCTGGGTGGGCGACCAGACGTCGACGCGCTCGGGCGTGACGCTGACCGTCGCGTTGATTGGCTCCATGCGCGCGTGCGTTTCCCACGGTCGGTGGTACTCGGCGGTCACCTCGCGCGACTCACCGAACCGGAGCGTGCCTTCGCTGTTCTCCGTGACGAGCTCGCCCGGCTGCTCGAGGCGCTGGCGCGCCACGGCGAGCTGGGAAGCGCTGCTGGTGTGTGCGTACGGGCCGAAATCCCATTCGATGGATAGCTCATCGAGCGCGATCTTGGCGTGCCACCAACTGTCGGCGACGACTGCGACGGCGTCCTGCAAGTCGGAGTTGTCGGTCTGGCCAGGCACGGCCTTGAAAGCGATGACGGCGAATATGCCGGGGCGGCTCCTGATGGCGCTGTCGTCGTAGCTCTTGAGCGTGCCCCAAGGTACGGGGCAGGCCTTGACGGTGGCGTAGACCATGTTCGGCACTTGCGCGTCGATGGCGTAGACGGCGCTTCCGTTCGACTTGACGTCGACGTCGAGGCGCTTGAGCGGCTTGCCGAGGAGCCACCACTCGCCGGGCTTCTTGATGGTGGGCTCTTCGGGGAGCGTGACAGCTGCGGCGGCGGTCGCGAATTCGGCGTACGTGCCGGCGCGCGTGCCGGACTTGAGCGTGCCGAGCCTGGCTTCGACGCTACTCCGTTCGACGCCCCACGCACGGGCGGCGGCTTCCTTAAGTCTCTCGCGCGCGGAGGCGCCGGCTTGCATGATGTGGGGGTGCTGGCGGCGCACGACGGCGGAGCCGGACGTGTTCATGGACTTATATTCGTTGCCATTGCGCAGGTGCCGGTTCGGGTCGGCGAACACGGCGCGCACGCGGGTCCAGTCGATGTCGAGCTCTTCGGCGATCATCATGGAGACCGCCGTAAGGGCGCCCTGCCCCATCTCGGTGTGGGGAACGCGGACGGTGACGTTGCCTTCGGCGTCAATGGCGAGCCAGGCATTGATTTCGGCGCCCTGGGGTAGCGCGGTCCAGGGCTTCGCTTGGACGGTGGCGGCGAGCGCTTCGGGGATGCAGAAGCCGATGAGCAGGCCACCGCCGGCGGCGGCGGACACTTTCAGAAAGTGGCGGCGAGTGACGGGGACGGCGCTCATGCGGGCGCGTCCATCTGCGCCATCAGGGCGGCGGCTTTGTGGATGGCCTTACGGATGCGGAGGTAAGTACCGCAGCGGCAGATGTTGCCGGCCATGGCGGCGTCGATGTCCGCGTCAGTGGGCTTGGGCTTCACGGAGAGGAGCGCGGCGGCAGACATGATCTGGCCGGACTGACAATAGCCGCACTGGGGGACGCCGATTTCGGTCCAGGCGATTTGGACGGGGTGTGAGTTGTCCTTGGTGCCGAGGCCTTCGATGGTCGTTATCCGCTTGCCGACGGCGGCGGAGACGGGGGTGACGCAAGCGCGAACGGGGCGGCCGTCGAGGTGGACAGTGCAGGCGCCGCATTGGGCGATGCCGCAACCGTATTTGGTGCCGGTGAGAGAAAGATGTTCGCGGAGAGCCCAAAGCAAAGGAACGCTCGGCTCCGTATTCAGCCCGTAATTCTGGCCGTTGACTGTTAGCGATAAATGCATGACGTAGCACCGCCAGTCCAGAACTCTATACCGCAATTACTTCAATCGCAGTGCTTTTGATTGCTTCCCATCGCATACAACTGTTGGTCGATGCTGTTAGCAAAAGACCTGCCTGGTCTCCAGAGGTCTTTGGTTTTGAATTGGTGGCCAGGGGCGGAATCGAACCACCGACACGCGGATTTTCAGTCCCGAGCTGAAAACTGCATCATCAACAGCATCAACCGGGTAGCCGGGGCGCCCGTTGCAACGAATGCCCCAAGATGCAGGACCGTGCAGGACTGATTCACGCAATACCCCCGCAAAGATCGGACTGAGTGGTTGCCATTCATGCATTGAATGGCGGCCAACCATCCCAGCGCAAAAAAGAAGCCCGCAGACAATTTCTGCGGGCTCCAGGTTACTCCTCCCTCAATTATCTTTGCGCAGTCTATGCAGCCTTGTCCGCGTGATGCGTGCGCAGCGATCTGAATCCCGCGCGCATCTCCGACGCGAAGAGCAGCGGCTCTTCCCACGCCGCGAAGTGCCCGCCCTTGTCCACCTCGTTGAAGTACGTAAGATTCGCGTAGCCACGCTCTGCCCAGCGCCGGGAGGGCTGGTAGATCTCGCCGGGAAAGACAGTGAACGCCGCCGGGATAGAGAAGTTCTTGGGGCCGAAGTACGGGGGCTTGTTGTCCCAATAGCTGCGGGCCGCGGAGACCCCGGTGTTTGTCAGCCAGTAGAGGGTGATGTTGTCGAGCACGTCGTCCCGCGTCAGCCGCTCCGGGGGCTGTCCTTTGGTCGGCGTGCGCATCGCCTCGAGGACCGTCGCCGCCGGCTGGTCGTCGCCGTCGCCGTGGTCGATCAGCCAAGCCGCGAGGGCGACCGGCGAATCGGAGAGCCCGTAGAGCGTCTGCGGACGCGTCGCCATCTCGATCGCGTAAGCGGCGTTCTTGACGAAGAAGCCCCTCAGCTTGTCGAGCGCGCGTCGTTCCGCGTCGGAGAAATCGGTCGGCACCGGCCCTCCAGCCTGGATCGTGTTCGACACGTCCTGCGGGAGAGCGAACAGGAAGTTGGTGTGTATGGCCACGAGCTCCGCGGGCGCCTCGACCGCCATGGCATCCGTGATCTGTCCACCCACGTCGCCGCCCTGCGCGACGTATCGCGTGTATCCCAGGCGCTTCATCAGCACGATCCAAGCGCGTGCCATGCGGGCATGATCCCAGCTGGTCGTCGGCTTGCACGAGAGCCCATAACCGGGGATCGACGGGATCACGACGTCGAAGGCGTCCTCCGCGCGGCCTCCGAAGGCCGTGGGGTCGGTGAGCGGGCCGACGAGCTTGATCTGCTCGAGGATCGAACCGGGCCATCCGTGCGTGACGATGACGGGCAGCGCGCCCTTGTGCTTCGAACGCACGTGGATGAAGTGGATGTCGAGCCCGTCGATCTCGGTGATGAACTGGGGCAGGGCGTTGAGCTTCGCCTCGCACTTGCGCCAGTCGTAGTCCGTCGCCCAGTAGCGCGCGAGGTCCTGGAGCGGCGCGAGCGGCACGCCCTGCGACGTGTCCGCGACGGTCTCCTTCTCCGGCCACCGCGTGGCCTT